>NZ_JBPZHC010000001.1:0-824398 GCF_051857465.1 Pseudarthrobacter cremeus | reverse complement strand
TTCACCGACACCCCCTGCCGCAGAAGCGAAAAGAACTCATCCTTCAGCGCATCGGGCGCCCGAAAACCACTCGGCATGGCAACCTCCAGAAATCAGATGTTGCAACGACCGTATGATTCTGCCGCCTTAGATTGGGCGGTAAGTGACCCCGCGTTGCAGTAACTAGACTTGTAAAGAGTCGAAAGAGGTTTTGAAAATGTTTGAGTCCGTACAGGGCCTGCTTGATGAGCATGATGCTATCCAGGCGCAGCTGGGGGATCCTGCTGTTTACGCTGACCAGCGGCTGGCTCGGAAGCTCGGGCGGCGGTCCGCCCAGCTCAACGGCATTGTTGAGGCCTATCACAAGTGGGAGGCCATCCGCGATGACCTCGCGGCTGCTCAGGAGATGGCGGGGGAGGACCCCGAGTTCGCTGCCGAGGTTCCCGAGCTTGAGGCGGCCATGGAGGCTGCTTCTGCCAAGCTGCGGCGCCTGCTCATTCCGCGGGACCCCGACGACGCCCGCAACGTGATCCTTGAGGTCAAGGGCGGCGAGGGCGGCGACGAAGCTGCGCTGTTCGCCGGCGACCTCCTGCGGATGTACACCCGGTACGCGGAATCACGCGGCTGGAAGACTGAACTTATTTCCGCCACGGAATCAGATCTGGGCGGCTACAAAGACGTCCAGATGGCCGTCAAGGGCAGCTCGAACGATCCTGCTGAGGGTGTCTACGCGCGGCTCAAGTTCGAGGGCGGCGTGCACCGGGTGCAGCGGGTCCCTGTCACCGAATCGCAAGGACGCATTCACACCTCCGCTGCGGGCGTCCTGGTGCTGCCTGAGGTCGACGAGCCCGAAGAGCTGGACATCAGCCCCAACGACCTCAAAATCGACGTATACCGGTCCTCCGGTCCCGGCGGCCAGTCCGTGAACACCACGGACTCCGCGGTGCGCATCACGCACCTTCCCACCGGGATCGTGGTGGCCATGCAGAACGAGAAATCCCAGCTGCAGAACCGCGAAGCCGGCATGCGCGTGCTCCGCGCCCGCATCCTGGCGCACCAGCAGGAGATCATCGACGCCGAGAACTCGGCCCAGCGCAAGTCGCAGATCCGCACCATGGACCGTTCCGAGCGCATCCGCACCTACAACTACCCGGAAAACCGGATCGCGGACCACCGCACCGGCTACAAGGCGTACAACCTGGACCAGGTGATGAACGGCGACCTGGAGCCGGTTATCCAGTCCGCCATCGAGATGGACGAACAGGCACGCCTGGACGCCATCGGCGAATAGCCGGACCCTGTGACAACTGAGTTACTGTGACAAGCGAGCCCACGGCACCGGGGTCCGGACAGTCCCTCGCGGCTGCGGTCAGCGAGGCCACAGCCATCCTGCGCGACGCCGGGGTTCCCAGCCCCCGCGTCGACGCGGAACTGCTGGCCGACCACCTCCTCGGTGTGGGGCTTGGCCGCCTGCGGGCGATGATGCTGGGGGACTCGCCGGCACCTGCTGGGTACGCGGAACTGATTGCCGAGCGCGCCCGGCGGATCCCGCTGCAGCACATCACCGGCGTCGCGCATTTCCGTTACCTCGAACTGGCCGTCGGGCCTGGCGTGTTCATCCCGCGGCCGGAAACAGAATCAGTGGTCCAGCTGGTCATTGACCATGTCAAAGGCGTGGCCCACCCCCGGATCGTGGACCTGGGTACGGGGTCCGGTGCGATTGCCGGCTCCCTCGCGCACGAGGTTCCGGGCGCGGAAGTGCATGCCGTGGAGTTCAGCCCCTTCGCCCACGCCTGGGCAGCAAAGAACCTCGCTCCCTTGGGCGTGAAGCTCGTCCTGGGGGACATGCGGAACGCGCTGCCCGAACTCAACGGGACCTTCGACGTCGTGGTTTCCAATCCGCCGTACATCCCCTCCGAGGCAATCCCCAACGAACCCGAAGTGGCACTCCACGATCCCCCTGAAGCACTGTACGGCGGGGGAGCGGACGGCATGGAACTTCCGACGGCGGCGGCCGCCTCGGCTGCCCGGCTGCTGGTTCCGGGTGGGTACTTCGTGATGGAACACGCGGAAATCCAGTCCGCCTGGATCGCCGGAATGATGAAGCGGACCGGTGTCTGGACGGAGATCACCACGCACCTGGACCTCAACGGCAAGGAACGCGCCACCAGCGCAGTGCTTGCCGGACCGCACAACGAGTGATGAAAGAATAGGCCAGTGACCACAACCTACAACTGCACCTCAGAGGATCAGCGTGCCCTGGGGCTGGAACATGCCCAGCGCGCCATCAACGAAAAGAAGTGCGTGGTGTTTCCCACTGACACCGTCTACGGGATTGCTGCTGACGCCTTTTCGCCGCAGGCCGTGACCATGCTGCTGGTCTCCAAGGGGCGCAGCCGCACCATGCCTCCGCCGGTGCTCATCCCCAGGATCAACGCACTGGACGGACTCGCCACGGATATTTCGGCCGATGCCCGCAAACTCGCTGAGGCCTTCTGGCCCGGCGGCCTGACCCTGATCCTGCACGCCCAGCCGTCCCTGGACTGGGACCTCGGCGAGACCCGCGGGACAGTTGCCCTCCGGATGCCCGCCGATGAGGTCGCACAGGAACTCCTGACGCTGACCGGTCCGCTGGCTGTGTCCTCTGCCAACCGGACCGGCCACGCCCCGGCACAGACAGCCGCGGAGGCACGCGAGCAGCTCGCCGAATCCGTGGAGGTCTACCTCGAAGGCGGCTTCCGGCCGGTGGAAGGAACTGAAGCCGTGCCGTCCACCATCGTGGACGCCACCGGACCCCTCCTGCGGGTGGTGCGCAACGGCGCAGTGTCCCTGGATCAGCTCCGCGAACACGTCCCCGGCGTCCTCGGACTCGGCGAGATCCCGATGGCCGAGGAACCGGCGGAAGAAGTTCCGGCCGCTGAGGACAGCACCACAGAAACGCCGGCCGTCGAAAACAGTGCCACGACCGCCGTCGACGATTCACCGAGGAACTGACATGCAGCCCAAAGTCGCCGTCGCGGCAGTAACCTTTGACCGGCACGAGGAACTTACGCTCCTCCTGAAGGGGCTGGCCGAGCAGACCGCCCCCATCCACTCCATCGCGCTGGTGGACTCGGGCACCGTCCCGGCCACCGACGTCGTCAAAGCCGGCGGGGACAACATCAATTACCTTCGCTCCGAGGCAAACCTCGGCGGGGCCGGGGGATTCGCCTACGCAATCCTGGCCGCCATGGCCAGCGGCGCGGAGTGGATCTGGATGATGGACGACGACGGCCACCCTGAGGATGCGACCTGCCTCGCCGAGCTGCTCAAATCCGCGGAGGAACACCAGCTCGATATCATCAGCCCGCTCGTTGCCGCCACGGCGGATCCCAACCGGCTCTCGTTCAACTTCCGGATCAACGGCCTGCTGACCAACGACCGCTCCCGGCTGGCCCCGATGGGCTACCTGCCGGACATGGTGCACTTCTTCAACGGCGCCCTGATCCGCACGGAAGTGTTCTACAGGATCGGCATCCCCGACGTGAAGTTCTTCATCCGCGGCGATGAGGTCGATTTCCTCTCACGGGTCAAGAAGGCCGGCCTCAAGTACGGAACCCTCGCCACCGTCGCCGTCCAGCACCCGGCCACCTGGACCGAAATGAAGCCGCTCTTCGGCGGCTTCATCACCCCCGTCATTCCCGAGGGCGAATTCAAGCGGTACTGCTACTTCCGCAACCGCGGCTACCTCACCCGCAAGTACCGGAACCTGCGGTGGTTCAGCGCGGACATTGTGGGCTTCCCGTATTACTTCCTGAAGACCGGCGACTTCAAGGGTCTGGCACACTGGTTCGGTGCCTACTCCACAGGCTTCCGCGGAAAGGGCTTCGGCTCGCCCGCCCAACTGATGTCCAGCAACAGCTAGGCCGGCGTGAAGAACCTTTACGCCGTCGTCGTCACCTACAACCGTGCCGATTTCCTGCAGAACCTGCTGGACTCCTTCAGCCGCCTCGGCACCCGGCCGGACCGGATCCTGGTGGTGGACAACGCCAGCAGCGATCACACGGAGGAGGTCGTATCCCGTGCCATTGCGGCCGGTGGGCTGCCCATCCAGTATGAGCGGCTGCCCGCGAACGTGGGCGGCTCGGGCGGGTTCTCCCGCGGTGTCGAGCTTGCGCTTGCGGCCGGCGCCGAGTGGCTGTGGCTGATGGACGACGACGTCGAGGTGCTCCCCGGGGCGGTGGAGGCGCTGGACAGGTTCACCGCCGATTACTCCTGCATGATCGGCCGCCGCTATGACGCGGCGGGCAAGCCTTTCTTCTGGCAGCACCACTTCGTTGAGGCGCTCGGCGTCTTCCTGCCGGTTTCGGGGGATGTCTTCCGCAAATCCGAGGTTTTCCGCACCAACGTCGGAAATTTCGAGGGAATGCTGATCAAGGCGACGCTGGCCCGGAACATAGGGCTGCCGGACCCCCGGTTCTTCATCACCTGGGACGACCTCATCTACGGCTGGCTCGCTGCACAGCAGACCCCGGTGGTCTATGTGAACGCCTTTGTCATCAAGAAAGTCCGGGCCCAGCGGCAAGTGGATCTTGGGCTTCGCCACCTCAACGATTCCTCCGACCTCAGCCGGCGCTACGTGATGCGGAACCGGGGACACGTGGCGCAGTACCTGCGTGCTTACGGCAAGTACAACCGGCTCGGATTCGGCGCCGGCACAGCCCTGACCTATGCGAAGGAAATTGTGCGGCTGGTGCTGGTCGAACGCAGTCTGAAGGGGGCCGGTGCGTTGTGGCAGGGGTGGCGCGAATCGCGCACCATCCTCGCCGACAGCAGTTGGCAGCCGATGCCGCCGGTGGTCCCCGCGGCAGGCCGGAGACCGGACTGACTCCGGATCTGAACGGGGGTCCGGGCCCCTCCCGCCGACACGTAACCGGGTTTACGGCCTGTCAGCGATTAGTATCGAGGAAGACCCGGCTGCATTCCGGCAAGTGCACGGCCGGGTAATTTTTGAAACAGGCGCATGCCGCCGTGGTAGTGGAAGTCGGTTGCAATCTCTGTTGACTACGAAATCTGAAGCGCGCGGACCTGCCGCAACACCTGAAGAGAAGAAGCCTCCGCTGTGGATCTGGATCCAGCTCTTCCTCGATTCGATGTCGTGGGTCGTAGCGATCGTCCTGGCGCTGCTGCTGCGCTACGAAATGGGCGTACGCGAAGAACAGCTTGTCAGTGCCATGGTCATTATGGCGCTGGCCATCGTGGTCCAGGCACTCGCCGGCTACGGGCTGGCGCTGTACCGCGGCAGGTATCCGTTCGGCAGCTTCCAGGAAGCCAAGGCCCTGGTCTTCGTCACCGTGATTGTGGCCGCCTCCATCACCCTGAGCCTGCTCGTACTCTATGAAGACATCGGGATCGGGCGCAGCGTGGGGCTCATAGCGTTCCCGTTCGCCTGCCTCTTCATGGGGGCGGCCCGCTACGCCAAGCGGCTCTATGCGGAGAGCAAGAACCGTCCCGGCGACAGCGCCCAAAACACCCTGATCTACGGTGCGGGCTTCCTCGGCAACTCGCTGCTGACCCGCATGCTGCAGGACGCCGATTCGCCCTACTTCCCGGTGGGGCTGATCGACGACGATCCCGGCAAGAAGCATCTGCGGCTCTCCGGGGTCCAGGTCCAGGGCCGCGGCGACGACCTGCCGGCCATCATCCGGCGCACCCGCGCCACCGTCCTGGTGCTGGCGTTTGCCAATGTCGAGGCTTCCGTGGTCCGGCGGATTTCCGACGCCGTCGCCGGCATGAACGTCAGGGTGCTGGTCCTGCCTCCGCTCCGGGACATGCTGGGCCGGGGGGCCCCGGAGGGTTTCTCCGATTTCCGCGATGTGGCGGTCGAGGACCTGATCGGACGACGCCCGGTGGACATCAAAGTGGACGAGATCGCCGGCTACATCAAGGGCAAGCGCGTCCTGGTCACGGGCGCGGGCGGTTCGATCGGCTCCGAGCTGTGCCGCCAGATCGTCCAGTTTTCGCCGGCGGAACTGATCATGCTTGACCACGACGAAACAGGACTGCAGCACACCCAGATCTCCATCACAGGCCGCGGGCTGCTCGCCGGCCGCGACACGGTCCTGGCCAGCATCCGCGACGGGGCCGCCCTCCGGGAGATCTTCCAGGACCGCTGCCCCGAGGTGGTCTTCCACGCCGCCGCCCTCAAACACGCGCCGCTGTTGCAGCAGTATCCGGTCGAGGCCTGGAAAACAAACGTCCTTGGCACCCTGAACGTGCTCCGGGCGGCCGAGCACGCCGGCGTTTCGCACTTTGTGAACATCTCCACCGACAAGGCAGCCAACCCGACGACGGCGCTGGGTCATTCAAAGCGCGTCGCCGAGAAGCTGGCTGCCTGGATGGCCGGCCAGACCGGCCGGAAATTCGTCTCCGTCCGGTTCGGCAATGTGATGGGCAGCCGCGGCTCCATGCTCCCGCTTTTCACCGAACAGATCCGCGTCGGCGGGCCCGTGACCGTCACAGATCCCGAAGTCACCCGGTTCTTCATGACCATCCCGGAAGCCTGCCAGCTGGTGATCCAGGCCGGCGCGATCGGACGGGGCGGCGAAGTAATGATCCTGGACATGGGGGAGCCGGTCAAGATCCTGGACGTTGCCCAGCGGATGATCGCCATGTCCGGCAAGAAGGTGGACATCGTCTACACCGGGCTTCGGCCTGGCGAGAAGCTTCACGAGGAACTCGTTGGCATCGGCGAGCTGGACCAACGCCCCCTGCATCCGAAGATTTCGCACACCAGGGCCCAGGAACAGGATCCCGCCGCGCTGGACATTGATGTCTGGCTGGCCCGCTGCGAGGCCGAGCAGGGAATCGACATCGCATCGATCCCCGACGAAGAAGCCGATGAACCCGGCCAGAACGTCAGGGCGGCGTCATGATGCCGGTCTGGCTCGCCGCCGGCATCACCCTGCTGGCCAGCGTCCTGCTGCCGTTCGCGGTCAAGCCGTGGCTGGTCAGGATGGGCGTCGTGGATGTTCCGTCGGCCCGGTCTTCGCACGGCCGGACCACGATCCGGGGCATGGGGGTGGCCGTTTCCCTGGCCACCGGCATCGGATACGCGGCCGCCGTCGTGCTGGGGGCGGTGACGGTGGACCGCTCGGTCTTCCTGGTTGTCCTGGTGATCATTATGGCAAGCGCAGTGGTTGGCTGGATCGAAGACCTCCGAGGGCTTTCCATCCGTGGCCGGGCGGCCGCGCAGCTGGGGATCGGCGCCCTGGGTTCTGCCGCCCTGATCTATCTCACCGGCCAGTCCTTCTGGTGGCTACCGCTGGCGGCGCTGGCCATTGCGGCCTACATCAACATCGCCAACTTCATGGACGGAGTCAACGGCATTTCCAGCTTCCATGGAATCCTCGCCGGCTCGGCCTATGCGGTGGCCGGGCAGCTGACCGGGCTGCCGTGGCTGACCGCCGGCGGCGCCGTGCTGGCCATGGCCTTCCTGGGTTTCCTGCCGTGGAACCTCTCCCGGGGCTCCGTCTTCCTGGGCGACGTCGGCAGTTACCTGCTCGGCGCCTCGGTTGCGGCCCTGGCGGTAGCCGGTTTCTTCAGCGGCGTCTATGTGGAGTACGTACTGGCCCCGATCCTGGTTTACGTGGCCGACACCGGCTATACGCTGCTGCGCAGGATCAGCGCGGGGGAACGGTGGTACGCGTCCCACCGCGAGCACGTTTACCAGCGGCTGACCGACGTCGGCTTTTCACACCTGCAGTCGGCCGGCACGGTCGCTGCCTGCACAGCCGTTCTCATCGTGCTCAGCTTCATTGCCGCCACTGCAGCGCTGCCCACCGTGGTGCTGTGTGTCGCCGTAAGTCTCGCCGTCCTGGCGCTTTATCTCGTTTCGCCGGACCTGATACGGCGCTTCCGTCGGCGCCGGAAGGTCACCCGGGCGCCGGTGTCCTAGGCTGCGGGGCCGCGCGACGCCTACCGGGGCGCCGCCATGTTCTATCTCGTGTAGAATTCAGGTGCGGCACTTCGCCGCGACCTTTAATCCAGCAAACACCCTCGACGATTGGGATCTCATGACCTCCAACGCCGAACCCGGACCAACGTCCGGCTCCGGACCCGTTGGTGTCTCAGGTCCCACAAAATCCTTGTGGTTGCGCCTTCTGGCCGTCAGTTCGGTGGCCGGGGGAGGCGCCCTGCTGCTCACCAGCCTTGCTGCCCTCCTTCTGGACGGGGCAGCGGCTGCGCTGTCGTCCATCTTTGGCGGCCTGCTGGTGATGCTCTTCTTCGCCGTCAGCCTCCTGGTTGGCCACTTCGTGGGCCGCAGCAATCCTTCAGGCGCAATCGGCATGTTCGTGGCGACCTACTTCATCAAAGTTGTGGGCTTCGCCGTCGTGCTTCTGGTGCTGGGGGCGCCCGCCTGGCTGAACAGCCGGTGGTTCGTCATTGGGGCAGTTGCCACGGTGGTCGTGTGGCAGGCGGCCGAGCTATATGCGTTCAGCAGGGCCCGGCTGCAGATCTACAACGACCCGGAAGCCGAGGATACCCGCAATGCCTGAGTCGAAGCACACGCCCGGAAAAGGTGCCGGCAGCTCCAAAACCACCGCCTCCACACCCGGGGTATCTGCGGAAAACAGTGACGGCGGATACAACGCCGGGATGGCCGTCTTCAGCTACATAATTGGCGGAATCATCGTCTGGAGTTTGATAGGGTGGGGTCTGGATTATCTGTGGGGAACCCGCTGGATCGTGCTCGCAGGCGCTCTGCTTGGAGCTGTCGGAGGTTTCTATCTTTCCCACATGCATGGCCTTACCAGTTCAAGAAACACTTCCGGTAAGAGCGACGCAGGGAGCGGCCCGTCCGCAGACGGAAACACTAATGCCAAATAATTTCACAGGGGGAACTGCGGAGCGAAAACCCGCCGGTCCCCGACATACGCCCAATGATGGACACTGCAGAGAGGAAACGCGTTGATCGCGCTTGCGCTCCCGGCCCAAGATTCTGGAGAGTTTACTCCTCCAGGAATTGAAGAAATGCACCTGCCGGCAATCCTGCCGTGGGGGGTGGCGGACGGATTCTCCAAGCAGATGCTGCTGGTTATCCTGTCGGTCGTCATTATCGCTACATTCTTTCTGCTAGCTGCCCGTAAGCAGCAGCTTGTCCCCGGCAAGCTCCAGTTCGCTGGTGAAATGGCCTACGGCTTTGTGCGTAACAGCATCGCCAAGGACATTATCGGCGGCAAAGATTTCATGAAGTATGTGCCGCTGTTGTTCAGCCTCTTCTTCTTTATCCTCGTAAACAACATCTACGGCGCCATTCCCGTGCTCCAGCTCCCGAGCTTCTCGCACGTCGGCGGCGCCTATGTCCTTGCGGGCATTGTTTACGTCACCTGGATTGCCATCGGCATCCGGAAGAACGGCCTGAAGTACTTCAAGCTGGCCACCGTACCCTCCGGCGTACCGGTCTACATCCTTCCGCTGATCATCCCGATCGAGATCATCTCCAACTTCCTCGTCCGGCCGGTCACGCACAGCCTCCGTCTGTTTGCCACCATGCTGGCCGGACACCTGATCGTCATGATTGCAGGCTCCGGCATCGAGTACCTCATCATGCAGGAGAACATCCTGCTCAAGGGCACTTCGCTCCTCGTCCTTGGCGGCGCTATCGCCATGTACATGCTGGAGGCGCTGATCATGGCGCTCCAGGCCTACGTCTTCACGCTGCTTACCGCCATCTACATCGAAGGCGCTCTGCACGCGGACAGCCACTAGGCATCCACAAACTTCCCCTTGCGGGGATGAAGCAAACCAAACAACCTGCCACATAGATGGCATCTTGAAAGGAATAAAATGGAAGGCAATCTCAACCTCGTAGGTTACGGTCTGTCCGCAATCGGCGGTGGTATCGGTGTTGGTCTCGTGTTCGCCGCTTACATCAACGGCGTCGCACGTCAGCCGGAAGCCCAGCGCGTCCTGCAGCCGATCGCATTCCTCGGCCTCGCGCTGACTGAAGCCCTCGCCATCCTCGGCCTGGTCTTCGCTTTCGTTCTCTAAGTCTGACTTCAGAACCAAGCGAACATCCAAGACCGAGTAGATAAGGACGGGTGAATTATGAACCAGGTGATCATCTCAGCTGCCACTGAGGCTAACCCACTGGTACCCAACGTCTGGGAAATGGGCGTTGTCCTCGTCGGCTTTGCTGTCCTCATGTTCATCGTGGTCAAGTTCATTGTCCCGATGTTCGAGAAGACGTTTGCAGAGCGCGCTGAGGCAATCGAAGGCGGTATCGCCAAGGCTGAAAAGGCCCAGGCGGAAGCATCCGCTGCCCTCGAAGAGTACAAGCAGCAGCTCAATGATGCCCGCGCGGAAGCCAACCGCATCCGCGAGGAAGCCCGTGCCGAAGGCGCCCAGATCCTTGCGGACCTGAAGGAGAAGGCAGCTGCAGAGTCTGCACGCATCACAGCCCAGGCACACGTGCAGATCGAATCGGAGCGCCAGGCCGCAGTTGTGTCGCTGCGCTCCGAGGTAGGCACGCTGGCCACTACGCTGGCAGGCCGCATCGTTGGCGAGGCGCTCAACGATGACGAGCGTTCCGCCCGCGTTGTTGACCGCTTCCTTGCAGATCTGGAGAACCAGAACGCAGGTGCAGCTAAGTAATGTCAGGTGTATCGAGCGAATCGCTGACCACGGCGCTGACCAAACTGGAAGCCCAGCTTCCGTTTGCCTCGCTGCAGTTGGCAAAGGAACTCTTCGGAATCCTGGGAACGGTGGACAGCTCGGCTGGCTTGCGCCGCGCCCTGACTGACCCGTCCCGCAATGGTGACGAAAAGTCGGCGCTGGTCAAGCAGCTTGTTGGCGGAAAAGTCTCCGCTGATGCTGCGGATATCGCGGCCGGACTGGCCAGCTCACGCTGGGCATCGGCCCGGGATATCGGCGATGCACTCGAGACGCTTGCCGCAACGGTGGTCATAGCCGTTGCTGAAAACAAGTCGGCCGTTTCTGCCTCCGGACTCTCTGGGCTGGAAGAACTGGAGAACGATCTGTTCTCCTTCAACCACGCCGTTGCCTCCAACCACGAGGTACAACGTGCTCTGTCGGAGCCGCAGGCCAGTGCTGCAGCGAAGATCAGCTTGGCGGAGAAGCTGGTGCCCGGCTCAAGTGAGGAAGCAAAGGTCCTCATTGGCCAGGCAGTTTCACAGCCACGCGGCATCAAGCCGACGAAGCTGGTGGCCCGGTTTGCCGAGCTCGCAGCCAAGCGGCAGCAGCGCTGGATTGCAACGGTCAAGGTGACGCGTCCCCTCACGGAGACGCAGTATGCACGCCTCCAGTCAGGGCTCAATGCCCTGTACGGGCGCGAGCTCAAGATCAACATCAGTGTTGATCCTGAACTGATCGGCGGAATCCGTGTCCAGGTGGGTGACGAAGTGCTCGACGCTTCGCTTATCACCCGGCTGGGCCAGCTTCAGCGTCAACTGGCCGGTTAGCCGGACAAGCACAACTTAACGAAACGAAACCCCGGTCATCGTGAGCAACGATGATCACGAAAACAGGAGAGCAGGGACTGCAGATGGCCGAATTGACCATCAACGCCGACGACGTCCGTATTGCGTTGAACGAGTTCGCGGCGTCCTACGAACCCGGAAACGCTGAGCGCGTAGAGGTCGGCCGTGTAACGACCGCAGGTGACGGCATCGCCCGTGTTGAGGGCCTTCCCTCGGTCATGGCGAACGAGCTGCTTCGCTTCGAAGACGGCACCCTGGGCCTGGCCCAGAACCTCGACGTCCGCGAAATCGGTGTCATCATCCTCGGTGACTTCACGGGAATCGAAGAAGGCCAGGAAGTCCACCGCACCGGACAGGTCCTGTCCGTACCGGTAGGCGACGCCTTCCTCGGCCGCGTGGTTGACCCGCTGGGCCAGCCCATCGATGACCTTGGCGAGATCAAGGCCGAAACCACCCGTGCCCTGGAACTCCAGGCGCCCGGCGTGACCGCACGCAAGTCGGTTCACGAGCCGATGCAGACCGGTCTGAAGGCTATCGACGCCATGATCCCGATCGGCCGCGGACAGCGTCAGCTGATCATCGGTGACCGCCAGACCGGCAAGTCGGCTATCGCCATCGACACCATCATCAACCAGAAGGCCAACTGGGCTTCAGGGGATGTCAACAAGCAGGTGCGCTGCATCTACGTGGCAATCGGCCAGAAGGCATCCACGATCGCTGCTGTCCGCCAGACACTCGAGGACAACGGCGCACTGGAATACACCACCATTGTGGCTTCCCCCGCGTCTGACCCCGCAGGATTCAAGTACCTGGCACCGTACGCCGGCTCGGCTATCGGCCAGCACTGGATGTACGGCGGCAAGCACGTCCTGATCGTGTTCGATGACCTCTCCAAGCAGGCTGAGGCCTACCGCGCTGTGTCGCTGCTGCTGCGCCGTCCGCCGGGACGCGAAGCCTACCCGGGTGACGTCTTCTACTTGCACTCCCGTCTGCTGGAGCGTTGTGCCAAGCTCTCCGATGAGCTCGGTGCGGGTTCGATGACCGGCCTGCCGCTCATCGAAACCAAGGCCAACGACGTCTCGGCGTACATCCCGACCAACGTGATCTCCATTACCGATGGCCAGATCTTCCTGCAGTCGGACCTCTTCAACGCCAACCAGCGTCCCGCCGTGGACGTCGGTGTCTCCGTCTCCCGCGTGGGTGGCGCTGCACAGGTGAAGTCCATGAAGAAGGTTTCCGGCACGTTGAAGCTGGAACTGGCCCAGTACCGTGACATGCAGGCTTTCGCAATGTTCGCGTCGGACCTCGACGCCGCATCGCGCCAGCAGCTGACCCGCGGTGCGCGCCTCATGGAACTGCTCAAGCAGGGCCAGTACTCACCGTTCCCGGTTGAGAACCAGGTCGTGTCCATCTGGGCCGGTACCAACGGCCACCTTGATGAGGTCCCGGTTGAGGACATCAACCGCTTCGAGACCGAGTTCCTGGAGCACCTCAAGCACAAGTCCTCCATCCTGACCACGCTGGCGCAGACCAACGTCATGGACGATGACACCGCTGAAGCACTGAAGACCGCGATCGTGTCCTTCAAGAAGGGCTTCTTCGGCCAGGGTGACAACCTCCTGGTAGGTGCCGGCCACGAGGAGCACGAAGCCATCGACGAGGCTCAGGTCGACCAGGAAAAAATCGTCAAGCAGAAGCGCTAGTTTCGCTGGCAGGGACTGCCGGAGGCCCTTCGGGTTTCCGGCAGTCCCGGCCATCGGGATCTTAGGAAAGGAAAAGTATGGGAGCCCAGATTCGGGTCTACCGCCAGAAGATCAGCTCGACCACGTCGATGCGCAAGATCTTCAAGGCGATGGAACTGATCGCTACCTCGCGCATCGGCAAGGCCCGCGCACGCGTAGCGGCTTCACTGCCTTACGCAAACGCGATCACGCGTGCCGTTTCTGCTGTGGCAAGCCAGAGCGAGATCGACCACCCGCTGGTCACCGAGCCGGCACAGATCCGCCGCGCCGCCGTCCTGATCATCACCGCTGACCGAGGCCTTGCAGGATCCTACTCCGCGACGGTACTCAAGCAGGCTGAAGGCCTGATTGAGCTGCTCCACGAGGAGGGCAAGGAAGTCAAGACCTACGTGATGGGCCGCAAGGCGCAGGCGTACTTCGATTTCCGGAACCGTGCCTTCGAGCGCGGCTGGACCGGCAACACGGACGCCCCGGTGTTCGAAGTTGCACGCGAGGTTGGTGCTGCACTGCTGGAGGACTTCGCCACCGCATACGAAGAGGGTGGCGTTGACGAGATCCATGTTGTCTATACCCGCTTCAAGTCCATGGTGACGCAGGAACCTACTGTCATCCGTCTGCTTCCCCTCGAGGTTGTCGAAGAGAAGGCTGCGTCCGAGTCGGACCTCCTGCCGCTCTATGAATTCGAGCCGGAAACTGAGCAGGTTCTTGATGCTCTGCTTCCGCGCTACATCGAGTCACGTATTTTCGCCGCCATGTTGCAGGCAGCAGCTTCCGAGCTCGCAGCCCGTCAGCGGGCGATGAAGTCCGCGGGTGACAACGCCACGGACCTCATCAAGAAGTACACGCGTCTGCGCAACACTGCCCGCCAGGCTGAAATTACGCAGGAGCTTTCCGAAATCGTTGCAGGTGCCGACGCCTTGAGTGCGTCCTAGCCAGCACGGTCCGGTCCAGCAGTACCTGCACCAAAGAACAAACTTAAACCCCACGCCATCTACTGAGTGAAGTGAGAGAGATGACTGCCACCGCTACCGAACACGTAGCAGCAACGTCCGGTGCTACCGGCCGTATTGCCCGTGTTATTGGCCCGGTTGTCGACGTCGAATTCCCGGCTGACGCAATCCCCTCGATTTACAACGCCCTCACCACGGAGATTACTCTCAACGGTGAAACCAAGACCGTCACGTTCGAGGTTGCCCTGCACCTCGGTGACAACCTCATTCGCGCCATCTCCCTGCAGGCCACCGACGGACTCGTCCGCGGTACCAGCGTTGTGGACACCGGTTCGCCCATCACCGTGCCCGTTGGCGACGGCGTCAAGGGTCACATCTTCAACGTGCTGGGCAAGCCCCTCGACGTTGACGAGTCCGAGATCCAGGCTTCGGACTACTGGCCGATCCACCGCAAGGCACCTGCCTTCGCAACCCTTGAAGGCTCCACCGAGATGCTGGAAACCGGCATCAAGGTCATCGACCTCCTCACCCCGTACATCAAGGGTGGAAAGATCGGCCTCTTCGGCGGCGCCGGTGTTGGCAAGACCGTCCTGATCCAGGAAATGATCACCCGTGTTGCCCGCAACTTCGGTGGTACTTCCGTATTCGCCGGTGTCGGCGAGCGTACCCGTGAGGGCAACGACCTCTGGGTTGAAATGGAAGAGGCGGGCGTCCTCAAGGACACCGCCCTTGTATTCGGCCAGATGGATGAGCCGCCGGGAACGCGTCTTCGCGTGGCCCTTTCTGCCCTGACCATGGCGGAATACTTCCGCGATGTCCAGAACCAGGACGTGTTGCTCTTCATCGACAACATCTTCCGCTTCACGCAGGCAGGTTCCGAGGTTTCCACCCTCCTCGGCCGCATGCCTTCGGCTGTGGGCTACCAGCCCAACCTGGCAGACGAGATGGGACTCCTCCAGGAGCGCATCACGTCCACCAAGGGCCACTCCATCACCTCGATGCAGGCCATCTACGTTCCCGCAGATGACTACACCGACCCGGCCCCGGCCACGACCTTCGCACACCTCGATGCAACCACGGAACTTTCCCGTGAAATTGCCTCCCGTGGTCTGTACCCGGCCGTTGACCCGCTGACGTCGACTTCCCGAATCCTGGATCCCCAGTACATCGGCAAGGATCACTACAACACGGCTGTCCGTGTGAAGCAGATCCTGCAGAAGAACAAGGAACTCCAGGACATCATCGCCATCCTCGGTGTCGATGAGCTCTCGGAAGAGGACAAGATCGTCGTGTCGCGTGCACGCCGTATCCAGCAGTTCCTCTCCCAGAACACCTACACCGCCAAGCAGTTCACCGGCGTCGAAGGCTCTACGGTTGCCATCAAGGACACTATTGAAGGCTTCACTGCCATCTGCGACGGCGACCTCGACCACATTGCAGAGCAGGCGTTCTTCAACGTCGGCGGCCTGGATGACGTTGAGCGCCAGTGGGCCAAGATCCAGGAACAGACCAAGTAATATGGCTGAGCTTGAGGTTGAGATTGTCGCAGCGGATCACTTCGTGTGGTCCGGAGCGGCCAAGATGGTCAAGGCCCGCACCAGCGATGGTGAAATCGGAATCCTGCCCGGCCACTCGCCCCTGCTGGCGATCCTGGCCGAAGGTGAACTGGCCATCGAGCCGGTTTCAGGGGACCGCATTGCCGTAACTGTTGACGGCGGATTCTTCTCCGTCGACAACAACCGCGTGGTGATTGTTGCTGACAACGCCCAACTGGGTGACGCGGCTACTGCTGGGATCCGCTAGCACGACCCTGATGGACGCTCCGACGCTTACGTTCATCGCACTGGCAATCGCCTTCGGATTGCTGATTATTGCACTGTGCCTTTCCGGGGTGCGCCGCTTCAACCTGCGGCGCGCCCTCGGGACGGCGGACGCCTCCATTTGCGTAGCTGGAAACAGCTGGCAGATGGGGGTTTGTCGTTACCAGGACAACGATCTTGAGTGGTTCCGGCTGCTCTCGTTGAGCGTCCGCCCCAAACACAAATTCAAGCGCAGTTCCCTGGAACTGCTCGGCCGCCGTAAGCCCACTGAAGCTGAGGCAGTGAAGGTCCAGCCCGACGTCGTGATCGTTGAATTGCGGTATGAAGGCCAGGACCTTCGGCTGGCCATGAAATTCGATGCTTACACAGGACTGTCCTCGTGGCTCGAAGCCGGGCCGGTCGTCGGCGTAGGTACCTGGCGCTAGGCACGTGGACTGGATTGCCGATATCAGGTTGACGGACGGCCCGGTGTACTGGGCGGCCTGGGTCCTTGGCGTGGCTGCCGGCGGGTACTTGATCCTCCGCCCGCGCCCCCTGACCCGCCGTCGCTGGTTCCTCAGCGTTGCCGCCGCCCTGGCCGTAGCAGCCGGCATGGTCCTCCTGGTCCACTGGATCCTCATCTACCTGACTTCCGCTTTCCCTGATGAACTTCCGTTTGACGTCCTGGCCTGGGTGTATACCGCCGTAGTGGCACTGTTGCTGCTGCTGCTGAGGCTCCCCGCGGGATCATGGCGCCGCCGTACGCTGGACGGGGTTGCCCTGCTGGCTGTGATACTGCTCGGGGCCGTGCAGATCAACGCCTATTTTGGCCTCAACAGGACGGTGGCGGACCTTACCGGGACGGCCCTTTCCCGCATTCCACCGCTCGAGCAGGAGCTGACACGCCAGTCCGGCGGCACCGCCCAGCCCCTGTCCGGCTGGAAGCCTGCCGGTGACCTTCCCCCCGACGGCGCGCTGCGGACCGCCTCCATTCCGGCAACGGCCTCCGGCCTGCAGACGCGCGACTCCTACATTTACCTGCCGCCTGCCTACTTCGCGTCAAACCGTCCGAGCCTCCCCGTCCTGGTGCTGGTTCCGGGCCAGCCCGGCGGCCCCGCCGACTGGCTGACCGGGGGGTCGCTGCAGCGTCGCATGGACAGTTTCGCGGCGGAGCATGGGGGAGTGGCACCCGTGGTGGTGGTGGTGGACCCCAACGGCAGCCAGTCCGCGAACTACTTATGCATGGACAGCGCCCTGGCCAAGGCTGACACCTACATGTCCGTTGATGTGCCGGCATGGATTGCTGGCAATCTTGACATTGATGCCGACCACCGGCATTGGGCGGTTGGCGGGTTCAGTTTCGGTGCCACGTGCGCCATCCAGATGGGCACCCGCCACCCGGAACTGTATGCAGGCGTCCTTGCTTTCGCCAGCGAGAGGGAGCCGTCACTGGCAAAGGAACGCCAGAAGACTGTTGATGCAGCGTTCAATGGCGACACCGGTGCATTTGACGCCCAGGTGCCGCTGACGTTGATGAGTGAGCGGCAGTACCCCGGCAGTGTGGCCTACTTCGCGGCAGGCGCCACCGATCCGGAGTTCGTGGCCAACCTTCGGACGCTCAGTGCGGCTGCCCGGGAGGCCGGCTTCACGGTGGGGGCTGACGAGGTCCCGCGCGTCGGTCATTCATGGGACATGCTCAGTCCGGGCCTGACCAAGGGGCTCGAACTCCTGGCCGCGCAGTGGGGGTGGCAGAAGTGAGGGCTCTGAATGAGGTCCGTGCACCTGCTCTGCTTTGGTCAACTGTCGGGTTGCCGACTGCCCGGAAGTTCTGGGCCTACCTGCGTTCAGTGCCGCTGACGCTCTGTACCCTGGGAATCTTCCTGGCCGTCGGGGCCGGCACCGGGAGTTACCTCAGCGGTCCGCCGGTGGAGCTTCTGCCCCTCGCCGGCGTCAGCGCCCCAGGGCTGCGGAGCGGCGCCTGGTGGGCGCTGTTCACCTCCCTCTTCTTTGCCACCAATCCCCTGGCCTATCTGGTGGCGTCCTTGATGATCCTGCTGCTGATGGGCCTGGCCGAGCGGAGCCTGGGACCGCTTCGCACGGGTGCCATATTCCTGTGCGGCCAGTTCGCCGCCGTCTCGGTGTTCCTGCTCGTGACGCAGCTGGCCCGTTATGCGGGAGACGGCTGGCTGGGGCTCATGGCGGACTACAGCCTGATCGGGCCCTACGCCGCTGTCCTGACTGTTTCGCTGGCGGCCAGTGGCCATCTCCCGCTCCTCTGGCGCCGCCGGCTGCGGACAGCCGTGCTCTCCGTTGCCCTCCTGCTGGTCCTGTACGTGGGGCATCCGGAAACGGTCATTGGCCTGATCGGAGCCGTTCTTGGCCTCGCCGCCAGCTGGTGGCACCAGGGGGACCTCGGCCATCTGCATGCGCCGCGCTCCACAGGCCGTGAGACCAGGAACCTCCTGGCCCTGACGGTGGCTGTTTTTGCGGTGGGGCCCATCCTGACGGCAGTGGCCCGCACCCCGACAGGTCCGCTGGCTCTGCTCCGGGACGTGGTGCTGAATCCTGTGCCCACGCTTGGCCAGCTCGAAGCCAACTGCGGGCCGACAGTTGAGGCGTCGTGCCTGGAGGTGGGACGGACGGGGTTCACCGGACCGTTCGGACTGGCTGTGGCTGTGGTGCCCGTTGTCCTGCTGCTGATCTGTGCCGACGGCATGCGCCGCGGCCGCAGGATGGCGCTGCGGATCACCCTGGCAATCCAGCTGGCCGTCACCGCCCTGGCTGCTGTCTATCTGGCCCTTTTTGCCCTGATACCGCATTACGCGTCCCGTCCGCATACCTCCTCGATGGGTTCCGGGTTTGCCCACATCCTGCCGCTGGTGATCGTGCCCCTCCTGCTCGCCGTGCTGCTGTGGACCAACCGAAGGCAATTCCGGGTGGAGACAGTGCCGAGCGCCCGCCGCAAACTCGTCGCCGTCGTCGGCGGTGTCTGGCTTTTCCTTGCCGGGAGCTACACCGTGGCATGGTTCGGGGCCGGTGGAATGACACGTGACGGCGGACTGCTGGGCCTGCTGGCGGAGTTGTCCCGGCAGTACCTCCCCGTGCCGCTTCCCAACCTGTACCGTCGTGTGTTTGCCGACCGCAACAGCCTGGAGTCCCTGATCTTCGGCTATGCCGGACCGGTCTTCTGGCTCGTGGCGCTGGCCGGGGTATGGTCCGTGCTCCTGGGCCGGCACCATGGCAGCGATTCCGGGCATGATGACAGGGCCAAGGCCCGGAAGCTCCTCCACCAGGGCGGCGATTCCTTGTCGTGGATGGCTCTCTGGGAGCCTAACCGCTATTGGTTCAGCCCGGACGGACGTGGCGCTGTAGCCTACCAGCAGCACGGCAACGTTGCCCTGACCCTTGCAGGTCCCTTCGGTGCCGCAGACGCCCGGTTGCGGACTGCCGAAGAATTCCTTGACTACTGTGCCAGCGGCGCCCTCATTCCGGCCTTCTATTCCTGCGACAACACATTGTGGCCGCTGCTTCAGCGGCGCGGCTTCCAGCGGGTAGCCGTGGCACAGGAAACAAGGCTTGCCATCCAGGAGCTCGAATTCAAGGGCAAGGAATGGCAGAACGTCCGGACAGCGCTGAACCGGGCAGCCAAAATAGGCGTCAAAGCCGTTTGGGGGACCTACCACGGACTCCCGGCGGACCTGCGCGCCCGGCTGAGCGAAGTGTCGGAGGAGTGGGCGGCTGCAAAAACCATTCCCGAAATGGGTTTCACGCTCGGCGGCATTGATGAACTGATGGATGACGAGGTGCTGTGCTGCCTGGCCGTTGACGGCGAAGGCACCGTTCACGGGGTCACCAGTTGGCTGCCCGTTTACGACGACGGGAAGGTGGTCAGCCGGACGCTGGATGTGATGCGTCGGGCTGATGAAGGATTTCCAGGGGTGATGGAGTTCCTGATTGCCTCCGCAGTGCTGGAGTTGCGGGACTCCGTGAAAGTCATATCGCTCTCCGGCTCGCCGCTTGCGCAGCATCCCCGGGACGGGGAAGAGCAGGACGCTCCGGATCCGGCGGAGAACCTGGTCCGGATACTTGATGTGGTGGGCCACGCGCTTGAACCTGTCTACGGCTTCCGCTCGCTGGCGGCCTTCAAATCGCGTTTCAAGCCCGAATACCGCGCACTCTACCTGTATTACCAGGACTCTCTGCAGTTGCCGGCAATCGGACGCGCTCTGACCCGCGCCTATTTGCCGGGACTTTCGCTGCGCCAGGGGGCGCGGCTGGTCCGGAGTCTGGTGAGCTGAGGCCGGCGATTGGCCGCGGAGCTAACTCTGCGCGGCCACGAAAACATGTGTGCCAAGTTGTCATAAAACAAGAAGATCCCCGGCACGCATGCCGGGGATCTTCAATGAGTTCAAGGCCGCACGCAGCGGCCTTCGAACCGGGGGATCAGACCAGCGTTACGCCGGTTGCCTGGGGGCCCTTGGCGCCCTGACCGATTTCGAACTGAACACGCTGATTCTCATCGAGGGTCTTGAAGCCACCGGTCTGGATCTCGGAGTAGTGAACGAAGACATCGCCATCGGAGTCATCCGGGGTGATGAAGCCGAAGCCCTTTTCAGCGTTGAACCACTTGACGGTTCCCTGTGCCATTTTTATTTCTCCTCATTGTGGAACTTGTCTAAGACCAGCACACCTCGTGCTGGACTCGGTCACTCCGCGAGAAGAATCCTTCACTGCCCGTTCCTTGGGAAACCGGCCCTGCAGGAGCTTCGCGCTCGCAACTTGTCTTGCGAGCATGAAAAACACCTACACAAAGACTGTTCTAAGAATTTCATGCCGTTTCTGTCAGGTCAACGCCTCTGACCGGCCAATCCTGCAAATCCAGGGTAAAAAGTGGATGAATGCCCTCGTCAGGGGCGGGCGCGGCTTAGAACAGCCTGGATTCGCTGTCGTCCACGCCCCGCATGGCATCGTAGTCCAGCGTGATGCAGTCGATCCCGCGGTCGTTGGCCAGCACCTTCGCCTGCGGCTTGATCTGCTGGGCCGCGAAGATTCCGCGCACCGGCGCCAGCCGCGGATCCCGGTTCAGCAGTTCAAGATAGCGGGTCAGCTGCTCCACGCCGTCAATATCGCCACGGCGTTTGAGTTCGATGGCTACGGTGGCACCGGCGGCGTCCCTGGCCAGGATGTCCACCGGTCCGATCGCCGTGAAGTATTCGCGACGGATCAGTGAGAAGCCCTCGCCGAGAGTCTCGATCTGGTCCGCGAGCAGCCGCTGCAGGTCCGCCTCGACGCCGTCCTTGATCAGGCCCGGGTCCACGCCCAGGTCATGGGAGGACTCGTGGAGCTGCTCATGGATGTTGATGATGAGCCTGTCGTCGGTCTTGGCCGACTGCACCGTCCACTGCTCCGTGACGCCGAGTTCAAGGTCAACGTCGTCCGGCGTCGACACACGGAGGGTGGCCGGCGGGCTCATCCAGTTCAGCGGCTTATAGGAACCGCCGTCGGAGTGGACCAGCACCGAGCCGTCGGCCTTGACCAGCAGGAGCCTGGTGGCAAGGGGGAGATGGGCTTTAAGCCGGCCTACGTAATCAACGGAGCATTGGGCTATGACAAGTCGCACGCCGTACACACTACCGGGGCTGGGGCAGAATGGAGGCATGCCCCGTTCCAACCGCCCCCGCCGCCCGGCCTCCGGAAAACCGGGAGGACCTCCCGGCAGGGCCGCAGGAAAGAAGGGCAGCGGGGAAGTCCCCGAGCTGGATCTTGAGCGTGCCAGGGCAGGAATTGCCCGCAGGGAGAGCGCCCCTGACGGCGAGTGGATGGTCCGGACCATGACAGCAAAAAACGCGGAAAAGACCTACATCTGCCCCGGCTGCTCCACTGCGGTGGTTCCCGGGATTGCCCATCTGGTGGTGTGGAAGGACGACCACCTGTTCGGGGCGGCGGCCGGTCTTGCCGAACGCCGCCACTGGCACACGAACTGCTGGCTGTCCCGGTCCTACCGCTACCGCTGAGGCTCCCGTGCCGCGGGGACACGGGGCCGGCCTGGTAAGTTTGCCGCCGCCCCTGAGTCGCTAAGCTGGCAGGCATGACTTTTGATCCGGCGTCGTACGAATTCGTCCAGCCTTCCGGCCCGTCCCCCATCCGCGCTTCCACGGTCCTGCCGGCGCGGCGCGAGAACATCCACCTCCACACGGAGGACGGCCATGAACTGGTGGGGGAGCTGGCCCTGCCGGAATCCGGTCCGGTCACCGCAACGCTGATTACCCTGCACCCGCTGCCGACCCACGGCGGGTTCATGGACTCCCATGTCTTCCGCAAGGCCTCCTACCGGCTTCCCGCGCTGGCAGGTGTGGCTGTCCTCCGCTTCAACACGCGCGGAACCTCATCGCCGCGCGGCACCAGCGCCGGTTCCTTTGAAGAGGGGATCGGCGAGCGGCTCGACGTCGAGGCGGCGGTGCGCTTCGCCGTCGAACGTGAGCTCCCCAACCGCTGGCTGGTGGGTTGGTCCTTCGGCACCGAGCTGGCGCTGATGTACGGCGCCGTGGAGCCGGTGGCCAGCCGGATTGAGGGCGCCATCCTGTTGTCGCCGCCGCTGCACCGCGCCACCGACGCCCACCTCCGGCTGTGGGCGGAGGCGGCCAAACCGCTGACCGTGCTGGTGCCCGAGCATGATGACTATCTGCAGCCCGCGGCTGCCGCAGAACGCTTCAGTGTGGTGCCCCAGGCCCGGGTGGTAGGGGTCGACGGCGCCAAGCACCTTTGGGTGGGGGAGAAATACGCGTCCCGTGCGCTCAACGAGATCGTTGATGATGTGACCGAAACCGGTTCCGGCCCCGACGGCCTGCCGCAGGAGTGGAACGGGCCGGTGGCCACAGCCCTCGCCTAGTGCTTGTCCTGGCGGACGATGTAGATCTCCTTCAGGAGCAGCAGGATGGCGGCGGCAGTCGGGATGGCGATCAGGGCGCCCAGGACGCCCAGGAGGCTGCCGCCGGCAATGACCGAGATAACGGCCACCGCGCCGGGCACGGCCACGGCTTTCTGCATGATGCGCGGGGAGATGAAGTAAGCCTCGAACTGCAGGTAGGCGAAGTAGCAGACCGCGTAAACGGCTGCCGTCTGCCAGCCAACAGTGAGGGATATCAGTACGACGATCACGCCCGCAATCAGCCCGCCGACCAGGGGGATGAACGCCAGCAGCGCCACCACGAAGGCGAGCAGCAGTGCGAACGGTACGCCCACGATGGACATGACGATGAAGGCGAACAGGGCATTGAGCAGCGCGACGCAGGCCTGGCCGATCACGTAGTTGCCTACTGAGCGGGTGATCTCCTCGGACAGGGCCGCCACCCGCGGCCGGCGGGAGCGGGGGGCCAGCCGGTAGCCCCACTTCTTCATGGCCGGAAGTGCCGCCAGGAAGTAAAGGCTCAGGACCAGGACAATCAGGGTGCCGAAGAGGCCGTTGGCGAGGGTGGAGCCGAAGCCCACCACCCCGCCGAAGATCCCTCCCATGGCAGCCGGATCATTGACGAACTTATCGAGTTCCTCGGTAACGCGGTCGCGGATGCCGAACTGGCTGTCAACGGTGCGGAAAAATTCAGAATCGATGAAGTCCCGCACCCAGGTGGGTGCCTGCTCCACAATTTCGGTGACCTGTTCAACAATGGTGGGAATCAGGGTGGCGAAAAATCCTGCCACCGCGCCCACCAGCACGGCGACCGAAAGCAGGATGCCGGCCGGGCGGGGAATCTTCCGGTTCTCCAGCCATCCGACCACCGGCTCCAGCCCAAGGGCGATGAACAGCGCAGCCACAATCCACAGCAGCAGTTGCGTGGTGTTCGAACCGATCCAGTAGACCAGCAGTGCAAGGCCAACACCCACGGTGCCCATGAAACCCATGTACAGCGGATGCTGGGGCGAGATGCGCGGGCCCGGCTTGCCGAACTGGGGAGAGCCCTCGCCGTCCTTGGCGGTTTCCTCTTCAGCGGCCTGGTACTCAGCCGGCAATTCCGGCGGCATCTCAAAGCGAAGCCGGGGCTGGGCCCCCGGCAGCGGCTGACGGAGGCGGCGGGCGATGAAGCCCAAAGCGGCGGCCGCGGCGGCGGTCCGCCTGCTCCTGGCACGTTTTTCCGGCGGGGACTTTTCCGGGAAGGACTTTTCCGGCAGGGACTTTTCAGGCTGGGACTGCGGTGCGCCGGCTGCCGGTTTGTTTTCGTGTGCCGCGGAGGACTCATCCGTCTTGTCAGTCACTGGATTTGGGGCCCGTTCCGTGCGTGGCGCCGCATGTGGGTGCCGGTGTGATGATCATCGCAAACACTATCAGCAGCCTTGCTAACAGACGCGGGGACGCCCGGTCAGCAGGCCTTCAACCTCGCCGTGCGGCCCCTCCTGCGGCCCCCAAAAAGGGGTTCCGGTAACAAAACGGTTACTATTGAAGGTAAACCCCCGCTGATGATAGGTGTTTCCTTGCGTTTCAAGACTGCAGTCGCACTCGTGCTGCTCGGCCTCCTGACACTTCTGGCCGGTATCGGCCAGAAAACCATTTGGGCTCCCTCCGCGACCTTCACGGCTTCGGCCCCGTCAGATGCCGCCGCGGCCCCCCTGACCGTAATCGACCAGAAACTGCGCACGCTGCACGGTGGAACGGTGAAGATCAAGATCGAAGGGGACGGCAACTTCATGCTCGCGGCCGGCCGGCCCGACGACGTTGACGCCTGGGTTGGCAAGAGTGCCCACAACACCGTGACGGGGGTCTCCGAGGACGAGAAGTCACTCCAGGTGGAGCATGCCGACGGCGACGCCACAGTCCCGAACCCCTCAGGATCGGACCTCTGGGTGTCAACCGAAAACGCCAGCGGCGAGCTCGATTACTCCTGGACCCCGCCCGCGGACGGCGAGTGGTCCCTGCTGCTGGCCTCTGACGGCACCAAGCCTGCGCCGGCCTCAATCTCCATGACGTTCCCCAATGACACCGCCACCCCGTGGGCCGTCCCGCTGATGGTCCTCGGCGGGCTCCTGATCCTCGCCGGCATCGCCCTGGCGGTCCTCTCCGCACGGAAGAAGGACGGCGAAGGCGACGGCCAGGGGAGCGGTTTTGCCCAGCGTGCCCGGGCGAAGTCTGAGGCCCGGTCCTCTTCAAATTCAAAGCTGACGATGGTTTCCGGTGGAGCGGCCGCTGCCGCCGTGACCGCCGTCGTTGTGGCGGTGACCGGTGGCGCCGCCAGTGCGGCCACCACCCCCGCTCCGGCCCCGGCAACGGAATCCCCTGCCGCAAATGCACAGCCGGCCTCGCCGGTCCTCCTGGACGCCCAGTTCCGTCGGATCCTGGAGCAGGTCTCCAGCGCCGCGGACGCCGGGGACGGCGCAAAGGACGCAGCCAAGCTCGCTGAGCGGGTCGGTGGCACGGAACTTGAAGTCCGCACCCAGAACTACAAAATCCGATCCCAGGTGGGCACGTACGAAGCACGCATGCCGGTCCGTTCCACGAAACTGCTCACCACCGTGGTCACCAGTGAGCGCACCTGGCCCCGCTCCGTCCTTGCTGTCACCCAGGGCGACGGCAACGTTGTCCCGCAGCTCCTGACCCTGGTCCAGCCGGCCCCGCGTGAGAACTACAAGCTCACCGAGACCACCCCGCTGCAGCCCGGAACAACGTTCCCGGCCATCAACCGGAGCGGCACGCAGACCCTGGCCCCCGCTGACAAGTCAGGCCTGCTGTACAGCGGTGAGGAAGCCCTTGCCGGACTCGCCGACCGTCTGTCCAACGCCGAGTCGAGCTTCAAGGACAAGCTCCTGGAGGGCGCATCCTCGCCGTACATTGCCGACACGCTCTCCTACCAGGCAGAGGTGGTCAAGTCGGGCGAGAACGGCACCTTCTCCTTCACCCACAAGGTGGTGCCGGAGAGCACCGTGGTATTCCGCACAGCCGATGGCGGGGCGCTGGTGCTGGGCCGGATCAACTTCGGCTTTGACGGCACCCCCAAGGCCTCCGGCGACAAACTCACCATCGGTGACGACGCCGCGGCGCTCGCCGGCGGCAAGGAAACCACCACCGGCATGGTCCTGAACTTCGCCGAGTCAATGGCGGTTTATGTCCCGCCCGCCGGCTCCGCCGATCCCATGAAGCTGGTGGCAGCCACCCGCGGACTGGTAGGCGCAAGCTTCAAGTAGGGCCAAAGGGGTAAACCCCTTCACGCAGTACACCCGGCAGCGGCCGGAGTGGCTAGAGTGGAAAGCATGAGTTCGCCAGCTTCCCGCCCCGTCCCTCCAGCCGCTGCCAGCCTGCTTAACCTGCGTGGCGCCGTCGACCTTTCCTCACTGAAACAGCGTCAGGCGCCGCCCGCTGGCCCAGGCAACCCGTCCGCCGGTCCGCAGGCCCCCCTTGATCCAGCGGGTACCGGGAACCCCGACGCCGGGCCCGCTCCGCTGCGGGTCGACGTCACCGAAAGCAACTTCCAGGAGCTGGTGGAGCTTTCTGCCCAGGTTCCGGTTGTCATAGCGCTGTGGGCCGCATATTCACCGGAATCCGCCGGGATGCTGGATACGCTTGAACGCGTCGTTAACAGTTTTGCCGGCCGCCTTGTCCTGGGCACCGCTGACATTGACGCGTTCCCGCAGCTGGCCCAGGCGTTCCAGGTCCAGGCCGTCCCCACGGCAGTTGCAGTCCTCAAGGGCCAGCCGGTGCCCCTCTTCCAGGGCGGCGCCGAGGAACCCCAGATCAGGGCCATCCTGGATGAACTGCTGAAAGTCGCGGCAGCCAACGGCGTCACAGGCAGCCTTGGCGGGGGAGCGCCGCAGGAGGCCGGACCTGCCCCGCTGCCGCCACTGCACCAGGCCGCCTTCGACGCCATCGAGGCAGGCGACTACGAGGCAGCCGCGGTGGCCTACCGCCAGGCCTTGCTGGAAATGCCCGCCGACGCCGAAGCCAAGGCCGGCCTCGCCCAGGTGGAACTGATGGCCAGGCTCCAGGATCTCTCGGCAGAGGACACCGAAGCGCTCCGGACCCTCGCCGCCAACGAGCCGGACAATCTGGAGGCGCAGCTGGGCGTGGCGGACGTGGACGTGGCAGGGGGCCATGTGGAAGATGCCTTCAACCGCGTGGTCAGCTTCATTGGCCGGAACTTCGGGCCGGAACGGGAAACGGCACGGGTAAGGCTCCTGGAGCTCTTCGACGTCGTAGGCACCGCCGACCCCCGTGTTGGCAAGGCGCGGCAGGGACTGGCCAGGGTGCTGTTCTAGTGCCGGCCCTCTTCGAGCCGCTGAAGCTCCGCTCCCTGGAGTTGAAGCACCGCGGCTGGGTCTCGCCCATGTGCCAGTACAGCTGCGGTCCCGACGGCGCCCCCGGGGTCCCGAACGACTGGCACCTGATGCATCTGGGCTCCTTCGCCGCCGGCGGGGCCGCACTCATCCTCACCGAGGCGGCAGCCGTCAACGCCCAGGGCCGGATCAGTCCCCGGGACGCCGGGCTGTACAACGACGAACAGGCCGAAGCGTGGCAGCGGATCACCGGTTTTGTGCACCGCCACGGCGCGGCTGACACCAGAATCGGGGTGCAGCTCGCCCACGCCGGGCGGAAGGCTTCCACCTACTGGCCGTTCTCCGGTCAACGGGGGAGCGTGCCGGAGTCCGACGGCGGCTGGTCCACGGTGGGCCCGTCACCGTCAGCGTTCGACGGCTATGCCGAACCGGCCGGGATGACCGGGGAACAGATCCGCGGGGTCATCGACGATTTCGCCGCCGCCGCAACGCGTGCTGTGGACGCCGGATTCGACACCGTTGAAATCCACGGAGCCCATGGCTACCTCCTGCACCAGTTCCAGAGCCCGCTGATCAACACGCGGACTGACTCCTGGGGCGGCACCGAGGAAGGCCGCAACCGGCTGATGCTCGCTGTCATTGATGCCGTCCGCAACGTCATTCCAGAGTCCATGCCCCTGCTGCTGCGGATTTCGGCCACCGACTGGGCGCGGGGCGGCGTCGACATCGAGGCCTCCGTCCGCCTGGCCGCCCAGGCGGCCGAACGCGGCGTTGACCTCGTCGACGTTTCAAGCGGCGGCGCCGTGGCCCACCAGGACATCAAGCCCGGCCCGGGTTACCAGACAGGCTTCGCCGAGCGGATCCGCCGGGAGGCCAACGTCCCCACCGGCACTGTGGGCCTGCTGACCTCCGCTGACCAGGCCGAACATGCCGTGGCCACCGGACAGGCGGACGGCGTGTTCATAGCCAGGGCGGCGCTCCGCGATCCGCACTGGTGGCTGCGCGCGGCGTTCGAACTGGGACACGAGCTGGCGTGGCCGCCGCAGTATGAACGCGCCATCCCCCGGCA
This sequence comes from Pseudarthrobacter cremeus, assembly GCF_051857465.1. Taxonomy (NCBI): domain Bacteria; kingdom Bacillati; phylum Actinomycetota; class Actinomycetes; order Micrococcales; family Micrococcaceae; genus Pseudarthrobacter; species Pseudarthrobacter cremeus. Next base: position 796,123 of record NZ_JBPZHC010000001.1, on the reverse strand, counting down.
TTCGTTCTAGGCGCGCGGCCAGGGACCGGGCCCTTCACCCGGCGCGGAGCCGAGGGCGTTACGCTGGCTCTATGACTGCTCCGCATCCTGATCGGGTGCCGCCCGCCGGCACGGTACCTGCCCTGTCGATCCGCGGGCTCGCCAAGCGTTTTGGCGGGAAAATCGCCGTAGACGGGATCAGCCTGGATGTCCCGGCAGGGTCGTTCTTTGGCATCGTGGGCCCCAACGGTGCCGGTAAGACCACCACCTTGTCCATGGCCACCGGACTGATGCGGCCGGACTTCGGCACGGCGGTGGTGCACGGTGTCGACGTCTGGGCCAGGCCGCTGGAGGCGAAAAAGCTCATGGGCATCCTGCCGGACGGTGTTCGCCTCTTTGACCGGCTGACCGGCGAGCAGCTCGTCACTTACGCCGGACTGCTGCGGGGAATGGACAAGGAAGTGGTGGCCTCCCGGGTGGGTGAGCTGTTGTCGGCCCTGGACCTGGGCGACGACGCCGGGACGCTGGTGGTGGACTACTCGGCAGGCATGACAAAAAAGATCGCACTCGCCTCCGCGCTGATCCACGCTCCGCGGCTCCTGGTGCTGGACGAGCCCTTCGAATCCGTGGATCCCGTCTCCGCATCGAACATCCGTGCCATCCTGGACCGCTACGTGGCGTCCGGCGGAACAGTGATCGTGTCCAGCCACGTCATGGATCTGGTCCAGCGGATGTGTGACCATGTGGCCGTTGTTGCCGTTGGCAGACTGCTGGCGGTGGGAACGGTTGATGAGGTCCGCGCCGGGGAGTCGCTGGAGGACAGGTTTGTCCAGCTGGTGGGCGGGCGCAACCACACGGAAGGCCTGGAATGGTTGCGCACCTTCTAAGGCTGAAACTGACTCTGCTCCGCAACGGCCTGCGCCGCAGCCCGTGGCAACTGGTGGGCATGGCCTTTGGCGGACTGTATGCGCTGGGCCTGGTGGGTGCGCTGGTGGTGGCCCTGGTGCTGCTGCGCCGTGCGGATCCTGAGCTGGCGCACATGGCAGTGGTCCTTGGCGGTTCGGCGGCCCTGCTGGGGTGGGGCATTGTTCCCATCGCGGCCTCGGCGGTGGACATGACCCTGGATCCTGCACGGTTCACCACTTCTGCCATCCCCATGCCGCAGCTCCTGACCGGCCTGGCACTGGGTGGGCTGATCGGCATCCCCGGCCTGGCCACCGCGCTGGTGGCCCTGGCCACGGTCTGGACCTGGGCCCGGGGGCCCCTCCCTGCAGGTGCCGCACTGGTGGGCGCTGCGCTGGGCGTTATGAGTTGTATCGTCCTGTCCAGGGTGGTGACCACCGCAACGGCCAGCCTGGCGTCATCGCGCCGGTTCAAAGACGTCAGCGCCATCGCCTTCATGATCCCGCTGGTCATGATGGGCCCCATTGTCGCGGGGGTCAGCAGGGGGATAGCCGCCTCAGCCGGGTTCCTCGCGGAGTTGACGGCCACACTGTCCTGGACTCCCTTGGGCGCGCCGTGGTCGCTCGGCGGCGATGTGGCCGCCGGACGGCCGCTGGAAGCAGCCGTCAAATTCCTGATCGCTGCGGCCACTCTGGCGGGCCTCGCCTGGTGCTGGAAGCTGCTCCTGGAACGGGCCCTGGTCAATCCGCCATATGCCGGGAGCGGGAGCCGTAAGGGCGGAAAGCTGGGGCTGTTCGGGCTGCTGCCGGCCACGCCTGCCGGTGCCGTGACGGCGAGGTCCCTGACGTACTGGGTACGCGATCCCCGCTATTCAGGTTCCCTGGTGGTGGTACCTCTGCTGCCCGTTCTGCTGGTCTTCCAGGGCAGCCAGTCCGGCAATTACGGGTCCCTGGCGTTCGCGGCACCACTGTCGGCATTCCTCATGGCCTGGTCCATCTCGGCGGACGTCTCCTACGACAACACAGCATTTGCCCTGCATGTGGCCACCGGCGTGCGCGGCGTGGATGACCGGCTCGGACGGGCCCTGGCCTGCCTCGCCTTCGCCCTTCCGGTGGTGCTCATCCTTGCGGTGGGCCAGGCGTTTTTCACCAGCGGCTGGGCGGGGTTGCCGGGCCAGCTTGGCCTCAGCCTGGGGGTGCTCTTCACGGGCCTTGGATTGTCCTCCGTGGTGTCGGCGCGCTATACGGTTGCTGTTCCATTGCCCGGCGACAGCCCGTTCAAAAAGCCCCCGGGCAATGTGGGCCAGACCCTGGCCGTGCAGTTCGCCGGCATGGGCATACTCGGTCTCCTGGTCCTTCCCGAGGTGGGTCTGTTCATCGCGCAGGCGCTCACCGGCAATCCCGGCCTGGGGTGGGCCAACCTGGCCGTCGGCCTGTTGCTGGGACCGGCGCTGTTTTCGGCCGGCATCCGGCTCGGCGGCAAGTGGCTCGATGCCCGCGGTCCTGAACTGCTGGCCCAACTGACCGTGAACCGCTGAGTCCGGCCCCAACGAAAGGTCGTGGTCCATGGAAATCGTCATCCTCCCCGGCAGCAGGCAGATCGGAAAACTCGCGGCCGACACCGTTGAGGAACTGCTGAAGAAAAAGCCGGAGGCTGTGCTGGGTCTGGCCACCGGCTCATCGCCCTTGCCCGTCTACGATCAGCTGGCCGAGCGGCACGCCAGCGGCAGCCTGGATTTCAGTCAGGCACGCGCCTTTGCACTGGACGAGTATGTGGGTCTGGCAGCCGGGCATCCGGAATCCTACCGGGAAGTGATCCGGCGTGAGTTCACCGCCCGGGTGAACATTCCCGAGGGCAATGTCCACACGCCCGACGGCGCCGCCGAAGATCTTCCCGCCGCCTGCCGGGCCTATGAGGCTGCAATGCGGGCAGCGGGGGGTGTGGACCTGCAGCTGCTGGGCGTGGGCACCGATGGACACATCGCTTTCAATGAACCGGGCTCATCCCTCGCGTCCCGGACCCGTATCAAAAGCCTGATCGAGCAGACGCGGCGGGACAATGCCCGGTTCTTCCCCAGCCTGGCGGACGTGCCGCACCACGTGGTCACCCAGGGCCTCGGAACCATCATGGAAGCCCGGCACATCGTCCTGGTGGCCACCGGAGCGCGAAAGGCGCCGGCAGTCCGCGACTTTGTGGAGGGGCCGGTCTCGGCCTTCTGCCCGGCGTCAATCCTGCAATTCCACCCGCACGCCACCATCCTGGTGGATGAAGCTGCCGCATCCTCGCTGAAGCTGGCGGATTTCTACCGGCACACGTACGACCACAAACCCGCCTGGCAGGGACTGTAAGGGCGAAACGGTCCGCCCGCCGTCAAACGCCTACAGCCGGGGGAGGCTAAGATGGATGCCATGACTAGCATGACGGACCCTCTCGAAAACGACCCGATGCGCGAGCTTTCCGGGGCTGGAACGTCCACGGCCACCATTGAGCGCGAAGAGCTGCGCCAGGAAGTTGAACCCGGTGACCGGGAACGCTTCTCGCACTATGTGCGCAAGGAAAAGATCATGGAATCCGCGCTGACCGGCGAGCCCGTCATTGCCCTGTGCGGCAAGGTGTGGACACCCGGCCGGGATCCGAAGAAATTCCCGGTGTGCCCCATGTGCAAAGAGGTCTATGACGGCCTCCGCCCGGGCGACGACGGCGGCAAGGGTCCCGGAGGGGACTCAGGCAACAACAAGTAGTGACGGAGACGCTCTTTGGCGGCCCCACCCTGCCTCCGGCCTATCCGGAACGTGCAGCCTGGGGAACCGCCCAAAAACTCCGTGCCTGGCAGCAGGAAGCCCTTGACCTCTACTTCAGGACCGGTCCCCGGGACTTCCTAGCGGTAGCGACTCCAGGCGCCGGCAAGACCACCTTTGCCCTGCGGGTCGCCTCCATGCTCATCGAAGCCGGAGCGGTTAACCGCGTGACCATCGTGGCGCCAACGGACCACCTGAAACGGCAGTGGGCCGATGCCGCCGCCAAGGTGGGCATCGCCATCGATCCGAACTTCAAGAACGCCGACGGCCAGCACGGCCGCGGCTTCGTCGGTGTGGCCGTCACGTACGCGCAGGTTGCCAGCAAGCCAATGCTGCACCGCGCCAAGACCGAGGCCGCGCGCACGCTGGTGATCCTGGACGAGATCCACCACGGCGGTGAGGCTCTGTCCTGGGGTGATGGCCTGAAGGAGGCATTCGATCCCGCGGCCCGGCGGCTGTCCCTCACGGGTACGCCGTTCCGTTCGGACACCTCACCCATCCCGTTCGTGGAATACTCCGAGGACCGTGACGGCATCCGGCGGTCCAAAGCGGACTACACCTACGGCTACGGCAATGCCCTGCGCGACCACGTGGTGCGCCCTGTCATGTTCATGGCCTACTCAGGCCAGATGCGGTGGCGGACCAGCGCCGGGGAAGAGATGGCTGCCTCACTCGGCGAAGCCGCTGTGACGAAGGACATCACCGCGCACGCCTGGCGGACGGCGCTGAACCCGGCCGGCGAATGGATTCCGGCTGTCCTGGCCGGAGCGGACAAACGCCTCAGCGAGGTCCGCCGCACCGTCCCTGATGCCGGCGGCCTCGTCATCGCCACTGACCACGAGGATGCCAGGGCTTATGCCGGGCAGCTGAAGAAGATTACCGGGGAGTCGCCGACTGTGATCCTCTCCGACGACGCCAAGGCCTCCAGCAAGATCGAGGACTTCACCACCAGCGGAAAACGTTGGATGGTGGCGGTCCGCATGGTTTCCGAAGGCGTGGACGTGCCGCGCCTTTCCGTGGGCGTCTATGCCACCTCCACGTCCACCCCGCTGTTCTTCGCCCAGGCAGTGGGACGCTTTGTCCGTGCCCGCAAGCGGGGTGAAACCGCCTCGGTGTTCCTTCCGTCGGTGCCGGCGTTGATGGGACTGGCCAACTCCATGGAACTGGAGCGGGACCACGCTTTGGACCGCCCCGAAAAAGAGGACGGCGACGGCCTTTTCACTCCCGAGGATTCCCTCATGGCCGAGGCCAACCGGGAGGACAAAGCCTCTGACAGCCTGACCAAGGGCAAGTTTGAGGCCCTCGATTCACAGGCTTCCTTTGACCGTGTCCTGTTCGACGGCGGCGAGTTCGGCACCGGGGGAGAGGTGGGCTCCGAGGATGAACTGGATTTCCTGGGCATCCCCGGCCTCCTGGACGCCGAGCAGGTAGGCACCCTCCTGCGGCAGCGCCAGCACGAGCAGCTCAACCGGAAGAACCGGCGCTCACCGGTGGCCGAGCCGGCAGCCGCTCCTGCAATGCCTGACCACCGGATGCTGATGGACCTGCGGAACGAGCTGGCCAAGAACGTGGCTGCCTGGTCGGCCCGGACCGGAACCCCGCACGGCGTGGTCCACACCAAGCTCAGGACTGTCTGTGGCGGCCCGCCGGTGGCGCAGGCCAACGAGGAGCAGCTTCAGTCGAGGCTGCGGAAACTGCAGGACTGGTTCATCGGCCGGAAGTGACCGGCCGCAAATGATCAGCCGGAAGTGATCAGCTGATTTCGACGCCGCCGAGCTCCATTTCGGCAACGGCATCTTCGAGGTCCTCGGCGATGCCGGCAGTGAGCGAGCGGATGACCGTGACGGAGTATCCCGCCTGGACCGCATCCAGCGCAGTGGCCATGACGCAGTAGTCGGTGGCGATCCCCACCACCACGACATCCTCAACGTCATGGCTTTGCAGCCAGTCGTCCAGCCCGATGGCGTCGTCCGAGGGCGAGTAGTCCCCGGCGTCCGCGTCTGCGGGAAGGGAACCGGCCAGCCTTTCGCCGGTGGGAACGGCATCCTCAGGCGCCAGGAGGCCCTCGAACCCTGAATACGCCGCGGCGAACTGGCCTTTCTGGAAGTACGCCTGGATGTATTCCGTATCCAGGTCCGGGTGGAGTTCGGCGCCCCGGGTTCCCGCGACGCAGTGGCGCGGCCAGCTGTCCTTGAAGTCCGGGGTGTCGGAAAAATGCGCTCCGGGATCGATGTGCCAGTCCTGCGTGGCAACAATGTGGTCGAATTCGGTGTGGTGGGCGTCAACGTAGTCACTGATGGCCGAAGCCACGTGGGCTCCGCCTGCCACGGCGAGCGACCCGCCCTCGCAGAAGTCGTTCTGGACGTCGACGATGATCAGGGCGCGTGACATCAGTTCTCCTCGTAAATGGTGGGGATGGCAGGCTCGCCGCGCTGCAGGCGGTTGACCACGGCAGGAAGTTCGGCCATGGTGTCGGCATGCCGCTGGCGCGCGCGCATCACGCCCTCGTGCCCGGTCCAGCCAGGGAGGAGCTCGCCGTTCTTCATGAACTGCTGCAGGAGGGGCCGGTCGTTGCCGTCGTCGTCGGGACGGTGGCCGATTCCCACAATTTCCTGGGTGGCAATGCCGCGCTCGTTGAGCTTGCGCAAGGCGTACTTGCGTCCGCCCATGCTGGTTTTGTTCTTGGCCGCCTTCGCAACGGAGACGAAACTGCCGGCGTCGTCGGTGCGGCTGACCAGCTTGTAGACCATGCTGGCCGTGGGCGCTCCCGAGCCCGTCACCAGCGAGGTGCCCACCCCGTAGGAGTCGACCGGGGCGGACTGGAGGCCCGCGATGGCGAATTCGTCAAGGTCGGACGTGACCATGATCCGGGTATTTTCATTGCCGAGCTGGTCCAGGAGCTGGCGGACCCACTGGGCCTGGGCAACGAGGTCGCCGGAGTCGAGGCGGACGCCCCCGAGCTTTGGCCCGCCCAACTCAACGGCCGCACGGACCGCCGTTTCGACGTCGTACGTGTCCACGAGAAGCGAGGTGCCTTCCCCCAGGGAAGCGAGCTGGGCCTCGAACGCTTCGCGTTCAGTGTCATGCAGGAGTGTGAAGGAGTGCGCGGCGGTGCCGACGGTCTTGATGCCGTACCGCATGCCTGCCTCAAGGTTGGAGGTGCTGTGGAAACCGGCGATGACGGCGGCCCGGGCGGAGGCGGTTGCCGCTTCCTCGTGGGTGCGCCGGGACCCCATCTCGATGCAGGGCCGGTCGCCCGCCGCGCTGATCATGCGGGACGCAGCAGAGGCGATGGCGCTGTCATGGTTCAGGACCGAGAGGACGTAGGTCTCCAGCATGCAGGCTTCAGCAAAGGTTGATTCGACAATCAGGATGGGGGAGTTGGGGAAGTAAGCCTCGCCTTCCGGGTAACCCCAGATGTCGCCGGAGAACCGGTAGTTCGCCAGATAGTCCAGCGTGTCCTGATTGACCACCCCGGTCCGGCCCAGGAAGTCCAGCTCGGCTTCGCCGAACCGGAAGTCGGCAAGTCCTTCGAGCAGCCGGCCGGTGCCGGCCACGATCCCGTACCGCCGGCCGTCGGGCAGGCGCCTGGCAAAGGCCTCGAACACCGACTTGCGGTGGGCGGCGCCGGAATGCAGCGACGCCTGCAGCATGGTCAGCTCGTAGTGGTCGGTGTACAGGGACGTGCGGGGATGGTCCCAGCCGGCAGGGGTACTCACAAAATTCACTCTAGTCCCCACCGGCTCCCACGTCTCGCTTCGCTTCGCCGCGGGGCCCTCGCCGGCGTGGGCCCACCCACCGGCTCCCACGTCTCGCTTCGCTTCGCCGCGGGGCCCTCGCCGCTCCGTGGTCACGCGGGGCCCTCGCCGGCGTGGGCCCATCCTCCCCATAGAATGGACAGATGACCTTAAGCGTTGCGCCCGGCCCCGGTACACGGGAGGGGACCCGGACCGGCACCGATGCCACCACGGATTCCCTGACCGCCCCGGACATCCCGTGGAACCTGGTGATTTGGAATGACCCGGTAAATCTGATGAGCTATGTCAGCTACGTGTTCCAGAGCTACTTCGGCTATTCCGAGTCCAAAGCGAACAAGCTGATGATGGAAGTCCACAAGAAGGGCCGGTCCATCGTCGCCCACGGCAGCAAGGAGCAGGTTGAGCGGCACGCCGTCGCCATGCACGGCTTCGGGTTGTGGGCCACAGTGGAAAAGGCCAGCGGCGGAAACGGCGGAAACTCGAAGAAATCCGGCGGATCCGGTCAGGGCAAGGGAAAACGTGGCTAAAGCATTCAAGAACGGGCTCAAGGGCATCACCGGATTCCTGGAACCGGCTGAACGGGAACTGCTCCGCAGCCTGATCGATGACGTCATTTCCATGCTCCAGCCGGAAGAGCGCGAAAACCAGGATCCGCTTGCCGCGCTGATCGGGCTGGACATGGATGTCCGCGAACCTACCGACCGGGCCGTTAAGCGCCTTCTGCCCAACGTCGCGAAGGACGACGACGGCGCGTCCCTTGAGTTCCGACAGCTCACTGAACGCTCGCTGCGGGAAACGAAGATCGGCGCGCTGCGCGCCGCGGCGCTCGACCTGGACAAGGATGAGGTGGTCCTGACCGCCGAAGGCGCACGGCACTGGTCGATGGCCCTGAACGATGTCCGCCTCGTGCTCGCGGAGCGCCTGGACATCCGGGACGAGGAGGATGCGGAGCACGTCCACCTGATGCAGGACTGGTCCCAGGCGGAGGACGTCGAGAGCTACCTCGCGCTCGTGTACAACTTCACCACGTGGCTGCAGGAGTCGCTGGTCCAGGCGATGCTCCAGTCGCTCGATTCACGCTCCTGAACCGCGCAGGCGGTCCCGGCAGGGAGCGAACTGTGACACATTCGACATGAGTCGGCCGCCACAATGTGATGGCTGCGGACTCAGGGAAGACCTATCCTCGAATAATCATGACAACAGCCTCGAGCATGGATTCAGTGGCAGAAGCGTCGGAGTCCGCCGCCAGCGGCAACGCCGGTGCGGTGGGGTCCCGCCCCATCGGGGTCTTCGACTCGGGAGTCGGCGGACTGACCGTGGCGCGGTCCATAATTGACCAGCTGCCCAATGAATCGATCCTGTACGTGGGGGACACCGCCCACGGTCCCTACGGGCCGCTTCCCATCGCAGAAGTGCGGGCCAACGCCCTGGGGGTGATGGACGAACTGGTGGACTCCGGCGTCAAGCTCCTCACCATCGCCTGCAATTCGGCGTCGGCCGCTGTCCTCCGGGACGCCCGCGAGAGGTACACGGCCCGTTACGGAATTCCCGTGATCGAGGTGATCCAGCCGGCCGTGCGTCGTGCCGTTGCCGCCACACGCAGCGGCCGCATCGGCGTCATCGGAACGTCCGCCACCGTTGGTTCCCGGGCCTACGATGACACATTCGCCGCGGCACCGGACCTGGCCATCACCTCCGTCGCCTGCCCGGAGTTCGTCAACTACGTCGAGGCCGGGATCACCACCGGACCGGCGCTGCTGGCCCTCGCGGAGGAATACCTGGCACCCCTGAAAGCCGCCGGGGTGGACACCGTGGTGCTCGGCTGCACCCACTACCCGTTGCTGACCGGGGTGATTTCCTTCGTGATGGGCGATGACGTGACGCTGGTGTCCAGCGCCGAGGAAACAGCGAAGGACGTCTACCGCGCACTGGTCACCCATGACCTCCAGCGCACCGCCGGCAACGCGCCCGAACACCACTTCATCGCCACAGGTGACGCCGCCCAGTTCGAGGCGCTGGCCCGCCGTTTCCTCGGGCCCGAGGTCCTCTCAGTCCAGCATGTGGACCATGTCGCCGCCCAATACCCCACAGGAAGCCTGGCGCGCATCACTCCCGAGATGGTGGCCGCTGCCCAGCGAGCCACTTCCAGGGGCACCGCCGGACCCAGGATTTCGAACTTCGTCAGCGTCCACAGGGCCGGAGGTCCTGCCCTGTGAAGCTCACCATCGTGGGCTGCACAGGCTCCTTTCCCGGCCCCGGCTCGCCGGCGTCGTGCTACCTCCTGACAGCCAGCGACGGCGAGCGGACGTGGAAGATCGTGCTGGACCTCGGAAGCGGGGCACTGGGCGCCATCCAGCGCTATACGGACCTGGAAGACATCGACGCCATCTTCCTCACCCACCTGCACCCGGACCACTGCATGGACCTGTGCGGCCTGCACGTGGCGGTCCGGTGGAAGCCGGGCGGCTGGGGACGCGGCAGGATCCCGGTGTGGGGGCCGGCGGCAACCGCGGACCGGATGGCCACCGCCTACGGGCTGGAGCTGGATCCCGGCATGCACGAGGAGTTCGACTTCACCAACTGGACTGAACGGGAATCCGTGACGCTGGGTCCGTTCACCGTGACGCCGTTCGCGGTGAACCATCCCGTGGAGGAGGCCTACGCACTCCGGGTCGAGGTGACCGAGCCGGACAAGGACGGCCGTCAGGTCACCCGGGTCCTGACCTATTCCGGCGACACCGATTCGTGCGCGGGGCTGGAGGAGGCGGCCAAGGACGCTGACCTGTTCCTCTGCGAGGCCGCCTTTGAAGAAGGCAGGGACGATGCCATCAAGGATGTCCACCTGACCGGCAAGCGGGCAGGCGAGGCCGCGGCTGCGGCAGGGGCGCGCCGGCTCCTTCTCACCCACATTCCCGTCTGGACTTCACAGACCACCGTCATGGCTGAAGCCAGGCCGGTCTTCGGCGGCGACGTTGCCGTCGCCGTGGCCGGGGTGCACTACACGATTTAGGGGGCCGGTGAAGTCGATAAGCTAAGGGCATGACTTCTGAAGCAACTGCAGTGCCCGTAGTACGCGCCGACGGCCGCGCCCCCGATCAGCTCCGCCCCATCAGCATTACCCGGGGATGGTCCAAGCAGGCGGAGGGATCGGCCCTGATCGAATTCGGCAACACCAGGGTCCTGTGCACCGCTTCACTCACGGCAGGGGTACCGCGCTGGCTCAAAGGCGAGGGCCGCGGCTGGGTGACTGCCGAGTACGCCATGCTTCCCCGGGCCACCAACACGCGCTCCGACCGGGAATCCGTGAGGGGAAAGATCGGCGGACGCACGCACGAAATCTCCCGGCTGATCGGACGGTCGCTCCGGTCCATCATCGACACCAAAGCACTGGGCGAGAACACGATCGTGCTGGACTGCGACGTCCTGCAGGCCGACGGCGGAACCCGCACCGCGGCCATTACCGGGGCCTACGTGGCGCTCGCCGACGCCATCCGCTTCGCCCGGGACAACAAGCTCATCGCCCGGAACGCGCAGCCCCTGATCGACACCATCGCCGCCGTCTCTGTGGGCATCATCGACGGCGTCCCCATGCTGGATCTGCCGTACGTCGAGGATGTCCGCGCTGAGACCGACATGAACGTTGTGGTCACCGGCTCCGGAAAGTTCGTTGAGGTGCAGGGCACCGCTGAGGGCGCCCCCTTCGACCGGGACGAGCTTAACCAGCTGCTGGACCTGGCACTGCTGGGCACCACCCAGCTGGCTGCCATCCAGCGGGAAACCCTCGCCGACGTACTGTGACTGCAACCCACGAGGCAGCGGCCGCTGCGGCTCCGCGCCTGGTCCTGGCCACGCACAACCAGGGCAAGCTGAGGGAGCTTCGGGACCTCCTGCGCGGACAGATCGCAGGGCTCGACGTCGACACGCAGGTGGTGGATGCCGCCGCGGCGGGTGCGCCGGACGTCGTCGAAACCGGGGTGACGTTTGCCGAGAACTCCCTGTTGAAGGCCCGGGCCGTTGCCGAGGCCACAGGCCTGGTGGCGATTGCCGACGACTCGGGGCTGGCAGTTGATGTCCTGGGCGGAGCACCGGGGATATTTTCAGCGCGATGGGCGGGCCGGCACGGTGACGATGCCGCAAACCTGAGGCTCCTGCTGGACCAGCTTTCCGACGTGCCGGACAGCCACCGCGGGGCGGCTTTTGTGTGCGCCGCTGCCCTGGCCGTGCCGGGGTCTGATGACGGTGGCAGTGAAGTGGTGGAGTACGGCCAGCTGGAGGGAATCCTCCTGAGGGAACCGCGCGGCGGGGGCGGCTTCGGCTACGACCCCATCCTGCAGCCGCTGGGGGAGAGCCGCAGCTGTGCCGAGCTGTCGTCCGCGGAGAAGAATGCCATCAGCCACCGGGGGAAAGCATTCCGTGCTCTGGTACCCGCGATCGTGGAGGCCCTCGCCCGGCAGTAGAAGTACGTGAGGGGCCCTGCGACGCAGGGCCCCTCACGTACTTAAGCCAATCCGCGGGCTGCCTAGTCCAGGTTGGTCTTGCGCTCCTCGACGGGAGCGTGTTCCTCAATGAATTCGTCGACAGTGTCGGTACCGAAGACTGCAGCCTGGCGCTTGGCAGACAGTGCGCGGAGGACCTCGATGCCGATGGGAATCACAGAGACCAGGACAATGGCGATGAAGATGATGTCCAGGTTTTCGCGCACCCACGGTACGCGGTCGCCCAGGAGGTACCCGAGGAGCGTCACGCCACCGCCCCAGAGCACCGCGCCAATGACGTTATAGAGGAAGAACTTTCGTTTGCTCATCTGGGCCACACCCACAATCACGGGCACGAAGGTCCGGATGATCGGGACGAAGCGGGCCAGGATCAGGGCCTTGCCGCCGTGCTTTTCGAAGAAGGCATGCGCGCTCTCGACGTTCTCACGCTTGAACAGCCGGGAGTTCGGCTTGTTGAAGATTGCCGGTCCGGCCTTGGACCCGATCAGGTAGCCGGTCTGGTTGCCGATGATGGCCGCAATGACGATCAGCAGCGCCAGCAGCCAGATATTGAACTTAATGGTGTCTGTGGCGACCAGCAGTCCGGCCGTGAACAGCATCGAATCGCCAGGCAGGAAGAACCCCACCAGCAGGCCGGTCTCGGCAAAGACGATCCCGCACACCAGCAGCACCACCCAGGGCGCCAGTGCAGGATCGGCCAGGAAGACCTGGGGGTTCAGCCAGTCGGGGAGGAAGGATGCCAGCTGCGGCTGGACCGGTCCTGCACCGCCCAGCATGGGCACGGCAAAGTCACTGATCGCAAGGAAGTTCACCACTCAAGGGTACTTGACCGGTCCGGGCCGGGTTCGACGGTAATGTATGGGCCGTGGGTTTGGACTTTACGGCGATCGACTTCGAGACGGCCAACGGCTTCCGCGGTTCACCGTGCGCGGTGGGCCTGACGAAGGTCCGTGGCGGACGTGTCGTGGACGAGGCATCCTGGCTGATGCGGCCGCCGTCGGGCCACGACCACTTCGACTACCACAACGTCCGGATCCATGGCATCAGGTCCGAGGACGTGGCGGGCAGTCCGCGGTTCGGTGAGCTCTTTCCTGAGATCGGAGCCTTCATCGGCGAGGACATCCTGGCCGCGCACAACGCCGCTTTTGACCTCGGCGTGATTCGGTCCGGGCTTGAGGTATCCGGCCTCCCCGGCCCCGCCTACGACTACGTCTGCACCGTGATGCTTTCGAGGCGCTGCTACTCGCTGGTCTCCAACTCGCTGCCGTTCGCCGCGGAGGAGGCCGGCGTGCCGCTCGTCAACCACCACGACGCCGCGGAGGATGCCCGGGCGTGCGCCGGCATCCTGATCGACATCGCCGCCCGGAACAACGCCAACAGCATCGCCGAGCTGTACCTGTCACTGGGCCTTGAACTGCCGCGTCAGCACGCATTTGATCCGGCACGTGATGCCCTCTCCAAGGCGAGCCTGGCCGCCGTTTCGGGCGGCGGCGGTAATGGAGCGGCGCTGGTCCGGCCGTTCCTGGCAGGCTGGCCGGAGGAGGGTGCCAACCCCGTGCCCAATGCCGACGCTGAGCCGTCCCATCCGCTGTATGGCCAGACGGTCGTCTTCACCGGCGAGCTCGCCATGGCCCGGCCGGAAGCCAAAGTGCGCTCGGCGGAGCTGGGTGCCCGGCCGGAGAGCCGGGTGACTGCCCGCACCACCGTACTGGTGGTGGGCGACGGGTTTGTGGCCGCGGACCTGCGCTCCGGACGGCTGACCGGCAAGGCGCGCCGTGTCCTGGAACTGCATGATCGCGGCCAGGCCATAGAGGTTCTCTCCGAAGGTGAGTTTCTGCAGATGGTGGCCGGCTACGCCCCGGTGGCGGGAACCTAGGTGCCGGCCTGTGGTCCAAGGCAACAGGGCCGTCCGCGTTCATGCGGCGCAACAAATCTTTCGCGCGGGACAGCGGGCTCCTAGCCTTGCAGGATGAGTAGCCCTACCGGCACCAGGACGGCCGGAATCAACTGGTCCGCCGTGTTCGCCTTCCCGAACCCTGTCAACGAGTACGCGGCCCGGATCACCGCCGGCCTGGTGGTGCTCCTTGCCGGCGCGACGCTGTTGACCGGTTGGGGGTGGGGCCTGGTACTGCTTGCTGCGGGATTCTGGTTGCGGGTGCTCTTCGGGCCACGCATTTCGCCGTTCGCTTTGCTCTCGGTCAAGGTCCTGGCGCCCAGGCTGGGCCGGGCGCGGCTGGTTCCCGGACCCCCCAAGCGTTTCGCCCAGGGCATGGGTACGGTGGTCTCCACCGTTGCGCTGATCCTTTTCGCCGCCGGCGCGGCCCCGGCCGCCTGGATAGTGCTGGCGGTCCTGATCACCGCGGCGTCACTGGAGGCCTTTGCCGGGTTCTGCCTGGGCTGCGTCATTTTCGGGCTGCTGCAGCGCCGGGGACTGATCCCCGAGGACGTCTGCGAGGCCTGCAACAACGTGTCCCTCAGGCGGTCGTAACGCCCACCAGTTGATCGGCCATGCCCCGGATGACCTCCGGCGCCTCGAGGGCCTCCAGCCAGTCCGCGGGCAGGCAGTCCTCGCCGTAGAAAGCGCCCAGGATATTTCCGGCAATTGATCCCGTGGAATCGCTGTCCCCGCTGTGGTTCACTGCAAGCGCGACGGCGGACCTGAAGTGCTCTTCCGGTGTCGCCCCGGAGCCGGCTTCCGGAGCGGTGGCCAGGACGGCATAGAGCCCGACGGCGAACGCTTCCTCCGCAACCCAGCCCTCACCCAATTGCCGCACCAGTTCCTCCGGCTGCAGGACCGCTCCTCCAGCCAGGCTGACTGCGGCTTCCAGCCGTTCCGGCAATTCCGCTGCAACGTCCTTCAGCCCGCGCACGTCCTCCAGGACAGCCGCCGCTGCAGCGTGCAGGCTGTCACCGGACACGAGACGGTGGATGAGCAGGCTGAAGCTTCCGGCACTCTGCCGCGCGGACGGATGGCCATGCGTCAGCGAGGCGGCATCGGCACTGAACTTATAGACGGCGTCGGCCGCTATGTGGGGAATCAGGCCGAACGGCGCCGAGCGCATCACCGTTCCGCAGCCCTTCGAATCCGGATTCACGGGCCGGTAGATCGTCCCCATCTCCCCGCCGGCGAGGCCTGAGATGCATGCATTTCCCGGAGCCCGGCGGTGCCTGAGGACTTCGTTGCCGTCGATCCACCGCGGCGGGGGCGCCGGGGCGGCAGGGTGTGCCGGCTCACCCTGGGTATCCAGCCACCGGAGGTATGCCAGCCAGAGGCAGGCGTTCACGTCCGCTCCCACCCCGTCATTGGCCCATTCCAGTGCCTCCACCAGGCCATCCACGGTGTACAGCGTCATCTGGGTGTCGTCCGAAAAGTGGCTGCCGCCGTCGAGCGCTGTGAAGTCCGTCAGACCGCCGGGGCCGAACCGGTGGCGGATGGCCTCGATCGAGTCGAACTCCACGGCATAACCCAACGAGTCTCCCAGGGCGCCGCCCAGGAGGCAGCCGTGGATGCGGGACTTCAGCGAGGGCGCCGCGGATGCGCCTTGATCGATGCTCATGACAGTAAATTTACCGCGACGGCCGGGCCCCGGGTCGCCGGGCGCTAAGCTCGGACTCAGCAAATGCCCAGAATTCCTTGGCAGAATGCAATGGCCCCCACGAATTCCCCGGCGGCCGGCGCGTTTATTCCCCGCCGCAGCGAGACCCCATTGATAAGGACCGCCCCACCATGACCACGCCCGTGCCCGTCCACCGTGATCCCGCCCCAGCGCCGGCAGCAGAAACCACTGCCGCAGTCCGCCACGGCCTGGCAGCCAGGCTTTCCGCGGAGGCTTTCGGCAGCCTGTTCCTCGTGGTGGCCGGCCTTGGCGTGCCGCTGTTCTCCATTCCGCAGTCCAGCCCGCTTCCTGCGGCGCTTGCAGCCGGCCTGGCGGTGACTGCGGCCATGCTCGCCGTGGGTTATATCTCCGGGGGACACTTCAACCCCGCCGTGACAGTGGGCCATGCGGTTGCCGGGCGGATCCGCCTTGCCGACGCAGCAGCCTACATCGGCGCACAGCTGGTGGGCGGCCTGCTGGGCGCTCTGGCCCTCTTCGGCATCCTCCGGACCCTGCCGGGCATCCAGGACAGCAGGACCGCCTTCGACACCGTCACCGCCGGTTTCGGCGAGCATTCGATCATCCAGGCCCCCCTCGCGGCAGTTCTCCTGCTGGAAGTCCTGGGCGCCGCCATTGTGGTCGCCGTATTCCTCGGTACCGCCAACAACAAGGACAACAAGGCCTCTGCTGCCGTTGCCGTGGGCCTTGCCTTCGCCGTCCTGCTCCAGCTGGGCCTCTCAGTGGGCAACGCCCCCTTCAACCCGGCCCGCGCCACCGCTTCTGCACTGTTCAGCTCCAGCTGGTCCCTTGAGCAGCTGTGGGTCTTCTGGGTGGCTCCGTTGGTGGGTGCAGCCATCGCCGGGCTGGTCTTCCGCGGCTTCGCTGAACGGGCTACGGCTACAGGCCCCGCGCCTGCGGACGGCGGGCCGGACGCTGAAGAAGCGGCCCACGACGGCGGGGACGCGGAGTCCCAGGAAGACCACAAGTCCGCCGCTGCTGCGGTCACTCCGGAGGAGTCGGACAACCGCGACGAAGCACGTGAATTCTTCGACGGGAAGCGCGGCTAGGACGGACCGCTGCGGCGGTTGCCGAAACTGTCAGTGGCAGCCGATAGCGTAGGAATATGCGGTTATTGCACACATCGGACTGGCATTTGGGCCGGTCGTTCCACGGCGTCGGGATGCTGGACGCCCAGCGGGCCTTCGTCGACCAGCTCGTCAGCGCCGTCTCCGATCATCAGGTCGATGTCGTCCTGATTGCCGGTGATGTCTATGACCGCGCCCTGCCAGGCGTCGACGTCGTGGGGTTGCTGGACGATGCCCTGGTCAGGCTGACTGCTGCCGGCGCCCAGGTCGTCCTGACCAGCGGCAACCACGACTCCGCCATCAGGCTGGGATTCGCCTCCCGGCTGCTGGAGCGGGGCGGCGTCCATCTGCGGACCAGGCTGGCGGACCTGGACAAACCCATCATCCTGCCCCTCGAACCCGGCGCCGGCGGACAGGGAAACGGCGCGGTCCTGGCCATCTACGGGATTCCCTGGCTCGAGCCGCGTCTGGTGGCCGAGCCGCTGGGGGTTGAGCCCGCCAGCCATTTCGAGGTTACGCGCGCCGCCACCAGCCGCATCCGCACGGACCTCGCAGAGCGCACCAAGGCCGGAGCGGTCCACTCAGTGGTGCTGGCACACACCTTTGCCAGCGGCGGAATCAGCTCCGACAGCGAGCGGGATCTCAGCATCGGCGGAGTGGGGGCGGTACCCCTGGACCTCTTCGACGGCTTCAGCTATGCCGCACTGGGGCACCTGCATGGGCGGCAGACCCTCTCGCCCACCGTCAGGTACTCGGGTTCACCGCTGGCTTACTCCTTCTCGGAAGCCAAACACACCAAAGGAAGCTGGCTGATCGACGTCGGCCCGGGCGGCGTCAGCCGTGTCTCGGAACTGACGTGGGAGCCGCCCCGGAAGCTGGCCGTGCTGCGTGGCGATATTGCCGAATTGCTGGAGTCCGGCGGGCATGCGTGGGCTGAGGAAGCATATTGCCAGATAACCCTGACAGATGCCCACAGGCCGCAGCAGGCCATGGAACGGCTGCGGGCACGTTTCCCCGATACCCTTGTCCTCGGTTTCGATCCCCAGGGGGGCGAAGTCAAGGCGGCCGCAAGCTACAGCAGCAGGCTCGCCGAAGCCCAGGACGATTTGTCCGTCTGCTGCGGATTCCTGGATCACGTCCGGGGACGGGATGCCGATGAGCCCGAACGGGCGGCGCTGGCCGCTGCCTTGGACAACGTGCGCCTCCGGGAGGCGTCGCTGTGAGAATCCACCGCCTCAGAATCTCCGCTTTCGGGCCCTTTGCCGGCACGGAGGAAATCGACTTCGACAGGCTGAGCGCCCACGGTCTCTTCCTCCTGAACGGACCCACCGGAGCCGGCAAAACAAGTGTGCTCGATGCGATCTGCTTCGCTTTGTACGGATCGGTGCCGGGCGCCCGCCAGGAGGGCAAGCGGCTCCGTAGTGATCACGCAGAGCCCGCGCTGGAACCGGCGGTCACTTGTGAGTTTTCCGCCCAGGGGCGCCATTTTGAAGTCAGCAGGTCCCCATCGTGGGAGAAGCCGAGTGCCCGGGGCAAAAACGGCTTCACCACGCAGCAGGCCAAGACCCTCCTCCGCGAACGGATCGCCGGAGCCTGGACGGAGAAGTCGGGCCGCAACGATGAAGCCGGCGCCGAGATCACCGCACTGCTGGGCATGGACCGGGAGCAGTTCACCCGCGTCGTGATGCTTCCCCAGGGCGATTTTGCGGCGTTCCTGAGGTCCAAGGCCTCTGACCGCCTGGAACTGCTGCAAAAACTCTTCGGCACCCAGCGGTTTGAGGCGCTGGAACAGGAGCTGTCGGCTGAGTCCCAGAACGCACGGAACAATGTGGCACGGCTGAACGCGGAGCTTGAGCTGCTGTCGGCGCGCGCCGAAGCGGATGCCTCACCATTGGGCCTCGATCATTGTGGTGTGGACGCCGATGAGGACCCTGCCGGGCGGATCGCATGGCTGCAGGCGGAGGCAGCACGCAACGCTGCCGAACTCTCATCGGCCGCGGCGGCAGCGGCAGCGGCAGGCAGGCTTGCATCAGACCGGCTCGAGACCGAAGTTGCGCGGCGGGAAAGACGGCGCAGGCTGGCCGCTGCCGAGGCCCGCAAGGCAGCTGCTGAGATGGCTGTTCCGACACTTGAGCTTCATACGGCGCGGCTTGAACAGCACCGCCGCGCTGAGGTGCTCCGTGGACAGTTGCAGGCCGTAGAGGCGAGCGGGAACCAGGTGCTGCATGCGGCGGGGGCCATGGAATCGGCGCTCACCCTGCTGCGGATGGCTGTGGAGGAAGAACCCGAGCTGGAACAGCTGGACCTGGGCGCCCTGGACGCTGACCGGCCCGGTGCAACCACGGCTGATGCCGGTCCAGGCGTTACCGGGTCTCTGGACATCGCCGGCGAGCTCAGCCGGCTCCGGTCCCTGCTTGCCGTTGTGGAAGCCAGGCTGCCGGACCAGGAACGCCTCGCGGAGCTGACCGCACGCCGCCGTTCCCTGGTCACGAAGCAACAGGAACTCTCCCAATCGGAACGCGAACGCGGGGATCTGCTGGAAAGCCTGCGCTCGGAGCTCACAGGCATGGCCGCCGGGTTGCAGCCCCTCGAGGAGCTGGCCTCGGCTGCAACGCTGCACGCCAAGGAAGCAAACGCCGCGGAAGAACTTCTCGATGTTGTCCGCCGTTACAGGTCTGCCGTGGCGTCCAGGGAGCTGGCAGCAGGCCGGCATTCCGCGGCCCGGGAGATCCAGCTGGAAAAGAAACTCCGCTGGCTCGATCTGCGGGAAGAAAGACTCGCCAACGCCGCGGCGGAACTCGCCGCCCACCTGGTGGAGGGGGAGTCCTGCCCTGTCTGTGGCAGCGAGGCGCACCCGGCTCCCGCAGAGGCGGCAGCCTCAGCGCTCGGTCTGGGTCAGGCGGAGGAAGCGGCCCAGCAGGCCCATGAGGCCGCGGAGGTCACGCTCTCCACGCTGGACAAAGCGCTGGGTGAGGCCAACCAGTTGGTGGCCGTGCTGGCCGGCCAGGGCGGAGACACCCCCGAAGAGGAGGCTCTGCGGGCTGTTGAGTCAGCCCGCAGCGCCGCCCGGGCTTCACAGACTGCCATGACGGATCTGGCTGAGGTCCGCAAACAGCTCGAGGCAAAAGAGGGCCGCATTGCCGCCGTGGAGTCCGAGACGAACAGCGCGGCGTCCGAACTTGCCCGGGTGGCTGCTGCCATAGCGGAGGTCTCGGACCAGCTGGCCTCGCTTGATGAAGCGCTATCGAGCCTGCGTGGCGGGCACCGCAGCCTCACTCACAGGCTGCGCTCCCTGCAGGATGCCGCTGACACCCTGGAGAAAACACTGACGGCCCAGGCGCAGCTGGACAGGGCTGAGGCCCGCGCCCGCGACGCCCGGGTCCAGCTGGAGGACGCACTGCCGGAGGCGGGCTTCAGCTCGGCTGAGGACGCACTTGCACAGCTGCTGCCGGAAACCGAGGCTGCTGCCCTGCTTGCCGATGTTCGGGCCGGACAGGATGAGCAGGCCCGGATCGCCGAGCTGTTCGCGTCCGAAGAGCTGCTGCTGGCGCAGCAGGAAGCGCAGGCCGATCCGGCCGTGGACGAGGCCCTGGAAGTGGCCAGGGAGGCGCAGCTGAAGGCAGCCGCTGACCAGGCCGCGCGGGAGGCGCGGGACGCTGACCTGGCCGCAGCCATCGCCTCACGCAGCGTGGAATCCCTGGCCGCCATCCTCAAGGAGTACGGGCGGCTGGCAGGGACCGGACGGGGGCCGCGGGAACACGCGCAGCTGCTGGCGGCGCTGGCCGACACCGCCGCAGGCCGCGGCGAGAACACCTACCGCATGAGCCTGAACAGCTATGTCCTGGCGGCCCGGCTTGAACAGGTGGCGCTGGCGGCGTCGGAACGCCTCGTCGCCATGAGCGATGGCCGCTACCTGCTGCAGCATTCGGACGCCAAGGCCGCTCGCGGCGCAAAGTCCGGGTTGGGCCTGGAAGTTGTCGACCAATGGACGGGGCACCGACGTGACACTTCGACCCTCTCCGGCGGCGAATCGTTCATGGCATCCCTCTCGCTGGCGCTGGGACTGGCAGATGTTGTCCAGCAGGAAGCCGGCGGAATCCAGATCGAGACGCTCTTCGTGGACGAAGGCTTCGGCAGCCTGGATGAACAGTCCCTGGAACAGGTCATGGACGCACTGGAGGGACTCCGCGACGGCGGGCGCGTGGTGGGCCTCGTCAGCCACGTCGGCGAAATGAAGCAGCGGATTGGGACACAGCTCCAGGTCCTTAAGGGACGCAACGGTTCCACCCTCCGGATTTCCGACGCCGCGGAGGTACTGGTCTGACAGCCGGTCCCGTGCCGCCTGTCAGACATACCAACGCCGTCGGCGGTTAGCGTACTGCAGGTGGCACCGCAAGGGGCCGGGGAGCCTTCAGCCCAGCTGTGCTTCGATCCGCCCGGCACTGGCCACCAGCGAAGCGGCTACCTCGTCGGGATCCTGGCCGGCCCGGATGTACACGACGGCGAGGGCAGCGGGCCTGCCGCCGGGAACCCGGACAGGAACGGCCACGGAGGAGACCCCCGCAATGACCTCATCGTGGCTGGCGGCATAGCCCCGGCTCCGCGCTTCCGCCGCCTCCGGCCGGTACGGTGTGCCCGGGGCAGCCGCCTGCCAATCCGCCTCTGTGTACGCTGACTGGATGGCAATCCCGGGGGCACCGGCGCTGACCGGGTGCCGGGAGCCGGGGTGCTGGACGATGCCGGCTCCGGTATGCCGCGGGTCCACAGTCACCAACGTCACGCAGTCATCGCGGTCCCACACCGCCACGAAAGCGCTCATGCTCAGGGCATTTGCGAGTTGGGTCAGCTCCGGGAGGGCAGCTGTCTGCAGATTGCGCGAAACGCCCCTGGCCAGAACAGCCAGCCCGGGGCCGGGCTGGACTTTGCCGGCATCATCGCGCACCAGCAGGGAATGGTCTTCCAGGGTCCGCAGGATCCGGTAGGCCACGGACCGGTGAACCCCCATGGCATCGGCAAGTTCGGCAATGGTCAACGGACTTTGAGCGGCAGCCAGAATCTCCAGTGCGCGGATGCCACGCGAAAGGGTTTGGGACGGGGAAGCCGGTGCCTGTCCTGCTGAGGCCGCGGCGGTGGGAGTCATGGTTTCCATCCTAGGGGGCGGCACGGGGGCCCGGGCCATGGTCAGCCGGTCGCGGAACGTGTCCTGATTGCGAATAATAAGTTCAAATATAGAATTCATTGCAGCTGTAATCAAAAAATTAGTGCGATTAGTCACATGCTCGGGTAGTCTCGTACTAACTGACCGTTCGATCAGTAAATCGCTTGGCCTGAAATCACCTTTGGCAGCCGCGTACCCAACCGGCGCTGCCCCCAGCCACGGAGTTCCAATGACCGCAACTTCACACGTCGACTCAGAGACCGGCCCCAGCAGCAAGCATGAGGAACGCAAGGTCCTCGCCGGCACGCTGGTCGGCACCACCATCGAGTGGTACGACTTCTTCATCTTCGCCCAGCTGACCGCAACGTTGCTGTCCCCGCTGTTCCTTACGCCCCTTGAAGAATCAAATCCGGGCCTGGCACGGATCCTCTCCTTCGCGCTCATCGGCATCAGCTTCCTGTTCCGTCCGCTCGGTGCCGTTATCGCCGGCCATTTGGGCGACCGGCTCGGACGCAAGGCCATGCTGGTCTTCACCCTCATCATGATGGGCGCCGCGACGGCCCTGATCGGCATGCTTCCGACGTATGCCCAGATCGGAGTCTGGGCCCCGGTCCTGCTGATCCTGCTGCGCATCATCCAGGGCTTCTCAGCCGGGGGTGAATGGGGCGGCGCAGCCCTGATGGCCGTTGAGCACGCTCCCCGGAGCAAGCGGGGCCTCTTCGGCGCCTACCCGCAGATCGGCGTTCCGGTTGGCATGATCCTGGCCACGGGCCTGCTCTACTTCCTCAACACCGGCATGTCCAAGGCGGACTTCGGCGCCTGGGGCTGGCGGGTGCCGTTCCTGCTCTCCATCGTCCTGATTGTGGTGGGCTACCTCATCCGCCGCGCTGTAGCCGAGAGCCCGGTCTTCAAGGAAATGATCGAGCGCAAGGAGAAGGCCAAGGCCCCGCTCGGACAGCTGCTCAAGTTCCACAAGAAGTCCGTGCTCTACTCCACCATGATCTTCATCGGCAACAACGCCGCCGGCTACCTGCTGATCGCGTTCTTCATCTCGTACGCCACCAGGACGCTGAAGATGCCCGTCGCCGAGATCCTGCTGGCCACCACCCTTGCATCCTTCGGCTGGTTGATTTTCACACTCGTGGGGGGCTGGCTCTCCGACAAGATCGGCAGGGTCAAGACGTTCCTGATCGGGTACGGCATTGTGTTCGCATGGATGATCCCGATGTTTGCCCTGATCGATACCAAGAACATCATGCTCTACGGCGTGGCGCTTTTTGTCCTGACCATCGGCCTTGGACTGTCCTACGGCCCGATGTCCGCCATGTATGCCGAGATGTTCCCGGCCAACGTCCGCTACTCAGGCATCTCCATCGGCTACGCGTTCGGTGCGATCCTGGGCGGCGCCTTCGCAGCCACCATTGCGGAGACGCTGATGCAGGCAACCAAGTGGACCGGATCCATCGGTATCTACATCATGATCCTGTGCGTTATTTCGGCAATCGGCGTACTCCTGGCCGGGGAAACCAAGGGCCGCCCGCTCGGCGTCAGCAGCCACCACTAGAAACTTCCCTGCGTCATCGAACGGCGGGGCCTGGCCATCTGGCCGGGTCCCGCCGTTCCTGCAACCGGCGGAAGGGAGTTTCGCCGGACCGGCAGCCTGCTTACTGGCTCAGGAAGCTGACGGCATCCTCGTCAGTCAATTGCTCAAAGTGCCGGTAGAAGCTGCCGACGGCACGGAACTTGCCGGGAAGGTGCAGGCACAGTACGGCATCGCAGACCCGCGAGACAGCCTCTTCGGCTTCTACAGAACCCACCGGTGCAGCCGCCACCACTTTGGCTGCGCCGGCGGCGCGTACCGCCTCCACGGCTGCGCGCATGGTGGCTCCGGTAGCAAGGCCGTCGTCGACCAGGAGGACGGTCTTGCCGCTCAGATCGTGGCGGATCCCGGGATAGGTCTCCGCCCGCCGGAGCAGTTCGGCCCGTTCGCGTTGTTCCACCTCGTCCAGCCACTCCTGCCGGACACCGTGGTCCAAAACCCGGGCAATCAGGGGGCGGTTAAGGACACGCACAACCCGTCCGCCGGCCCAGGCCAGGGCGCCGTACGCGGTCTCGTCATGTCCGGGAATGCCGAGCTTCCGGACGAGGACGGCCCCCAGGGGCAGGTAGAGCGCTTTGGCGGCCGCAGCCGCCACGGGTATGCCGCCGCGGGCAAGGCCCAGGACGATGGCGTCGGAACGTTCGCGGAACTGCGTCAGCACTGCTGCCAGCTTTTCGCCGGCATCGGTGCGGTCCTCATAACGCGTGCTCATTGCTCCCTCTCAGGCTCTGTCGCCACCCCGCTTCCAGCCTACCTTCCGTGCCGGCAGCGGCGGGAAGCCCGGTGCCCCACACCCTGCCCGACCTAGACTTGACCCATGAGCAACCTCGAAACCGTTCCCGAAGAAGTTGTCTGTGCCTTTGAGAAAACCTTCGGCGACGCCGAGGTCCTCCCGCCGAGGGAGGTTCCGCTGGGTGGGGTCCGCGCCATGGACGTCAGGCGTACGCTGCCGCAGAAGCGCCGCAGCCTGATCGGTGCCTGGTGCTTTGTGGACCATTACGGACCCGACCTTGTGCCGGCATCCGGCGGGATGAACGTACCCCGGCACCCGCACACGGGCCTGGCGACGGTCAGCTGGTTGTTTTCGGGCAAGATCTCACACCGTGACTCGGCAGGATTCACCGCTGTGGTCCGTCCCGGCGAGGTGAACCTGATGGTCGCGGGCAGGGGAATCTCGCACCAGGAGTTTTCTACCCCGGACACCTCCATCCTGCACGGTGCGCAGCTGTGGTTCGCCCTGCCGGAGGCAACCCGGCATATGCCCCCGACCTTTGAGCACTACGCACCGGAAGCGGTCCTGGGCGACGGAACCGAGGTGCGCGTCTTCCTCGGCTCGCTGGCCGGCTCGACGTCGCCGGTGGAGACCTACACTCCGCCGTTGCTGGGCGCTGAGGCGGTGTTGAAGCCTGGCGCCCGGCTCGAGCTGGAGCTGGACCGGACCTTCGAGCACGGGATCCTGCTGGACACCGGCGACTTGCGGCTCGACGGCGGGCAGGTGCCGGTGGACCACCTCGTGTACTTGCCAGCTGGACGGTCATCCCTGGTGCTGGAGGCCGGCGTAAACCCGGTGCGGGTCCTCATCATCGGCGGCGAGCCCCTGGGCGAACAGATTGTCATGTGGTGGAACTTCATCGGGAGGACCCATGAAGAGGTGGTTGCCTACCGGGCCGCCTGGCAGGCCGAGATCGGCGCCGAAGCGGGCACGCCACTCGAAGATGGCACCTACCCGGACGGGGCGCCCTACCCCCGCTTTGGCCCCTATCCCGAGAACATGCCCGCACCCTTGCCCGCCCCGGTACTTCCCAACGTGCAGCTGCGGCCCCGGGGCTGAACAGGCCGCGGCCGGGGTCAGACAGCGAGGAAGGCGATGGCACCCTGTTTGAAAGCCCGGCTGGTGATGGCATTGGTGTGGTTCCGCCCGGCCAGGACCAGTTGTTCGGCCATGGAGCCAACCTTATTCCCAAGTTCGGCAAGTTGCGGCATGGTGGCTGCGCGCTCATCCTTATCGCCCGCCACCAGGAGCATCGGCATATGGGGCACAGCCTCGGCCGGGTCAAAGGGCTCGTCCTTGATGGCCTCGACCAGCGAAAGCAGCGCGAAGATGTTGTTGCTCGGCATGAGCATGGCCATCTTCAGCAGCCCTGCAGTGGATTCGTCGGCAATGGGGGTTCCGTCGGCGAGGTAACGCTGTGCCGCCACGAGATCGAAGGCGGCCAGCGGATCACTGATGTTCGGTCCACCCAGGACCAGGCGATGGACAATTTCGGGCTGCGTGGCGCCGAACTCCCAGCCGAGGCGTGCACCCAGCGAGTATCCCACCACGTCCACGCCGCTGGAAGGGTCGCCGTGGTGCAGGGGCCGCACGCCGGCGTCGAAAACTATCTGGAGCAGATCCGCGCGGATGCGGCTGGGGGAGTAGGAGTCGCGGTCCTCAGGGGCGCCGCTGCGGCCGTGCCCGGGCAGGTCCACGGTAATGACACGCCGGCCCGCCTCCAGAAGAGCCGAAACCCAGCCGGTGTCCTCCCAGTTCAGCTTGCTGGAGGACGAAAACCCGTGCAGCAGCAGGACGGGCCGGAGCCCGGCGTCGGAGGCGGGTTCATGCACCTGCACATACAGCTGGGGATCTGTGCCTTCCACTGTGTGGGAATGCATCTCGCCGGTGTGCCTGCCGCTCATGGTGTCAGTCCTCATCATCAAGTACGGCGCTCAGGCGGACCCGGCGCTTCGGTGCGTCATCCTTGGGTACCGTGTCCGCGATGCCGGCGGCATTGCCCGGTACCTCAAACACGGTCAGCGGCCCGCCGACATTGATGCTGTCGCGCTGTCCACCGAAGGTAGGCACCACTTTACCTGCCCGCGGACCGGGCAGTTCAACAGCGGATTTCGCCGTTTTCAGCCCTGCCGGTGAATGTCTCCGCTCCGGCTGGCCGCTCGGGGCGGTACGCCGGATGCGGGTCAGTTGCGGCCCGCCGATTCCTGCCGGGAGGCCGCTGCCCGGCCGCAAAACCAGCACGCAGCGGCGAGGGCGGCGATCAAAGCGATGGTGCTGAAGAGCTGGGACCGGGTGCTCTCGGCGCTGAAGCCCACGGCAAAGATCAGTCCCAGCAGCGCCAGGCCAACAAAGGTCAGTCCCGGGAACCATCGCATCCGAAGGGGCAGGTGGGTGCCGCTGCGGTCCGCACGCCGCCGGAGAATCAGTTGCGAGACCAGGGCCGTGCCCCACACCACGAGGCACGTTGAGCCGACCAACTGGAACAGCGCGGGCAGGATTTTGTCTGGAAACAGCAGTTCCAGAACCGTGGCAGCGAACCCAAAAGCCACTGAGACGCCGACGGCGGGCATCGGCACGCCGGCCTTGCCCAGTGTGGCGAGAAAGCGCGGCGCCACGCCACGCTGGGCGAGCGAGTGCACCATGCGGGAAGCGCCGTAAAGGTTGGCGTTCAAAGCGGAGAGAAGTGCGACGACGGCCACGAGGGTGATTGCCGTTCCTGCCCCGGGGATCCGGGCGGCATCGAGAACACCCGCAAACGGCGAGGCAAGACCTTCGGCAGTGGCGGGAAGAACGGCTGCGATAACAAAAACGGAACCGAAATAGAAGACAACGATCCGCCACAGCACTGTCCGGACGGCCTTGCCTACGCTGTGCTGTGGGTCCTCGGTTTCCGCAGCGGCCACGGCAACGATCTCGGTTCCACCAAAGGCGAAGATGACGACAAACAATGCCGTTGCGATTCCGCCCAGTCCCGCGGGAGCGAAATCTGTGGTGATGTTCGCCAGCCCGGGGGATGCCACCTCGGGGAGGAGCCCCAGGAGCAGGGCGGCGCCCACGGCCAGGAACAGGACAATGGCAGCCACCTTCAGGATGGCGAACCAGAACTCGAACTCACCGAAATGCCTGACGCCCACCAGGTTGATGGCAGTGAATACGAACATAAAGACCAGCGCCAGCGCCCAGACAGGGAGGGCCGGCCAGACCGTGGCCAGCAGCCCGGCGGCTCCGAGCGCTTCCGCGGCGATGACCACTACCAGTTGAAGCCACCACAGCCAGCCCACGGTGGCGCCCGCCGTTTTCCCCAGTGCCATCTCCGCGTAGACGGAGAACGCGCCGCTTGCGGGGTGTGCGGCTGCCATCTCGCCAAGGGCCCACATCACCAGGATGATGAGCGTGCCGGCAACGAAGTAAGAGATCAGCACGGCCGGTCCAGCGGCCTGGATCCCGGCTCCGGAGCCCAGGAAGAGGCCGGCTCCGATGGCACTTCCCAACCCCATCATGGTGAGCTGGCGGGTCTTCATGGTGTGGGCGGGATGCGCCGTTTCGGGCCGCACCCGGGTGGACTGCAGTGTCATGCCTGGGAACCTTCTTGGAGGGTAGGGGTGTCCGCGACGGGACCAACTGACATTACCGCTTTTAGCAATGGCTCCCGGACACCGGCAATGGCGCCGCCTGCCGCATGGGTCATCGGGTCGGGGTTTGACCGGCCGCCTTCAAGGGTGGGGGCCCGCCTTCATGTACGCGCAGTGGCGGCAGCGAAACATTTTGATTCGGACGGGAGTGGACGTAGAATCAGTTCTAGTCATTTTGACTTTAACTCGAGCCGCGGCCAGGCGCCGGCGTGGATGAACGGAAAGCGGGTGGAATCGATGTACGGCACTTCAGCCAACGTGTCCGAGCGGGCGAAAGCAGCGCCCTCGCTCGCCATCTCCACTGTGATCTTCGCGCTCAGGCCAAGTGAGTCCTCCGGCCGCCCCACCCTCTGGCTTCCCCTGGTACGCAGGATACGTGAGCCGTACAAGGACCTTTGGGCGCTGCCGGGCGGGCCGCTGACGCACACTGAATCGCTTCAGGACGCGGCATCGCGGAACCTTCAGGAGACCACGGGACTGGCTCCGAGCTACCTGGAGCAGCTCTATGCATTCGGCGGGCTGCACCGCTCGCCCTCCCAGCGTGTTGTGTCGATTGTCTACTGGGCGCTGGTGCAGCCCACGGAGGCCGCCCTCGCCGATGAGTCGGAAAACGTGAAGTGGGTCCGGGCCGACAAAGTGGGGGACCTGGCCTTTGACCACAACGCCATTGTGGACTACGCGCTCTTCCGCCTGAGGAACAAGCTGGCCTACGGTTCTGTGGCCTACCACTTCCTGGGGGAGTACTTCACGCTCGCCCAGGTCCGGGAGGTCTACGAAGCCGTCCTGGACACCCGCCTTGACCCGGCCAACTTCCGCCGCCAGCTCAAGTCCACGCCGGAGATCGAAGAAACCGGCGAATACCTCCAGGGCGGCAAACACCGCCCGCCACGTCTCTACCGCTTCACCGGCCGCCCCGGCCTCGACCCCGACAACAGGAGCACACCATGAGCGTCAACACGGCAATCCAGCTGATCACGCGGGAACAGGCCGGGAAGGCCGCAGCCAATAAGGCCGCCGGCAAGGCAACCGCCACCTGCAGTCCTGCGCTGGCCAAGGGCCCGTGGGAGTACGACCTTGCCGAGGCGCTCGCCGGCGCGCCCGCCTACGGCCCCGGTGCATCCAGCGCAGACATTGCCCCTGCCGCCACCCAGCGCCAAGGCCAACTGCCGGAAGAATACAAGCTTGCCAGCGACGCCGAACTTGACGTGCGCATCCGTGCCGCCAAGGAAAAGCTGGGTGACCGTGCGGTAATCCTTGGCCACTTCTACCAGCGCGACGAAGTCATCCAGTACGCCGACTTCGTGGGTGACTCCTTCCAGCTCGCGAACGCGGCCCTGACCAGGCCGGACGCCGAGGCCATCATCTTCTGCGGCGTGCACTTCATGGCCGAGACCGCGGACATCCTGTCCACCCCGCAGCAGGCCGTGATACTGCCCAACCTCGCGGCAGGTTGCTCGATGGCCGATATGGCCGATACCGACTCGGTTGAGGAGTGCTGGGAACAGCTCGAGGAGATCTTCGGAACAGAAAAGGACGACGCCGGCCGCGTCCCGGTCATCCCGGTCACGTACATGAACTCCTCGGCAGCCCTGAAGGCTTTCTGCGGCCGCAACGGCGGCATCGTGTGCACCTCCTCCAATGCCAGGGTTGTCCTGGAATGGGCTTTCGAACGCGGCCAGCGGGTCCTGTTCTTCCCCGACCAGCACCTGGGCCGCAACACCGCCAAGGCCCTGGGGGTGCCGCTGGAGCAGATGCCCATGTGGAATCCGCGTAAAGAACTAGGCGGCAACGACGAACAGGCACTGCTGGATTCCCGCGTCATCCTCTGGCACGGCTTCTGCTCGGTCCACAAGCGCTTCAACGTGGGGCAGATCGAGAAGGCCCGCGCCGACTTCCCCGGAGTCAACGTGATCGTGCACCCGGAGTGCCCCATGGAGGTGGTGGACGCCGCGGATTCCGCCGGATCCACCGACTTCATCAAGAAGGCCATCGCCGCTGCCACCGAACCCACTACGTTCGCCATTGGCACCGAAATCAACATGGTCAACCGGCTGGCCGCGGAATACCCCCAGCACACCATTTTCTGCCTGGACCCGGTCATCTGCCCCTGCTCAACTATGTACCGGATCCACCCCGGCTACCTCGCCTGGGTCCTGGAGGAACTCGTGGAGGGCCGCATCGTCAACCGCATCACGGTCGCCGATTCCGTGCAGGACAACGCCAAGACCGCGCTCGAGCGCATGCTCGCCGCGAGGCCGTAATGACTGTGACCGACCCACGGCGGCTGGTCGTCGTGGGAAGCGGCATCGCCGGCCTGTACGCCGCGCTCCTGGCGGCGGACGCCGGCGCCGAGGTGGTGCTGCTGACCAAGGGAGCCCTTCAGGAAAGCAACACCTGGTACGCCCAGGGCGGCATCTCGGCAGTGCTGGACGAGCCCGCGGCGGGGGACACCGTGGCGGCGCACATCGCTGACACGCTGAAGGCGGGGGCCGGGCACTGCAACGAAGAGGCAGTGCGCCTGCTGTGCACCCAGGCGCGCCAGGACATTGCAGGCCTGCAGCGGTTCGGCGTGCGTTTTGACGTGGACGACGACGGCGATCCCTCCTTGGGGCTCGAAGCCGCCCATTCCGCGCCGCGGATCCTGCACGCCGGCGGCGATGCCACCGGCGCCGGCGTGGCCGACGCCCTGATCAGCGCCGTCCTGGCGCGGCAGGCCAGCGGAACCATCGAACTGTTCTCCCACGCCCACGCCAGCACGCTGCGTCAGACCCGTGGCAGGGTGAACGGGGTCCGCTTCAGGCACGACGGCGGGACGGTCACCATCGCAGCGGACGCCGTGCTGCTGGCCACCGGAGGTGCCGGCCGGCTCTTTGCCCAGACCACCAACCCCGCCGTTGCCACCGCGGACGGCCTTGCCCTCGCCTGGCGCGCCGGCGCCACCGTTGCAGACCTCGAATTCTTCCAGTTCCACCCCACGTGCCTGGTGAATCCTGCCGGCGCCCAGCCGGAGCCGATGCTCATCTCCGAAGCGGTCCGCGGCGAAGGCGCCGTCCTGGTGGATTCCACCGGCAAGCGGTTTATGCCCGAATATCACCCAGACGCCGAACTGGCACCGCGCGACGTCGTCTCCCGCAGCATCGCCCTGCACCTGGCCAAGCTCGGCGACCCCAACGGCCACGTGTACCTTGATGCCCGGGGTATCGAACTGACCAAGGGACGCGGCTTCCTCACAAAGCGCTTCCCTACGCTGACCGCCCGAACCCGCGAGGCCGGCATCGACTGGACCCGCGAACTGGTACCGGTCGCTCCGGCAGCCCACTACTGGATGGGCGGCGTCGCCACCGATCTCCACGCCCGGACATCGGTTCCTGGGCTCTACGCCGCCGGCGAAGTCGCCTGCACCGGGGTCCACGGCGCAAACCGCCTGGCCAGCAACTCGCTCCTCGAAGGGTTGGTCTTCGGGCGGCGCGCGGTTGAAAGTTTCCTGCGGGGCGAGTCTGATTCGTCGGGCGGTGATCCGGAAGCGTGCGTCAAGGAGAGGCTGCTTGCGGCCGTGGGCCCACGCGATCAGGGTTCCCTGGCCGAGCTTGCGAGGCGAGGGGGATCGTGGGGAGCACGCGGAGGATTACCGTTCGACGAAGCCCAAGCTGCCACCGGCTTCAGACCGGCCCTTGATCCTGCGCCGTTTTCGCGGGATGCCCTTCGGCGGCTGATGACTGCCAAGGCCGGGGTGCTCCGCAATGGAGTGTTGCTGCTCGAAGCGGAGGCTGCGCTGGGGGCCTGGGCCGGCGTCGTACGCCCTGAGGTGGTTCCCGCTGACGGTGACCCTCAGGAGCTGGAGGATGCCAACCTTCTGCTTGCTGCGCAGCTGCTGGTTCGCGCTGCGTTGGCGCGGCGGGTGTCCTTGGGCGCCCACTACCGAAGTGACAGCCCGGGCGATGCGGCCTTGATCGAAGAACTTGAAGAGAGCTACCGAATGCGCCCGAAAGCGAGCCTTGTCAATGAGCAAAACAGCCGTGTTTGAACTGACGCTTCCTTCCGCACCGGTGCGGGAAATCCTGGAACGGGCCTTAGCTGAGGACGCACCCGCCGGGGACATCACGTCCCAGCTGCTGATACCGGCAGAGGCCCGGGCCAGTGCGGTCCTGAACGCGAGGGTTCCGGGGGTGTTCAGCGGCGCCACTGTGTTCCGGGACGCCATGCTGCTCGTCGATCCGGACACCGAAGTGGAGCTGCTGCTCACCGATGGGGAAACGTTCGACGCCGGCACGCACCTCGCGCGGGTCAGCGGCAGGGCCCGTTCGGTCCTGCTGGCTGAACGGGTGGCCTTGAACCTGGTCCAGCGGATGTCCGCCATCGCCACCAAAACCGCGGAATTCGTGAAGCTGACCGACGGCACCGCTGCCCGGATCACCGACACGAGGAAGACCACACCCGGCCTGCGCATCCTGGAACGGTTCGCAGTCCGCTGCGGGGGCGGGGCCAACCACCGGTACAGCCTCTCCGACGCCGTCCTGGCCAAAGACAACCACCTGGCAGTGATGACCGGCGGTGACCCGGCCAGGCTGACGGAGCTGCTGGCGGCGGCAAAAGCCCAGCTTGGCCACACCACCCACTTCGAAGTGGAGGTGGACAGCATGGAGCAGATCGAGCCGGTGCTGGCGGCCGGTGTGGACACCATCATGCTCGACAACTTCACCCTCGACGGGCTGAAGGCGGGAGTGGCGCAGGTGGGCGGCCGCGCCAGGGTGGAGGCCAGCGGCAACGTGAACCTGCAGACGGTGGCCGGCATTGCCGCCACTGGAGTCGACGTCATCTCTATCGGCGGCCTCACCCACAGCGTGGCCGCGCTGGACCTGGGCCTGGACGTCGAGCTGAGCGTGAAGTGAACAGGCCGTGATTTTCCTCGATGCAGCGGCCACCACCCCCGTCCGCCGGGAAGTGCTTGACGCCATGTGGCCTTATCTGACGGGGGAGTTCGGCAATCCTTCCAGCCATCACTCCCTCGGGGAAGCGGCTGCCGCAGCGCTCGCGGACGCCCGGGCGTCAGTGGCCGGTGTCCTGGGCTGCCGCTCCGGCGAGGTGACGTTCACCTCGGGCGGGACCGAGGCCGACAACCTGGCCATCAAGGGGATTGCGCTGGCCCGGCAGGCTGCGGACCCCGAGCACAACCGGGTGGTGATCAGCGCCGTCGAGCACCCGGCCGTAGAGGAGTCGGCACGATATCTGGAGCGGTTCCATGGGTTCGCCGTGGACATGGTTCCGGTTGACGGCACCGGCCGTGTGACGCCGGAGGCGCTCGCCGCCGCTCTCCGGCCGGAGACCGCGCTGGTCAGCGTGATGTATGCCAACAATGAAGTAGGGACCGTCCAGCCGGTCGCGCGGCTGGCGGAATTGGCCCATGCGCGGGGAATTCCGTTTCATACCGACGCCGTCCAGGCTGCGGGCTGGCTGCCGCTGGACGTCAAAACCCTGGGCGTGGATGCGTTGAGCATCTCTGGCCACAAACTCGGGGCACCTAAAGGCTGCGGCGTACTCTACGTCCGTGGCCGCACCCGCATCGAGCCGCTGGTGCACGGCGGCGGCCAGGAACGCGGGCGGCGGTCCGGAACTGAAAACGTTGCGGGTGCGGTAGGACTGGCCACGGCACTGACCCTGGCGCAGTCCGGTCCGCAGCGGCTGGCAGCCCACGTCTCCTCGCTGCGGGACG
Organism: Pseudarthrobacter cremeus; assembly: GCF_051857465.1. NCBI lineage: Bacteria > Bacillati > Actinomycetota > Actinomycetes > Micrococcales > Micrococcaceae > Pseudarthrobacter > Pseudarthrobacter cremeus. The sequence goes on along the minus strand of NZ_JBPZHC010000001.1, from coordinate 762,636 downwards.
GGTTCATCCGGCAGGTCCTCCGGGCCGTTCCAGGGGCTGTCCTGACCGGCCACCCCACCGATCGGCTGCCCTCGGTGGCGTCATTCTGCTTCCCGGGCACGAGCGGCGAATCGGTGCTGCTGGAGCTGGAGCGCCAGGGCGTGGTGTGCTCCAGCGGGTCGGCATGCGCTGCGGGCTCGGATGCACCGTCGCCGGTCCTCACAGCCATGGGCCTGGAAGCGGAGGTGGCGCAGACAGCGGTGCGTTTCAGCTTCGATTCGACCGTCAGCGGCGAGGACCTTGCGGCTGCGGCGCAGGCCGTGGGAACCGCCGTCGGGAGTGTCCGTACCCTGGGCCGCGGGTGATGCCGGCTGGATGTGGTGCGCCCCTAGATGTGGCGGGCGCGGCGGAAAATCCAGTGCCGGAGCATGGTGAAGCGCACCGCCGTGGCCAGGAATCCTGAGAGCGTGGTGGTCCACAGCTCATCCGTCACGGTGGCCTCGGGGTGGAGCCAGTGGAGTACGCCGAGGCTGCCGCCGGTGATGACCAGTGCCACGGCAATCACGATCACGCCGTGCAGATGGTCCCGGGCCATCCTGTGCTGCCCGGCGATCCTGAAGGTCAGCCGGCGGTTCAGGGCTGTATTCATCAGTGACGTCAGGATCAATGCGGCCGCATTCGCCAGTTGAGGGCCGAGCAAGGGGCGCAGCAGGGCATAAAGTGCGAGCGAGGTGGCGGTGCAGAGGATGCCCACACCGGTGAACCGGACGAGCTGCCGGACCACGGGGAACCTGTAGATTCCGCGGTAGTGCTTGGTGGCCGGCGCGTGGCGGGTGGGCTGCTGCGCCAGCTGGGTGGCGGGCGCAGCAGGGGTTTCCATGGGTCCAGCCTGACATATCAAGCAGGCGTTTTCTCCCAGGAGGCCGTCCGGACCGGGTTGGCGAGTTCCCCGATGCCCTCGACCCGGCACACCACCGTGTCGCCCGGCTGGATGCGGGCACACTCAGCCGGGAAGCCGGTCAGCACCAGGTCACCGGGCTGCAGGGTCATGAAGGAGCTCAGGTAGACCAGGATCTCGTCCACCTTCCAGCCGAGGTCGGAGCTGGACGCGTGCTTCAGTTCCGCGCCGTTGTGGATGATGCCTATGGACAGGTCGGAATCATCAAGGTCCGTGACGATCCACGGGCCCGCCGGGGTGAAGGTGTCCTGGCTTTTGGCGCTGATCCAGAGCTCGTCCGATTTCTGCAGGTCGCGTGCCGAGACGTCATTGCCGATGGTGAATCCCAGGACAGCGCTGCGGGCGGTGTCCAGGGTCAGGCCGCGGGCTGTCCGGCCGATGACGATGGTCAGTTCCGCTTCGGGATCGACGTAGCCGACCGTGGAGCTCAACTCGATGGCATCCCCGGGTCCGATCACGCTGGAAGCGGCCTTGTGGAATGCCTGTGGCGGGAGGTCACGGCCCGGCTTGCCCGTGTTGTGCGCCATGCCCAGGACGTTGACCGGGACCGAGGGCGCCAGGAAGGTGAACGAATCCTGGTCCACCACGGTGCCGGTCTCCCACCCGGGCCGCGCGGGGCTGGCGGCATTCGCCCGGGATGCGCTGAAGGGCGAATCGACCAATGTCCATGACCGGCCGGCGGCGGAGTCAAAGTCCGGTGCGTCATTGGCCACGAAAAACTGCTCGTCAGGAGCAGCAAAGGAGGCGGGACGGACACGGGCGGGACGGACACGGGCGAGGCGGCGTGGAGCGCTGGGAGTCATCAAGACATCCTACGTCCTGCCCGGGTCAGTACAGTTCGCCCACCGGGATCTCGACAGCCAGGCGGTTGGACGGCCCGGCCAGGGGGCAGGCCCAGGCCTCGTTGTAGGCGCAGGACGGGTTATAGGCAAAGTTGAAGTCCAGGACGAACTCGGCATCCGGACCGGAACCGCGGACGCCGTGGAAGGCGCCCTTGATGGTGTCCAGGAGATACCGGCCCGCGCCGTAGCTCCCACCGGGCTGGCCGGCAGTGGCGTCGCGGAACGGAACGAAGATCCCGCCGCCGTACCCGTGCAGCTTCCAGACGGCGAGCTGGCCCATCTCGGGAAGGTCGAAGGTGCCCAGCCGGACAAAATTGACCACGCCGTCGGTGCCCGTGTCCACGCTCATCTCCCGGCCCGCGCCCTGCAGTGTGAGGGGTACGTGAAAGCGGTAGATGGGGTCGTAGTCGGCCGTCTTCAGGCCCGAGAACTGCTGCTTGTCCCGGGCGCTGAGCGCGGACGCCGGATGCGTTGCGAACATCCTGTCGCGTTCATGCCGCCAGTGGGAATGAGCCTCAGCAGGGCTGTCAGCGGCAATTCTCCGCACAGTGTCGTAGAGGGCAAACGTCCGTAGCCGCCAGTCTGCAATGTCGAGGGCGGAGATATCCGCCAGGCTCCCGTGGTCCGCGCCGTACTGCTCTTCCGCCATAGCCACCAGCCTAGCCCTGTTGGGCAGGGGGAAATGTCCGGGCAGCGACACGCACCCCGGCCCCGCCACGGGCATGCTGCCTTCACCGTTAAGCTGGCGGCATGAGATGCAGGGCGACATCATGGGCATTGCGGGCGGCAGTACTGCTTGCTGCGGGGACGCTGGTGGCCGGGTGCACCGCCCCTGGCGGCAGCGCCCCGGCGTGGACAGCCCAGCCGGACACATCCTCCAGCGCGGGCGCGGGTCCGGGCGGCACAAGCGGCCCGGCGACGTCCGGTCCAACGGCTTCGGAGCCAAATGCGTCGGTTTCCCCGACGCCCGGTCCGGCCGCAACAGCCGCTTCCTGGAAGACATTTACCGATCCTGCCAAGACCATAAGTTTTGACCTGCCGGAGGAATGGATCGCCCAGTCCGTCACGCCGGAGGACGGGACCATGCCCGGCGCCTTGAGAATCGACGTGAAGAAGCAGGACGGCACGTTCGTGGCCGCGCTGCGGACCGGGTTGCCGGCGTCGTCATCTGAGTGCCCCGAGGCTGTGCGGAAGCCTTACGTAGTGGTCAGCAGCGTGCCGGTGGAGCTCCCCGGACTCACGGGAGATGGAACCATCGCCCCGCACGTCGTGTTCCGCGTCATCCAGGGCTACCGGTACTTCGGTTCCTACGGCATCACCAATATCGTGGGCGGTGCGGACGGGCGTGCATGTGAGCTCCGGAATATTGTCCGCGGGCCGGCCGGAAAGGGCGACTACTCGTTCGGCGACGTGGCGGTGCTCAAGGCCTTCGCCCCGGATGAGAAGGTGGCTCCGGCCAAGGCGTATGACACTCTTGACCAGGCAGCCAAGTACGTCAGCGAGAGCGTTGAATTTGCCAACGTCCAGCGGATGCTAATGTCTCTGGAGATCAAAAACTAGTCCTGCCGCCGGCTCCATGAGCGCCGGGCCAGTGCGGGAAGTTCTGCCACTACCCCACACCCCGGAGATACATGGAACGCACCGTTGCCGCACGGATGGTCTTCAAGACCGTGGCCGACACCAAAGCAGCCCTGGCCGTCGCTGTAGCCAGGAATTCCGGCTACACCTCATTTTCAGAATCCCTGACGGTCACGGCCGGCGGTCGCCCCGTCCCGGTCCGTGAACTCACGGACCATCATGGCGGGCGGATCCACTACATGGAGTTCGCCGAACCCTCCGAGGTGGTGGTGGACTACTCAGCCACCGTGGCAGGCCGGGCCGTCCCCGAGGATGCCACCCTGGCCGAACTCATCCGGTACGTCCGGCCCAGCCGTTATGCCGAGTCCGACCGGCTGCTGCCCACAGCCTATGCCGAATTCGGCGGCCTGCACGGCGAGGAACTGCTCCACGCAGTCCGGAGCTGGGTGTATGGCGAGCTGCGCTACATCAGCGGTTCCTCCAGGGGTACCGACGGCGCCGTCGAGACGCTTCTGCACCGCAGGGGAGTATGCCGGGACTTCGCGCACCTTGCCATCGCACTGCTGCGCTCCAAGGACATCCCGGCACGGCTTGCCGCGGTCTACGCGCCCGGGCTGAGCCCGATGGACTTCCATGCTGTGGCCGAAGCCCATGTCAACGGGGCGTGGCATGTCATCGACCCCACGGGGCTCGCCCCGCGGGAGTCGATGCTGCGGATCACTGCAGGCCGCGATTCGTCCGACACCGCGTTCCTGTCCACGGTGGGCGGCAGCCTGACCCTGAACGAGCTGCGCGTCACCGCTGTGGTCAATGGCGTGCTGCCCGTGGAGGATCCTGCAGGGCTGGTTGTGCTCAGCTAGCAGTACTGCCTGGCTGGTTGTCCTGCTTCGCCGGGCGGGCTCCCGCCGAGTGCCGGAGTTTCTCTGTGAGGCGCTGAAGTTCCCTCTGCTCGGCGGCGGTGAGGGCGGGCCCCACCAGGCTGGAGATGTCCCGCACATGGGCGCGGCCGATCTCCTTCTGCAGGGCGGCCCCCTCCTCCGTCAGCTTCAGCAGCACTCCGCGGCGGTCGTCAGGGGCCGGCATCCGGTCAACGAGCCCGCGCTTCTCCAGCCGCTCAACCAGCCTGCTGAGGCTTGACTGGCTCAGCAGCACATGGTCATTGAGTTCGTTGAGCCGGAGCCAGCCGGACGGACACCGGGAGAGCGTGAACAGCACGTCGTACTCGTTCACGGCAACCTCCCGGAAGGCGGGACCGGCCTGGAGTTTCCGCATGACCGCAACCTGGGCCCGGAACAGGGACTCCCAGGTTTCCGCGGCCAGGCGGACCGATGATTCATTCCGCTCGGTTGCCATCACGCCTCCGACGAAGCTGTTTCGCTGGTCTGGGCAGCCATCAGCGTGGCAACGCGGCCGGCGTGGGTGGGCGGATCCGGCACGTGCGCCGGCTTGAGGGCCGCGTACTCCTTGCGGAGCACAGGGAGCACTTCCTCGCCGAACAGGTCCAGCTGCTCCAGCACCGTCTTCAGGGGCAGGCCGGCGTGGTCGATCAGGAACAGCTGGCGCTGGTAGTCACCGAAGTACTCACGGAACGTCAGGGTCTTCTCGATGACCTCCTGCGGGCTGCCCACGGTCAACGGTGTCTGCGAGGTGAAGTCCTCCAGGGACGGACCGTGGCCGTAAACAGGCGCGTTGTCGAAGTAGGGGCGGAACTCCTTGACCGCGTCCTGGGAGTTCTTCCTCATGAAGAACTGTCCGCCGAGGCCCACGATCGCCTGGTCGGCCTTGCCGTGGCCGTAGTGCTCATAGCGTTCGCGGTACAGGCCGATCAGCTGCTGGTAGTGCTCCTTGGGCCAGAAGATGTTGTTCGCGAAGAAGCCGTCGCCATAGTAGGCAGCCACTTCGGCGATCTGCGGCGTGCGGATGGAGCCGTGCCACACGAAGGGGGCGACGCCGTCGAGCGGCCGGGGAGTGGAGGTGAAGTTCTGCAGGGGCGTACGGAACTTCCCGGACCAGTTCACCGTGTCCTCGTCCCACAGGCGGCGCAGCAGTGCGTAGTTCTCGATGGCCAGCTCGACGCCGTCCTGGATGTTCTTGCCGAACCAGGGGTATACGGGTGCTGTGTTGCCACGGCCCAGGACCAGGTCCACGCGGCCATCAGAGAGGTGCTGCAGCATGGCAAAGTCTTCGGCGATCTTGACGGGATCGTTGGTGGTGATCAGCGTGGTGGCCGTGGAAAGGGTGATCCGCTCGGTCTGGGCGGCGATGTAGGCGAGCGTGGTGGTGGGAGAGGAGGAGAAGAACGGGCGGTTGTGGTGCTCGCCGATGGCGTAGACATCCATGCCGATTTCCTCGACCTTTTTGGCGATCGCCACGGAGGCCTTGATGCGCTCATTCTCCGTCGGTGTCCGGCCGGTGGTGGGGTCAGTGGTGATGTCACTGACGCTGAATACGCCGATCTGCATGGTGTGGCCTTCCGTTTCCTGGTGTTCCCTGGGCTTGGTTTCACTATACCAGATTTCCATGCGTTTGCATGTATCGACGGATACAACGCCAGGACGGCGCGAATATTCCCAAACGTTTCGGACGTGCCTGATGCCGGACGTGCCGGACGTGCAGGGCGTTACTGGGTGTCGCCTGCGGCGGCGCGGCGGCCGCTCACCTTCGGCACGCTGCCGGTGGTCCAGTCGCGGAACTCGGCATCGACGTCGGCCGCCGCCGCGAACTCCGGGCGGTTATGCAGGTCGCGCAGCAGCGCCTTCTTTTCCCGCCGTCCCTCAACCAGCCGGTACAGCACTGGAACCAGCACGAGGGTCAGGGCGGTGGAGGAGACCAGGCCGCCGATCACCACAACCGCCAGGGGCTGGGAGATGAACCCGCCGCCGCCCGTCAGGCCCAGCGCCATCGGGGTCAGGGCAAAAACGGTGGCGAGGGCTGTCATCAGGATGGGGCGGAGGCGCTGCCTCGCCCCATGGGTGATGGCATCCGCCACGCTCATCCCCGGCACACCGTTCCGCGGCCGCCGGTACTGGTTGATGAGGTCAATCAGCACAATGGCGTTGGTCACCACGATCCCCACCAGCATCAGCATGCCGATCAGTGACGGAAGGCCCAGGGGGACTCCGGTCAGGAGCAGCAGGGCAACTGCACCGGTCGCGGCAAAGGGAACCGAGACCAGCAGGATCAGGGGCTGGACCAGCGACTTGAACGTTGCAACCATGATCACATACACAATCGCGATCGCCGCCAGCAGTGCCAGCCCCAGCTGCTGGAAGGACTCCGCCTGCTGGGTCGTGGCGCCGCCGATTGCCGCAGTGACCCCCGGCGGCAGGCTGAGCGTTTCAAGGCGCTTCTGGACTTCGGTGTTCACGGCACCGAGGTTGGAGCCCGACGGCGTGACGGACACTTTGGCGGTCCGCTGTCCGTTGCTGGCCGTGATGGATACCGGCACGTCCACCTGCTCCACGGAGGCGATGCTGCCGAGGGTCACCGGCGCGCCGGCGGCAGGGAGGACGATGTTCCGCACGGCATCGATGCTGGTGAACCGTGTGCCTTTACCGATCTGCACCGGAAAGTCGTCGGTGTCGATCCGGACCGTGCCGGCGGGGATGGGGCTGATCGTGGAAGCCAGGACGCCGGCCACCTGTTCCTCGTTCAGTCCGGCGGCGGTGGTCCTGGCCCGGTCCACCTTGACCTGGACTACGGGCTGGCTGGCCGCGAGGTTGGTGGTGACCTCGCTGGTTCCCGGGACTCCGGTCATCGCCTGGACCATGGCGTCGCTGGCCGTTCGAAGGTCCTCGGATGTTGCGGCCTTAATGGTGATATCCACTGTGGAGGAGGTCCCGAAACCTCCCTGCTGGGAGCCGACCGTGATCTTTCCGGAGTCCGCCACCTTGCCCAGCTCATCGCGGACCGTCCCCTGAAGCCTTGCCTGGTTCACCTTCTCGTCGGTGACAACCGTGAACGTGGAGTTCGAGGAACCGGAGGATGTCAGCGCGGCAAAGCCCGCCTGCGCATTGCCCGAGGTGACCTGGACGTTCTTGACGCCCTCGATGCCCAGGAGAACCTCCTCGAGCCTGACGGCGGCAGCACTGGTGTCCGCGAGGCTCGTCCCCGCGGGCATGACATGGCGGACGGTCATGCTGTTCTGCCCCGAGTCGCCGAGCAGGTTGGTGGCCAGCAACGGTGTCATGGCAGCCGTGCCGCCGAGCACCAGGGCCGCGGCGATCAGGGTAACCACCGGGTGTTTCTGGGTCTTGTTGAGGATGGGCAGATAGCCCCGCTGGAGCGGACTTTTCGCTTCTGTCTCCTGTGCCCTGGCCCTGGCAGCGGCGGCAGCCTCAAGGGCGGCGGGGGACCCGGGGGCGAAGGCGGCCGGGCTCTTGAGGAACCAGTACGCAAGGACCGGGACGATGGTCAGCGACACCAGCAGGGACGCCAGCAGCGCCATGGTGACAGTGAGGGCGAAGGGGCGGAAAAGCTCGCCGGCCAGCTCACCGACGAAGGCGATCGGCAGGAAGACCGCCACGGTGGTCAGCGTGGAGGCGGTGATGGCACCGGCCACCTCACGGATGGCGGTGAGGATCGCGGCTACCTTCTCCTCCCCGTAGCTGAGGTGGCGCTTGATGTTTTCTATGACCACGATCGAGTCGTCCACCACGCGGCCGATGGCAATGGTGAGGGCGCCCAGTGTCAGGATGTTCAGCGAATAGCCGGTGCCGGACAGTCCGATGAAGGTGATCAGCAGCGACAACGGGATGGAGACCGCGGTGACGAGGGTGGAGCGGGCGGACATCAGGAAGACGAGGATGACGGCCACCGCGAACCCGAGCCCCAGAAGGCCTTCGGTGGTGAGGTCCTTGATGGACTTTTCAATGAAGGGGGCCTGATCGAACACGGCGGTAAATTTTGCGTTCGAACCGAGTTCCGCTTCCAGCGCCGCCAGGGAATCCTTCACGGCGTGGGAGATCCCCACGGTGTCGCCCTCGGGCTTCTTGGTGACGGAAACAGCCAGCGTTTCCTGGCCGTTGGTCCGGGTGATGGAGGTCCGTTCGTCGTCGCGCAGGCTGACGTCCGCCACCGTGGCGATGGTCGCGGCGTCCTTGGCCCCGCCGACGGGCAGCGCCTTGATTGCCTCGAGTGAATCAACAGGACTGCCGATCTGGAGGGATAGGGTCTTACCCTTCTCCTGGATCGTTCCGGCCGGAATCAGGGCGCCGTTTTTGCTGAGGGCGTCCCTGATGGAGGCAATGGTGGCGCCCTTGGCTGCCATGGCGTCCGGCCGGGGCAGGATCTCGATGTGCTGGGTCGCCCCTCCGGTGACGTCGGCTCCCCTGACGCCGTCGATCTTCTGGAGCCGGGGAACGGTGAGCCGCTGCAGGTCAGCGTTCAGTTCGCTGAGCGGCCTGTCCGAGGAGACAGCCAGGAACACGATGGGGAAGTCGCTGATGCTCCCGGCGATGGCCTGCGGCTGCACGTCCTCGGGCAGCGAGCGCTTGGCATTGGAAATGGCCCGGTCGATCTGATTCCGGGCACGGTCAAGGTTGGTCCCGTAGGTGAACACCATGGTGATCTGTGAGACGCCGTTGCGTGATGTAGACGATGTTGATTCGAGCCCCTCGACGCCGTTAAGCGCAGTCTCCAGCGGTGCGCTGATTTGCTTGTCCACCACTTCCGGGGATGCGCCGGGCATCGCCGAGAGAACCGTGATCTGCGGGAACTCGATGGAGGGAATGAGTTCCTGCTTCAGCGATGACATGGTGATCACGCCGAACACCGACGCGAAGACGGTGATCAGCGCGATCAGCGCCCGGTTCGCAAGTGAAAGTTGTGCCAGCCGGAACATCGCGTTCTCTCCTGTGGGGTTGGTGGACCGGTGCGGACCGGGCCGTCCTGCGCGGTTGCCCCCGCAGGGTCAGGCGTTGGTTGAAACGCTGTCCAGCTGGAGGGCCTTGGCGGTTGCCGTTTCGAGTTCGGCGGCCAGTTCCGGCTTTTCGTCCAGCTTTTCGCCGTAGCCCGGCATCATGTCCTTAAGTTTCCCCTGCCAGCCCTTGAAGTTCTTGGGGAAGGCCTTTTGGAGGAGTTCGATCATGATGGGTACTGCGGTGGAAGCTCCGGGCGAGGCGCCGAGCAGGGCACCGATGGAGCCATCGCGGCCGGCGATGACTTCGGTGCCGAACTGCAGCACGCCGCCCTTCTTGGGGTCTTTCTTAATGATCTGTACACGCTGGCCGGCGGTAATCAGTTCCCAGTCGCCGTCTTTGGCCTCTGGGTAGTACTCGCGCAGCGCCTCCACCTTGTCAGCGTGCTTCTTGGCGACCTCCTTCACCAGGTAGGCCGTGAGGTCCATGTTGTCCTTCGCCACGGCAAGCATCGGAATGATGTTGCTCGGGCGGATGGACAAGGGCAGGTCGAGGTAGGAGCCGTTCTTCAGGAAGTTGGTGGAGAATCCGGCGTAGGGTCCGAAAAGCAGCGAACGCTTCCCGTTGACGTAACGCGTATCCAGGTGGGGAACGGACATTGGCGGCGCGCCGACGGAGGCCTGGCCGTAGACCTTGGCACTGTGCTGGGCGGCGAGTTTTTCGTCGGTGCAGCGGAAGAACTGGCCGGAGACGGGGAAACCGCCGTAGCCCTTGCTCTCGGGAATACCCGAGGCCTGCAGGAGGTGCAGCGCGCCTCCGCCCGCGCCGACAAACACAAACTTCGCGTGGATTTTCCCGTGTTCCCCGGAAGCCGGGTATTTGAGCGAAAGGTCCCAGCCGCCGTCGGACGATTTGGTGATCCCGGTGACGTCATGGCCGTAGTTGAGTTCGACGCCGTTGTTCCCCAGGTAGGTGGTCAGTTCCCGGGTCAGTGCGCCGAAGTCGACGTCGGTGCCCTCCGCTGCCCGCGTGGCGGCGATGCGCTGCTTCGGATCGCGGCCTTTGACGATGAGCGGGGCCCACTTGGCAATCTGCGCGTGGTCCTCGGAGTACTCCATGCTGCGGAACAGGGTGTGGGGCTTAAGCGCCTCAAAGCGGGTCTTGAGGAATTTGGCGTTGTTTTCGCCGATCACAAAACTCATGTGCGGGACGGTGTTGATGAAGCCCTTCGGCGAGCCGATCAGCGACTCTTCCACCAGATGGGACCAGAACTGGCGGGACAGCTGGAACTGTTCGTTGATCAGCAGTGCCTTGGAGGGGTCCACGGAGCCGTCTTTGGCTGCGGGGGAGTAGTTGAGCTCGCACAGGGCGGCGTGGCCCGTGCCGGCGTTGTTCCACGGGTCTGAGCTTTCCAGCCCGGGCTGGTCCAGCCGTTCGAACAGGGAGATGGTCCAGTTGGGTTCAAGCTGCTTGATGAAGGCGCCCAGTGTGGCGCTCATGATGCCGCCGCCAATCAGTACGACGTCGGCATGTTGGGTCTTGGAAATGAAGGTCACAATCAGTCTCCGATAGCAGCGGCTCTGGCTGTCACAGAATATCCCCGCACGGCCTGCATACTGAAATTGGCCGGGGCCGTCAAGACTTTAGCTGTACCTTTGTGAAAACTTCATTCAGGACCGGGGACGCGGGGTAGTTGCTGACGCGGTCGGACAGCGCGAGGGCCGAAATCGGGAAGGCGATGGGAACGGCAGGGACTGTCGCCGCGATCTGGGCGTTGATGCTGTGATACAGCTCGTTGCGCTCATCGCCTGCCGGGAGGCCCCTGGCCCGGTTGATTTTGGAAAAGACCTGCGGGTCCTGGTAACCGAATTCGCCGTTCTTTTCGCCGAACAGCGGCCCCACAAAGTTGTCCGCGTCGGCGTAGGCACCGTTCCAGCCCAGCAGGTGGAGGGCGTGGTCCCCGGGCGACCGGACCTTCTGGAGGTAGCCATCGGACCAGTCAACCGGGACAGGCTTGATGTTCAGTCCGACGGCGGTCAGCTGCCGGCTGATCTCAGCATAGATTTTTTCGGGCGTGGGAAGGTACGGGCGGGTGGCATTGAGCGGGTAGTAGAACTTGAGTTCTTCGCCCTTGTACCCGCCTTGGGCAAGGTAGGCCTTCGCCTTGACCGGATCGTGGCCCAGGGAGGGCGCTTCATTGTTGAAACCGCTGATCTTGGGCGGGACGAACTGGGAGGCCTTGGCCGTGTTGTCGATGAAGAACTTGCGGATCAGGGTTTCCTTGTCGATGGCCAGCTCGATCGCCTGCCGGACCTTCTCGTTCTGCAGGACAGGCACTTCCTGGTTGATGCCCAGGTACATCACGGAAAAGGGATCACGCTGCACAATCTGCATTCCGCGCTTGACCAACTGGTCGAAGTTCCCCACCGTCACGGCGTCGAAGCCGTCGATCTTGCCGTCCAGGAGGGCCTGGAGGCGCGTCTGGGGATGGTCATAGGTGACGAAATTGATGGTGGCGATCTGCCCGCGGTCGCCCCAATAATCCGGATGCGTCACCAGCCGGACACTCGCTTCGTCCCAGGCAGCAAGGCTGAACGGCCCGGTTCCCACTGGCTTGGTGGCGAACCGGGACACGGGATTGCCGCTGCGGACCTGGTCCAGGACATCCGCTGTGCCCGCGGCCAGGGCAGCCGGGGAGGCGATGGCGCAGGCCGGAAGGGTCAATGCCTGGAGGAAAGCCGTAAAGCGCTGGGTGAGATCAATCCGTACAGTGTCAGCGGACACCGCCGTGCAGCTCTTGAAAATGGACAGGGCGGCTTCATCGGCGTGCGCCTTGAAGACGCCCTTGAACGAACTCCCCGGTGCCTGCCGCCGCAAATCCGCTGAGAAGGCAAACCAGCGGTTGAAGTTGGCACACACGGCGTCGGCATTAAAAGGGGTGCCGTCCTGGAAAGTGACGCCGCTGCGCAGCTTGAACGTGTAGGCCCGGCCTTCGTCCGATTCGTTCCATTCCGTGGCCAGCAGCGGGGTGGGTTTGCCGGTGGTCTGGTCCACGCCCACGAGGCCTTCGAGGATCTGACGTGTGATCCGGTAGCTTTCCACATCGCTGGAAAGAGCCGGATCGAGGCCCAGCGGCCGGGACGCTGTGCCGAACGTAAACGTTTGGGCTGGCTCCGTCCCGGGAGCCGCTGTTGAAGGTAACGCCGGTGTTGGTGATGGTGACGGGCTGCCCGTACATGACGTCAGGCCCAAGGCCATGAAAAGGGCACCGGTCTTGATAACCGTTCGCCGCGATGTACTGCTGGGCACTCGTGTATCACCTCTGGGCTGTCCGGCGGGCGCCGCGGGCCGCGGGCCAAAGGACACAGTCTAGTTGACCCGCATCAGTTCTTCCTGACAGCCCTGCAAACCCCACCCCCGCCACACGCCGAAGGCCCGTTCCAGGGGAACGGGCCTTCGGGCCGTGCAAGGGGATGGACCCTCGAATTACTTGGGCATCAGCACCGAGTCGACCAGGTAGACAGTTGCGTTGGCCGTCTTGACGCCGCCGCAGATCACCTTGGCCCCGTCAACCATGAGTGCATCCTTGCTGCCGGTAACGGTGACGGAACCGCCCTGGACCGTGGCGTGGGTTCCGGCGATCTTGTCAGGAGTGATCTGGCCGGGGACAACGTGGTAGGTCAGGATCTTGCTCAGGAGGGCGTCGTCCGTCTTGAGCGTCTCGATGGTGGCCGCATCGATCTTCGCGAAGGCGTCGTCCACCGGGGCGAAGACAGTGAACTCGCTGCCGTTGAGCGTGTCCACCAGGTTGACCTTGGGGTTCAGCTTTCCGGAAACGGCTGCGGTCAGGGTGGTGAGGATGGGATTGTTGGACGCCGCGACCGCTACCGGGTCAAGTGCCATCCCGGCCACCGAGCCTGCCCCTGTGGGGACCTTCTCGGCGTAGCCGGCGCATCCGGTGCCGACCAGGTTGGCTGCCGGATCCATGGCGGCGGCAGTGGCAGAGGCTTTCGGTGACGGAGCCATGCTGGACGCCGACGGTGCAGCGGAAGGAGCTGCTGAGTTGGTAGCAGTTGAGGCTCCACCGCAAGCCGTGAGGCTGAGCAAGGCTGCAGCTGCAACGCCTGCGACGGTGAAGGTTGTGCGCTTGAATGACTGCATTGAATTTCTCCTTGTTTGTGCCGGTTTATTGCCTGCTGCAGACGGAGTGTCTGCTGTGGCCCTTTGCGACTGTTGGGCACCTGCCCTTGGCTGGTGTCTCAATGGGTATTCGGCTGTTACCCGGAAGCGGATGGGTAAACGAAAGGAGTTTTCTTTTCTTAAACAAAAAGAGACCCAGGCCGGTGGGCCTGGATCTCTTTACTGTGGAATTGTGCGCAAGGGGGGACTTGAACCCCCACGCCCGAAGGCACAGGAACCTAAATCCTGCGTGTCTGCCAATTTCACCACTCGCGCCTGGCAGTTGCGGCCACCGATTTTCGGGACTGCCCGGGTACCCGGTCAGGGATTGAAAACGTGCGACGGCGGCTGCCAGCTTCCATTGTAGCCTCGGGCCGGCACGGTGACCGTCAGCCCGTTCCCTGTCCGTATTGAGCTAGGCGTCCAGCTTGAGATCGCGCCGCAGTTTCGCCACATGGCCTGTGGCCCGGACGTTGTACTGGGCCAAGGCCACTTTTCCGTCGGGGTCAACGACGATGGTGGAACGGATGAGACCCTGATAGGTCTTCCCGTAGTTCTTCTTTTCCCCCCAGGCACCATAAGCCTCCGCGACGGCGTGGTCCTCGTCCGAGAGCAGAGGAAAGCTGAGTGCCTCCTTTGCCGCAAAGGCGGCAAGCTTCTTCACGGGGTCGGGGGAGACACCCAGAACCCGGTAGCCGGCTGATGCGAAGGACGCCAGGTTGTCGCGGAAATCGCAGGCTTCCTTCGTGCAGCCGGGGGTTGACGCTGCAGGGTAGAAATACACAATCGTGCCGGCGCCGTCGCCGGAGGCAAGGCTGACGTCATTTCCTGCGGAATCCTTCAAAGTAAACGCGGGAGCATCGGCACCGGTCATCAGTCTGTCGGCCATTCTTAATCTCCTAGTTGCAGGCGGGACACACCAGCTTAGTAAGCATGCGCAGCAAGGGCCAATGGGCACTGGCTATACTGGGTTTCATGCCTGACATGGATCACTGGCCCACTGGGCGCCTCTTGTCCACTGCGGCGCGCCTCGTTGAACACTCCTGGAACGAAAAACTGAGCGCCATTGGACTGACACACGCAGGCGTGATCGCCATCGAAGTACTCTCCGCTCAAGGATCCATGACTCAGGCCCAACTGGCCCAATATGTGCGCGTCCAGGCGCAGACCATGGGAAAAACCCTCAGCCGGTTGGAGTCCCACGGCCACATTGTGCGGGTGCGCAGCACCTCGGACCGCCGCAGCCAGGTGGTGTCCCTCACCGACAGCGGACGTGAAGCTGCCCTGGCGGCGGTAGAGATGGAGCGCTCCGTGCTTGCAGCGGCATCCATTGACCCCGAGCTCCTGCGGCAGGAACTCCAGGCGGTCGTCCGCGAACTGGCCAGCCAGTTCGCCTCGCCCGCTGCCCGCGCCCTGGTTGACGGCGCTCCGCTGGGCTAATCGGGCCAGGGCTGGCCAGTGCCCGCCCGGACCCGCGCAGTCGGACTGCGACACGCCTTACCCCCGGATAAGAGGCCCGCTCACCTATCCGAATGTTCGATCGGGAGCCCTGCCGCCTTCCACTCGGGGAAGCCGTCTTCAAGCCTTACCGCTTGGAGTCCGTCGCCGGTGAGCAAGCGCACGGCCTCATCCGCGTATACGCAATATGGCCCGCGGCAGTAGGCGACAATTTCGCTGCCCCGGGGAACCTCGCGCAGCCGGGTCTTGACGTCGGAGAGGGGCACGGATAGCGCACCCGGGATGTGCCCGGCCGCGTACTCCGGTTGCGGACGCACGTCCAGCACAACGACGTCGCCCTGCCGAAGCCGCAGCAGCAGTTCGTCCCGCGTGATCGTACTCAGGTCGGCGCGGTCGCCGACGTATGCACGAACGAGGTCGTCCAGCTCGCCGGCGTGCGCTTCGGCTGTCTCCCGGAGTGACCGCCACAGCCGCTCCACAGCCGGGCTGGCGAGAGAGTAGTAGATCCGAGTCCCTGAGCGTCGGGTGCACGCGAGGCCGGCCCGCAGCAGGCGCTGCAGGTGCTGGGATGTGTTGGCTGTACTCTGGTGGATCTCTCCGGCCAGCTCCTCAACCGACCGCTCGCCCTGGGCCAGGACGTCGACCAGTTGCGCTCTCCTGCCGTTCCCCAACACTTTGGCAGCTTCGACGAGGGCGTCGAACAGCTCATCCTTTTCCTGCTGGCCGCCCACTCGCGCCTCCTGTTCAAGAATTCTCTTGACAAGCATACCGTCAGGGGACTTTTATTCAAGTATCTCCTTGAATAAGAAAGGGGGTGGTGGCCGTGTCCACCATCCAAGCTCCCCAGCGGAAACAGTCCAGCCTCCGGACAGGAGCCGCGCTCATGGCCCTTGCCGGTCTCGCCTTCGTGGGATACGCCGTCATCTTCCTGGTACTCAATTTCACGGACGCCTTCCTCGAACTGGGCATTGGACCTGATCAGGTGGACAAGGGAAAGGCGGAGATCGAGGCGTTCAGCCCGCAGCTGTATCACTACATCAGCCATCTGCACATCGCGGTGAGCGGCTTCATCGCTGCGACCGGGCTGGCCGTCGCAGGCCTGTCATGGTATGGGGTGAGGCGCGGAGAACTGTGGGCGTTCACCACAGCGGTTATCGTTCCGGTCGTCGGGCTCGCCGTGGCCCTCCCCGCGCACTACCCTTGGGGTTTGGCCACGCTGGGGCACCTCGGCCTGATCTACCTCGCGGTGGTCATTTTCCTGGTGGGCGTCGTGGCAGCCTACAGGGGAATCCGGAGCCCGGCGATGACACAGCACTGACGCCCCACACGACCGACCCGCGCAGCCGCCCATCCGTGGGTAACCGACGGGTGCTCTTCGTCATACGTTCGTCAGTGCGAAGAGAGAAGCCATAAATTCCCCCGCAGTAATCTCCGGGCAAAACGAAACCCCGCCCTCACGGCCTTGGCCGATGAAGACGGGGTTTCTTTGGTGCACCCCCCGGGACTTGAACCCGGAACCCATTGATTAAGAGTCAATTGCTCTGCCAATTGAGCTAGAGGTGCATCTCTTTGTGGTGATCTCCCGGGCTTTTTCTTTCCCCGTTGATCTCCGCAACGACATGAAACTCTACACGAACTTCCGGCCCATGTGAAATCGACGCGTTACTGCTCTCCACGGTCAATCCCCGGGTGTCAGAACCAGCACAAAATCGGGGTTTTGGTTGTTTGTGAGCAGCCAGAAACCGCCGTCGGGCGTGCCGACAACGTCCCGGATCCTGCCGTACTCGCGTGTGAAATAAGCCACAGGCGCACTCGCGTCTTCGCCGGCCAGGCTGACGGTCCACAGGCGCTGACCGCGCAGGGCGCCCAGAAAGGCGGTGGACCCGACTATTTCCAGCCCGCTGGGCGAGGAATCCGCCGTCGCAGGCCACACCACCTTGGCGTCGCGGAACCCTTCCCGGTGCGGCGCTCCCGTGACAGCCGGCCACCCGTAGTTGGCTCCCGGTTCGATGAGGTTGAGCTCGTCGTTGACGTCCGGGCCGAATTCACTGGCCCAGAGCCTGCCCTCGCCGTCCCAGGCCAGTCCCTGGACGTTTCTGTGGCCCAGGCTGTAGACGGCGTTGCCGAACGGGTTGCCGGGTGCAGGTTCCCCCTCGGGAGTCAGCCGCAGGATTTTCCCGCCCAGGGCAGTGGGGTCCTGTGGCTGTTCCCGCCGCTGCGAGTCCCCCGTGCCCACATAAAGGAAGCCGTCCGGTCCAAACCGGATCCTGCCGCCGTTGTGCGTGGACGCTTTGGGGATGCCGGTGAAGATCACGTCAGGGTTGCCGAAGGCCAACGACCCGTCAGGCCGCTCCGCCAGTTCCACCCGGGCAATGCGGTTGTCCTGTGGGGACGTGAAATACAGGTAGAGATAGCGGTCGGTGGTGAACCCGGGGGAGAGGGCCAGTCCCAGCAGGCCTCCTTCGCCCGCAGGTGCTACGCCGGGGACCTTGCCAATCGTCGTCGCACGGCCGTCCCGGACTGCCTTCAGCAGCGCGGTGTCACGCTCGGAGATGACAGCCGTTCCATTCGGCAGGAAAACCGCCGCCCACGGAATCTCGAGATGGAGGTCAAGCTTTCCTGTTACTGACAGGGGCGCTGCGGTTGCCGTTCCGGCTTCGGTGCTGCTGCCGGTCGGGGCCTTATCGCCATCACCTGTGCACCCTGCCAGTAAGACGGCCATGCCGAGCGCAATGCTGAGGGCCAGGCGCCGGGGCATCCCTGGCGGAGGGGCCGCCAGGGAGCCTCTGAACGGAAGGTGGGCGGCCTTAGAGACGCATCCGCCGGGGTGCGCGGAACCCGGCCGCCTCTGCATGTGCCGGGGACTCAAACCAGACGTCGGCCCTGATCTGCTCATAGTCAGCGTGCCCCTCTTCGTAGTAGACCATCGCCCCGGCATCGCCCTTGACGTCGAAGTCCGCCGGCCCGCTGCCGTCCGGGCCCGGTGAGGCTGAGCCCGCGCCGTAGGGCTGGTCCGCAGCCAAATGGCCGGCCGGTTCTGCGGCGCCTTCGTGCTCCACAGCTGCCATTGGAGGCTCGGCCACGTGGCTGGCGGCTGTTTCCACCGCCGCGGATGACCTGGCACTGTCAGAGGTTTCCGTTTCAGGGGCGCTGTCCGGAAGTCCCGTCCCGGCGGGGGCAGGTGGGGCCTCGGTGGCGGCACGGGCCTCGCCGGGAGCCACGCGGGTCCCAGGCGCGGCCGGTTCGGTCTTCCCGGCTTCATCGGCTGCTTCGGCCGCGGCCGTTTCGGCGCCGGGCAACGTGGGCGAATGGGCTTCTGTATATTCCGGGTGATGAACGTAGGAGGTTTCGGCCGCCGGAGGTGCTTGAGGCAACTGCGTGGCGCCGGCGCCCGATGAATCGCGGGAGACGGGCTTGTGGGTGGCCGCGTGTGCAGAGCCGTCGGCTTCTGACCACTGGGTGTCCCACTCGCCCTCTTCAGTTATGGCGCCCCGGTCTGTCTCAGGACCGCGGTCGGTTGCAGCACCTTTGCCAGCCACATCAACGTTGTCAGGCACGCTACCACTGGTGGGTCCGGCATCCCGTGGTTCAACACCGTGGGCCGGTCCGGGGACGTCAGGTTCTGCATGTGCCCGTTCACCGGCGGTCTCAGGCAGTGGCGCAGTTTCCCGGGGCGCAACCGGGCTGGACGGTTCAGGGGCCTCGTCCGCCGTCGTCGGGGGTGCCGGTTCGGCTGGACTGCCGAAACCGGCCGCACCGGGTATCCCTGTTGTACCGGCGGCTTCTGCTGATGCGGCCGCGCCGCCGCGTGAGAGCCCGCCTTCCGCCCGGCCCGGCACAGGGCTTCCCCCCTTTGAGGATTTGCTGCGGTTCAACAGCCACCACACGACGCCGATGATGAGCACAATGACGATAATCCAGAAGACAAAATCCATAGCGGGGCCCTTCAGTACGAATGGCAGGGTTGCCGTTTCCCTGACGGTACGTCGGCGCGAACGTGACTGTCTAGGTTTGGTGTCGCTGCGCACTGATGCCAGGTAAACCCGTGCTCCCCACGGGTCTTTCGCTGCCGATACTTGTCCCGAGCATCCCCCCTGTCTCAATATTTGAGACGCAAGTCCAGCATTTGATCGAAATATGTGCCTTTTTCTGCTTAACAGGGCCATTACGGTCTTTGGGGTCCTGTCTGGAGCAATAGACTTTCACCCATGAGTGAGGACACCCAGATCGCAACTGAGAGCAAGATCGACATCAAACCCCGTAGCCGGGTTGTCACCGACGGGATCCATGCAGCCCCTGCGCGCGGCATGTTCCGGGCGGTCGGAATGGGGGACGACGACTTCGCGAAACCCCAGATCGGCGTCGCGAGTTCCTGGAACGAAATCACTCCCTGCAACCTTTCCCTGAACCGACTGGCCCAGGGCGCCAAGGAAGGCGTGCACGCGGGCGGCGGTTTCCCGATGCAGTTCGGCACCATCTCCGTCTCTGACGGCATCTCCATGGGGCATGAGGGCATGCACTTCTCCCTGGTCTCCCGCGAGGTCATTGCCGACTCCGTGGAAACCGTCATGCAGGCTGAGCGGATCGACGGCTCGGTCCTGCTCGCCGGGTGCGACAAGTCCCTGCCGGGCATGCTCATGGCAGCGGCCCGCCTGGACCTGGCCAGCGTCTTCCTTTACGCCGGCTCCATCATGCCGGGCTGGGTCAAGCTCGAAGACGGCTCGGAGAAGGAAGTCACCCTCATTGACGCCTTCGAGGCAGTCGGTGCCTGCGCCGCGGGCAAGATGAGCCTGGGAGACCTGGAGCGCATCGAAAAGGCGATCTGCCCGGGTGAAGGCGCCTGCGGCGGCATGTACACGGCCAACACCATGGCATGCATCGGCGAGGCGCTGGGCATGTCCTTGCCGGGCTCAGCCGCCCCGCCCTCGGCAGACCGCCGTCGTGACGAGTTCGCCCGCAAGTCAGGCGAAGCCGTGGTCAACCTGCTCCGCCTCGGCATCACCGCCCGGGACATCATGACCAAGAAGGCGTTTGAGAACGCCATCGCGGTCACCATGGCCTTCGGCGGTTCCACCAACGCCGTGCTGCACCTGCTCGCCATCGCCCGCGAAGCCGAAGTTGAGCTCAACCTCGAGGACTTCAACCGCATCGGCGACAAAATCCCGCACCTGGGTGACCTGAAGCCCTTCGGCCGCTACGTGATGACCGACGTCGACAAGATCGGCGGCGTGCCGGTCATCATGCGCGCACTGCTCGACGCCGGGCTGCTGCACGGCGACTGCCTCACCGTCACCGGCAAGACCGTTGCCGAAAACCTCGAAGCGATCAACCCGCCGGACCTGGACGGCAAGATCCTTCGGGCCCTGGACAATCCGATCCACAAGACCGGCGGCATCACCATCCTGCACGGTTCCATGGCCCCGGAAGGCGCTGTGGTCAAGAGTGCCGGCTTCGACGCCGACGTCTTCGAAGGCACTGCCCGCGTGTTCGAGCGCGAGCAGGGTGCCCTGGACGCGCTGGACAACGGCAAGATCAAGGCCGGGGACGTCGTCGTCATCCGCTACGAAGGCCCCAAGGGCGGCCCCGGCATGCGCGAAATGCTGGCCATTACCGGAGCCATCAAGGGTGCCGGTCTGGGCAAGGACGTCCTGCTCCTGACGGACGGCCGTTTCTCCGGTGGCACCACCGGCCTGTGCATCGGCCACGTCGCTCCGGAAGCGGTCGACGGCGGCCCCATCGCCTTCGTCCAGGACGGCGACCGTATCCGGGTGGACATCGGGGCGCGCACCTTCGACCTGCTGGTGGACGAGGCCGAACTCGAGTCCCGCAGGATCGGCTGGGAACCGCTGCCGGCCAAGTTCACCAAGGGCGTCCTGGCCAAGTACGCCAAGCTGGTGCACAGCGCCTCCACCGGCGCATACTGCGGGTAACGCCGTATGAATTGACGGCCGGGCGCGGAAAGCAGCGCCCGGCCCGTGGACAACGACGTCCACATGGTGAGATCGCGTTTCGCTTCGTTGACACGCTTCCCACCAGAGGGAAAACTGAACGCATGATCGCATTCGTTACAAGCTGCGCCGCTGCAGAAGCAGTCGTCGTCCTTACCAAGCGCGTGGCTCCATAGCCTCCACTGGTAACGAACAGTCACGCGCAACCCCTCGAAAAGCCGCCAGGCTGAGGGGTTTTTTTATTTCCGCAGTTTCGACAGAACCACAGATGATCCACAAGGAAGAGTCCGATGAGCAAAGGATCGCCTATCAGCCCCTCGCTGATGGCTACAAAGTCCGCTGGAGCCCCTAAAGCTCCGGACCGTGCCGACCGATCGGCTGACGCCGTCGTCGAGCTTGCCGCAGTCTCTCCTGTCCTTGGACCGAACAACGTTGTACCCCCAACGGTGATGACCGGTTCAGAAGCTATTGTCCGCTCGCTCGAAGAACTCGGCGTCGACGATATTTTTGGTTTGCCCGGTGGCGCGATCCTGCCTACCTATGACCCCTTGATGGCCTCCAACATGAACCACGTTTTGGTCCGTCACGAACAGGGAGCCGGCCACGCCGCGCAAGGCTACGCCATGGTTACCGGCCGGGTGGGCGTCTGCATCGCCACCTCCGGCCCCGGTGCCACCAACCTCGTTACCGCCATCATGGATGCCCACATGGACTCCGTGCCGCTGGTGGCCATCACCGGCCAGGTGTCCAGCGGGGTGATCGGCACCGACGCGTTCCAGGAAGCAGACATCGTGGGCATCACCATGCCCATCACCAAGCATTCGTTCCTGGTGACCGACCCCAACGACATCCCGCACGTCATGGCGGAGGCCTTCCACCTGGCTTCGACCGGGCGCCCGGGCCCCGTGCTGGTGGATGTGGCGAAGGACGCCCAGCAGGGGCAGATGACCTTCTCCTGGCCGCCCAAGATCGACCTTCCCGGATACCGGCCGGTCACCCGTGGGCACAACAAGCAGGTCCGCGAGGCAGCCAAGCTGATCGCGGCTTCCAGTAAGCCGGTTCTCTACGTGGGCGGCGGCGTCGTTAAGGCCCACGCATCCGTTGAGCTGCGTGAACTGGCGGAACTCACCGGCGCACCCGTGGTCACCACCCTGATGGCCCGCGGCGTGTTCCCGGACTCCCACCCGCAGCACGTGGGCATGCCGGGCATGCACGGGACCGTTTCGGCGGTGACGGCGCTGCAGCAGTCCGATCTCCTCATTACTTTGGGAGCGCGCTTCGATGACCGCGTCACCGGCATCCTGAAGTCCTTTGCACCGAACGCCAAGGTGATCCACGCGGATATCGATCCTGCCGAAATCTCCAAGAACCGCACGGCGGACGTGCCGATCGTGGGGTCGGTCAAGGAGATCATTCCTGAACTCACCGAGGCCGTCCGCTCGCAGTTCGAGGCAGCCGGCACTCCGGATCTCACCACGTGGTGGGCGTTCCTTAATAACCTGAAGGAAACCTACCCGCTGGGCTGGACCGAGCCGGAGGACGGACTCACCGCCCCGCAGCGCGTCATCGAACGCATCGGGGCGCTCACCGGACCGGAGGGCATTTACGTTGCTGGTGTGGGCCAGCACCAGATGTGGGCCGCGCAGTTCATCAAATACGAGCGCCCGCACGCCTGGCTCAACTCGGGCGGCGCCGGCACCATGGGGTACGCGGTTCCCGCGGCCATGGGCGCCAAGGTGGGGGAGCCGGACCGCGTGGTCTGGGCCATCGACGGCGACGGCTGCTTCCAGATGACCAACCAGGAACTGGCCACCTGCGCCATTAACAAGATCCCCATCAAGGTTGCCATCATCAACAACTCCTCACTCGGCATGGTCCGGCAGTGGCAGACCCTGTTCTACGAAGGCCGCTACTCCAACACCGACCTCAACACCGGCCATGAAACTGTCCGGATCCCGGACTTCGTCAAGCTCGGTGAAGCCTACGGCTGTGCCTCATTCCGCTGTGAGCGGGACGAGGACATTGATGCCACCATCCAGAAAGCCCTCGAAATCAACGACCGCCCCGTGGTCATCGATTTTGTGGTGAGCCCCGACTCCATGGTGTGGCCGATGGTGCCCGCCGGCGTCAGCAATGACCAGATCCAGGTTGCCCGCAACATGACCCCGGAATGGGAAGAGGAGGACTGATCATGACCCGCCACACACTGTCCGTTCTGGTCGAAGACAAGCCCGGCGTACTGACCCGCGTCGCGAGCCTGTTCGCCCGCCGTGCCTTTAACATCAACTCCCTGGCTGTCGGCCCGACGGAAGTTCCGGGCATGTCCCGGATGACCGTCGTCGTCGACGCAGACGGTGACCTCATTGAACAGGTCACCAAGCAGCTCAACAAACTGATCAACGTGATTAAGATCGTTGAGCTGACCCCCGAATCTTCCGTGCAGCGAGACCACATCCTGGTCAAGGTACGTGCGGATGCCGCAACACGCCTGCAGGTGACCCAGGCTGCAGACCTGTTCCGCGCTTCAGTGGTTGACGTCTCCACAGACTCCGTGGTCATTGAAGCAACTGGCCACCCCGAAAAGCTCACCGCGCTGCTCTCAGTGCTCGAGCCTTTCGGCATCCGCGAAATTGTGCAGTCCGGCACGCTGGCCGTTGGACGGGGATCCCGCTCCATGAGTGACAGGGCTTTGCGCAGCGCCTAGGCGCAGCACCCAGCCCGTGCAGTACCGCAACACAACAGACTGTTTACACCAGAGAATCCACTCAAAAGGAGACACCCAAAGTGACTGAAATGTTCTACGACGACGACGCCGACCTGTCGATCATCCAGGGCCGCACCGTTGCCGTCATCGGTTACGGATCCCAGGGCCACGCCCACGCCCTGAGCCTGCGCGACTCCGGCGTCGACGTCCGCGTCGGCCTCAAGGAAGGCTCCAAGTCCCGTGCCAAGGCGGAAGCCGAGGGCCTGCGGGTCCTCAACGTTGCCGACGCCGTTGCCGAAGCCGACCTCATCATGGTCCTCACCCCGGACCAGGTCCAGCGCCACGTCTACGCCGAGGACATTGCTCCCAACCTGCAGGCAGGCGACGCCCTGTTCTTCGGCCACGGATTCAACATCCGCTACGGCTACATCCAGCCGCCGGCAGACGTCGACGTGGCCCTGGTAGCCCCCAAGGGCCCGGGCCACATCGTCCGCCGCGAATTCGAAGCCGGCCGCGGCGTGCCCGACCTGATCGCCGTGGAGCAGAACGCTTCCGGCAAGGCCCGGGAACTGGCACTGTCCTACGCGAAGGCCATCGGCGGCACCCGTGCAGGCGTCATCGAGACCACCTTCACCGAAGAGACCGAAACCGACCTCTTCGGCGAGCAGGCCGTCCTCTGCGGCGGTACCTCACAGCTGGTCCAGTACGGCTTCGAGGTCCTCACCGAGGCCGGCTACAAGCCGGAGGTTGCGTACTTCGAGGTCCTGCACGAGCTCAAGCTCATTGTTGACCTCATGGTTGAAGGCGGCATTGCCAAGCAGCGCTGGAGCGTCTCTGACACGGCGGAATACGGCGACTACGTCTCCGGTCCCCGCGTCATCACTCCCGAGGTGAAGGAAAACATGAAGGCTGTCCTGAAGGACATCCAGGACGGCACCTTCGCCAAGCGCTTCATCGATGACCAGGATGCCGGTGGACCCGAGTTCGCCGAACTGCGCAAGAAGGGTGAAGACCACCCGATCGAGGCCACCGGCCGCGAACTGCGCAAGCTTTTCTCCTGGATCAAGACCAGCGATGACTACACCGAAGGCTCCGTAGCCCGCTAGGACAAACGCCAGGGTGGACCTCAGGGAAGCCCTGCACATAACGACAGAGAGGCCGGGTTCACACTTAACAATGTGAGCCCGGCCTTTCCGTCGGCCTAGACTTGTTCCATCCCAAGGACTGCAACGCAGAGGATCAGCCGTGTCAAAACCCGTAGTACTGCTCGCCGAAGAACTTTCGCCCGCCACCATCGAGGCACTGGGCCCGGACTTCGAAATCCGCCAGACCGACGGCGCCGACCGCTCCCAGCTGCTCTCCGCCATCGCCGACGTGGACGCCATCCTGGTCCGCTCCGCCACCCAGGTGGACGCCGAAGCCATCGCCGCCGCGAAGAACCTCAAGGTCATCGCCCGTGCCGGCGTCGGCCTGGACAACGTTGACATCAAAGCCGCCACCCAGGCCGGCGTCATGGTGGTCAACGCCCCGACGTCGAACATCATCTCGGCCGCCGAACTCACGGTCGGACACATCCTGAGCCTGGCGCGTCACATTCCGCAGGCCAGCGCGGCGCTGAAGAACGGCGAATGGAAGCGTTCCAAGTACACCGGCATCGAACTCTTCGAGAAGAAGGTCGGCATCATTGGCCTGGGCCGCATCGGTGCCCTGGTTGCCGCCCGCCTTCAGGGTTTCGACACCGAGATCCTCGCCTACGATCCTTACATCACCTCGGCCCGCGCCGCCCAGCTGGGCGTCAGGCTCGTCACCCTGGACGAACTGCTCAGCCAGTCCGACTTCGTCACCATCCACATGCCCAAGACGCCGGAAACGGTCGGCATGCTCGGCGCCGACGCCTTCACCAAAATGAAGTCCACCGCATATGTCATCAACGTTGCCCGCGGTGGCCTCGTGGATGAAGAGGCGCTCTACGCAGCACTGGAGGACCGCCAGATCGCAGGGGCAGCAGTGGATGTCTTCGTGAAAGAGCCCAGCACGGACCTGCCGTTTTTCGCCTTGGACAACGTTGTGGTCACCCCGCACCTGGGTGCCTCCACCGACGAAGCCCAGGAAAAGGCCGGTGTCTCCGTGGCCAGGTCCGTGCGGCTGGCGCTGGCAGGAGAGCTCGTTCCGGACGCTGTAAACGTTGCCGGCGGCGTGATTGCTCCCGACGTCCGCCCCGGCATTCCGCTGATCGAAAAGCTGGGCCGGATCTTCACCGCTCTGACCCATGCGTCCGTGACCCAGATCGACGTCGAAGTGGCCGGTGAGATCGCTGCCCTGGACGTCAAGGTCCTGGAGCTTGCCGCCCTCAAGGGCATCTTCGCCGACGTCGTCACCGAGCAGGTGTCCTACGTCAACGCTCCGGTCATCGCTGAGCAGCGCGGCATCAACGTCCGCCTGATCACCACCCCGGACGCCGAGGACTACCGGAACGTCCTGACGCTCCGTGGTGCCCTCAGTGACGGCTCGCAGATCTCCGTGGCGGGCACCCTGACCGGACCCAAGCAGGTGGAGAAGCTGGTGGGAGTCAACGGCTACGACGTTGAGATCCCCATCAGCGAGCACCTCGTGGTGGTTTCCTATGCCGACCGGCCGGGTGTGATCGGTACCATCGGCCACATCCTGGGCATGAACAACATCAACATCGCCGGCATGCAGGTGGCGCGGCAGGCCGAAGGCGGCCAGGTCCTTGCCCTGCTCACGATCGACAGTTCAGTTCCCCAGCAGGTCCTGGATGCAATCAAGGCAGGCATCGGGGCCGAGATGGTCCGCGAAGTGGACCTCGAAGACTAAGAACGGCACTGCCATGAACTACGCGTGAGCCGATCCTTAACGCCGGCCACGTATGATTGGCCGGTCTGCTTACAATGGCTAGGTCCTGTTTCAGGACAGCGCCGGCAGACCGGCCAATACTTTTGCACACCAGGCAGGAAATGCCTTCATGTCCGCCGCCCGCGGACCGTGGTGTGCGCACGCAATCCAGGTTTCAGGGAGCCCAATGAACGCCGTCCAGAGGTTCATCAGAAGCAAAGTGCTGCTGCTGACCGCGGCCATCTTGATCGCAGCCATGTGCTTGTCGGTCCTCGTCCAAGGCCAGTCTCAGGCCGCGCTAAACAGGACGGTGGATGAGAACTCCCGGGGTCTCTATGACGTCCTCGTTCAGGCCAAGGCGGGCTCCGGCGCGCTGATGCAGCCGGAGATCGCCAACGGTGGCGGCGGGATCAGCTTCGACCAGCTTGCGGAGATCCGGAAGCTCACCGGGACCTCCGTCGCGGCCCCGATCAGCCTGGTCTCGCGCGTGACCCAGAACCTGGAGGCTCCCCGGCTCGACGCCATGGACTACCTCGGCTACAACTCGGGGCTGGCCGGAACCGCCACCACTGATCAGGCAGCTGGGGCCACGGACCCCAGCAAGTGGCCGGCCGCAGAGTCGGTTCTGAGCGACACCGCCAAGAGCTACCGCCTGACCGCCAGCGCCGTGAGCTCGGACGGTGTCTCAGAGCAGACCCTGTTCAAGTCCTCCGCCGAGGGCAAGCTGGGCAAAGCCCGCCTCGTCCAGGAGCAGTCCGTCGGCGGCACCAGCATCCGCATAGCCCCTCCCGCCGGCGAGACGGGCATCAAGTTCCCCGCACCGGCCGGAGGCTCCGAACACAACCTTTTCAACCTCTCGGTCTCCCTGCCCCTCTCGCCTGAGGTGACGGAGTCCGTCGTCGCCGTCGACCCCGTTTCCGAGCGGGCACTGCTCGGCACGGCAGGGGACTTCCTGGCACCCCTGGAGAAGGCCCCGCCGGCCGATGCCCGCAACGCCGGTGCTATCGGCCGCCACTTCGAAAGCCTCTTTACCAACGGCATCAGCATGGCCGAATTGAAGGAAGGCCCTGACTTCCTCGGTGTGAAGCTCAAATACTGGGCGCCGCTGATGACGCAGTACCAGCAGGCGAAGCGCAGCGGACAACTCACTGCCGACTCGCAGGCCATTCCCCTGATCGTCCGCTCCGGCACGTCCACGGACCTCAAGTACAACGTCAAAATCGAGGAAATCGACTCCGCGGGCAAGGTGGTGAAGGAAGTCGGCACGGCCTCCCGCTCGTTGGGCAAGGACTACCTGCCCTTCGTGTCCAAGGATCCCTTCGCACTGTCCTGGCCCGGATCCACCGATCACTCCGGCCTCCTCGGCAGCGGCGGTAACTTCAACCAGGGCCTTTACACCCCTGCGACCTGGAGCACGGACTTTGCGGCGGCCCCGCGATACACGGAAGGCGAAGCAGCCGCGAACGGGGCAGTGGCGAAGACCGCCGTCCCGGGCGACTGGGTCACCGTCAACCGCCTGCCCGAAAAGGGTGCCAACGGCGCACCGGTGGACCAGACCCAGCGCGCACCCGTGGATGAAAGGTCCTACCGGGAAGACCTGGCAACGGGGGAGAAGCTGGCCGCGCCGCTGGCCATGGTCTACGGAACCTTTGACCCTTCCGCCGTGGAGCAGGCCGCAGGCGACGTCAACCGGCTTCCCCTGGGCGGCTACGACCCCACACCGTTGACCCTCACCAAAGATGCCGAGGGCAAGACGGTCACCGCCACAGAACTCAAGCCCTCGCTCAGTGCCACCGGTCTGGCGAGCCAGTCTGCGGGCGCCATTACTGACTACTACGGCCTCGCCGCAGCCCGTGGCTACAAAAACAACGCCGCCGTGATCGATGCCGTCCGCGTTCGGGCCAAGGCGCCCGGCAGCTGGAAGGAAGCCCAGCCGGACGTTGAAAAGCTGGCCGGCGAGATCCGCGCGATGGGGCTGGAAGCCACTGTTGTGGCCGGCTCCGCGCGGGAAGACGCCAGCATTTTCGTGCCCGGATATTCAAAGGACGGCGCCGGCAAGGAATCGGCGCTTGGCACGGTCCAGCAGTCGTGGGTCAGGCAGAACGCCGCGGATGCCGTCTCCGGTTCACTGACCGGCACGAACGTCACCCTGCTCTTCCTGACGCTTTGTGGCGCAGCCCTCCTGACCGGTGCCTCCACCGTCAGCTACATCAGGAAGCGTAAACGTGAAGCCGGCACCCTGCGGGCCATGGGCTGGACCCAGCGGCGGATCCGGAACTGGGTACTTGAGGAATTCGGTGTCGGTGCGGCCTTGCTCGCCGTCGCAGGAATCATCCTGAGCCTCGTGAGCTGGAGCCTGGTAACCGCCATCGTGTCCGCCTCCGTGCTGGTGCTGTACGCCGCGGCCGCCTTCTTCGCCGCCCAGCAGCTGCGCCACAGGGACGTTGTGGACCAGGAACCCCAGCATGACGAACGGCTGATCCCGGTGGACTCACCCCTGACTTTCGCGAACCGCCAGCTGAGCACCAACAAGTTCAACAGCCTGTCCCTTGCCGTTGCGGTTGGCGTATTCGGCGCCGCCGTGGGCGGGCTCGTGGCTCTGCTCATCGACATTCCCCGTGCGGCCGGCGCGAGTGCGCTCAGCGGACTGGCCGCAGCCAGCATCGCGCTGCCGAGCATGCTCCTGGCACTGGCCGGCGTACTGGTGGGACTGATCCTGACGCTGGTCACCGGCAGGTTTGAGCTCAACGCGAAACGCCAGTACCTGGGCATTCTCGAGGCCATGGGCTGGAACCCGGACATGCTCCGCCAGGTCCGCCTGTTCGAAAACGCGCTGGTGGGCACCGTGGCCCTGCCGCTGGGCGTCATTGGGGCGCTCGGCATCGGGCTGCTCCTGGCACCCTATGCCGCGCTCTGGGCCGGAGTCGCCGGCCTGGTGGCTGTACTTTGCTGGATACCGATTGCAACGAAAGTGGTCCAATGACAAACGAGACGAATGTTCACCGGAGCCGGAGGTCCGGCTCGGTTGAGGCGCCGCTGCAGACCCGCGCCAACACCATCGTCAAATCAGCGGACCACGGCACGCCGCTGGAGCTGAGCGATATCACCATCCGCTACGGCGGCGGCAAGGGCGGAGCCGAAGCCGTCAGCGTCGTCGAGGGCTTTGACCTGACGCTCCACGCCGGCGAGATGCACTGCGTGGCCGGCCGAAGCGGCTCCGGCAAGACCAGCATCCTGACCGTCGGTGCGGGACTGACGCTTCCGACGTCGGGCCGGGTCTTCTGGGAAGGGGATTCCCTCGAGAGCATGGGCGACGACGAAATCGCCGACCGCCGTCGTGCCCTGATCGGGTACGTGGACCAGGGCGGCGCCCTGATCGACGGCATGAGCGCCCTCGAGAACGTGCTGCTGCCTGCCGTCCCCGACGGTGAAGTGGACCAGCGCCGCGACATGGCCAAGGACCTCCTGGACCTCGTCGGCCTGGGCCGCCGCATGCGGCACCGCCCGGCCCAGCTCTCCGGTGGCGAACGCCAGCGCGTGGCCATCGCCCGCGCGCTGATCCTGGGCACACGCGTCCTGGTGGTGGATGAGCCCACCGCCAGCCTGGACCGTGCATCCGCCAACCGCATCATCAGCATCCTCAAGGACACCACCTCGGACGGAATCGCAGTGCTGGTCGCTTCACATGACCACGAACTGGTCCGCCTGAGCGATACGCTGACTGAACTTATCTAGCCTGTCCCTCCGCACCCAAAGGTACTGTCCGCACGTGAGCGCTCCAGAGAAAACCCCCTTCTACATCACCACGGCCATCACCTACCCCAACGGTGTGCCGCACATCGGGCACGCCTATGAGTACATCGCCGCGGACGCGATGGCGCGCTTCAAGCGGCTTGACGGCTACGACGTGATGTTCCTGACGGGCACGGACGAGCACGGCATGAAGATCGCCCAGGCGGCGGACAAGGAGGGCATGACGCCCAAGGAACTTGTGGACCGCAACGCTGAGGTCTACAAGGCGGCGCACGCCGCCCTGGGCATCACCTACAGCAGGTTCATCCGCACCACGGACGCTGACCACTACGCCGCCTCCCAGGCCATCTGGAAAAAGATGGAAGCCAACGGCGATATCTACCTGTCCAAATACGAGGGCTGGTACTCCGTCAGGGACGAAGCTTTTTATGTCGAGGACGACACCGTGGTCAAGGACGACGGCGTGCGCTACTCCAAGGAGACGGACACCGAGGTGACCTGGACCGCCGAGGAGAGCTACTTCTTCCGGCTGTCCTCCTACCAGGACCGGCTCCTGGCGCTCTATGAGGCCCAGCCCGAATTCGGTGCACCGCAGTACCGGTTCAACGAGGTCATCAGCTTCGTCAAGCGCGGCCTGGAGGACCTGTCCATCAGCCGGACCACCTTCGACTGGGGCGTTCCTGTCCCCGGTAACGACAAACACGTCATGTATGTGTGGGTGGACGCGCTGACCAACTACCTCACCGGTGTGGGCTACCCCGATGTGGAATCCGACCAGTTCAAAAAGTACTGGCCCGCCGACGTCCACATCATCGGCAAGGACATCTCACGCTTCCACGCTATTTACTGGCCGGCTTTCCTGATGAGTGCCGGCATTGAGCTGCCCAAGCGGGTCATGATTCACGGCTTCCTCAACAACAACGGTGTGAAAATGTCCAAGTCCCTGGGCAACGTGGTGGCTCCTGCCGATTTCGTGGAGCAGTACGGCCTTGACCAGGTGCGGTTCTTCTTCCTCCGCGAGGTACCGTTCGGTGCGGACGGCAGCTACAACCATGAGGCAATCGTGAGTCGCATGAACTCGGACCTGGCCAATAACTTCGGAAACCTCGCGCAGCGTTCGCTGTCCATGGTGGCCAAGAACTGTGGCGGCCTGGTCCCCGCGCCGGGCGGGTTCACGGCAGAGGACACCGCAATCCTGGAGCAGGCCGGGGGCTTGTTGGAGACTGCCAGGGCCGCCTTCGAAAAGCAGGAATTCAGCCGCGCTCTCGAGGCCATCTGGGGTGTACTGGGGGATACCAACGCCTACTTCGCCGAGCAGGCACCCTGGGTCCTGCGGAAGACCGACGTCGAACGCATGAATACCGTGCTGTACGTGACGCTGGAGGTACTGCGGATGGTATCGATCCTGGCGCAGCCGGTGACGCCCACCGCCACTTCAGCGCTCCTGGATACACTCGGCCAGCCTGCGGGCGAAGCACGCCAGTTCTCGGCACTGAGCACGACGATCGTTCCGGGAACCGTACTGCCGGCACCTGCCCCCGTCTTCCCGAAGTACGAGGAACCGGCTGACGCCTGATCCCCAACGACGCTCCATCACTACCTGCGGGTTGCTGGAGGACGCTCTTTCACTTTCGCCAAGAGATGGAGGGAGCGTCTTCTGTTTTCGTGCAGCAAGTGAGACAGCGTCGCGAAGCGTGTTCGGATTGTGAGACGACTTGACCAGTATGTGGATGACTTCGTTACGCTGAAAAGCATGAGCGCATCGACGATAAATCTGGCTGTCATTCCCGGTGACGGTATTGGCCCCGAAGTCATAGCCGAGGCATTGAAGGTCCTCGAAAAGGCAGTCGCGGCCGAAGGCGCCGTCCTCAAGCAGACGCACTACAAGCTCGGCGCCGAGCACTGGCTGGAAACCGGCGAGACCCTTCCGGACGAGGTACTGGCAGACCTGCGCAGCAGGGATGCCATCCTGTTCGGCGCTGTGGGTGCCGCCCCCGGCGACACCCGGATCCCCTCGGGCATCATCGAGCGGGAGTTGCTCCTCAAGCTCCGCTTCAGCCTGGACCACTACGTCAACCTGCGGCCCTCAAAGCTCTACGGCACAGTTGGAAGTCCGCTGGCCAACCCGGGCACCATTGATTTCGTTGTGGTCCGTGAAGGCACCGAAGGCCCCTACGTTGGCAACGGCGGAAGCCTGCGTGCCGGCACGCCGCACGAGGTGGCCACCGAGGTTTCGCTGAACACCGCCCATGGCGTGGAGCGTGTGGTGCGCGACGCCTTCCGCCGCGCCAGCGCCCGGGACCGCAAGCACCTGACACTGGTGCACAAGCACAATGTCCTGGTTTACGCCGGCCACCTGTGGAAGCGCACGGTCGAGGCTGTGGCCAAGGAATTCCCTGAGGTCACCCACGACTACCTGCACGTGGACGCCGCGACGATCTTTATGGTCACCGACCCGTCACGCTTCGACGTCATTGTCACGGACAACCTTTTCGGCGACATCCTGACGGACCTGGCCGCTGCCATCACCGGGGGCATCGGGCTGGCCGCCTCGGGCAACATCAACATGGACCGCACCGCGCCTTCCATGTTCGAACCGGTCCATGGTTCCGCCCCGGACATAGCCGGCCAGCAGAAAGCGGATCCCACCGCAGCCATCCTCTCCGCAGCCCTGCTCCTGGACCACCTCGGCTACACCGAAGCGGCCCGGAAAATAGAAGCGGCAGTGATCGCCGACGTCGAAATGCGCGACGGCGGCGCACGCACCACCAGTGCGGTCGGCGACGCCATCACCGCGGCGCTGTAGCCCGGCCTGCAGGCGCTGCCAACGGGCGTAAGCTTGTTTCGAATCACCAAATGCTGCCCTGCTGTTCAACGCTGAACGGGCTCCCAGGGCAGCCGATCGTGGAGGAACCATGACTCAGACTGCCCATGGCGTCGAATTCAACCAGCAGCTCTCGGCAACCCCGAAGTCAGTTGAAGAGCGCGCAGCAATCCTGGCCAACCCGGGGTTCGGCAACTACTTCACCGATCACACCGCGGTGGTGGACTACAGCGTCGATGAACATGGCGAGGGCGGCTGGCACAACCCGCGCATTGAAGCATACGGACCCATCTCCCTGGACCCGTCGGCAGCGGTGCTGCACTACGGCCAGGAGATTTTCGAAGGGCTCAAGGCCTACCGCCACGCTGACGGATCCATTTGGACGTTCCGCCCTGAGGCCAACGCCGCACGGCTCAACAAGTCCGCGCGCAGGCTCGCCCTGCCGGAGCTTCCGGTTGAATACTTCCTCAGCGCCATCCGCGAACTCGTTTCGGTGGACAGGGAATGGGTGCCTTCCGGTGACGGAGAGGCCCTGTATCTGCGCCCGTTCATGATTGCCACGGAAGCGTTCCTCGGTGTCCGCGCCGCGCGGGAAGTGTCGTTCCGCGTGATCGCCTCCCCGGCCGGCAACTACTTCGGCGGGGAACTGAAGCCGGTGTCCATCTGGATCTCCCGCGAATACGCCCGCGCAGGCCGCGGGGGCACCGGGGCTGCCAAGTGCGGCGGCAACTACGCGGCCTCACTGATCGCCCAGCAGGAGGCGGAGGCGCATGGCTGCAAGCAAGTGCTGTTCCTTGACCAGTTCAATGACAATGCTGTCGAAGAACTCGGCGGCATGAACGTGTTCTTCGTGATGAAGGACGGCTCTCTTGTGACTCCGGCGCTCACCGGCACCATCCTGGAGGGCGTCACCCGCTCCTCCGTGATGCAGGTGGCCAAGGACATGGGCCGCACGGTCACAGAACGCAAGATCACCCTCGATGAGTGGCGTGAAGGCGTTGCCTCAGGCGAGATCGCCGAGGTGTTTGCGTGCGGTACTGCCGCTGTCATCACGCCCATTGGCGTGCTGAAGGACAACACCGAATTCATCGGCAGCGAGGACGCGATGGCCGGAGAGACCACCATGGCCATCCGCGGGCAGTTGCTCGGCATCCAGACCGGTACCGTGCCGGACAGGCACGGCTGGCTGACCCGCCTGGCCTGATCCCCACCACCCCTGATCCCACAACCCCTGATCCCAAGCAACGCGGGGTCACTTGATGCGCCTTCCCGCCGTCGGATTGGGCATCTAGTGACCCCGCGTTGCTGTTTTCAGGGTGTGGGGCTGAGCACGGGCCGCGGCGCGGCCTAGCGGCGGGCTGCCTTCCGGGCAGCGTTCTTGAGTGCCTTGCGGGAGACCGGTTTCAGGGCCTTGCGGTCCGCTTCTTCCGCAAGTGCACGGTTGCGGCGGGCATCGATGACGTCGTTCCAGAGTGCCGTCGCGAATGCGCCGCCGTCCTGCGCGTAGACGTCGTAGGGGTAGCCGACAAAGATAGCAGGCGTGGTGGACCCGCTGGGCAGATCGGTCCCCATCGCAGTCGCGACGGCGTCGCCCGCTGCCCAGGTCCGGGTCAGGTGGTGCGTGAGGTTCTCCTGGACGAAGATGTTTGCGTCGCTGGAGGCAGCTGCCCGGTTCAGGAGTATGAGCAGGTCCTCTGCCAGGAAAGCCCTGGCCGATTCTTCCGCAGGAGCCGAACCGGAACGGAAATCCTCGGCGACACCCTCCACCGCCTCGCTCCAGTCAGTGGTCTCGCGGAATTTCTTCCACGTGGGGAACCATACGATGCTTCCGGTGGCATGGTTGTGAATGTGCTGGAGCCCAGTGTTCTTCTCCGTTGCAGCATGGTCATGGCCGGCGGCGTCGGCGCCTGCCAGGAGTTCGGCCAGGGAAATCTTGGGTGTGGTGCTCATGGGTGTCTGGACGCTCTCTGTAGACGGTGGGGTTCAGGAGCCATAACCCGCATTGGTGTCCCGGTTATTCCTCTCCCGGTGCGAAGATGGTGCGGTGAACTCCACCTCGAGCAGCGGTCCACAGCCCGGCAGCACCCTGGCAACGTCCCTCCTGGCTCCTAATCCCGGGCCCATGAGCCTGGAGGGCACCAATTCCTATCTGATAACCGCAACCGGGTCCGGGTCCGGATCCGTCGTAGTGGTGGACCCCGGCCCCGCAGACGAACGTCACCTCCAGGCTCTGGCCGGCCGCGGTCCGGTTGAGCTGATTCTGGTGACGCACCGGCATGCTGACCATACGGCCGGCTCGCTGCGGCTCCAGGAGCTGACCGGCGCTCCCGTCCGGGCGGCGGATCCCCGGCATTGCCACGGCGGGCAGCCACTGCAGGCCGGCGAAACTATCCTGGCCGCCGGGGTGGTGATCGGGGTGGTGGCCACGCCCGGACATACGTCCGATTCGGTGTGTTTCCACCTTGCAGAGGACGGCCCCGACGGCTCTGTGCTGACCGGCGACACGATCCTGGGCCGGGGCACCACGGTGCTGGACTACCCCGACGGCACACTGGGGGACTACCTCCAGTCATTGGACCGGCTCGAAGCGCTTGGCGCTGCAACCGTCCTGCCGGCCCACGGGCCCATGCTTCCCTCATTGGCGGCCGTCTCGCGCGCCTACCGTGAGCACCGCCTGGAACGGCTGGAGCAGATCCGCGCTGCCCTTGACCGCCTTGGCCTGGATGCAGAGGTGACCGCCGTCGCGGATGCCGTGTATGCCGACGTCGAGCCCCACCTCAGGCGGGCCGTGGAAATGTCGGTTGCGGCACAGCTCCACTACCTGCGCGGCCCAAGACTGTAGGGTAAGAACCATGCGTATTGCCCGGTTTGTAGTCGATTCTGATCCCCTGTACGGCGTTGTTGAAGGCGAGTCCGGCAGTGAGGAAGTCACTGTCATCAACGGTGACCCGTTCTTCAACGGCGTGGAGCGTACCCACGTCAGGCACAAGCTTGAAGACGTCCGGCTCCTTGCCCCGATCATTCCGCGCAGCAAGGTGATCGGCGTCGGCCGTAACTTCGCCGAACACGCCGCTGAACTGGGTAATGAAGTCCCGCAGCACCCGCTGCTGTTCCTGAAACCCAACACCTCCGTGATCGGCCCCAACGATCCGATCGTGCTCCCGGAATTCTCGGACGAGGTATCTTTCGAGGCCGAGCTGTGCGTGATTATCGGCAGGATCTGCAAGGACGTCCCCGAGGACCGGGTGGACGACGTCATTTTCGGCTACACCTGCGGCAATGACCTCACAGCCCGCGACGTCCAGAAAACAGACCTGCAGTGGGCCCGCGCGAAGGGCTTCGACACGTCGGCACCTCTTGGCCCGTGGATCGAAACCGAACTCGATACTGAAGACCTCCGGATCCAGGGCCGGCTGAACGGCGAGCTCCGGCAGGATGGCAGCACCAGCCAGATGATCCGCGGCGTCCGTGAACTCGTCTCCATCGTCTCGCATGCCTTCACGCTTCTCCCCGGCGATGTCATCATGACCGGCACCCCGGCCGGCGTCGGCCTTGTCACTGCCGGTGACCGGTACGAGGTGGAAATCGAGGGCATCGGACGGCTGTCCAACCCCGTGGTCCGCCGCTGACGCCACCTGACTTCCGGGAAGGCGCCACGCGGTAAAGTTGGACCCACTATGACTACTGCCTCCGCGTCCAATACCTCCTTCCCCTCCGTCACTGCTGAAACGCCTGTCCGTGTCCGGTTCTGCCCGTCACCAACCGGCACCCCCCACGTCGGGCTGATCCGTACCGCCCTGTTCAACTGGGCCCACGCCAAGCACACCAAGGGCACGTTCGTTTTCCGGATTGAAGACACTGACGCGGCCCGTGACTCGGAGGAAAGCTACCAGCAGCTGCTCGAAGCGCTGAAGTGGCTCGGCATCACCTGGGAAGAGGGCGTGGAGGTCGGCGGCCCGCACGAACCTTACCGGCAGTCACAGCGCCTGGACCTCTACAAGGACGTTGTGGCGAAGCTCCTTGAGGCCGGGTACGCCTACGAGTGCTACTCCTCACCGGAGGAAGTGGAAGCACGCCACCGCGCTGCCGGCCGCGACCCCAAACTCGGGTACGACAACTTCGACCGCGAGCTCAGTGACGAACAGGTTGCCGCTTTCAAGGCCGATGGCCGCAAGCCCGTCCTGCGGGTCCGGATGCCGGACGAGGATGTCACCTTCACCGACGTGGTCCGCGGAGAGATCACGTTCAAGGCAGGAAGCATCCCGGACTACGTCATTGTCCGCGCCGACGGCTCGCCGCTCTATACCCTGGTCAACCCGGTGGACGACGCGCTGATGGGCATCACGCACGTCCTCCGCGGCGAGGACCTGCTCTCCTCCACGCCGCGGCAGGTGGTGCTGATCCGCGCGCTCATCGAAATCGGCGTCGCCACGTACATGCCGGTCTTCGGCCACCTCCCGTACGTGATGGGGGAAGGCAACAAGAAGCTCTCCAAGCGTGACCCGCAGTCCAACCTCTTCCTGCTCCGGGACCGCGGCTTCATTCCGGAGGGTCTGCTGAACTACCTCTCGCTGCTGGGTTGGAGCCTCTCCGCGGACGAAGACATCTTTACAGTGGACCAGCTGATTGAGAATTTCGACGTTCACGATGTGCTGGCCAACCCCGCTCGGTTCGACATCAAGAAGGCAGAAGCCATCAACGGCACTCACATCCGCATGCTCGATCCCGAGGATTTCCGCGCCCGCCTGGTCCCGTACCTGCGCGCCGCCGGTTATGTAGGGGAGACGCTCACGGAGCGCCAGGAGGAGATCCTGACCGAGGCTGCCCCTCTGGTGCAGGAGCGCATCGCCCTGCTGGGTGAAGCTCCCGAGATGCTGGCGTTCCTCTTCAAGGCCGATGACGCCATTGACGTGGCCGATGACGCACGCAAGGGGCTGCCGGCAAACCTCACCGAAGTCCTGGATGCCGCTTTGGCAGCACTGGAGCCTCTTCAGAACTGGAATACGGAAAACATCCAGACCGCCCTGAAGCAGGCGCTGGTGGAGGACCTTGGCCTGAAGCCACGGCTGGCCTTCGGACCGGTACGCACTGCCATTTCCGGCCGCCGCATCTCCCCGCCGCTGTTCGAATCCATGGTGATCCTGGGCAAAGACTCATCCTTGGGCCGACTCCGCACCTTCCGCGGCTGATGAGCATGACCGGTACCGCCGCTGAAGGAGTCCTGGCGACGCGCTTTGGGACCATCCGGGGGGTTCTCTTTGATATCGACGACACCCTGGTGGATCTCGAGTTTGCGATGACGACGGCGCTGCGTGACGTGAGCCAACACCTGCTGCCGAACCTCGCCGAGGACGATTGGGAGAAGTTCGGCCGGATATTTACCCGCGAAACCACGCACTACTACGACCGCTATCTTGCCGGTGAACTGAGCTTCAACGAGCAGCGGCTGCTGCGGGGACGGGCTGCACTGGGACACTTTGGCGTCGAGCTCGACGACGGCGATGCGGCGCATCACTGGGTTAGCTCCTACGCCAGCCTCCAGCACAGTTACATCCGCGCCTTCGACGACGTGGTGCCGTTGCTGGACGCGCTGGACGCGGCCGGGGTTCCCTATGGCGCGGTCAGCAACAACGTCCACGACTACCAGAGGGTTAAGTTGGACGCGGCCGGACTGGAGCGCATCGGGATTCTGGTCGGCACCGACACCGTAGGGGTGCCCAAGCCGGATCCCGCGATCTACCTTGAAGGAGTGCGCCGGCTCGGAACCGGTGCCGGGGAGACGCTGTACGTCGGTGACAACCGGCTCCTCGATGCGGAAGGTTCGACGGCGGCTGGCTTGCAGGGCGTATGGCTGAACCGCGGAGGAGAACATGCGCCCGGCTTTGCCGGGAACGAAGTCACATCGCTGCTGGCTCTGCTGGCCTGACCTGTCATCCCGGCCGGAGATGACAAACGGCCCGGCCGGAGGAATCAATCCTCCGGCCGGGCCGTTTGTGTGGAGGGATCAGTCGGCTTCCCGCACCTGCCTCCGCCTCCGGAGCCCAAGGTAGGCCATCATGGCACCCAGTACCAGGAACGTCACGAGCGCAAGGGCCACGGTGATGTCGTTCTTCATCATCTGCGACGGCGAAACGGCGGCGGCACTGGAGTACAGCGTGCCGGTCCCGGCCGAGATCTGGGCGTTGCCGTCGGCCAGTTTGTCGGCACCGGTTGACAGTTGGCTGGAGCCGGCTGCGAGCTGGGTGTTGCCGTCGGAGAGCTGGGAAGCCCCGGATGCCAAGGCCGTCGAACCTTGGAGCAGGCCGGGGTTGGCCGGGTCTGCGGGATCGCCCTTGATGCCGGTGTTCAGGGCCACCGTACCGTCGGCCAGCCGCGAGCTGCCATCGGTCATCCTGGCCGTTGCCATGAGCAAGCCCGGATGCTCCGGGTCCCCGGGAACGCCGTCCATGCCGACGCGGATCTTCCCGGTGCCGTCGGCAAGGAGCTGGGTGCCCATCACGACGCCGGGGCTGTTGGGATCGCGGCTGTTCAGTTTGCCCGCCAGGGTGGCAAACCCCGCGGTGAGCTTGCCGGTACCGGCATGCAGCTGGCCTGCTCCGGCGTTGAGCTGGGCGGCTCCGGTCTGCAGCTGGGCGGCGCCGGTTTGTAACTTTGCAGCGCCGGTCTGAAGCTGTGAGGCACCGGCGTCCAGCTTCTGGGCGCCGGCGAGGATTTTGGCGATCTTGTCCTTGACCAGGGCGAGGGGGACCAGCCCCTGGGCTGGATCGTTGGCAGCTGCGTTCAGCAGTTCGAGCGCCTGGGCTAGCGCGGCCGTTCCGGTCCCGGCCTCCGGGCTGTTGTTAGCGCCGCGGTAGCCCTTGAGCTGGTTGGTGCCGGCTTCCAGCTGGCCGGTGCCGGCGGCGAGTTGGTCGGTGCCCGCCAAGAGCCGGCCTGTTCCGTCCGCCAGTTGGGCGGTTCCGGCATCAAGCTGGGTGGCGCCGTCGGCAAGGTTGTTTTCGGTGTTGCCGGCGGCAGTAGGCGTCAAAGCGGCGGAGAGCTGGATGGCGCCGGCGGCGAGCTTCCGGGCACCATCGTCAACCTGGTAGACGCCGGGGGCGAGCTTGTTGTTGACGTCGGTCTCGATCTTGACAGCGCCCTCGGCTAGGTGGCTGGCGCCTTCCTGCAGCCGGCCCGCGCCGGGGGCGAGCTTGCCGGCGATTCCGGCGTGGATTTTTTCCGCCCCCTCGGAGAGTTTGCCGGCGCCGGTGTCGGCCAGGCCGGCACCCGCGGCGAGCTTGCCTGCGCCATCCTTGAGCTGCTGGGCGCCGGCCGCAGCCTGCCCGGCTCCGACATTGAGCTTGGCGGATCCGTCAGTGATCCGTCCTGTGACCAGGGTGTAGAAGGCCAGCAGCGAAATCAGCAGCAACGCCAGGACGGCGATGGCAATCTTTTGGGCCCTGGTTCGGGGCGGGGTGGTGGCGACACGGCTATGCGGCACAGGGTGTTCCTCTCGACGATCTCACCGGCAGCGGCTCTGCTGCCGACCCGGCCATTGTGATGCAGCTAACACTTGAAAATGGCCGTTGCTCTGCCCTCATGTGGGTTGGGGGAGGAGTTGTTACTCGCTGGTAACTTACCGAGCCTAAACTTGTCAGCACCGGAATTGCAAGGGTTTTGGCGACAGTCCGCCGAGGCGCGGAGCCGGGGAGTGCTCCCAGGGGAGAGGCGGCGGTTCGATTTGTGCCCAACAAAGGTGTCGGGTAGAGTAATTACTCGTGCTGAGGCGCCGGGAGCGCGGGTTTGGACCTGCAAAACCGGGGCGAAAGTATCATTGGGATATGGTGTAATTGGCAACACTACGGTTTCTGGTACCGTCATTCTAGGTTCGAGTCCTGGTATCCCAGCTCTGGTTCGGTCGCATGAATTGCGCAGCGGATCAGGGGTTTTGAATCGGCTTGCTGATTTGAAACACCTGCTGAGTGTGTGAAATACTCGCTTAGCAAACCGGCTAAGAGCC
This sequence comes from Pseudarthrobacter cremeus, assembly GCF_051857465.1. Lineage (NCBI taxonomy): Bacteria > Bacillati > Actinomycetota > Actinomycetes > Micrococcales > Micrococcaceae > Pseudarthrobacter > Pseudarthrobacter cremeus. The sequence goes on along the minus strand of NZ_JBPZHC010000001.1, from coordinate 721,706 downwards.
GGTTGGAAGTACGCGGCCCCATCGTATAGCGGCCTAGTACGCTGCCCTCTCACGGCGGTAACGCGGGTTCGAATCCCGCTGGGGTCACCATTGGAAAACGGTCCCGGGCATCAGCCCGGGGCCGTTTTTTAGTTGTGGAACGAACCGCCGTGGCCCGTTGGGAATGTCACACCAACTGGCATGATGTTGCTGTGACCTCCACCGATGAGCCCGGCCCGCATCTTCCTCCGCCGCCGGGCCGCGCACCCAAGGCCTTCCCGGCCCGCCCGCCAAGCCAGGCAGCCGAAGCTGCTGTGGGCTTGCTGGAATCGGTGCGGGAGGATCTCTCCGCTGTTTCGCTGCCTTTGGCCCTGCCCGGGGTCGACAAAGCACGCCAGGACGCCCGTAACGCCGTCGCCCAGCTGGACGATTACATCCTGCCCCGCTACCGCAGCCTGGACGCACCCCTGCTTGCCGTCGTCGGCGGTTCCACCGGTGCCGGAAAATCAACCCTGGTCAACGCCCTCGTGGGCCACCCGGTCACCCGGTCGGGGGCTATCAGACCCACCACGAGGCAGCCAATCCTGCTCCATCATCCCGACGACGCTGGCTGGTTCGAGGGCCACAGGGTCCTGCCGACCCTCAGCCGGATCCGGGGAACCATTTCAACGGAACCTCTCCCTGCCAGCCGGGCGGGAGCAACTCCCGACGCGGAAGCCATCTCCTCGCTCGTGCTGGTTGCGGATGCCGCGGTTCCGCAAGGGATCGCACTGCTGGACGCTCCGGACGTCGACTCCATTTCCGATGACAACCGGCGTCTGGCGGGGCAGCTGCTCGCTGCCGCAGACCTCTGGGTCTTCGTCACGACGGCAAACCGCTACGCAGACGCCGTCCCGTGGAAGCTGCTCCTGAACGCTGCGTCCCGGGACATCATGGTGGCCGTGGTGCTGGACCGCGTGCCGCAGGAGGCAGAAGCTGAAGTGAGCGCCGACCTGCGCGCGCTGCTGAAGCAGGAAGGCCTCGGAGGTGCCGGCCTCTTCATCGTGCGGGAGACATACCTCGATGACCTGGGCATGCTGCCGCCGGAGTCCGTAGAGCCGCTGCGCAGCTGGCTCCGGGAACTGGCGGCCGATTCGGCAGGGCGGTCCGAGATTGCCCGGCGCACGCTGAACGGGACAGTCAGGGCACTCGCCGGGCGGGTAGGCGCTGTGGCGCAGGCCGTCCAGGAGCAGGAGCGGGCCGCTGCGACGCTTCGCTCCGACGCCAGGGACTCCTACCGCGATGCCGTCACCAGGATTCTGGACGCCACCAAAGACGGCGCCCTGCTCCGCGGTGAGGTGCTCGCGCGGTGGCAGGATTTCGTGGGAACCGGGGAGTTCTTCCGGACCCTTGAGCAGAACGTCGGCCGGCTGCGTGACCGCATGGGAGCCTTTTTCCGGGGCGAACCCATGCCGGCCGTGCGGGTCGAAGTGGCCATCGAGACAGGGTTGCAGGCGGTCATCCTCGACGAGGCCGCCAACGCCGCCGAAGAGACCGACCAGCGGTGGCGTTCTGACCCCGCCGGGCGCCAGTTGCTGGGCACCGAGGACCTCTCCGGCACCAGTCAGGGCTTTGCAGACAAGGCGGCAGCGGAAATACGGGCCTGGCAGGCGGCCCTGATGGAACTCATCCGCACGGAGGGCCAGGGCAAACGCACCCAGGCCAGATGGCTCTCGTTCGGCATCAACGGCCTCGGCGCAGCGCTCATGATCGTCGTGTTCTCCATGACTGCGGGACTGACCGGGCTGGAGATCGGCGTGGCAGGAGGCACCGCCGTCGTAGGGCAGAGACTCCTGGAGGCCGTGTTCGGTGAGGACGCCGTCCGCCGGCTGGCACAGACAGCGCGCGAAGACCTCCATGCCCGCTGTCAGCGCCTGCTTCAGGCGGAGCAACAGAAGTTCCTCGACCGCTTCCCCGACGGCGCTCCCGATACCGCACAGGTCCTGGCAGGCCACGCGGCGGCCCTCACCCGCCTGGCAGACCAGGCATGAGCCGCCACAGTGTAGCCCGCGAGGCATCACGGCTGGACCGCAGGCTGGAGGCGCTGAACGAAGCCCGCGAACTCGCGGAAGGGGTTTTGCCCGAGACCGCCTTGGAGGACGTGTTCCGGCTCCTCGAACGCGCCAGCTCCCGCCGGTCACTGTCCGCCGACCATACGGTGGTGGGCTTCTTCGGGGCCACCGGAAGCGGCAAATCCTCACTGTTCAACGCTGTCAGCGGCGCTGAAATCGCGACGGCGGCCGCTCGCCGGCCCACAACCTCCGAACCGTTGGCAGGTATCTGGGGAGCAGAGGGCAGCGAACCGTTGCTGGACTGGCTCGACGTCCGCAACCGGCACCATGCCGTACCGGTGGACGGGTTCGCGGATGAGGGCACCGGGCTGATCCTGCTGGACCTCCCGGACTTCGACTCCACCAGGGCCGCGAACCGCGAAATCGTCGAACGCATGGTGGGCCTGGTGGATGTGCTCGTCTGGGTGCTTGATCCGCAGAAGTATGCGGACGCCGCAGTACACAATGACTTCCTCAAACCCCTGGCCGCTCACGGCGCCGTGACCCTGGTGGTACTCAACCAGGTGGACAGGCTCCCGGAACGCGACGTGGAGCCCGTACTGGAGTCCCTTAAGGGGATCCTGGCCCGCGACGGACTCGGCAAGGTGCAGGTCCTTGGCGCGTCCGCCCTACGAGGCACCGGCGTCGACCGCGTCAGAAGCGCCATCCGAAGTGTCGTTGTGCAGCGCCAGGCGCTCTCCCAGCGGCTGGCCGCCGACGTTTCGCGAGCCTCGATGCAGCTGAGGCAGGTCTCAGGCGAGGGGGAGGCCGCCGGCGTCACTTCTTCCTCGAAAGCACGGCTTACGGACGAGTTGGCCGTAGCCGCGAACGTACCGGTGGTGGTGAGTGCTGTTGCCCGGTCCTACCGGCTCGAATCGACGCGCCGCACAGGATGGCCGGCAACACGGTGGCTGGTGCGGTTCAGGATGGATCCGCTCCGGCGCCTTAACCTGCGCAGTTCATCCCCGTCCCGACTCAACCGGACATCGCTGCCGCCCGCGGGTGCTCCGGAGCGGGCCCGGACCGATGCCGCCGTCCGCGAATTTGCCGATGCCGCCAGCGAGGGCGCCCCCGGGCCGTGGCGCGCGGCGATCCGCGGGGCCGCCCGCGAAGGGCGTGAGGCCCTGCCGGACGCACTGGACCAGGCCATCGCCGGGACCGACCTGATGGCTTCCCGGAAGTCTTGGTGGTGGGGCGTTTTCAACGTGATTCAGTGGCTCGCCCTGCTGACAGCCCTCGGTGGGCTGGGCTGGCTCGGCGTCTTGGCCGGACTTGCCTACTTCCAGATGCCGGTCCCTGAGGTCCCCCGGGTGGAGGGGTGGCCGGTACCGACGCTGATGATCGCCGGCGGCGTGGTTTTGGGGATCTTCCTTGCCTTAACCGGGAAGTTCATCGGCGCGGGGGTGGCCAATGCGCGTGCGGCCCGGGCAAGGAAACGGCTACGGGTTGCCGTGGCCGAAGTTGCCCAGGGGAGGGTGGTGGAACCTGTTGAGGTGGAAGTGACCCGGCTCAGATCATTCAATTCCGCCCTGAAGTCTGCAGCGGCAAGTTAGGAGCCTCTGCTGTTTACAGGGCTGCCGCAGCATCCCGGACCTTGATCATGGTCCGGAGGTTCCGGGTGGTGGTGGATGCCTTGTACCTGGGCTTGGCGGAGATCTTGCTGAAGGGACTGTCCAGGGTCCCGCCGACGGGAGCCAGCCACGCCAATGCTTCCGGGCCGAGGCGCTGCTGTTCTGAATTTTCGAGGGCTGCGCCGGCGGCATCCAGCTCATCCAGCACGGCCTTGTCCGAACCCAGCGTGATGTAGGTATGCGTGCTTTTGTCGTCTTCCGGGTACGGGCAGGCGGCCACCAGATCGGCAACCCGCGCTGCCGTCAGGACAACCACCCAGGCGTCGTAGCCGAATGAGTCACGCAGGCACTTCTCACATTTCGCCTTGACCCCGGCCACATCCAGGTCGCTGGCCAGCACCACATTGCCACTGGCCAGCAGGGTCTTCACCCCGGCGAAGCCCGCGGCCTCCAAAGCAACTTTGAGGTCAGCCATCTTGATGTTGATCCCGCCGACGTTGATGCCGCGGAGGAAGACTGCGTAGCTGGTCATGCCGACAGCCTAATGGTGGCAGGGCCGACGCCGGGGGAGGGACGCAGCTCAGTCGTTGTTCTTACGCAGGGCGTCCGTCAGGATCCGGCCGGCATTACACACCACTTCGGCGTGGAGGCGGCCCGGCTGGCGGGTGAGCCGCTCAATGGGGCCTGAGATCGAGACGGCGGCGATGACGCGTCCGGACGGTCCACGGACCGGCGCCGAGACTGAGGCGACCCCCGGCTCGCGTTCGCCGAGGCTCTGGCCCCAGCCCCGCCGTCGTACGCCTGCCAAAACCGTAGGGGTGAAGCGGGCCGACTGCAGCCCCTCCAGGAGCCGGTCGTGGTCCTCCCAGGCAAGCAGCACCTGGGCGGCGGAGCCGGCCTTCATCGAAAGCTGGGTGCCCACGGGGATGGTGTCGCGCAGGCCGATGGGGCGTTCAGCGGAAGCAACGCAGACACGCCATTCTCCCTGCCGCCGGAAGATCTGCGCGCTTTCGCCGGTGGCGTCGCGCAACTGCATCAGGACAGGTCCGGCGGAGGCGATCAGCCGGTCCTCGCCCGCTGCAGAGGCAAGCTCCACGAGCCGGCTGCCGAGGACGAACCGGCCCTGGATATCCCGGCTTACCAGGCGGTGGTGGACCAGTGCCAGGGCAAGCCGGTGGACGGTGGGCCGGGCGAGGCCGGTTGCTGCCACAAGCTGTGCGAGTGTGGTGGGCCCGGCCTCCAATGCGTCAAGCACATGGGCTGCTTTATCAATGACACCGACTCCACTAGAATTGTCCATGTAATGATATTGCCGTCTCATTATCTGAGATGCAAATGTTTCGGCTGGCGGATTGCAGTGCCGGGCTGATTCAGTGGACCTCAACAGCCAAACAGCAGTGAAGGGAGATGGCCGTGGCAAAGACACTGGCCGAGAAGGTCTGGGACGCACATGTGGTGCGCAAAGGCGACGGCGAAGGAGCCAATGCCCAGCCCGACCTCCTCTTCATCGACCTCCACCTGGTCCACGAGGTGACCTCCCCCCAGGCGTTCGAGGGACTGCGGCTTGCCGGCCGCCCGCTGCGCCGGCCGGACCTCACCATCGCCACGGAGGACCACAACACTCCCACGCTGGACATCGACAAACCCATTGCCGACCTCACCAGCCGGACCCAGATCCAGACGCTTCGAAACAACTGCGCGGAGTTCGGCGTCCGCCTGCATTCACTCGGCGATGCCGAGCAGGGGATCGTGCACGTTGTGGGCCCCCAGCTTGGCCTGACCCAGCCCGGCATGACAGTGGTTTGCGGTGACTCCCACACGTCCACGCACGGCGCGTTCGGTGCGCTGGCCATGGGCATCGGGACCTCCGAGGTGGAACACGTCATGGCCACCCAGACGCTGTCATTGAAGCCGTTCAAGACCATGGCCATCAACGTCGAAGGCACTCTCCGGCCCGGCGTCACCGCCAAGGACATCATCCTCGCCGTGATCGCCAAGATCGGCACCGGCGGTGGCCAGGGCTACGTCCTGGAGTACCGTGGCTCTGCGATTCGCGCGCTGTCCATGGAAGCCCGGATGACCATCTGCAACATGTCCATCGAGGCCGGCGCCCGTGCCGGCCTGGTGGCCCCGGACCAGACCACCTACGACTACATGTCCGGCCGCCCGCACGCTCCCCAGGGAGCGGACTGGGACGCCGCCGTCGAGTACTGGAACACCCTGAGGACCGACGACGACGCCACCTTCGACGTCGAAGTGGACCTGGATGCCGACACGCTGGAGCCGTTTGTCACCTGGGGCACGAACCCCGGCCAAGGCGTTTCGCTTTCTTCCTCGGTCCCGTCCCCGGACGACTTCGGCGACGAAAACGCCAAGGCCGCCGCTGAACGCGCCCTGACATACATGGGGCTCGAGGCGGGCACGCCCATGAAGGACATCCGGGTCGACACCGTTTTCCTGGGCTCGTGCACCAATTCGCGGATGGAGGACCTCCGCGCCGCCGCCGACATCATCCGCGGCCGGCAGAAGGACCCCAACATCCGGATGCTGGTGGTCCCTGGGTCGGCCCGCGTCCGGCTGGAGGCCGAGGCTGAAGGCCTGGACAAGGTCTTCAAGGACTTCGGCGCAGAGTGGCGCTTCGCCGGCTGCTCCATGTGCCTGGGCATGAACCCGGACCAGCTGGAGGTAGGGGAGCGCTGCGCGTCAACCTCCAACCGCAACTTCGAAGGCCGGCAGGGCAAGGGCGGGCGCACCCACCTCGTCTCGCCGGTGGTGGCAGCTGCCACCGCCATCCGCGGAACGCTTAGCTCGCCGTCGGACCTTGATCCGGCGCCCGAATCCGCCGCCATCCGCACCGACGCAGCCTAGGAGACCGCCATGGAAAAGTTCACCACCCACACCGGTATCGGCGTTCCGCTGCGCCAGAGCAACGTCGATACGGACCAGATCATCCCGGCCGTCTACCTCAAGCGGATCACCCGCACCGGCTTCGAGGATGCGCTGTTCTCCGCCTGGCGCAAGGATCCCGCCTTCATCCTGAACCAGGCGCCGTTCAACGCCGGCTCCGTTTTGGTGGCCGGACCGGATTTCGGCACCGGGTCTTCCCGTGAGCATGCCGTCTGGGCGCTGAAGGACTACGGCTTCAAGACCGTCCTGTCATCCCGTTTCGCGGATATTTTCCGCGGCAACTCCGGCAAGCAGGGTCTGTTGGCCGCTGAACTCGCCCAGGACGACATCGAGCTGATCTGGAAGGAACTCGAGAACGCGCCCGGCACAGAAGTCACCGTTGATCTGGTGTCCAAGACCGTGATCTGCGGGAACATTGTGGCGCCCTTCGAGATCGACGATTACACCCGCTGGCGCCTGCTCGAAGGCCTGGACGACATCGGCCTCACACTGCAGCACGAAGAGGACATCACCGCCTACGAGGCCACCCGCCCGTCCTTCATGCCCGCCACGCTCCCCGCCCGCCTTTCCTGAGCAGAACCAACCAACGCGGGGTCACTCCTCACCCAATGAAGTCGACTTATCGGGCCTGGAGTGACCCCGCGTTGCTTCTGTTACCGTCCGGTACGCCGGAGGAGAAACGACCGCGCCGGGCACGCCGTATTTCGGTTCGGTAACACGACCTCCTATGCTTAGCTGGAGCCTTTGCAAGGATTTTGGGGCGAGTAATCGTAAGGAAACCGGTATATGAGTAGTGTTCTGACAATCCGTGGCGGAGTCCCGCTGACAGGCCGCGTCACCGTCCGGGGGGCCAAGAACCTTGTCCCGAAGGCGATGGTGGCGGCACTGCTGGGCAATGAACCGTCGGTGTTGCGGAACGTCCCGGAGATCAAGGACGTAGAGGTTGTTACCTCGCTCCTGCAGCTCCACGGAGTGACGGTGGTCAAGGATGCCGTCAGCGGTGACCTGACCCTGGATCCGAAGGGGGCCAAGACCGCCCCGAGCACGGCGATCGACGCGCACGCCGGAGATTCCCGGATCCCCATCCTGCTGTGCGGACCACTGATCCACGCCATCGGCGAAGCCTTCATCCCGGACCTCGGCGGCTGCAAGATCGGCGACCGGCCCATCGACTACCACCTGAACGTGCTTCGCCAGTTCGGTGCGGTTGTGGAGAAGCGCCCCGGCGGCATCCACATCTCCGCCCCCAAAGGGCTGCAGGGCGCCAAAATCTCCCTGCCGTATCCTTCCGTCGGCGCAACCGAACAGGTACTGCTGAGCGCCACCCGTGCCGAGGGCATCACAGAGCTGTCCGGCGCTGCGACTGAGCCGGAGATCATCGACCTCATCGCCGTGCTGCAGAAAATGGGCGCCATCATCAGCGTCCAGACTGACCGCACCATCCGCATCGAAGGGGTCCGCGACCTCGGCGGCTACAACCACCGCGCCCTCTCGGACCGCAACGAATCGGCGTCGTGGGCCTCAGCTGCGCTCGTGACCCGCGGCGACATCTTCGTTGAGGGTGCTTCACAGCGGGACATGATGACATTCCTGAACACCTACCGGAAGGTGGGCGGCGGCATGGACATCGGCGAGGACGGAATCCGCTTCTACCACAAGGGCGGCAAGCTCAACCCGCTGGTCCTGGAAACGGACGTCCACCCCGGATTCATGACCGACTGGCAGCAGCCCCTCGTGGTGGCGCTGACCCAGGCCGAGGGTGTGTCGATTGTCCACGAGACCGTCTACGAGAACAGGTTCGGTTTCACCGACGCCCTGATCCGGATGGGCGCCAACATCCAGGTGCACCGGGAGTGCCTGGGCAGCGTGCCCTGCCGGTTCGGCCAGCGTAACTTCCTCCACTCGGCCGTCATCTCCGGGCCTACTCCGCTCAGGGGAACCGACATCGACGTCCCTGACCTGCGCGGCGGTTTCAGCCACCTGATCGCCGCCCTCGCGGCGACCGGCGTCTCCCGGGTAACGGGAATCGACATCATCAACCGTGGCTATGAGCGGTTCACCGAAAAGCTGGCCGGCCTCGGCGCCGATTTCGACATCACCTCGACAAAGTAGCGGTGGGCACGTGAAGGAAACGGCCAAAAGCCAGGCCACCCTCTTTATGGTTGCTGCCATTGTGCGCCCGCTGCTCAATGCCATGATGAACAAGAAGTGGGAGGGCCTGGAGAATCTGCCCGCTGGCGGTTTCATCGCCGCACCGAACCACTGCACCGAGATCGATCCGCTGATCGTGGGTCACGTGCTCTATAACAATCAGCGCCCGCCGCACTTCCTGGCCAAGTCCGGGTTGTTCAAGGTTCCCGTCCTGGGCTGGGTCCTGAGGGCCACCCGCCAGATCCCGGTGGAACGTTCGACGGCGGGGGCGAACCGCTCGCTGCAGCTCGCCCAGGAGATTGTGGCCGACGGCGGTGCCATCATCATCTATCCGGAGGGCACCCTCACCCGCGATCCCGACATGTGGCCGATGAAGGGCCATACAGGTGCAGCCCGGCTGGCCCTTGAAGGGGGGATCCCCGTGGTTCCGATCGCCCATTGGGGTGCCCATGAGGTCTTCCCGCGCTATGCGAAGCGGTTCTACCTGTTCCCGCGCAAGACCTCCCGGGTAGTGGTGGGAAAGCCCGTTGACCTGAGTGCGTTTGCCGGGCGGCCCCTGGACAAAGCCACACTGACCGGGGCAACCGATGCGATCATGGATGCCGTAACCGGGTTGCTGGCCGGCCTGCGCAATGAGGAGCCGCCTGCACAGCGCTGGGACCCTTCGCAGCAAAACCAGGACGCACGCGGCCGCATCCGGGGCCGTGGGAAGCCTGACGGCGCTGCTGATGCCACATGACCACTGACGGAGCCAGCCAGGGTTCAGCCCGGTCCGTCGCTGTCCTGGGAGCCGGTTCCTGGGGAACCACGTTCGCCAAGATCCTTGCCGATGCAGCCGCTGCCGCCGGGGACCAACGGAGCATCCGGCTGTGGGGCCGGCGCAGCGAAGTGGTGGAGCAGATCAACACCTCCCACCGGAACGTCCAGTACCTCAAAGACATCCCGCTGCCGTCCAGCATCACCGCGTCCACCGACGTAGCTGAAGTGCTCGCCGGTGCGGACCTGGTGGTCCTGGCCGTGCCCGCCCAGTCCCTCAGGCTGCAGCTGCGCGAATGGAAGCCGCTGATCTCCCCACATGCCGTGGTTGTTTCGCTGATGAAGGGACTGGAGCTCGGCACGGACTCCCGGATGAGCGAAGTCATCAGCGAGGAACTGGGGATTCCGGCGGACCGCATCGCGGTGGTGTCCGGTCCCAACCTCGCCATGGAGATTGCCCGCGAAGAGCCCACTGCTTCTGTTGTGGCCTGTTCCGATGCCGCAGCCGCGGGCTGGATTGCCCGGAGCTGCACGGCGCCTTACTTCCGCCCGTACACAACGGCGGACGTCGTGGGCGTAGAGATCGGCGGCATCGTCAAGAACGTCATTGCCCTGGCGGTCGGCATCTGTGAGGGGAAACAGATGGGGGACAACACCAAGGCCTCCGTGATCACCAGGGGGCTGGCTGAAACCTCCAGGCTCGCTCTTGCCCTGGGCGGGGACGCCCGGACCATGGCCGGATTGGCCGGTCTGGGGGACCTCGTGGCAACCTGTTCCTCACCGCTGTCCCGGAACCACACGGCCGGACGGCTGCTGGGTGAGGGACTCACGCTCGATGAGCTGGCCCTGAAGATGACCCAGACGGCCGAAGGGATAAAATCCGGGCCGGCTGTCCATGAACTCGCCGGCAAGCTGGGCGTCGACATGCCCATCACCGCTGCCGTCGTTGCCGTACTGGCCGGCAAACTTTCCGTAGACCAACTGGGGCCGCTGCTGCTGGCCCGGGACCTGAAACCCGAAGGCGATTACTGACGATGTCCGATGAAAACCTGACTGCAACGGACTCTGCCCCCCGGGCCAAACCCCGGGTGGCCGTGCTCTTCGGCGGACGGTCCAGCGAGCATTCTGTGAGCTGCGTGACCGCCGCCGGTGTGCTGGGCGCGATCAACAGAGACAAGTACGAAGTCATCCCCATCGGCATCGCCAAGTCCGGGCAATGGGTGCTGGCTGCGGGGGACACTGCCCAGTGGTCCTTGTCCGCTTCCGCACTGCCCGAGGTCCAGCCGTCGTCCGAAACGGTCACCCTGGCGGAGATCGGCGGAGAGCACCAGCTCATTGTTGCCTCCCCGAACGCGGTACCGCAGGAACTGGGCACCGTTGACGTGGTGTTCCCGCTGCTCCACGGGCCATTTGGCGAAGACGGCACCATCCAGGGGCTCCTGGAACTGTCCGACACCCGCTACGTTGGCGCCGGAGTCCTTGCATCTGCCGTTGGTATGGACAAGCACTATATGAAGGTTGTTTTTGAGGCAGCCGGTCTGCACGTGGGGCCTTACATCGCCGTCACGGACCGCCAGTGGGTCAAGGACGCGGAATCGGTGCGCAAGCAGGTGGACCGACTCGGCTTCCCGGTATTCGTCAAGCCGGCGCGGGCCGGCTCCTCAATGGGAATCTCCAAAGTCGATTCGCTCGAAGAGCTGGATGCGGCCATCTGGGAAGCCCGCCGCCACGACCTCAAGCTGGTCATCGAGGCAGGGATCGTGGGACGCGAAATTGAGTGCGCCGTTCTGGAGGGCCGCGGGACCGATTCTCCCCGGACGTCGATGCCGGGCGAAATTTCCGTTGCCGCCGGCAGCCATGAATTCTACGACTTCAACGCGAAGTACGTTGAAGACGACGCCGCCGCGCTGAGCTGCCCCGCCGATCTCCCGGAGGAAGCCATCGCCCGTGTGCGGGAGCTTGCTGCGGCGGCGTTCGATGCTGTCGGAGCCGAAGGCCTCAGCCGCGTGGACTTCTTCTATACCGCTGAGGGCGAGCTGATCATCAACGAGATCAACACCATGCCGGGGTTTACGCCCAAAAGCATGTATCCGCAGATGTGGGCAGCGTCCGGGCTGGACTACGCGGACCTTATCGATGAGCTGATCTACCTCGCACTGCACCGGAAGACGGGCCTGCGCTAACGCACTTCAGGGGACCGCCGGCCTGCCTGAGGGGACCTATTTGCTCGTGGGCAGGTTCTGCAGTTCCTCCTGGCCCACGCAGTCGCGGGTGGCCGGAACCTTGGAGGCCGCGGCCGAGAGGTCAGCCAGGACCGTAGCGGAACTGATCGCCTCCTGGTCCTTCGTGAGGAGGATCTCGGTGGCGGGTTCGCGGCCAAAAGTTGTCAGGGTCCAGGCTGCGTCCCCTTCCTTGATGACCCAGTCCACGCCGTTCACGCTGACGCAGCGGTCCGTCGTCGGGCCCGGAACGTTGACGCCGCAGCGCAGGATCACCCGGGACGGATCGCCCCACGCGGCGGTCGCCTGGCTGTTGGTCTTGCGCAGCGCCGCGTCGCCGATGGCATCAGGCAGGGCCACCATCATGGGCGCGCAGGCAGGGTTGGCTGCGTCGGCCGCCGGTGCCACATCCACCACGGGGGAACAGGCGGCCAGGCAGGCTCCGGTCAGAGCGGTGGTCAGCAGGATCCCGGACACGCGGACAGGCAAAGGCAAACGGGGACGGTGCATCCAACAAGCCTAGTGCCGCTGCCGTGTGCCGCCGAACCCGGCCGCCGCCGGGCCGGGGCCGCGGAACAGCAATGTCGGCCAGCCGTTGTAGCGTAGGGGCGTGCGTGAAAATCCCTTGACAGAACAGCCCCTGACCGTTGCGGGGCTCTCCGAATCCGAGTTGCTCACCCGCATCTTTCCAAGGCTGGAAATGGGCGGGGACCACGGTGCCTCAACGCTGCTGGGTCCGGGGGACGACGCCGCAATCGTCTCCACTCCGGACGGCAGGACGCTGATCAGCATCGATACGCAGGTGCAGGATCAGGACTTCCGGCTCAGGTGGACCAACGGGTACCGCACAACGGGCTTCGACGTCGGGTGGAAGGCTGCCGCCCAAAACCTCAGTGACATCAACGCCATGGGTGCCACAGCCACCTCCATGGTGGTGAGCCTCACTCTGCCGCCGGAGACGCCGGTCAGTTGGGTGGAGGACCTTGCCAGCGGCCTGGCCGCGGCGATCCGGGACCTGGGGGCCATCAACTGTTCGGTGGCAGGTGGGGACCTTGGCCGCGGCCGGGAGATCTCCGTGACGGTGGCCGTGCTCGGCACCCTCGCAGGCGGAAACGCCGTGCTCCGCTCCGGTGCCCGCGCGGGGGATGTGCTGGCGCTGGCCGGGACGGTGGGCAGGGCCGCCGCCGGACTTGCCCTCCTGGAATCGGAATGGGACGCCGGTGCACTTGCCGTGGAGCAGCGCGAACTGCTGGACGTGCAGTGCCGGCCGCGGCCACCGCTGGCAGCCGGTCCCCTGGCGAGGGCCACCGGGGCTACGGCCATGATGGACATTTCTGACGGACTGGTCCGGGACGGAACCCGGCTGGCCGTGGCCAGCAATGCCGTCCTTGACCTGAACCAGGCGGACCTGGACCGGCTGGCGGAAAGCCTCAGGCCGGCGTCGGACCTTTTGCTGGTGGACCCTATGGCCTGGGTCCTGGGCGGGGGAGAAGACCACGGACTGCTGGCCACATTCCCCCCTGACGTTCAGCTGCCTCCCGGATTCACTGCGATAGGCTCAGTACAAGCCCCGGGAATCAACTCCGGCCCGGGCGTTACGATTGCGGGCCACGCCGCTGGTACCCGGGGATGGGATCACTTTGCAGAATAAGGTTGCCGCCAACGCGCAAGCGATGAAGCGATGGTTGGACAAAGCCGAAACGGCCATTGGCAACCATAGCGACCGCCTTAACGCCATCAACATCTTTCCCGTGGCCGACGGTGACACGGGAACCAACCTTTACCTCACGGTCCGGGCAGCCGCCCGTGCCCTGCACACCGACGCGGCGGGCCAGCCCGACGCCGGCCAAGGGGATGTCGGGATGGTCCTGGCCCGCGCCGGCCGGGCTGCCATGGAGCAGGCCCGGGGTAACTCCGGAACGCTTTTCTCGGTCTTTCTCTGCGCCGCGGCCGAGCCGTTGGCAGGTCACCCGCGGCTGACCTCTACCCTCCTGGCCGCTGCCCTGAACCGCGCCCAGATCCGCGCCTGGTCTGCATTGAGCGACCCGGTACCCGGCACCATGCTCTCGGTGATGGAAGCTGCCGCCCGTGCCGCTGCCGAGGTGGACAGCGGAAATAACGGCGACCACAGCAACCACGCCCTGGGCCTTGCCCTGGATGCCGCGGTGAACGGCGCCCTGGCAGCGGTGGTGAACACGGAAGGCCAATTGCCTGCCCTTGAGGCAGCCCACGTTGTCGATGCCGGGGGCGTCGGCATGCTCCTCATTCTGGATTGCCTCCGTTCAGCCGTGATGGGCGGCGAACTCCAGGGCGAACTCCTGGACGGTCTGCACGGCTACGACGTCCAGGATCCCCACATCCACACTGACCTGCCCGACGACGACGGTGTTGAGGTCATGTGCACCATCAGCCTTTCCCCGCTCAGCGCGGCCACGCTCAGGCAGCGGCTGGACGAGATCGGCGATTCGGTCATCATGAGCCAGGTGGACAGCTCGGCCGGCACCGACGGTGCCTACCGTTGGCGCGTTCACGTCCACGTCCCCGATGCGGATCCCGCCGTCGCGCTGATCCGTTCCCTGGGCGAGCCCAGCGACATTTCCGTGAGCCAGCTCGCCCTGGCCCGTGACCCCGAACCGGCTCCGGCGAACTCCAGCGGGCATGAACGCTGACCTGGACGTTGCCCTTGAACGCCGGATCGGAAAGCGTTCCGCGGCAGTCATAGAGAAGAACCTTGGGCTGACCACAGTCGGGGGGCTGCTGAACTACTTTCCCCGGCGTTACCTGAACCGCGGGGAACTGACCCCCATCAGCGAATTGCCCCTGGACGAGGAGGTCACGCTTTTCGCGCGGGTCCTCTCCAACAGCACCCGCACAATGCACACACGCCGGGGTTCCATTACCGACGTCGTTATCACGGACGATCCCGAATCGCACGGGCGCCCGCGGCTGTCGGCGGTCGGGCCCGGCACCGGGCACGGGACCCTGAAAATTACCTTCTTCAGCAGCCACCGGGCCAAGGCCCAGCTTCTGCCCGGCCGGCGGGTGATGTTCTCCGGAAAAGTGACCAGGTACGGCTCCTCACTGGGCCTGACCAACCCGGATTTCGACCTCCTGGATGAGGACCCGGATATGCCGGACATGGATCCAGCCACGCTGGCGGCCATCCCCATTCCGGTGTATCCCGCAACCAACAAGCTCAGCAGCTGGTCCATCCAAAAAGTCATCGCCACGCTCCTGGAAACCGTGGACCTGGAGTCCCTGGCGGACCCGCTGCCGGAATCGGTGGTCCGCCGGGAGAAGTTCCTGCCCGTCGCCGACGCGTACCGGCTCATCCACAAGCCCGGGACGCAGGCTGACTGGCAGCGGGCCCAGGACCGCCTCCGCTATCAGGAAGCCCTGGTCCTGCAGGCGGCACTGGCCCGGCGCCGCGCCCAGCTCGCCGCGGAGGAAGCCACTGCCCGGCGTCCATCCGCCGGCGGGCTGCTGGCAGCGTTCGATCAGCAGCTTCCCTTTACGCTCACGGCCGGGCAGTCAGCTGTGGGAAAGACCCTGGCCGCCGAACTGGCGCAGGACAGCCCCATGAACCGGCTGCTGCAGGGAGAAGTCGGCTCGGGCAAGACGATCGTCGCGCTGCGGGCCATGCTGCAGGTGGTGGATGCGGGCGGACAAGCAGCTTTGCTGGCGCCCACCGAAGTTCTGGCGGCCCAGCACTTCGACTCCATCCGCCGGACCCTGGGGGTCTTGTCGCGGGACCCCATGCTGGCCCGGGACGGTTTGCTGGGCGGCCTGGCCGGGGACGCCGTCCAGGTCAGCCTGCTCACGGGCTCCATGCCCGCTGCGGCCCGCAAACGTGCCCTGCTGGACGCCGCTTCCGGCGAGACCGGGATCGTGATCGGGACGCACGCGCTGCTCAGCGACAACGTCTCCTTCTACGACCTCGGCCTGATCGTGG
This sequence comes from Pseudarthrobacter cremeus, assembly GCF_051857465.1. Lineage (NCBI taxonomy): Bacteria > Bacillati > Actinomycetota > Actinomycetes > Micrococcales > Micrococcaceae > Pseudarthrobacter > Pseudarthrobacter cremeus. Next base: position 706,081 of record NZ_JBPZHC010000001.1, on the reverse strand, counting down.
TGGACGAGCAGCACCGCTTCGGCGTGGAACAGCGTGATCTCCTGAGATCCAAGGCCAGCAAACCGCCGCACCTGCTGGTCATGACGGCCACCCCGATTCCCCGGACTGTGGCCATGACCGTCTTTGGGGACCTGGAAACCTCAGTGCTGGACGAGCTTCCTGCCGGCCGGGCGCCGATCTCCACCCACGTGGTGGGGCTGGCCGAGAACCCGGGCTGGGCTGACCGCATCTGGTCGCGGTCCCGGGAGGAGATCGACTCCGGGCACCAGGTGTTTGTGGTGTGCCCCAGGATCGGAACGGACGACGACGGCGACTTCAGTCCCGGTGAGGCGGAACCGTCCGCGGCTGACCTGGAAAGCGGCGGCAACGAGCGCGAACTCGCATCGGTAACAGCCGTCGTCGAACATCTCCAGCAGGAGCCGGCGCTGGCCGGCGTCCCGCTGGCGCCGCTGCACGGCCGTCAGGAGACGGCCGTGAAATCGGCGGCGATGGCCGACTTCACGGCCAACAGGATCAAGCTCCTGGTCTCCACCACCGTCATTGAAGTGGGAGTGGACGTCCCCAACGCCACCCTCATGGTCATTCTCGACGCCGACCGTTTCGGCATTTCCCAGTTGCACCAGCTGCGTGGCCGGGTAGGCCGCGGCGGGCTGAACGGAACGTGCCTGCTGGTAACCAGCCTCGAACCCGGGCACCCCAGCCGGCGCAGGCTGGACGCCGTGGCAGCCACCACCGACGGCTTCGAACTCTCCCAGGAAGACCTCAAGCTCAGGCGCGAGGGCGACATCCTGGGGGCGTCCCAGTCAGGCGGCCGCTCCACGCTGAAATTGCTGCGCGTCCTTGAACACGAGGATATTATTGCCCGCGCCAGGGCGGACGCGCAGGCAATCGTCGGCAAGGACCCTTCGTTGGCGCAGCATCCGCTGCTCGCTGCGGCCATTGACGAGTACCTCAACCCCGAGAAGGAGGCGTTCCTTGAACGCGGATAGCAGGAGGCCATGAGCCGGATCATCGCGGGCGCCGCCGGCGGAACCCCGCTGGCGAATGTTCCCGGGTCCCTCACCAGGCCCACCACGGACCGGGTCAAGGAGGCACTGTTTTCCCGCCTCGACGCCTTCGGTGTGATCGCCGGGGCCCGCGTCCTGGACCTCTACGCAGGCTCCGGCGCGTTGGGAGCCGAGAGCGGCAGCAGGGGAGCCGGCACCGTGGACCTTGTGGAATTCGATGCCAAAGCCAGTGCCGTGTGCCAACGAAACGCCGACCTCGTGAACGGCCTGCTGGGGCGTAAAGTCGTGACGGTCCACCGGTCGAAGGTGGAGTCATTCCTTGAGCGTGCGGAGGACGCCGCCAGCTGGGACCTTGTCTTCCTGGACCCTCCGTATCCGCTGGACGAGCCCGCGTTGTCAGCGGTGCTGGGCAAACTCGCGGACCACCTCGCGCCGGCGGCATTGGTGGTGGTGGAACGGTCCTCCCGTTCGCCGGAGCCTGGCTGGCCCGCGGGCGTGGAGCGTTTTGCCGAGAAGAAATACGGCGAAACCCGGTTGTGGTTCGCCGAGCCTGCCGTGCCGGATGCCATCGGGCCGGACACAGTCCTTGACGGGCAGGAGCCAGGCCGGCCGTAGCGGGCTCAGCCTGACAACACGTCCAGGTCGACGCCGGCAAGAACCTTTGCCGGGTGGGGCCCCCGCGCCGTCAACTCGGCTGTCCATGCCTCAGGCCACCTTGCCTGCGTTCCGGCAAGGATGATGTTGCCGGGGTAGCGGCCCTCGAACATGCCGGTTTCGGCGAAGGCGGCCACGTCCGTCATCGCAGAGCGCATGGCAGCGGCCTGGCTTCGCACCAGTGTCAGGGCCGGCTCGTCGCCCACATTGACGATGAGCACCCCCTCCGGCGCCAGGCGCGCCCGCGCCTCCTGGTAGAACTCCGTGCAGGCGATGTGCGCCGGAGCCTCCGGTCCCGAGAAGATGTCCAGGATGACGACGTCGAACCGGAGTCCTGCGCCGACGTCGGCCAGGGTGTTCCGGGCGTCGCCTATGACGGTGTGCAGGTCCGTCCCGTCGGGCAGTGGCAGTTGCTGGAGGACGAAGTCGAGCAACTCCCGTTCCAGTTCCACCGCGTACTGCACCGACCCGGGCCTCGTCGCCTGGATGTAGCGGGCCAGGGTCAGCGCTCCAGCGCCCAGGTGCAGGGCTGTGATCGGCCGGCCTGCGGGGGCGGCGAGGTCCACGAGGTGGCCGATCCGCCGGAGGTATTCGTAGAAGATCTCTTCCGGGTGCGCGAGGTTGACGTGCGACTGCTCCGCCCCGCCGATGCTCAGGACATAGGCGCCGGAGGTGAAGGAGTCGGGATCAATGGCTGCGTGCTGTCCCGTGGTCCGCAGGAACCTGGTGGCACGCGGGTTGCCGGCATCGGCCATCAGAGTTTTCCGCTGAGGGTCGCCAGGCGTGCTGCCGCCTCTTCGAGGACTTCGACCTTCTTGCAGAAGGCGAACCTGAGCAGGCTGCGGGTGCGTTCCGCGCCGGCCGGGTGGCAAAACACCGGGACGGGAATCGCGGCCACCCCGACCAGCGCGGGCAGCCTCCGGGCCAGGTCCACCGAATCGCGGATACCCAGGGGCGCCGTGTCCACGTTGACGAAATAGGTGCCCTGCGGCGTAAAAACATCGAAACCGGCGGCCCGGAGCCCTTCGCTGAGGATGTCGCGCTTCTCCCGAAGCGTTGCCGCAATACCGTGGTAAAACGCGTCCGGGAGGCCCAGGCCTGTGGCGATGGCTGCCTGGAAGGGCGTGCCCGAACTGTAGGTCAGGAACTGCTTGACGGTGCGGACCGCGGCGACGAGGTGTTCCGGGCCTGTCAGCCAGCCGATCTTCCAGCCGGTGAAGGAAAAGGTCTTACCAGCCGACGAGATGGTGATGGTCCGTTCGGCGGCACCGGGCAGGGTGGCCACCGGAATGTGGTCCGCACCGAAGGTGAGGTGCTCGTACACCTCGTCGGTGATGATGAGGCAGTCGTGCCGCCGGGCGAGTTCGACGACGCGCTGAAGAATCTCCCGGGGAAAGACAGCGCCGGTGGGATTGTGCGGATTGTTCAGCAGCACCACCCGGGTGCGGTCCGTGAAGGCTGCCTCGAGGGCGGCCAGGTCCGGGAAGAAGTCGGGAGCCAGCAGGGGAGCAGTGACATGCGTGGCTCCCGATAGCCCGATGACAGCGCCGTAGGAGTCATAGAAGGGCTCGAAGGTCAGCACCTCATCGCCGGGAGCCGCGAAAGCCAGCAGAGCCGCCGCGAGGCCCTCCGTGGCGCCGGTGGTGATGATGACCTCTGTCTGCGGGTCAGGGGCCAGCCCATAGAACCGCTCCTGGTGGACAGCTACAGCCTCACGCAGTTCGAGGATGCCTTTGCCCGGAGCATACTGGTTGGCACCGGCGTCGATGGCGGCCATCGCCGCCGCCTTGATGACCGCCGGTCCGTCTTCGTCCGGAAAGCCTTGTCCCAGGTTGATGGCGCCGGTCTTAGCCGCCAGTGTGGTCATCTCCTCGAAGATGGTGACGCCCAGCTGTCCGGCGGATCCCAGGAGGTTGGCGCCGGCGGCCGCGCGCTGCCATGGAGCCGGTCCGGCAGGTTGGAAAGGTTCCCGCGGTGGATGCATCCCGTCATGGTATCGCGGCCGTCGGATGCGGTAGGTTCGGTGCATGAGACGCGCTGTCTGCCCCGGATCCTTTGACCCCATTCACAACGGTCATCTCGAGGTTATCGCCCGCGCGGCGGGCCTCTTCGATGAAGTGATCGTGGCGGTGTCCACCAATTATGCGAAGAAGTACATGTTCAGCCTGGGGGACCGCATCGAGATGGCACGGGAAACGCTTGCCTCGCTCAAGGGCATCGTGGTGGAGCCCGTTGGGGACGGTCTGCTGGCCGAGTATTGCCGCCAGCGTGGAGTCTCGGCAATAGTGAAGGGCCTCCGTTCCTCGTCGGACTTCGACTACGAACTCCCCATGGCCACCATGAACCGCCAGCTCAGCGGCGTGGAAACAGTCTTCCTGCCCGCAGAGGCGCACTACCTCCATTTGTCGTCCACCCTGATCAAGGAAGTGGCGGGGCTGGGCGGCAGCGTCTCCGATTATGTGCCGCGCTCTGTGCAAAAGCGGATGCTCGCTGGCGGGTCTGCGCCGGAACAGCCGCACAGAGGGTAGGCTTGTGGCGGTACTTTCGACGGGCCGTCCGTCGCCTGGTTTGAGTCCCTACGGTTCTTCAGGCTAAGATGGTACGTCGGTCATATGTTCAACAGGAGTTCTCATTAAACGAGATGCTAGTTCGCCCTTGGCGTTCGACGTCAAGGACCTCGGGCGCAGCCCGGGAAGTATGCGGACACTGACGGAACATGTACCCGCACCAAGCGATCTTGGTGTGGCGCTCATTGGCGTGCAGGAAGGCTCGGACATCGGGCTGGATCTGAGGCTTGAGGCCGTACACGAAGGAATCCTGGTATCAGGAACCGCAAACGCCCGGGTAACCGGCGAGTGCGGCCGATGCCTGGATCCCCTTGCGTATGACCTCGAGGTCAATGTGCAGGAACTTTTCTTCTATGAAGGCGTACTGCTTTCGGATGAAGAAGACGATGAAGAGCAACGTCGAGTCGAGCACGATCTTATCGATCTTGAACCGGTGTTGCGGGACGCAGTTGTAACCATGCTGCCGTTCCAGCCGGTGTGCCGGGAAGACTGCCAGGGCCTTTGTTCCGAATGCGGAATTCGCCTGGAAGACGAGCCGGGGCATCACCACGAGGTCCTGGATCCTCGCTGGGCTGCCCTAGCCGACATGGCTAAGCCTGACCGGCAAAACTGATTTGTACGTGTTTGTCTAGAGAGAAATGAGTTAGCCGTGGCTGTCCCGAAGCGGAAAATGTCTCGCTCGAATACCCGCGCCCGCCGCTCCCAGTGGAAGGCAACTGCCCCCCACCTGGTGAAGACCGTAGAGAACGGCCAGGTTACTTACAGCCTGCCGCACCAGGCAAAGGTCGTTACCGACTCGGCTGGCACTGCGCTGTTCCTTGAGTACAAGGGACGCAAGGTCGCAGACGTCTAATCGGCCCCTACGGCTGAGATGATGTCTTCAACTGAAGAGCTTCTGAAGCGTCTCGGTGTCTCTATTGACGCCGGGACGCTTCGTCTTGCGCTCACACACCGGTCCTACGCCTACGAAAACGGCGGTATCCCCACGAACGAGCGTCTCGAGTTCCTGGGTGATTCCATCCTGGGCTTCTCGGTTACGGATGCCCTGTACAAGGACAACCCCACGCTCCCTGAGGGTGATTTGGCCAAGCGACGTTCCGCTGTGGTCAGCACGCGCGCCCTCGCAGGCATCGGCCGGAGCCTGGGCATCGGGGAGTTTATCTACCTCGGCCAAGGCGAAAAGCTGACCGAAGGCAAGAACAAGGCCTCCATCCTGGCCGACACCATGGAGGCGCTGATCGGCGCCACCTACGTCTCGAACGACATCGAGACCGCACGCCAGCTGGTCATGCGCCTGATCGGGCCGCTCTTGAAGGATGCCGCCGCTCTTGGGGCCGGCACCGACTGGAAGACCAGCATCCAGGAACTCGCGGCCAGCCGGCAGCTCGGAACCATCCACTACGCAGTGGAAGGAGCCGGGCCAGACCACGCCCGGACCTTCACGGCTGTCCTGAACATCGGCGGCACGGCGTACGGCAACGGATCCGGCCACTCCAAGAAGGAAGCGGAGCAGGAAGCCGCCGCTGACGCCTGGCGGGCACTCTCCGGAACCGTTGGATCAATGGAAGCCGGCGGGTCCGCCGCCGGCGCCTAAGCCGCGCCATGCCTGAACTTCCGGAAGTGGAAGTGGTCCGCCGCGGGCTGGTGAGTTGGGTGCGCGGCCGGACCATCACCGGCGTCGAGGTCCTGGACCCCAGGTCCATCCGGCGCCACGCACTGGGTCTTGAGGATTTCATCGGAAACCTTCTGGGCGCCACAGTCATGGACGTGGTCCGGCGCGGCAAATTCCTGTGGCTGCCGTTGGTGGACTCCCCGGCCGCTCAGCCCCTTGGTGACCCGGCCGGCGGCAGGGTCGGCCCCGACAGCAGCCCCGCCGTCGCCCTGATGGCACACCTGGGGATGAGCGGGCAGCTACTGATGCAGGACGCAGCAGCCCCCGACGAAAAGCACCTCAAAGTCCGGCTCCAGCTCAGTCCGCGTGAGGGCATGCCGGAGCAGTTGCGGTTTGTGGACCAGCGGATCTTCGGGGGACTGTTTGTGACCGCGATGGTCCCCACGGACGACGGCGGCCCCGGCGGACTTGCTGAGACCCCCCTGCCGCTGATTGCCGGCGAAGCCGCGCATATCGCCCGCGATCCCTTGGATCCGGCCTTCTCCTTCGACCTCTTCTACCGGCGCCTTCGGAAACGAAAAACGGGACTCAAACGCGCCCTCCTGGACCAGGGCCTGGTCTCGGGAATCGGCAATATCTATGCGGATGAGGCCCTCTGGCGTGCGCAGCTGCATTATGCCCGGCCCACAGACACCCTGCGGCGGGGAGAAGCCGAACGCGTGCTGGAATGCGCCAGGGCAGTCATGCTGGACGCATTGGCTGCGGGCGGAACAAGCTTCGATTCCCTCTATGTGAACGTCAACGGCGCCTCAGGATATTTTGATCGCTCCCTGAACGCGTACGGCAGGGAGGGGCAACCCTGTGAGCGGTGCGCAGCGGCGGGAATCCACTCCACTATCCGCCGTGAGCAGTTCATGAACCGTTCCTCGCATACGTGCCCGGTCTGCCAGCCCCGTCCGCGGAACGGGCGCTTCTAGGCGCTTGAAGGTCCCTTCCCGGTGATCGCCCCCTATGGCCGTGGATGGACAGGCATCCGCAAATCCGCGGAAAACCGCCGCCGCACAGTAGATTTGGGGCAGCAGAAACAGCCTCAGCCACTCAGGAGATCAGAACCACCTTGCACCTCAAGAGCCTGACCGTCCGGGGGTTCAAGTCGTTCGCGTCCGCAACGACCTTCGACTTTGAGCCAGGCGTCACAGCCGTGGTGGGTCCGAACGGCTCCGGGAAGTCCAACGTGGTGGACGCGCTCGCCTGGGTGATGGGTGAACAGGGAGCCAAGACACTCCGCGGCGGCAAGATGGAAGACGTCATTTTCGCGGGAACCTCAGGGCGGCCGCCCCTGGGCCGGGCCCACGTCTCGCTGACCATCGACAACACCGACGGCGCCCTCCCCATCGAATACAGCGAGGTCACCATCTCGCGGACCCTGTTCCGTACGGGCGGCTCCGAATATGCGATCAACGGAGCCGGGTGCAGGCTGCTGGACATCCAGGAACTGCTCTCTGATTCCGGGCTTGGCCGGGAGATGCACGTCATTGTGGGCCAGGGGCAGTTGGACAAGGTTCTGCATGCGACCCCCGAGGACCGCCGCGGGTTCATCGAGGAAGCGGCAGGAATCCTGAAGCACCGCCGCCGGAAGGAAAAAACGGTCCGCAAACTCGAAGCGATGCAGGCCAACCTCCAGCGGCTCACCGACCTGACCGGGGAAATAAGGCGCCAGCTCACCCCGCTGGGCAAACAGGCTGAGGTGGCCCGCCGCGCCCAACGCGTCCAATTCGACGTCCGGGATGCCCGCGCCCGGCTCCTGGCCGATGACCTCGTCAGCCTTCAGAGCTCGCTTGAACGCGACGTGGCGGACGAGAAAGCGCTCAAAGCGCGGCGGCTTGCCGTGGAGCAGGAACTGGAGGACGGACGGAGACGGCTCGCTGCACTTGAGCAGCTTGCGGCCGAGGCAACGCCGCGGCTCAATGCGGCGCGGGATGCCTGGTACCGGCTCTCCGCGTCCCGCGAGCGGCTCCGCTCCCTCGGTTCCCTGGCGCAGGAGCGCAGCAGGCTCCTGGGCTCAGTGGACGCCGAGCCACCATCCGGACGTGATCCGGACCAGCTGGAGCGGCAGGCTGCGCGTGTCCGCGAAGAGCTGGCGGAGCTCGAACGCCACATCCTTGACAAGGCCAGCGCCCTTGATGCAGCAACCGCGGCCAGGACGGATGCCGAGCAGGCGTCCCTCGCAGAGGAGAAGCGGCTGACCGCGGTCCTGCGTGCCGCAGCCGACCGGCGTGAAGGCCTCGCCCGTCTTGCGGGCCAGGTGGGCGCTGCACGATCACGCGTGGAATCCGCCCAGGCCGAACTCGGCAGGCTGCGGGAGTCCCTCGCCGCAGGCTCTGAACGGAAGCGCCAGGCACAATCGGAATTTACGGCGCTGGAGACACAGGTGGCGGGCGTCGAGGAAGGGGAAGAACGCCTCGACGCCGAGTACGAGGACGCCAGCGCGGAGCTGGACGCGGCAGCCCAGGATATTGCCGGCCTCACCGCAGCGGAGGCCGGCGCGATGCGTGAACGCGATGCGCTGGCCGCCCGCCGGGACGCCCTGCAGCTGGGCCTGAACCGCAAAGACGGTGCCGGCCATGCACTGAAGGCGGGACTGGCAGGGGTCATCGGCACCTTGGCCTCAGAGCTGCGCGTTGAAGCGGGCTACGAAACAGCGGTTGCTGCGGCGTTGGGCGAGGCCTCAGAAGCCATCCTGGTCCAGAACGCGGAGACAGCCGGGGCCGTAGTGCAACTGCTGAAGGACGACGACGCCGGGCGTGCTTCGCTGCTCCTCCAATCGGCCACGCCAACCCCGGATACGGGCCGGCCACGCACGCATTCCGCCCACGCGCCGGGACAACTGCCCGACGGAGCCCGGTACGCCACGGAACTGGTCTCGGCGTCAGGGGCCACCGGGCGTGCCGTCACCGCGCTCCTCGACGGGGTCGCCGTCGTCGGGGATCCGGACGCTGCAGCCCGTCTTGTGGCGGCGAATCCTGGACTGACCGCAGTCACCCGGGCCGGGGATGTCTTTACAGCCATGACGGTCGCCGGGGGTTCCGCGAAGGCGCCATCACTGCTGGAGGTACAGGCCGCCGTCGACGACGCCGAGTCCCGGCTCCGGGACGTCACCGCCGATTTGGAGCGCAACAGGTTCGCCCTGGCTGCGGCCAGGGTCAGACGGACAGCGGCGCAGAGCCTGGCTGATGCCGCGCTGGACCGGCTGCACGAATCCGATGCCCGGCTGGCGGCAGTCGCAGAGCGGTTGGGCCACCTGAATTCGGTCCTCCGCAGCGCCGTCGGGGAGAGCGACAGGCTCGCCGCGTCGCTGGCGAAGGCCGAGGCCAACGTGGACACAGAACAGGAAGCGCTCGCCGCCGTCGCAGCCCGGTTGGCTGCGGCGCAGGAGGCACCCGCCGAAGAAGAACCTTCCACTGCCCACCGCGATGCCCTGGCGCTGGCTGCCTCCCAGGCGCGTTCGGCCGAGATGGAGGCCAGGCTCACCCTCCGCAGTGCCGAGGAACAGCTGACTGCCCACCGCAACCGTGCCTTGTCTTTGGAACGCGCCGCGGCCACCGAACGCCGTGCCAGGGAAGAAGCCGCGGAACGCGCGCGTCGCCGCCGCAGCCAGGCCAGGCGTGCGGGCGCCGTGTCGGCGGCAATAGCGCTCGCAACAGGGTTTATCGACATCTCCGTGGAGCTGGCCGCCCATGAACGCGACCTCGCCGAAGAGAACCGGGAGTTACGGGACCGCGGACTCCTCGACGCCAGGACAGAAACCACGGCCCTGGCAGCAGAGCTGGCCCGCCTGACAGATACAGTGCACCGCGACGAACTGGCCCGCACCCAGCAGCGGGCACGGATCGAAGCCCTGGAGACCCGTTCCATCGACGAACTCGGCATCACTCCTGACGTGCTGGTGGCAGACTACGGCCCGGACGTCCCTGTTCCGGTCCCGGCTGAGGAAGGCAACGACAAATGGGCCGCGCTGCGGGCACCGGTGGATGACAACGGCGCCCCCGTCCTTGAAGGCAGGCCGTTCGTGCGGGAGGAGCAGGAGAAACGGCTTCGCAAGGCCGAGCGGGACCTGTCCAGCCTGGGCCGGGTGAACCCCCTTGCCCTGGAGGAGTTCGCCGCGCTGGAGGAACGGCACCAGTTCCTGAGCACCCAGCTGGAGGACCTCAAAGCCAGCCGCAAGGATCTGCTGGACATCATCAAAGAAGTGGATGACCGGGTCCAGCGCGTCTTCGCCGAAGCCTACGAAGACACCCAGGCGCAGTTTGTCCGTGTTTTTGCCCGCCTCTTTCCCGGTGGGGAGGGGCGTCTCATCCTGACCGATCCCTCTGACATGCTGACCACCGGGATTGAGGTTGAGGCGCGCCCGGCCGGGAAGAGAATCAAGCGGCTCTCCCTGCTGTCCGGCGGCGAACGTTCCCTGACCGCCGTCGCCCTGCTGGTGGCGATCTTCAAGGCCCGGCCGTCACCGTTTTACGTGATGGACGAAGTCGAAGCTGCCCTGGATGACACCAATCTCAGCCGGCTCATCACCATCTTCGAAGAGCTCCGGGAATCCAGCCAGCTCATTGTGATCACCCACCAAAAGCGGACCATGGAAGTGGCGGACGCGCTCTACGGGGTGACCATGCGCGGAGACGGCGTGTCCACCGTCATCAGCCAGCGGCTTGGGGCTGAGGTCTAGCATCCGCGCGGGCCACCGCCCCGTACGCCTGACGCGTTTGTGAGAAGCTAGGGGAGTGAATGACATCCTCCCCATTATTCTGTCCATTGTTGCTGCCCTGGCGGTTATTGGCGGGCTGATCCCGGTCCTGTTGAAGACGCGGAAGAACATCACCCAGTACCCGGGTACGCGTGACGCCAATGATCCCGTCGCACCGCGGGGTGGCGGAACACTGCTCGAGGACGCACCCGTGGCGCCTGCCGAGCGGAAGGCCCCCGCCGGCGTCGACCTCGAGGACCTTGAGGTGACGGAGGTTCCCGACGACGCCGCCGGCCTCGAAACCATCCCGGTGGAGACGCCCCTGCCGGTGGCCGGCCGCCTCACCCGGCTGCGCGAGCGGCTGGTACGTTCCAACAACATTCTGGGCAAGGGCCTGCTCGCGCTGCTCTCGAGCGACAGGATTGACGAAGATGTCTGGGACGAGGTGGAGGAGACCCTCCTCCTGGCCGACCTCGGAACAGAACCCACCATGCAGCTGGTGGATGCCCTCCGGGAGCGCGTCAAGGTACTCGGCACCAGGACCCCCGAGCAGGTCAAGGCGCTGCTGCGTGAAGAACTCATCAAACTTGTGGATCCGACCATGGACCGCAGCCTGAATGTCACCCGCCATGCCGACAAGCCGGCGGTCATGATGGTGGTTGGCGTTAACGGGGTGGGCAAGACCACCACGGTAGGCAAGCTCGCGCGCGTCCTCGTTGCCGAGGACAAAGACGTGCTGCTTGGCGCGGCGGACACGTTCCGCGCCGCCGCCGCGGAACAGCTGGCCACGTGGGGCCAGCGGGTGGGCGTTCCCACGGTGAAGTCCGACGCCGACGGCGCCGACCCGGCCTCGGTCGCCTATGAGGCGGTGAAGGCGGGGATTGACCAGGAGGTCGACGTCGTCATGATTGACACCGCCGGCCGCCTGCAGAACAAGACAGGCCTGATGGATGAACTGGGCAAGGTCAAACGTGTCATCGAGAAGCTGGCCGAAGTCGACGAGGTACTGCTGGTGCTGGACGCCACCACCGGCCAGAACGGCCTGAACCAGGCCCGCGTCTTCGCCGAGGTGGTGAACATCACCGGCATCGTCCTGACCAAGCTCGATGGGACTGCCAAGGGCGGGATTGTGGTGGCCATCCAGAAGTCGCTCGGTGTGCCCGTCAAGCTCATCGGCCTCGGCGAGGGCGCCGATGACCTCGCTCCCTTTGACGCCGAAGGCTTCGTTGACGCGCTGCTGAACTAAGGGTCCCGTTTCCACTCAAACGAGGGGTGGGATCCCGCCGCTAAGCCCAGGCCTTGCGGCGGGATCTCACCCCTCGTTGCGTTTGAGCGGCTCTGCGGTGACGGCCCAGACCGCCGCCGCCAGCACCAGCACACCGCCCGTGATGCCGAAAGCCCAGCCGTACCCGAGCCGGTCGGCCAGGACGCCGGCCAGCACCGGTCCGGCGATCGCCCCAACGTCAGACGTCATCTGGTAAGCCGCCAGGACCCGCCCGCCGGACCGCTTGCTGCCGATGACGTCCGCGACCGCGGCCTGCTGGGCGGGGCCAAGCAGGCCTGACCCGACGCCGGCAGCGGCCGAGGCGGCCAGGAACCAGCCCAAATGACTCGTGGAACCGATGGCTGCCGTAGCGAAACCGGCAACCAGCAGACCGGCCACCATCATCGGGCGCCTCCCCAGGCTGTCCGCCAGGCGGCCCGAGACCGTCAGGGCAGCCGCGTTCCCGGCGGCGAACACGGCCAGCGCAAGGCCCGCGGCTTCCGGGCCTGAGCCCAGCGCGGCCACCGCGAACAGGGGCACGGTGGCCATCCGGACACCGAACGTGGCCCATCCGTTGGCAAAGCTGGACAGCAAGGCCGAACGGTAGGCCCCGACTCCCAGGGCGTCCGCGAACCGCATGGCCGGGCCGTGGCTGCCGGCGGAGCGAACGGCGGAAGGCACATGGCTGAGCTGGGTCTGCACCACCACAGCGGCCAGGACAAGCGCGGCCGCGTAGCCAAGGAACGGCACCCTCAGCCCGAAGCCGGCCAGCATGCCGCCCACAATCGGTCCACACACGTTTCCTATCAGGAAGGCGGATGCGTACGCCCCGGACACCCGGCCCCGGCTTTCCGGCGGTGCCAGCCTGATCACCAGCGCCATCGAAGCCACGGTGAACATCACCGAACCCACTCCGCCCAATCCCCTGAAGACCAGGAGTTGCCAGTAGTCCTGGGCGAAAGCGCATGCCGCGGTGGACGCGGCCACGATGAGGAGCCCTGCGACATAGACGGGCCGCTCGCCCAGCCTGCCGATCATCGCCCCGCCCGCCGGAGCGAACACCAGGCGCATGAAGGCGAAGATGCTCACAATCACGGCAGCGGCGGTAGCTCCGACGTCGAAGGTTGTTGCGAATTGCGGCAACACGGGCGCAACGAGCCCGAATCCCAAGGCAATCAGGAACGCTGCGGCCAACATCACCTTGATGTCCCGGGGAAGCCGCGCCCGCTCGGGACGAATAACCGCCAGGATCCTTGTTGTGACGCGGCTCACGCGGGATGGTGCCGTCATAGGAGTGGGTTCCTTGCAAAATCAGCGGCCGGGCGTCGGCGGCAATGATGAAACATAACCGTAACAAGCCGGAGATGCACCATTTACTTCCTAGAGGTTGTTGTAACAAACCCGCAATCTAAATCCTCCGCGGGCGAAACACGGCAGCGACAAACTCGAAGCAGGACGCAAAAGGCGTTGGCAGGCGGCTGGTCCGCAGAATCGATATAGGGAGGACGTGCACCATGGAACTTACCGCAGGTCACGTATGGCTTATGGTGGCGGCAGCACTCGTGCTGTTCATGACACCGGGCCTGGCATTTTTCTACGGCGGCATGACGCGCGCCAAGGCTGCGCTGAACATGATGATGATGAGCTTCATCTCCATCGGAATGGTCGGCGTCGTATGGGTTCTCTGGGGCGCTTCCATGAGCTCCGGTGATGGCTTCCTGCAGATCGTCGGGAACCCCTTCGCAACCTTTGGCCTGGAGGGCATCACGACGCCGGACGGCCTGATCAAGGTCGGTTACGCCGCCACCTTCGCCATCATCACCGTGGCACTGATCAGCGGCGCGATCGCTGACCGCGCCAAGTTCGGCGCCTGGACCGTGTTCGTGCCGGTCTGGGTCACCCTGGTCTACTGCCCCCTGGCCTACATGGTGTGGGGCGGCGGACTCTTCGGCCCCGAAGGAGCCATTGGACAGGCCCTCGGCCCGGCCATCGACTTCGCCGGCGGCACCGTAGTCCACATCAACGCCGGTGTTGCGGCCCTGGTTCTGGTACTGATCATCGGCAACCGGCGCGGCTTCGGCAAGGACCCGAACCACCGCCCGCACAACATCCCCTTCGTGATGCTTGGCGCTGCCATCCTGTGGTTCGGCTGGTTCGGCTTCAACGGCGGCGCAGCAACCACCGCTGAGCAGGGCGGCCTGATCTGGATCAACACCCTCGCCGCCCCGGCAGCTGCCATGCTGGGCTGGCTCATCACCGAACGCATCCGCGACGGCCACCCCACCTCCCTGGGCGCCGCATCCGGCGTCGTCGCCGGCCTCGTGGCCATCACCCCCGCCTGCGCCAACGTCAGCCCGGTGGGTGCCCTTGGACTCGGCGTTGTTGCCGGTGTCGCCTCGGCCCTGGCCGTGGGCCTCAAGTTCCGCTGGGGCTTCGATGACTCCCTGGATGTTGTCGGCGTGCACCTCGTCTCCGGCATCATCGGAACCGTTGCCCTGGGCTTCATCGCACTGCCCACTGATGGAGTGGGCGGCGGCCTGTTCTACGGCGGCGGCCCGGCCCAGCTGTGGGCCCAGCTGGCGGCAGCCGGCATTGCCATCGCCTACTCGGCGATCCTCACCGCGATCATCGCCTTCGCCATCCACAAGACGATGGGCTTCCGGGTCTCCCAGGAGCAGGAAGTGGTTGGAGTCGACCTCAGCCTCCACGCCGAGACGGCATACGAGTTCGGAGTGGGCGGCCACGGCGGAAGCTTCCAGCCGCTGCATGAACTGATCACCGGCAAGGGAACTTCCGAAGCTGCCAGGAAGTCAGAGTCGGCAACAGGCAAGGAAAGCGTAGAGGCATGAAACTGATCACAGCAATCGTCCGGCCGGAGAAACTTGAATCCATCCGGGAAGGCCTGGAGTCGTACGGCGTCCAGGGGCTGACGGTCAGCGCAGCCAGCGGCTATGGCCGCCAGCGCGGATACACAGAGGTCTACCGGGGAGCCGAATACAACGTGGACCTCCTGCCCAAGATCCGGGTGGAGGTGCTCGCCACCGACGAGCAGGCCGATGACATCCTGGACGTCATCATCGCCAGCTCCAACACCGGCCGGGCCGGCGACGGCAAGGTCTGGACCGTGGATGTCCACGAGGCAGTCAGGGTCCGCACCGGAGAACGCGGCGTCGCCGCCATCTAGCCCCGGACGGGATTCATCCAGGCGCAAAATCCATGCCGCCGGAAGGGCGGGCAGGGAACCTTGAAGGGTTCCCTGCCCGCCCTTTCCGTTGGAGGGGGTTAGTCTGCCTGCCCTGCGTCTGCCTGCGCTGCGTCTGCCTGCCCGGCACTTGACCGCCCGGCACTTGACCAGCCGTCGGGACCTGCGGAGCCGGCGTCGTACTCTTCCAACGGCACGGTGCCCCGCTGCCACGCCTTCAGTACGGGCTCAATGATCCGCCAGCAGTCCTCCGCCGTGTCGCCGCGCACCGACAGCAGGGGATCGCCGTTCAGGACGCCTTCAAGCACTTCGCCGTAAGGCAGCAACTCCGAAGCGCTCAGTTCGGTGTTCAACGTGACGCGGCTGAGGCTGAAGATGCTGCCGGGTCCGTTGACATCGAGGTCGAACTGGAGCGTGTCCGGTCCAAATCCGATCCGCAGCTGGTTGGGGGAATCCACTCCGGTAAAGCCGGCCGGAAGGTGGGGGACCGGACGGAACGTGATCACGGCCTCCTTGCGCTTTACGCCCAGGGCTTTGCCGGAGCGCAGAATGAAGGGAACCCCCTTCCACCGCCAGTTGTCGATTTCCACCTGGACCTCGGCTAGGGTCTCCGTGCCCCGGTCCGCATCCACCCCCGTTTCCTTCACGTAGTCCGGGACTTTCCGCCCCGCGATCGACCCCGCAGTGTAGACGGCCCGCCGGGTCGATTTCGCATACGGCGCACTGATGCTGCTGGCACGCAGCACAGTGGCGATGGCGTCCCGGAGGTCCCGTTCCCCGATGGTGGCCGGCGGCTCGATGGCTACCAGGGCCATGATCTCCAGCAAGTGGCTCTGGATCATGTCGCGCAGGGCGCCGGCATTGTCGTAATACCTCGCACGCCCTTCCAGTGCCAGGTCCTCGTCGAAGATGATCTCCACCTTTTCAACGTGCTCACGGTTCCAGACCGGCTCCAGGAAGTTGTTGGCGAAGCGCAGGCCCAGGATGTTCAGCACGGTGGCCTTGCCCAGGAAGTGGTCCACGCGGTGGATGTGGTCCTCGGGAACCAGTGCCGCAAGCGTCCGGTTCAGCGAACCTGCCGACGCCTCGCTGGAACCGAAGGGCTTCTCCATCACCAGACGCGTCCCGGCCGGAACCTGCCCCGGCTTCAGCGTTTCACAGGCGAGCTGGCTGACATGGGGCGGGAGGGCAAAGTAGACCGCTATGGGGCCGTCCAGCGCTGCCAGCAACGAGGCCAGGGCCCCGTCCGCCGTCACATCCAGCTGATGGTATTCCGTCGCCTTCGCCAAGGCTGTCAGCGCCTTTTTCCCCGTAGCACCCGCTGTCTCCGCGGCATCGGCGAAGGCATCGTGGACCCGGGCGCGCCACTTTTCCGGGGGCCAGTCATCCGAGCCTGCGCCCACCAGCCTGAGCCCTTCGGCGCGGCCTTTGGCCACCAGCCGGGCAAGGCCGGGCAGCAGCAGCCGTCCGGTCAGATCCCCGGAGGCACCCAGGATGAGCAGGGTTTTTACACTCGTTTGGCTCGTCACCTACGACAGCATGCCATCATGCAGGCCCGTCTTGGTACCCTAGATAGTCGAGTCCCACCTGTAACTCCACTGAAAGAAGTGCGCGGCGCGTGTTCAATTCACTCTCTGACCGGTTGACAGCAACCTTCAAGAATCTCCGTGGCAAGGGCCGCCTCACCGAGGCCGATGTCGATGCCACCGTACGGGAGATCCGCCGCGCCCTCCTGGATGCCGATGTTGCCGTTCCCGTGGTGCGCGAGTTCACGGCACGCGTGCGTGAGCGCGCCCTCGGGGCCGAGGTGTCGGGGGCGCTGAACCCCAGCCAGCAGATCGTGAAGATCGTCAACGAGGAACTGGTTGAGATTCTCGGCGGCGAGACCCGTCGCATCCGGATGGCCAAGACCGGACCTACCATCATCATGCTCGCCGGCCTTCAGGGTGCCGGTAAAACCACGCTCGCGGGAAAGCTCGCCAAGTGGCTGAAGTCCCAGGGCCACAGCCCCATCCTGGTGGCATGCGACCTCCAGCGCCCCAACGCCGTCACCCAGCTGCAGGTGGTCGGCAAGCGTGCCGGCGTTCCCGTCTTTGCCCCGCACCCGGGTGCTACCTCGGAACTGGAGCACCCGGCGGGTGACCCTGTCGCCGTCGCACGCTCCGGCGTCGAGGAGGCGCGGCAGAAGCTGCACGACTTCGTGATCGTGGATACCGCCGGCCGGCTCGGTGTCGATACCGAGATGATGGAGCAGGCGCGCCAGATCCGCCGCGCCATCGTTCCCAACGAAGTGCTCTTCGTCATCGATGCCATGATCGGCCAGGACGCCGTCAACACGGCCATGGCCTTTGATGAGGGCGTCAACTTCACCGGCGTCGTCCTTTCAAAGCTCGACGGCGACGCCCGCGGCGGTGCCGCGCTCTCAGTCGCGTCGGTCACCGGGAAGCCCGTCATGTTCGCGTCCACCGGCGAAGGTGTTGACGATTTCGAACTCTTCCACCCGGACCGGATGGCTTCACGCATCCTGGACATGGGCGACGTCCTGACCCTGATCGAGCAGGCGGAGAAGAACTGGGACAAGGATGAAGCTGCCCGGATGGCGAAGAAGTTCGCCGACCAGGAAGACTTCACCCTGGACGACTTCCTCTCCCAGATGCAGCAGATCCGCAACATGGGCTCCATGAAGAAGATGCTCATGATGATGCCGGGTGCGCAGAACATCCGCCAGCAGCTGGAACAGTTTGATGAGCGCGAGATCGACCGTGTCGAAGCCATCGTCCGTTCCATGACGCCGCACGAACGGGTCGCGCCGAAGATCATCAATGGCTCCCGCCGGGCGCGCATTGCCCGCGGTTCCGGCGTCCACGTGTCCGAGGTCAACGGATTGCTGGAGCGTTTCGCGCAGGCGCAGAAGATGATGAAGAAGATGGCGCAGGGCGGCGGCATGCCCGGGATGCCGGGAATGCCCGGCATGGCCGGTCCCGGCGGTGCCCGCAAGGGGGGCAAGAACGCGCCCAAGAAGAAGGCCCGTTCCGGCAACCCGGCCAAGGCGGCCCAGGAACTCAAGGACGCAGAGGCGCGGCGGGCGGGGGCGGCCAAGGCCCTGCCCACCGGCGCAGCGTTCGGCCAGCAGGGCGGCGACTTCGACCCCTCGCAGCTGAACCTGCCCAAGGGTTTCGACAAATTCCTCGGCAAGTAGCCAGGTCTCCAAAGCCCGGCATCCTGTCCCTTTGGTGGGGGCTCAGCACGGGATTCGGTGCCGCCTCCTGATGGATGTCGGCACCGTCAAATAGGGTTGGGTCATGTTCAAGCAGAGGGTAGTGTTCGTGCACGGCGCCGGGCCTTTCGGGGCGGCCGCGTGGCCGCGCCAGCACGGAATGGCGCTGGCCTACGATGCCCTGTTCCTGCGGCGCCACGGCTTCGACCCCGTCGCCGGGCCCATGGAGTCTTCCTTCACGGAGGACACCGCCATCATCCTGCGTTCGCTGGCCGATGACGGCCGCGGAGGGGCCGGCGGCCACGTTGTCGCCCATGCCCAGGGCGCCATCGCCGCCATGATGGCGGCCGTCCAACGCCCGGACCTCGTCTTTTCCCTGACGCTGGTGGAGCCGGCCTGCCTCTCGCTGACCGCTGAACTGCCTGCCACCTCAGCCCATGTTGCCCTGATGCAGCCGCTTTTTGACGTCCGGCACCAGTTGGGCGATGAAGACTTCCAGCGTGAGTTCCTACGCAGGATGTTTGCGGCGGACCTGCAGGAGCCTTCCTCCGTGGAGGAAAAACGGTCCGCCCGCCGGCTCCGGCTGCAGGTACCTGCCTGGGAAGCTCCATTGCACATAGTTCCAGGGGTCCCCACCATGGTGCTGACAGGCGGCTGGGAACCGCTCTACGAGGAAATCGCCGGCTACCTCCGGGAAACCGGTGCCGTGCACCGCGTCGCCGCGGGCGGGCACCGGCCCCAGGATTCGGCGGAAGGGGACCGCGCCATCCGGTCCTTTATCGCCGATGTCAGCAGGTCAGCGTCAGTTCAGGCGTCCTGAGGCGGCCTCACCGTCGGTTGCCGGTACCTGCAGTTCCGGCAGATAGACCTTGCCGCCGGAGGCCATGAACTCCGCACTCTTTTCCCGCATGCCGCTGTAGGCCGCCGCGATCGCTTCCTGGGAATCGGCTGAACCGTATTCGTCCCGGATGTCCTGGCTGATCCGCATCGAACAGAACTTCGGCCCGCACATGGAGCAGAAATGCGCGGTTTTTGCGGCCTCTGCGGGCAGGGTTTCGTCGTGGAACGCCTCCGCCGTGACCGGGTCCAGGGAGAGTGCGAACTGGTCGCGCCAACGGAATTCGAACCGGGCTTTGGACAGGGCATCGTCCCGTTCATGGGCGCCGGGGTGGCCCTTGGCAAGATCCGCGGCGTGCGCGGCGATCTTGTAGGTGATCACGCCGGTCTTGACATCGTCCTTGTTGGGCAGGCCCAGGTGTTCCTTCGGCGTGACATAGCAGAGCATGGCCGTGCCGTAGCGGGCGATCTCGGTGGCGCCGATGGCGGAGGTGATGTGGTCATAGCCCGGGGCGATATCGGTGACCAGGGGGCCGAGGGTGTAGAACGGGGCGCCCTTGCAGAGTTTCTGCTGCCGCTCCACGTTCTCCCGCACCAGGTGGAAGGGCACGTGCCCGGGACCTTCCACCATGACCTGGACATCGAACTCCCAGGCCCGCTGGGTGAGCTCGGCCAGGGTATCCAGCTCGGCGAACTGCGCGGCATCGTTGGCGTCCGCCGTCGCTCCCGGACGCAGGCCGTCGCCCAACGAGAATGCGACGTCGTACTTGGCAAAGATTTCGCAGAGTTCGTCGAAGTGGGTGTACAGGAAGTTCTCCTGATGGTGCGCCAGGCACCAGCCGGCCATGATGGAGCCGCCGCGGGACACGATGCCGGTGACGCGGTTGGCCGTCAGGGGAACATAGCGCAGCAGCACGCCGGCATGGATGGTCATATAGTCCACGCCCTGTTCGCATTGCTCTATCACCGTGTCCCGGAAGATTTCCCAGGTCAGTGCGTTGGCTTCGCCGTTGACCTTCTCCAGGGCCTGGTAGATGGGCACGGTACCGATCGGCACGGGTGCGTTGCGGATGATCCACTCGCGGGTTGTGTGGATGTCCTCGCCGGTGGAGAGATCCATCACCGTGTCCGCGCCCCACCGGGTGGCCCACTGCAGCTTGTCCACCTCGGTGGCGATGGAACTGGTGACCGCTGAGTTGCCGATGTTCGCATTGATTTTCACCAGGAAAGCTTTGCCAATGATCATCGGCTCGGATTCCGGGTGATTGATATTGCTGGGGATGATGGCACGTCCGGCTGCCACCTCGCTCCGGACAAGCTCCGCGTCGCAGTTCTCCCGCAGTGCAACAAACCTCATCTCCGGAGTGATGATGCCCGCCCTGGCATAGTGCATCTGGGTCACCGTCCTGCCTTCGACGGCGCGGCGGGGAACCGGCCGCGTGCCTTTCCACTCCGAGGACGCGGCCCCCCGGCGGACGGCCGAGCGGCCGTCGTCGAGCAGGTTCCGCTTGCGGCCTGAATAGGGCTCCGTGTCATGCCGCCCCTCAATCCAGGAGGATCTGAAGGGCTCCAGGCCGACGACGGGATCACTGCCGGGGCCCGCCGTGCGGTACACCTGCAAAGGGGTGTTGGCTTCGCCGTTGGGCGAGGGGTCCAAGGCAATCTCGGTGACGGGGACCCGGATGCCATTGTCCGGATCCTCAAGGTACGCCAAGGAATGGGATTTCAGTGACGCGGTGTTGTTGATTGCCCCGGCGTGGACAGGGCTGTGCTGTGTTTCGGTGGTGCTCAAGGGATACTCACTTCCTTCGCCGGCATTACCCGGACAGGTTCAACGGTCGCAGGCAGCGTCAGCCTGATCTCAGCCCATGCAGGGCCCCCGTGTGGTCGTAGACGAAGCTACCACAGCCAGCTAGGCCCTGGAGACCGGCGGCAGGTCCCAGTCATCGTCTGCTACGCGTAGGATGGCCAGCGACACCATGAGGCATGCGAACGTCGTCAGTCCCCAGCCAAGGGTGACATCCAGCCAGCGGTTCGGGATGACTACCGCGGCGATGAAATGAAATGGCTGCGACACGATGAGGGCGATGGCCACCCACCAGCGGACCAGTCCTGATCGGCCAAGGGCGATCCCCGCGAGGATCATGCCGGCGATGTGCCCGACCAGCCAGCCGAAACCTGTCACCGCCGCTATGGGCGCCCCGAGCAGGACGTCCGTGACCCCCACGATCTGCTCGGTTCCGATACCGACTGCAGCCATGGCATGGATCGATGCTTCCGAGTTTCCTGCGGCGTTCCAGTTGGCAAATGCCAGGAAGCTCAAGGCCGCTCCCAGGGTTGCCAGTACGGGGGAATGGCGCCTCGCGACAAATCCCAAGGCCAGGACCCCGGCGAGCATCGCAGGATAGGTCGCCAGCCCCAGCCAGGCGATGCCGGCCGAGGTTTCCGGATGCGCGATGGTGCTTTCGATGATCTGGCGGCCGTCCATATCCGTCCAGAAGGGCATCACTGCCCGTCCCACGGTGATGCCCAGGGGGCCAAGGGGAATGAGCACGGCTATCAGGAGACGCCAGAAGCGGCGCAGATCGCGGGCCTTCCTTCCAGTTGTTTTGCTCTCAATTCGGGCTGCTGCAGTGGACATATTCCTGCCTTTCGTTGTTCCGGGACACCCGATCGGCATCCCGGCTTCATCCCAGAGTGAACGTCGTCCGGCATGTGCGGATCGCGGCTGGCGCGGGACTTTTCCTCCGTGCCACCACTGATGCCCGTGGTCATGGGACGGGCATACACTGAGCCTGTGTTGTGGCCCCGGCTCGCTTCGTTTGCCATTGCGGCAGTCACCGTCGCAGCCTTGGTCGCGGGACTCGCCGGACTGTCCCGCATCACGGACCCGCAACAGCTGACGGCAATCCTCATCCGCATGAGCGCTGGCGTGCCTGCGCTGCTGCTTGGGCTCCTGGTGGCGGGCCGACGCCCGGCAAACCCTGTGTCTGCATTCCTTTGCCTGGCCGGCGCCAGCGCCATTGCCGTCGGAAGCATGGACGCGTACCTCGCGGCGGCGGCCCGGAGCGGCAGCACTTTGCCGGTCAGTGGCCACCTCGTGGCGCTGACGGAGGGGGCGTGGATGATGTTCTTTTTGCCCTGGGCGTGGATCCTGCTGGTGTTCCCGGACGGCAGGCTTCAGGACCGGTTCGACAGGGTGCTGGCGTGGGTTCTACCGGCTATAGTTGTGGCGTTTAATGTGCTGGCGGCGTACGCTCCGGACCCTCCGGAGCGGGCATATCCGCTAACGGAGCCCGCTTTTCCGCAGTCCGAAGCCGCCGGAATGGCTGCCGCTGCCCTGCTTCCCCTTTTCCTGGCTGCACTCATTGCCAGCGCCATCTCCCCGCTGCGCCGGTACAGAAAAGCGAACGATCCCGAACGCGAGCAGTTGCGTTTTCTGACCCTTGCTTCAGCAGCGGTGCCGGCAACCCTCCTCCTCGGCTGGTTCGGCTATCTCCTGCTGGGTAACGAAGCAATCGTCATCACCGGGATTGCCTTCCTCTACGCAGCGCTGCCCGCCGCCATCGCAGCGCCAATCCTGCGGCGCACCCTTTATGACGCCAACCGCGCCCTGATCCGGTCCACGAGCCACGTCTTCATGGCGGTTGCCGTGGCGGCCGTGGTCCTCGCGGCGGCTTCCCTTGCGGGGAACAGCGAAGGGAACGCCAGGACCCTGGTCGTGGCGGTGGCCACCGCCGGCGCAGTGCTGCTGCTTCTGCCCGTGCGTGGCGTCGTCGAACGCAGGCTCGGCCAATGGCTTTTTCCCGCAAGGGAGCGTGCTCTTGAAGCCATCAACGGACTCCTCCAGAGGATCCACGACGGTACCTCGCAACCTGAAGACCTTGAGTCTGTGCTGCGCCGCGCCGTCCGGGATCCCGGCCTGCGCATTGGATACAGGCTGCCAGGTGAAGCTTTGTATCTCGACGCAGAGGGGATGGCCCTGCAATCTTCAGCCGGACACGCGCGGATTGAACTGGGCGGCGAGGCTATTGGCATGGTGGCGCCGGGAGCAGGCCAACGTGCACCGGGAGCAGACGTGCTCGCTGTCATCGCGCATCCGGCGGAGCTGGCCCGGCTCAGGCTCCAGTTGGCATCCGCGCTGCGCGAGGTTGAGGCCAGCCGGGAACGCCTTGTGAGGTCCAATTATGTAGAGCGGCGCCGGCTTGAGCGGGACCTTCACGACGGCGCCCAGCAGAGGCTGGTGGCAATCGGTATGTCGCTGCGGCTTCTTCAGCGGCATCTGGGGCCAGGAGATGCCGGCGTGATGACTGCCCTGGAAGAGGCGGTCAGCGAACTTGGCACTGCCGTTGCGGAATTACGGCAGCTGGCCCACGGCATCAGGCCAGGGAGCCTGGACGACGGACTGGAGGCAGCGCTGACCCATCTCACAAGCCTCCTTCCGGTTCCGATCGTCCTCGAGCTGCCGCCGGGCGCGGCGACGGGCCATGGTCTTCCCGAGCTTTCAGATGCCGTCACCTCCACGGCCTACTTTGTCGCAAGCGAGGCGCTCGCAAACGCCGTCAAGCACGCAGACGGCGCCAGCATCGCCCTGCGCCTGGCGAGGACCAGCGACTGCGTCAGTATCCGGATCAGCGACGATGGAGGAGGAGGCGCCATAGCCCATCATGGCGGCGGGCTTGCCGGACTTGCGGACCGGGTCAGCGCCGTCGGCGGCGCACTCACCGTGGTCAGCCCGGCCGGTCAGGGCACCCTGGTGGAGGCGGTGCTCCCGTGCGGATAGTGATCGGGGAAGATTCCGTCCTGTTCCGCGAAGGCCTTGCGCGGCTTTTGGCAGATGCCGGCCACGACATTGTGCGCACCGCCTCGACAGCCCCGCAAGCCATCACTGCAGTCCGCGACACGCTGCCGGACCTCACCATCCTGGATCTGCGCATGCCTCCGGATCTCACTGACGACGGGGCGCGTGCAGCTTCAGCCCTGAGGGACGAGTTTCCACTGATGGGAATCCTCATGCTTTCCCAGCATGTAGAGACCAGGCATTCGCTGAACCTGGTCTCCCGGGGCAGGTTCGGTTACCTGCTCAAGGACAGGGTCCTGGACATCAACGATTTCCTGGACACGCTCGAGCGCATCCGTGCCGGCGGATCAGCGCTGGATTCAGAGGTCGTCGCACGGCTCCTGGGTGCGAAGCGGTTGGATTCCAGGCTGGAACGGCTCACTCCGCGGGAAGCCGACGTCCTGGCCCTCATGGCCGAAGGGCGGACAAACGCCGGCATAGCGGACCGGCTCTGGCTGACGGAACGGACAGTGGAGACCCATGTGAGCAGCATCCTGGCCAAACTGGAACTGGGCGCCACCGGCCATGACCATCGCAGGGTCCTCGCCGTCATCGCTTTCCTTGAACACCGGACGGTGCCGCTGCAGCGGGGATCCGGGTCAGAGCGGCCGGTAGACACGCGCGGAATCACTTGAATTAAATTGAAGCTTCAAGTAAATTAGGAACATAGAGGCCTTCGACCCCGAAGACCACGGGATAGGGGAGTTTTTCATGACTGCAGAAGCGACCAGCCAGGATCTCCTTCCTGCCGACCTCACCATGGGTACTGTGATGCTCAAGGTGGGCGACATGAAGCTGATGACCGACTACTACCAGCGCGCACTTGGCCTGGAGGTCGTTGCCGAGCAGGATGGCGGCGTCTACCTTGGCCGGCTCCAGCGCCCCCTGGTCCACCTTGCCGCCGCTCCGGCGCTGCATCTGCCCGGCAGGGGCGAGGCCGGCCTCTTCCACACCGCACTTCTCTTCGAAAACCGCGCCGCGCTGGCCGCAACAGTGGCCACTGCCGCCCGGTATGAACCCCGGTCCTTCACCGGCAGCGCCGACCACCTGGTCAGTGAGGCCTTCTATTTCAATGACCCTGAGGGCAACGGCATTGAACTCTACTGGGACCGGCCCCGGGAAAACTGGTCCTGGGAGGGCACGGATGTGGTGATGGACAGCCTCGCCCTGCCGCCGCAGCGCTATCTTGAGCAGCACCTGACCGAGGAATCCCTGGAAGGTCAGCGCGGGGCCGGCGCCGGCGTCGGTCACGTCCACCTCCAGGTTGGCGATGTCCACTCGGCCCACAAGTTCTATGTGGAAACCCTGGGCTTCGAAAAGACCGCGGGCTGGCACGGGCAGGCATTGTTTGTCTCTGCCGGCCGGTACCACCACCATATGGCCATGAATGTCTGGAACAGTCGTGGAGCCGGCCCCCGCAAGGACACCCTTGGCCTCGGCGAGGTCCTCATCGAAGTCCCTTCGGGTGACGACGTCGGGGCGCTCGCCGACCGTCTCAAGGCATCCGGCGTGTCCTCCCACCACACCGGCGCGGAACTGCGTTTTGAAGACCCGTGGCGCAACAGGATCCGCGTCGCCGTGCGCTGAACCCGGCCTTTCAGGAGGTGGGTCGCAGGACATGCGTCCCGGGGATATGCATCCCGGATATGCCTCCTGGCGCGTGGCGGAGCATGTACTAGGCTGATTCCGAACGGCCGGGGTGGCACCAACGCTTCCCGACAGTGCCGCACCGTCGACGGAATGAGGGCTGTTCCCATGGGCTTCACGGAAATATTTGTAGCTACCCACGACGCCGCGCTGAAGCGCGCCGGGATCCTTGACGCCGGAGGTTCGCCGGAAAGTCCGGCCCTGCGAATTCCGGGAGTCAGTGACTTCGAGATCGAGCAGCTGGGTGACCTCGCCGGCGCCGCAGTCCACGCCGGCGGTGAAGGCTACGAACTCGCCATGGTTGATGTTTCCAGCGACTCACTTCTCGGTGTCCCGCCGGCCATGGTGCGGGCTCTCGCGGACCTGCTCACTTACGAAACCGAGGGCGAAGGCAATGTCCTTGAGGACGTCGCCGACGAGTGGGCTGCCCAGGACGACATGCCCTTTGGCGCGGCGGATGCCCGCAAATATGTACATCAGCTCGCGGAGCTTGCGGGCTCGATCGATGACGCGGAGCGCAACGGAGTGTATGTCTGGTCCTCCTAGAGTGCCGGCGGATGCCCGATCAGCACGTGTCAAGTCGAAATCCGGACGCTGATCTGGCACAATAAACAGGTACTCGATCTGCGTGGCCCCTCTCTCCGCGTCCGGATCCTGTCCTTCGAACCCTCAAGTATGGCCCGCCCCACGGGTGCAGAACGTCGGTTCACCCCCTTTCTGAAACAGGAGTGACCACAAAAGTGGCCGTAAAGATTCGCCTTAAGCGCTTTGGCAAGATGCGCGCCCCGTACTACCGCATCGTCGTCATGGACGCACGCTCCAAGCGTGACGGCCGTGCCATCGAAGAAATCGGCAAGTACCACCCCACCGAAGAGCCCTCATACATCGAGGTCGACACGGACCGTGCCCAGTACTGGCTCGGCGTCGGCGCACAGCCGTCCGAGCAGGTTGCCGCGATCCTCAAGATCACCGGTGACTGGCAGAAGTTCAAGGGCCTCCCGGGCCAGGAAGGCACCCTGAAGACCAAAGCTCCGAAGGCTGCCTTCGTTGCCCCGGAAAAGGGTTCCGTGATCATCCCGGAAGCCATCACCAAGAAGGCAAAGCAGTCTGACGCAGCCGAGGCCCCCGCCGAAGCAGAGACCACCGAGGCTGAGTAAATTGCTGGCAGAGGCGCTCGAACACCTGGTCCGGGGAATCGTTGATTCCCCGGAAGACGTCAAGGTCAGCTCGAAGAACAACCGCCGCGGGGACACCCTCGAGGTCCGTGTTCATCAGGATGACCTGGGACGGGTGATCGGCCGCCAGGGCCGCACCGCACGTGCATTGCGCACCGTTGTGGCGGCACTGGCAGACGGCGAACCGGTAAGGGTCGACGTCGTCGATACCGACCGCCGCCGCTAAGCGCCCGGCAGTATCAGTTTTTTGCTCCGGCCCTTCCACCAGCAACGGTGGAGGGGCCGGAGTGCTTTGACAACAAATACGGTGGGTAGTCCCACAACCGGACAGGGGAACAGATGCAGCTTCAGGTGGCACGAATCGGAAAACCGCACGGAATCCGCGGGGAAGTAACAGTCCAGGTGCTGACGGACGCCCCGGAGGACCGGTTTGTTCCGGGCACCGAGTTCGTGGTGGAGCCGGCATCGGCCGGCCCGCTGACCGTTGACAGTGCCCGCTGGAACAAAGACATCCTCCTGCTCGGGTTCGCCGGTATTGAAACCCGCAACCAGGCGGAGACGCTGCGCGGGGCCAAGCTGTTCATCGAGACTGAAGAGCTGGAAGAGGACGACGACGAGGGCTGGTACGAGCACGAGCTCGTGGGACTCGAGGCGCGGGTTGGCTCCCAGGTGGTTGGCAAGGTTGCCGCCCTGCACACCATGCCGGTCCAGGACCTCCTGGTCATTGAAGGCGCAGACGGCAAGGAAATCCTCGTCCCGTTCGTGGAACAGATCGTTCCGGAAGTCAACGTAGCCGGCGGGTTTGTCCTGCTGACGCCCCCGGATGGCCTGTTTGAGATCAACTCCGACGACGCCGGGTCCGGCGAACCGGAGGGCAACGCGTAGATGAGAATCGACGTCGTCAGTATTTTCCCCGAATACCTGGCGCCCTTGGAGCTGTCCCTCATCGGCAAGGCCCGCCAGGATGGACTGCTGGACCTGCACGTCCATGATCTCCGCCACTTCACCACCGACAAACACCGCACGGTGGACGACACGCCCTACGGTGGCGGGGCCGGCATGGTCATGAAGGCTGAGCCATGGGCCCAGGCGCTGACGGCGGTGGCAGAAGCCAATGCGGGCAACGCAGCAAAGCCGGTGCTGATCGTCCCGTCGCCCGCGGGGGAGCGCTTCACCCAGGCGCTGGCACATGAGCTGGCCGAAGAGGACCAGCTGGTGTTCGCCTGCGGACGCTACGAGGGAATCGACGAGCGTGTCATCGAATGGGCCGAAGAGCACTTCACCGTCCGCCCCATGAGCCTGGGTGACTATGTGCTCAATGGCGGCGAGGTGGCGGTCCTTGCCATGGTGGAAGCCATCGGCAGGCTGCTGCCCGGTGTCGTCGGAAACCCGGAATCCCTGGTGGAGGAATCGCATTCGGACGGACTGCTGGAATACCCGGTCTACACCAAGCCCTCCACCTGGCGTGAGCGCGATGTGCCCGCCGTGCTGCTGAGCGGCAACCACGGCAAGATCGCGCAGTGGCGCCGCCACGAGCAGTACCGGCGGACGGCGGAGCGCCGTCCCGACCTCCTGGAAACGTTCGACGCCGGGAAACTGCCGCGTGCCGACCGCACCGCTTTGGCGGATCTGGGGTACGACGTCGTGGACGGTCATC
Source organism: Pseudarthrobacter cremeus (assembly GCF_051857465.1). Lineage (NCBI taxonomy): Bacteria > Bacillati > Actinomycetota > Actinomycetes > Micrococcales > Micrococcaceae > Pseudarthrobacter > Pseudarthrobacter cremeus. The sequence goes on along the minus strand of NZ_JBPZHC010000001.1, from coordinate 677,658 downwards.
TCCGTGCCCGCCCAGGCTCCGGGACTGACGAGGACGCCGGAACCGGCGCCTCGGCCTGAAGCACTGCCCCTGCCTCAACCGGCGGGGTGGGTCGGCGGCGATTGGCTGTCGGCGCGCGAGTGTGGCAAAATTAGTCCTTGTGTCTGCTGGGTCCGCACCTGCTACAGGGGGAGCGCAACCAACAGCTGGACAACCCGGTACTTTCAACCAGTGAAGGAACCGGACCCACTTAACTTTCGGCGGTAATTTCCGGTACCCCGGGCTTGCCCGCCGTGACCCAAAGTGAATGACCTGTGGCGTTCACCAGGAGTGCAATTATGCATATTCTCGATTCAGTAGATGCAGCTTCGCTGCGCACCGATGTTCCCGAGTTCCGCGCGGGTGACACCCTCAAGGTTCACGTGAACATCATCGAAGGCAAGAACTCCCGTGTCCAGGTGTTCCAGGGCTTCGTCCTGGGCCGCCACGGCGATGGCCTTCGCGAAACCTTCACCGTCCGCAAGGTCTCCTTCGGTGTCGGTGTGGAGCGTACCTTCCCGGTTCACTCCCCGATCATCGACAAGATCGAGGTCGTCTCCAAGGGTGACGTGCGCCGCGCCAAGCTTTACTACATGCGCGAACTGCGCGGCAAGGCTGCCAAGATCAAGGAAAAGCGCGACTTCCACACCGCCAAGTAGGTCCCTCAGGACTTATCAAGCAGGCCCCAGCCGTACCAGGCCAGCGCCATTCGTCACAGCGCCCCAGGAATGGATCATGGACCAGACAAAACGCCAGCCCCGAAAAATGGGCTGGCGTTTTGCGTTGCTCCTGCTTCTGCTGGCAGTGACGGTCAGCGGACTGGTGCGTTCGCTGTGGCTGGATGTTTACTTCATTCCGTCCGGGTCCATGGAGCCGGCCCTTGAACGCGGCGACCGTATCCTCGTTTCCAGAACCGATTTTCAGGCCGACCCCATCCGACGTGGCGACATCGTGGTCTTTGACGGCAGGGGTTCGTTCGCGCCCCTCAACAGCGGCCGCGGCCCCCTGCTCGATGCCCTTGCCGAAACGGGTCAATGGCTCGGACTGGCCGGCAGCGACACTACTTACGTTAAGCGGGTCATTGGCCTTCCGGGGGATACGGTGGTCTGCTGCGACGCTGACGGTAAGGTCACAGTGAATGGAAAAGCGCTTGACGAGCCGTACCTCTTCGAAGGCGAGAAGCCCAGCACCCAGATCTTCACTGCGGTGGTGCCCGCGGGCCGGCTTTGGCTCCTGGGCGACCACCGCTCAGAATCGGCTGATTCCCGGAGCCTGCTTGGTGCGCCGGGCGGGGGCATGGTCCCGTTGGACAGGGTGATCGGCAGGCCGGTCCAAATCATCTGGCCACTTGATAGATTTGCTGGGATACCACGGCCGGCAGCGGCAGGACCAATGATAGAGGACGTACAGTAGATGCCCGAGAATCAAGCCCGGATACCAGAGCAGCCCCGTGAGGGTGCTCCCGGTACCTCCGCGGAAGGTACTTCCACCGAGGCTGACGCCGGTCCGGCCGCGCCCGCACCGGGAAGGCGCTCGGCGGCGCCCAAGGCCGGGCCCGCTGCACCAAGCCAGCTCTTCGTCTGGCTGAAGGAAATCGCCACAGTCGTGGTGATTGCCGTTGTCCTCTCCTTCCTGATCAAGACTTTCCTCTTCCGTGCCTTCTACATTCCCTCGGAGTCCATGGTCAACACCCTGGACGTCAACGACCGCATCTTCGTCAACCTCCTCGTGCCCGAGCCGTTTGCTCTCTCGCGCGGTGACGTGGTGGTCTTCCGGGACACCCAGGGCTGGCTGACCACAGCGCCGGAAAAGGAAAACGGACCGTTCACCTGGGTGCAGGACGGCCTAACTTTCGTGGGGCTGCTGCCGGATAACTCCGAACAGCACCTCGTCAAGCGCGCCATAGGGCTTCCCGGTGACCACGTGATCTGCTGCGACGCCGACGGTAAACTGTCAATCAACGGCTCTCCGATCGATGAGAGCTACGTCAACGTTGCTGAAGTACCGCAGATGCGTGCCTTCGACGTTGTCGTTCCCCAAGGGAAGATATGGGTCATGGGCGATAACCGCAACCATTCCGCCGATTCCCGCTCCCATCTGGATTCGAACGGTGGATTTGTTGACCTGAAGGATGTGGAGGGCAAGGCGGCCGTCATCGCCTGGCCGCTGAACCGGATCACCGTCCTGGACAACTATCCTGCTGTGTTCCGGAACGTGCCTGCGGGGGGATAGCTTTGTCCGCAATTACTCCGGAGGCAGTTGCCCCGGCTCCAGGCCGCCAGGCAACAGCAGTCCGTTCAAAGCCTCCGACGCTCCGGCACGAGCGGACCTTCAAGGCGCAGGGCGCCCGCTACCTGGCCGGGGTTGATGAGGTGGGCCGCGGGGCCCTTGCGGGACCGGTCAGTGTGGGGATCGCCGTCGTGGACCTCCAGAAGCAGAAGACCCTGTCCGGTGTAAGGGACAGCAAACTGCTCAGCCCGGCAGAGCGGGAACGCCTGGAACCGCTGGTCAGGAGCTGGAGTGTGGCTTCTGCTGTAGGACATGCCTCCTCCCGGGAGATCGACGCCCTGGGCCTCATCGCCGCTCTTCGGCTGGCCGGCACCCGTGCATGGCTGGACATCCTCGCAACAGGCGTCAGCCCCGACGTGGTGCTGCTTGATGGCAGCCATAACTGGCTCTCGCCGCCGGAACAGCTTTCCCTGTTCGACGAGGCGGCCCCGGGTCCGGCCTGCGATGCCCCGGTCCACACCAAAATCAAGGCGGACATGCAGTGCCTGAGTGTTGCGGCTGCCAGTGTTATCGCCAAGGTCGAGCGCGACGAGCAAATGCGTGGACTGCACCTCGAATACCCCGATTTTGGCTGGGACCTCAACAAGGGTTACGCCACCCCAGTCCACCGCGACGCGCTCCGCGCAGCCGGGCCTACGCCATACCACCGCGTCAGCTGGAACCTGCTGGGCGGCGAACTCTTCCCTGACGCCGGAACCTAGTGCCCTCCCGCGGCCGACGCGGCGCCCGTGGCGGCCTGAATGGTGCAAGATGGAAGCATGAGTGCAGAGGATCTTGAAAACTACGAAACCGACATGGAGCTGCAGCTCTACCGTGAATATCGGGATGTCGTCGGGCTCTTCAGTTACGTTGTCGAGACCGAGCGCCGCTTCTACCTCGCGAACCACGTTGACCTCCAGGCCCGCAGCGCCGACGGCGAGGTCTACTTCGACCTGACCCTGCACGATGCCTGGGTTTGGGATGTCTACCGTTCGGCGCGGTTCGTCAAGACAGTACGGGTACTGACGTTCAAGGATGTCAATGTCGAAGAACTGCCGCGGAATGAGGAACTCGCCCTGCCGAAGGATGTTGACCTCGGCAATTAGTTCCTGCCTGACCCAGCCACTGCTCCTCCACAAGCGGGCCATTTTCCTGAGGTTACCCACATAGGCAGGCAGCTTTCCTTCCGCTCCCGTCCTGCCCCCGCAGGCTGGTTGCGGAGGTAGAAAATGAAATCCAAAGACCTGTTGGGCCGTCGCGGCGAGGACCTGGCCGCCGGCTATCTTGAATCGCTGGGCATGCTGGTGGTGGAACGCAACTGGCGCTGCACTGAAGGCGAAATAGACATTGTGGCCCTGGACGGGGACGCCCTGGTCATCGCCGAGGTGAAAACCCGGCGGTCGCTGGACTACGGGCACCCGTTCGAGGCCGTGGGAGCAGACAAGCTGGCGCGGCTGCACCGGCTCGGTTCGGCCTGGTGCCGGGACCGGGAACTTCGGATGCCGCTGCAGCGCGTGGACGTCATTGCCGTGGTGGACGACGGCGGCGGCGAACCCCTGGTCGAACACCTCAAGGGGGTGGGGTAGTTGGCTCTCGGGCGGACCTACTCCGTGGCCCTCGTGGGCCTGAACGGGTACATCGTCGAAGTAGAGGCCGACATCGGGCAGACTCTGCCAAACTTCGTGATTCTGGGTTTGCCTGATGCAGCCCTGAACGAGGCCAAGGAGCGGATACGTTCCGCCGCCAAGAATTCAGGAATTCCGTTGAGCCGGCGGAAGATCACCGCCAACCTTATTCCGGCATCACTGCCCAAACGCGGTTCGGGCTTTGACCTGGCCGTCACCATGGCGGTCCTGCGGGCGGCGAATGACATCAAGGCAACTGAGCGGGCCGTCTTCATCGCTGAGCTGGGGCTGGACGGCCGGCTGAGGCCTGTGCGTGGCATCCTTCCGGCCGTCATGGCTGCCGTCCAGGCCGGCTACCCGGAAGTGGTGGTGGCCCACGCCAACCTGGCCGAAGCCTCACTGGTCCCGGGAGCCAATGTCAGGGGCTACCGGACCCTGGCCAGGCTGGCACTCGATTTCGGTGCTGACCCGCAGGAGCTCGCACTGGACTTCGAACCCGAAGACGAGGCCGGCCCGGGTGACGCTTCGAACGCTTTCCTGGCCGTGCCGGATATGGCCGACGTTTCCGGCCAGGGCGAAGCACGGCGGGCCCTGGAAGTAGCCGCCGCCGGCGCCCACCATCTTCTGCTCACGGGGCCGCCCGGTGCAGGAAAGACCATGCTGGCGGAGCGCTTGCCCGGGATCCTTCCGGACCTTGCCGACAACGAAGCCATGGAAGTCACCGCGATCCATTCACTCTGCGGCCTTCCTTCCTCTGCCGTTCAGCTCCTGCGCCGTCCGCCCTTTGAAAATCCGCACCACTCGGCAACCGCCGCTGCCATCATCGGCGGAGGTTCGGGGCTTCCCCGCCCGGGTGCGGCGTCACGGGCCCACCGCGGCGTCCTGTTCCTTGACGAGGCACCGGAGTATGAGCGGCGTGTCCTGGATGCCCTCCGTCAGCCGCTGGAAAGCGGAGAGCTCGTCATCCACCGTTCGGCGGGAACGGCAGCCTATCCTGCACGGTTCCAACTGGTGCTTGCCGCCAACCCGTGCCCCTGCGGCAAAGCCTCCGGTAAAGGCCTCGACTGCACGTGCACGCCCATTATGCGGCGCCGCTACGTGGCCAGGATGTCAGGGCCCCTGCTGGACCGCGTGGACATCCAGTTGCAGGTGGAGCGCGTTTCGCTGGCCGACTTCGGCCAGGCAGGAGAGGAGGAGGACACCGCCACCGTGGCCCGGCGTGTGGCCGCCGCCAGAAGCCGACAGACTGAACGGCTGCGCCCTTTGGGCCTCGAGACGAACTCCCAGGTCCCCGGCCGGGTTCTGCGGGGCGGGCTCCGGCTTCCTGCCTCGGCAACCCGGATCCTGGACCACTCACTGGAACGCGGCGTACTGACGGCCAGGGGTTATGACCGGGTTCTGCGCCTGGCCTGGACCTTGGCCGATCTGTCCCACCGCGATATGCCCGATACAAACGACATTGGCCAGGCCCTGGGCCTGCGGCAGGCTGCCTCGGCAGCGGCGTGAAGAAAGAAGCAGATGGACAACGAACACATTGCCCGGGCCGCACTCTCGCGGCTGATGGAACCGCAGGACGCCGCCGGACTTGCCCTCGTCCAGGCGGCCGGTGCCCGGGACGCGCTGAGGATTGCCACGGGCCAAGTGCCCGCCGGCCATGCTCTCGAGAAGGAAATCACAGGCCTGCTGACGGACAACGGCGCGGGCACAGGATGGAGCGGGCTGGCAGCCGCACTGAAACGGTGGGCGCCGCGGATCCCTGACCTGGCCCCCGAACGGGACCTGGCCACCCTGGCCCGGCTGGGCGGCAGGATGATTGTGCCCTCGGACGATCTCTGGCCTACCCAACTTGGTGATCTGGGCATCCACGAGCCCATCTGTCTTTGGTGGCGGGGCGTCGAACAGGAGCTGCCCGGCCTGGACAAATGCGTGGCCCTTGTGGGGTCACGTGACAGCACCAGCTACGGTGCCTCCGTCACGGGCGACCTCGCGTATTCGCTGGCGCAGCGCGGCTTCACGGTGGTCTCCGGCGGCGCCTACGGTATCGACGCGCACGCGCATCGGGCAGCATTGGCCGGAGGATCAGGGGCGGTACCCACCATAGCGGTCATGGCCGGCGGTGTGGACAGGTTTTACCCTTCCGGCAACGAGGATCTCCTGAGGGCTGTCTGCAACCAGGGGGCCGTGATCGCTGAAGTACCGCCGGGCTCTGCGCCCACCCGCTACCGCTTCCTCCAGCGGAACCGGCTCATCGCAGCCCTGGCGGCCGTCACGGTGGTAGTGGAGGCCCGGTGGCGTTCCGGGGCGCTGAACACGGCGCATCACGCGGAAAGCCTTGGCCGGGCAGTCGGTGCAGTTCCGGGTTCCGTGCACAGCGCCAACTCCGCGGGGTGCCATCGCCTGCTCCGCGACGGGGGCGCGGTCTGCGTGACAGACGCTTCCGACATCGCCGAGCTCGCTTCGCCGAGCGGACAGGGGCTGGGGGAGCCGAAAACCGGGCGTGTGGCAGACCACGACGGCCTGACCCTGGAAGATCTGATCCTGCTGGATGCGCTGCCTCTGAGGTCCACGACGTCCGTGGAGAAACTTTGCGCAGTTGCCGGCCTCAGCGCCGACTCAGTCCGGGCGGGGTTGGGCAGGCTGGGCCTGCTGGGACTGGCGGTCTCGGAACGGGGCGGGTGGAAACGGGCCAAGGATTCCGCCTAGTGTGCTGTGTCCAGGCATTGTGCAGGGTCGAATTCTGAGACAGTGGAACAGTGGAGAATCAGGAACTGCCCCCGGCGTTCGAGCAGGCACTCGCCGGTTTTGGCAGGTACCTTACGGCGGAGCGTGCCCGGTCCGTGCATACGCTTCGCGCCTACCTCTCCGACGTCCGCAGCCTGCTCGGTTACGCCGCCTCTGAGGGCCTCACGGACCTGCCGGGACTGGAGCTGGGGACGTTCCGGCGCTGGCTGGGCGTGCAGAGCCAGGCCGGGGTCTCCAGGTCCACGCTGGCCCGTCGATCGGCGACAGCGAGGTCCTTCACCACGTGGGCCATGCGGGAGGAACTTATTGCGGCCGACCCCGCCCTGCGCCTGAGGGCCCCCAAAGCTGAGAAATCCCTACCGGGGGTACTCCAGTCCGGACAACTGCTCAGGCTGCTCAACAGCCTGGAGGACTCTGCTTCCGGCGGAGCGCCGCTTCCGGTGCGCAACCGGGCCATGGTCGAACTTCTGTACGCCACCGGGGTGCGGGTGGGGGAGTTGGCCGGACTGGACGTTGACGATCTCAACCCGGACCGCCGTACCCTTCGGGTGACCGGCAAGGGCAACAAGGAGCGGACCGTGCCCTATGGTGTGCCGGCGGCTCTCGCCGTCGACGACTGGCTCCGGCGGGGCCGCCCTGTCCTGGCCAATGACCGCTCAGGCCCTGCGCTTTTCCTTGGCTCCAGAGGCAGCCGCGTGGACCAGCGCCAGGTCAGAGCCGTGGTCAAAGACCTGTTCGAAGCTTTGGGGGACACGTCCGCAACGGGCCCCCACGCGCTCAGGCATTCCGCAGCCACACACCTGCTCGACGGCGGGGCGGATCTTCGCGCGGTCCAGGAAATCCTTGGCCACAGCAGCCTGGCCACGACGCAGATCTATACCCACGTGTCAGTGGAGAGGCTGCGGCAGAGCTATCAGCAGGCCCATCCCAGGGCCTGATGGCCGGACCGGCGCCCGGGCCATGCGCCAGGGACAACCCCCGTCGCCCGTGACGAATCGCACTGGCGTAATTACGCGGAGTACGGCACAATAAGAGTCAGGTCCGGCAACTTTCAAGTTTCGCTTGAAGCTCTTTGGCTTCAGGTGCGACGGCAGGTGCCGGACACAGTTTAATAATCAGGCAGGAAAAACCGCGGCTGCTGGGTGCAGCGCACGGCAGTTTCATTCAGGCAGAGGTCGTTGGGGAAGACGTACCTACAGCTATGGAGGATGGAATGTCTGTTGCAATGACCCGTGGTGTGCTGTTTGTTCACTCAGCCCCTACAGCACTGTGCCCGCACGTAGAGTGGGCCATTGGATCCGTCGTGGACAAGCGGACGGATCTGGAGTGGACCCCTCAGCCTGCCGCGCCCGGAATGTTCCGGGCCGAGCTGTCCTGGACGGGCACACCCGGCACCGGATCGCTGCTGGCGTCGTCTCTTCGCGGCTGGGCGCACCTGCGCTACGAGGTCACCGAAGAACCGAGCCAGGGCGTCGACGGTGGCCGCTGGTCACACACCCCGGAACTTGGCATCTTCCATGCCACCACGGATGTGCACGGCAACATCATGGTCTCCGAAGACCGGATCCGCTACGCATACGAATCCGGCGCCGGCGATCCCTCCGCCGTTTACCACGAACTCTCGCTGGCCCTCGGTGAGGCGTGGGACGAGGAACTCGAACCCTTCCGCCACGCTGCGGAAGGCGCGCCGGTGCGCTGGCTCCACCAGGTGGGATGACCGCCGTCGGTGGCCCGCCATTGCTGATGGCGGCCACCCCAGCAGTAGCCACCTCCCATAGCTACGCGCGGAAAAGCCCTGGCAAGGCGCCTGAAAGCCATCGCCAGGCGCTCTAATGCAAAGAGGAGCGGGCCCCCCAAACGGGGGGCCCCGCTCCTCTTGGTGTTTCGGGGTCTTGCTAGACGCTGCGGACAGCGATCACGGCATTGTGGCCGCCGAAGCCGAAGGAGTTGCTGAGCGCCACGATGTCGCCAGCCGGCAGGTCCCGGGCAGAGGTAACAACGTCGAGGGGGATCTCGGGGTCCTGGTTTTCGAGGTTGATTGTCACCGGGGCCTTGCGTTCGTACACTGCCAGGACCGTGAGGACCGCCTCCACCGCGCCGGACGCGCCCAGCAGGTGGCCCATCTGCGACTTCGTAGCGGACACCGCAACGCTGTCGAGGTGCTTGCCCAGGGCTGCCCGGAGCGCCGTGTACTCGGGCTTGTCACCCACAGGTGTGGACGTGGCGTGCGCGTTGACGTGGACCACGTCCTCGGCCTGGATTCGGCCATCGAACATGGCTGCCTTCAGCGCGCGGGTGGCGCCAAGTCCCTGCGGGTCCGGGGCGGTGATGTGGTAAGCGTCCGCTGTCACGGAGGTGCCTGCCAGTTCGCCGTAGATGCGGGCGCCGCGGGCCAGGGCGTGCTCCTCGGCTTCGAGGACCAGGGCACCAGCGCCTTCGCCCATGACGAAGCCGTCACGGCCAAGGTCGTAGGGCCGTGAGGCTGCCTGGGGGTCATCGTTCCGCCGCGACAGCGCCTGCATGGAGGCAAAGGCGGCCAAAGGCATCGGGTGGATGGCGGCTTCGGCGCCGCCGCACATGACAACGTCGGCCTTGCCGGAGCGGATCAGGTCCAGGCCCAGGTGCAGGGCCTCGGTTCCGGAAGCGCAGGCAGAAACAGGGGTGTGGGCGCCCGCACGGGCACCAAGGTCAAGGCTGACGGCGGCAGCGACGCCGTTGGGCATCAGCATCGGCACGGTCATCGGAAGGACCCGGCGTGGGCCTTTTTCCTTCAGGGTGTCCCACGCATCCAGCAGCGTCCACACGCCGCCGATGCCCGTGGCGAAGGCTACGGCCAGGCGGTCGGGGTCAATCTCGGTGATACCGGAGTCGGCCCAGGCTTCGCGGGAGGCGATCACGCCGAACTGCGTGGACGGATCCATGCGCTTGGCCTCAACCCGGCTCAGGACTGACAGCGCAGGGGTGCTGCAGCGCGCCGCAAAGTGGACGGGAAGCTCGTACTTGGCTACCCAGTCGTCTTCCAGCGTGCGGGCACCGGAAACCCCCTTCAGGGCGTTGCTCCACATCGTGGGCACGTCGCCGCCGATGGGCGTGGTGGCCCCCAGACCGGTAATGACTACTTTGCGTGTCATGGGATTACTCTCTGTCGGTGGGCAGGCCATATCCGGTAATCGCCGGCGGGGTCCCGCGTGTGGGCAGTTCGGTTGGCTGCCAGGAAATATGAGGGGGACTGCCGGCCCGGCCTGGGCACGGGCCGGCAGTCCAGTCAGCCGTAAGTGGCTGGAGCCTTGGCTAGGCCTGAGCGCCTGCGATAAAGCTGACGGCGTCGCCGACGGTCTTGAGGTTCTTGACCTCTTCGTCCGGGATGCGCACGCCGAACTTCTCTTCGGCGTTGACCACGATGGTCATCATGGAGATGGAGTCGATGTCCAGGTCCTCGGTGAAGGACTTGTCCAACTCCACGGCCTCGGGGGCAAGGCCGGTTTCCTCGTTGACGATTTCAGCCAAGCCGGCCAGGATCTCTTCGTTGCTAGCCATTGATGGCTCCTTTTCTTGTTATTGCCGGCGGATGGTGCCGGAAACGGTGCAGCCCGCGGGTGCGGCCTGTGTGGGACTTTCCTAAGGAAGGACGATTACCTGGGCGCCGAAGACCAGTCCGGCGCCGAAGCCGATCTGGAGTGCGAGGCCGCCGCTGAGCTCAGGGTGTTCCTTGAGCAGGCGGTGGGTGGCCAGGGGGATTGAAGCGGCCGAGGTGTTGCCGGCCTCCGCGATGTCGCGGGCCACAATGACGGACTCGGGGAGTTTGAGCTTCTTGGCCATCTCGTCGATGATCCGCATGTTGGCCTGGTGCGGAATGAAGGCGGCGAGGTCTTCAGCCTTGACCCCGGCGGCCTCGAGGGCCTGCTGTGCCATCTTCGCCATCTCCCAGACTGCCCAGCGGAAGACGGTCTGCCCGTCCTGGCGAAGGGTGGGGTAGAGCTCCTGTGCCTCTTCGAGCAGGGCAAAGTCGCCGGACTCGTCGGACTGGCGGGCTGCGAGGCTCAGGTCACGGACGTCCAGCAGGGAGCGCGTCATGCCGATCGCATCCCATTTGCTGCCATCCGAACCCCATACGGAAGGTCCGATGCCGGGCGTGTCCGACGGGCCGATGACCACTGCCCCGGCGCCGTCACCCAGCAGGAAAGAAATGGTGCGTTCCCTGTTGTCGATGACGTCGGAGAGCTTTTCCGCCCCGACGACCAGCACGTAGTCGGCGGTTCCGGAACGGACCAGGGCGTCGGCCTGGGCGATCCCGTAGCAGTAGCCGGCACAGGCAGCCGAAATGTCAAAGGCGGGTGCCGGAGTGGCGCCAATGCGGTCAGCCAGTGCTGCGGCGGCCGACGGCGTGGCGTAAGGGTGGGTGACGGTGGAAACGATAACCGCTCCCAACTGTGAGGCTTCGATGCCTGCCTTCTGCAGGGCCTCCCGGGCCGCGCCTTCGGCCATGTCGACGACGCTGACGTCGGCGGGGGCGCGGTGGCGGGTGATGATGCCGGTCCGCTGGCGGATCCATTCGTCTGAGGAATCGATCCACTGGCAGACATCTTCGTTGGTGACTATGACATCGGGCCGGAATGCGCCCAGGCCAAGGATGCGGCTGTTCGCATGGACGGGAAGCTGGTTCAGCGTGGGAACGCTCATGCGTTTCCCTCCAATTCTGCAAAGAGTGCCAGGGCGGCTGTGAGGTCGTCCGGGGTTTTGACTGCAACAGTTTTAACACCGGGCATGCCGCGCTTGGCGAGTCCGGCCAGCGTTCCGGCCGGGGCCAGTTCGATGACGCCCGTGACGCCGCGCTGGACCAGTGTTTCCATGCAAAGGTCCCAGCGGACCGGCCGGGAGACCTGCGCAATGAGGCTGTCGACGGCGGCAGCGCCGTCGATGACTTCCCGGCCGTCAAAGTTCGACAGCAACGGGACCAGCGGCTTCTGCGGCTTGAGTTGCGGTTTCAGCGCTTCGAGGGCACTCACAGCAGGGGACATATGTGAGGTGTGGAAGGCTCCGGCCACCTTGAGCGGAATGACCCTGGCCTTCGCCGGCGGGTTGTCCGCGAGTGCCTTGAGCTGCTCGAAGGTTCCCGCCGCTACGGTCTGGCCGGCGCCATTGACGTTGGCCGGAGTAGCGCCGGCGGCTTCAATGGCTGCCAGGACCTCGGCCGGGTCTCCACCCACCACTGCGCTCATCCCGGTGGGCGTCACGGCAGCGGCAGCTGCCATGCTGTTGGCGCGTTCACGGACGAACGTCATGGCTTCCTGCTCGGTGAGTACCCCGGCAAGTGCCGATGCGGTGATCTCACCAACGGAGTGTCCGGCGAGGATCACAGGGAGCGTGGCGAGTTCGACGTCGAACAGGGATTTTGCGGCAACCAGGCCGGCAGCCACAATCAGGGGCTGCGCAACGGCGGTGTCCTTGATGGTTTCTTCGTCCGAGGTGGTCCCGTGAGCTGTCAGGTCAATGCCTGCGATCTCGCTGAGGGAGGCCAGTTGGCCTGCTACCGAGGGCAATTCCAGCCAAGGGGCCAGAAAACCGGGGGTCTGTGAGCCCTGTCCAGGGCAGACTATTGCAAGCACGTATCCAGCTTTCCAAATTACTGTGTCATCAAGCGGTGTTTGTCTGCACCAAGCTCAAGAGGTCAGATTGTAGGAAGTCTACAACGACTCAGGGCTGGTTCCGCGCAGGATGACGTTCGGCGGGCGCTTTTGGCGGTACCGAAAGCCGGCCGACCACCAGCGCCGCCTGCAGCACAAAAGCCTCCCGGGGGAGGAGCGGATCCCAGCCGGTGACATCGCAGACTCTCTTGAGCCGGTACCTCACCGTGTTGGCGTGCACAAACAGTTCCCGGGCTGTCGCCTCGAGGGAATGGCCCAGCTCAAGGTAGGTGCCCAGCGTCTCCACCAGCCCGTTTGAGGCAGCCACGAGAGGCCGGTAAATGTTCTTGACCAGCGACCGGCGCGCCGCTTCGTCGCCGGAGATGACGCGTTCGGGCAGCAGGTCGTCGGCCGCCACAGGCCGGGGGGCCGAGGGCCAGGCCCGGGCGGCCGTAAGACCCGCGAAAGCTGACTGGGCCGATCCGCTGGCCTCCAGCAATGAACCCGCCTCCGCGCCGTAGACAACGGGACCCGGTGCGAACATTTCGCTGAGCTTCAGGTAGGCGGTCTCCCGGTCTTTGACGCCGCCCAGGATCAATATGAGCCGGTCGCCCTGAATGCCTACCAGTGCGTCCTCGGCGTAGCGGCTGGCCAGGCGCCGCAGTTCGCTGACGTAGCTGGCGCTGGGTTCCGACGGCGAGTTCCCCACCATGACCGTGAATTTCTCCTGGGCTTTCCAGCCCAGCGCAGCGATCCTGGAACGCAGGGCGTCGGTGTTTTCACCGCGCAGGATGGCATCCACTATCAGCGCCTCAAGCCGCGTGTCCCAGGATCCGCGGGACTCTGCGGCGCGGGCGTAGACATCAGCCGCAGCGAAGGCGACTTCCCGCGAGTACCGGAGGACGGCTTCCCGGAGCGAGGGCTGGTCCGCTTCGGGGGCGATGACCGGCACCTGGTCCTCCACCACTTCGACCACGATCCTGATGAGCTGGAGCGCCTTTTGCAGGCTGATGGAGCGGGTCAGTTCCGTCGGGGCTGTCCCGAAGACGTCGGAAAGGATCCACGAAGGCGAGCTGGGACGTTCGTACCAGGTGACAAACGCGGCTATTCCGTTCTGCGCCACCATCCCGAGAGCGGAGCGTTCGTCGGAACTGAGGCGCGAGTACCACGGCAGCGATTTCTCAAGCTGGCGAAGAGTGGTAGTTGACAGCTGGCCTACACTCGCGCGGAGTTTCTTGAGCGTTTCGGTTTTCTCCGGCGTCATACTCCGCGAGGGCGGCTTGCGCTTCGCGGGCGCGGTGGTTGGCTCTGGCATCTTCTGAGCATACGGTGCCCGCAACACAAGCTCCATTTGTGCAAAGGCTACAACCGCCTTGGACCTGCGTCACAGCCGTGCATGGTGGCGGAACCGCCCGGTGCCGGGCAACAGCGGTAAACGACGACGACGGCCCCCACCGTGGGTGGGGACCGTCGTTTCGCGTGGCGACTGCCGCCGGCGTGCGTTTCCGCCGACGGGTGGTCAGGGGCAGCTGGTCAGGATTCGCCGCCTGCGTTGCCGGTGGAACCGGCGTTGACGTTGTGCAGGCGGTACTTCTCGATTGCCTTGGCCGGGGCCTGGGCATCCACCTCGCCGCGCCGGGCCAGCATCTCCAGGGACCGCACCACGATGGAGTGGATGTCGTTCTTGAAGAAACGCCGGGCCGCTGCGCGGGTGTCGGAGAAGCCGAAGCCGTCGGCACCCAGGGAAGCGAACTCGTTGGGCACGAACTGCCGGATCTGGTCCGGAACGGCCTTCATGTAGTCCGAGACGGCAACAACCGGGCCGGTAGCGCCGGCCAGTTGCTGGGTCACAAACGGCACACGGGCGGGCTGGCCGGGGTTGAGGAAGGCCTCTTCCTCGGCGGCCATGCCGTCGCGGCGCAGCTCGTTCCAGGAGGTGACTGACCAGACATCGGCCGAGACACCCCAGTCATCCGCGAGAAGCTGCTGCGCACTGATGGCCCAGGGCACCGAGACGCCCGAGGCCAGGATCTGGGTCCTGGGACCGTCGATCTTCGCCGGGGCCACCAGGTAGATGCCCTTGAGTACGCCTTCAACATCCAGCTCTTCCGGTTCGGCAGGCTGGCTGATCGGCTCGTTGTAGACCGTCAGGTAGTACATCAGGTTCCGGTCCGTGGAGTCCGGCCCGTACATGCGCTCGATGCCGTCCCGGATGATGTGGCCCATCTCGTACCCGTATGCGGGGTCGTAGGTGACCACGGCCGGGTTGGTGGACGCCAGGAGCGGCGAGTGGCCGTCAGCGTGCTGGAGCCCTTCGCCGGTCAGGGTGGTCCGGCCTGCGGTGGCACCGATGATGAAGCCGCGGGCCATCTGGTCCCCGGCGGCCCAGAAGGCGTCGCCGGTGCGCTGGAAGCCGAACATGGAGTAGAACACGTAGACCGGGATCAGCGGCACGCCATGGGTGGCGTAAGCGGTGCCGGCGGCGGTGAAAGCCGCAACTGCGCCTGCTTCGTTGATGCCTGGGTGGATCAGCTGGCCCTGCGCCGATTCCTTGTACGCGAGCACCAGGTCACGGTCCACGGACAGGTAGTTCTGGCCCTTGGGGTTGTAGATCTTTGCCGTGGGGAAGAACGCGTCCATGCCAAAGGTGCGGGCTTCATCCGGGATGATCGGCGCGATGTGCTTGCCGAAGTTCTTGTCCCGCATGAGGTCCTTGAGGAGCCGGACGAACGCCATGGTGGTGGCGGCCTGCTGCTTGCCCGAGCCGCGCTTTGCGACCTCATAGGTTTTGGCGTCCGGCAGGGCGATGTCCTGGTGCTTGGACCGGCGCTCCGGGACGGCGCCGCCGAGCTCGGCACGGCGTTCCATCATGTACTTGATCTCCGGCGCATCTGTGCCGGGGTGGTAGTACGGGGGCTGGTACAGGTCCTTCTCGAGCTCTTCGTCGGTGACCGGAATCCGCAGGTGGTCGCGGAACTTCTTCAGGTCATCGAGGGTGAGCTTCTTCATCTGGTGCGTCGCGTTGCGGCCCTCGAAGTGCGGCCCGAGTCCGTATCCCTTGACCGTCTTGGCCAGGATCACGGTGGGCTTGCCCTTGAATTCGGTGGCTGCCTTGTATGCGGCGTAGACCTTGCGGTAGTCGTGGCCACCGCGCTTGAGGTTCCAGATCTGGTCATCGGTGAGGTCCGCGACGAGGTCCTTGGTCTGGGGGTCCTTGCCGAAGAAGTGCTCGCGGACGAACCCGCCGGACTCAGCCTTGTAGGTCTGGTAGTCGCCGTCAGGGGTTTCGTTCATGATCTTCACGAGCGAACCGTCGGAGTCCTTGGTGAGCAGGTCATCCCACTCCCGGCCCCAGACAACCTTGATGACGTTCCAGCCGGCGCCGCGGAAGAACGCTTCGAGTTCCTGCATGATCTTGCCGTTGCCGCGAACCGGTCCGTCCAGGCGCTGGAGGTTGCAGTTGATGACAAAGTTCAGGTTGTCCAGGTTCTCGTTCGCTGCGAGCTGGAGCAGGCCGCGGGACTCGGGCTCGTCCATCTCGCCGTCGCCCAGGAACGCCCAGACCTGCTGGTCAGAGGTGTCCTTGAGGCCGCGGTTGTGCAGGTACCGGTTGGACTGGGCCTGGTAGATCGCATTCATGGGACCGATGCCCATCGAAACGGTCGGGAATTCCCAGAACTCGGGCATCAGCCGCGGGTGCGGGTAGGAGGACAGCGCGTGGCCTTCCTTGGACTTCTCCTGGCGGAATCCGTCCAGGTCCTCCTCGGAAAGCCGGCCTTCCATGAATGCACGTGCGTACATGCCGGGGGATGCGTGGCCCTGGAAGAAGACCTGGTCACCGCCGCCGGGGTGGTCCTTGCCGCGGAAGAAGTGGTTGAAGCCCACTTCATACAGGGTGGCGGCGCCGGCATAGGTGGAGATGTGCCCGCCCACCCCGATGTTCGCCTTCTGCGCCCGGTGCACCATGATCGCGGCGTTCCAGCGCATATATGCCCGGTACCGGCGCTCGTATTCCTCGTTGCCGGGGAACGGTGCTTCCTGGTCCACGGGAATCGTGTTCACGTAGTCAGTGGTGGTCACCATCGGTACGCCCACGCTTTGCGCACCGGCGCGCTGCAGAAGGCTCCGCATGATGTATTGGGCACGTTCCGTGCCCTGTTCCCTGATCAGTGCATCCAGGGACTCAACCCATTCAGCGGTCTCTTCCGGATCACGATCAGGCAGCTGGTTAGTCAACCCGCTGAGGATATGGGAGGTATCTTCTCCTGCAGCCACGTCCAACCTCTCTTTGCGCGCATGCATCGGCGCACTCAGGCCGGGCAGGGTAGCTGCCCGGCGTAAACGCGACGTGTGCGACGTATCGGTTACAACAGCCCGGTCATGTGCGCCGGGCAGGGTCCTAGCACGCCTATGCCTGCACTGAATTCCAGGGCGGTCGCCCCGCAGGCATAGTTGTCACAGCCACTCTAGCTGTGACTTCAGCGCGATCGGTAGCCGCGTCCGTGGCACCGCCGTTGTATTTCGCGGTCATACTGGTTGTGTGACGAAACCCTTGGGCATGCAGGGTGACAGCACCGGATGTGACGCAGAATATGGCGGATCGCGGTGGCGTCAGCTTGAAGCACAGGCTCAAAGGGTGTTGGCTTGGAGTAATGGAAATCACTATGCGTATTGCATGTATTAGGCATTGGAGGAACACGTGAGCGAGGCCGACGCCGCCACTTCGGTAAATGTGGCGGAAAAATTGGGTTTCAAAAGTGGGGATCTGATTCAGGAGTTCGGTTACGACGACGACGTCGATTTCGACTTACGTGATGATATCGAGGACCTGACAGGGTCCGAACTCCTGGACGAGGATGACCACGACGTCGTTGACGCCGTCATCTTTTGGTGGCGCGACGGCGACGGGGACCTGGTCGATACGCTCATGGATTCACTGACCACTCTGAGTGAGAACGGCGTTGTCTGGGTGCTGACCCCGAAGTCGGGCAGGCCGGGCTACGTTTCTCCTGCGGAAATCCAGGAAGCGGCACCCACGGCAGGGCTTCACCTCACCACCTCGGCGGGTGTCTCCAAGGACTGGAGTGCAACCCGGTTGGTGAGCAGGAAGAACAAGTGACGGCAGCGCTTTCGGCTGCCGGTGTGGCTGTACCGGCGGTGGGGGAGCCCGCGCCCGATTTCGAACTGGCCAACCAGTTCGGGGAACCTGTCAGGCTGTCTTCCTTCCGCGGGCAGAATGTGGTGCTGGTCTTCTACCCGTTCGCTTTCTCCGGCATCTGCACCGGTGAACTGTGCGAGATCAGGGACAACCTGTCCGTGTTCGAGGACGCCCGGGCAACTGTCCTGGCGGTGTCAGTAGACAGTAAGTTCAGTCTGCGGGCGTATGCCGAGAAGGAGGGGTACGGCTTTGACCTCCTCGCCGACTTCTGGCCCCATGGTGCCGTCGCTGAGGCCTACGGCGTCTTCGACCAGGCGAGCGGCATGGCCCGCCGGGGGACCTTCATCATCGACGCCGCCGGAACCATCCGGTATGTGGTGGTGAATCCGCGAGGCCAGGCCCGCGAACTCACCGAATACCGCAATGTGCTGGCGGGCCTGGAACAGGCCTGACCTGACATGGAGCAGCAGCGGCGCGGCATCGGCCTGACGGGCTTTGCCAGCCTGCCTGCTGCTGATCCGGCCCCGCTGTCCGGTGAGCATCTCGAAGGGCTTGAGCGGATCCGGGGGCTGGTGGCCGGCAAACGCCTGGCCCTGTTGACCGGTGCGGGGCTCAGCACCGATTCCGGTATTCCGGACTACCGGGGCCCGGACTCGGTACCGCGGTCGCCCATGACCTACCAGGAGTTCGTTCGCGACTCCGCCAACCGCCAGCGCTATTGGGCCCGGAACCACATCGGCTGGTCCCATCTGCGGCGCGCGGATCCCAATCCGGGGCACCTGGCGGCCGCAGAGCTGGAGCGGCGCGGGCTGCTGACGGGCCTGATCACTCAGAACGTGGACCGGCTTCACGAGGACGCGGGCAGCCGGAATGTCATTGACCTACACGGCCGCTACGACCAGGTAGTTTGCCTGGACTGCGGCCGGACCTACAGCCGGCGCCTGGTGGCGGGAATGCTGGAAGAGCTGAATCCCGGTTTCCTGGAACAGGCCACCGGGTCAGGCCTGGTGGAAATGGCACCCGATGCCGACGCCATTGTTGAGGATGCGGCCCTGATCGGCAGTTTCGTGGTGGCAGTCTGCCCTGCCTGCGGCGGCAAGTTGAAGCCGGACTTTGTCTACTTCGGGGAAAACGTGCCCAAGGACCGGGTGGAAGCCTCCTACGCCACCGTGGACGCCGCCGGAGCGCTCCTGGTTGCCGGCTCGTCACTGACAGTTATGAGCGGTCTGAGGTTCGTGCGGCACGCTGCAAAGGACGGCAAGCCGGTGGTGATCATCAACCGCGGTGAGACCCGTGGCGACCAGCATGCAACCATCAAGCTCCATGCAGGCGTCAGCGAGGCCCTGACCTGGCTCGCAGCCGAACTCCCCGATCTGTGACCAGCCTTCGGTGGAGTGCGTCGATTGGCTTTTGCTCCCGCAGGTCAGGTACAGTTTATGTTCGTTGGTTGACGCGCTGCGGCGCGGAAACCGGCTGTTCGGGTCTTTAGCTCAGCTGGTAGAGCGCCACGTTTACACCGTGGATGTCATCGGTTCGATCCCGGTAGGACCCACCACAGAACCCCCGTCGTCCCAGGCCCGTGAGGCCAGGAGCGGCGGGGGTTTTTCCGTATGTCGGCACCCTTGATCCAGGTGACGAACAAGCTCTTCCGCCTTATTGTCGGTGCCAGTCCCTACAGTTCCTGGAATGGAGCATGTAGAAGTCAGGATGTCCAGGGAAGGGACCCCGACGGCGGTCCTGAGCGAAGGCAGGGAGTGGTCCGTCGGCGCCGAAAGCGTCCGGTGGTTCGAACGGGTCAGTTGGTGGGAGGCGCAGCGCCGCATGCCCAAGGGGCTGGGCCGGGTGGATGTCGAGGTTGTGCAGGTCCAGGTGAGGCTGGGACCCAACCCGCATTCCGCGCTGACCACCATGGTTCTGGAGCGCGACGGGCAGGGCGGGGGCTGGCGGAGGAGGGAGTCCCTCGCCAGCGCCGCCTGAATTCGGGCGGCAATTTTGGGCATTGGAAAACCCTCCACCGCGACTATTGGGGGATGCCGCGGTGGAGGGCCTGAAATGAATATACCGTGAACTTCCGGAAACAAAAAATGGTGATACCGGAAAAGTCCTTGAGCGGCGTGACCCGGCAACAAACTGACGCGCCTGGCGGCAGTGTCCTACCGGCTATCTGTCCGCCTGCTCGCCACGGATCACTGATCCAGCCCGCGCTCATACCCGTCCCGCACCCGCTGGAGGTACGTGACCAGTTCCTGGAGCCGGTCCGCGGCCCAGGGCAGCCTGGCGCTCAGTTCCTGACTCTTTTCCTGCCACAAACTCCGCGCTGCAACCTTGGTCGCGTCATCGCTGTGGAACTGGGAACCAAGCGCATCCCACCGCGTGGCAAACTCCCGGACTGCGGGGTCGTCCACAGGCGTATTTGCCGACACGTAGCCCAGGCCTTCTTCGACGAGACGGGCAAACATGTTCCTGGCATCGTCAACGGCGGCCGGGCCAAGCTCGGCCCGGCGTTGCGCCAGTTCGGAGCGCTGTTCCTCAGTGAAATACTTCTCGTACATCGTCATCGCTTCCAAGATGGATATGAATTGATCGACGGCCGGCATGTCCCCGCCCATGTTGTCCAGCAGCGCCTGGATCTGCCGCTGAAGGCGCAGCGCCTGCTCTGCCTGGTCACGCAGTGCCGACAACTGGCTGGTGAGCAGCCGCCGCACTGCGAAGACGTCGTCCGGCGACGCCGCAAGGACCTCGCGGACCTGATCCAGAGACAGGCCCAGCGCCCGCAGTGCCCTGATCCGGTAAAGGTGACGGACGTCCTCTTCCGAATACCGCCGGTGCCCGGAGTGCGTCCGGCCTGTCGCAGGAAACAATCCGATCTGGTCGTAGTGGTGTAAGGTCCGCACAGTGACCCCGCACAGGGTGGCCAGCTCGCCAATGCTCCATAATTGCCCACTGGTCTCCAACATGTCTCTCACCTTAAGACCTGACGCTGCGTGAGGATCAAGCATCAACTGGTAGCACTTGGGGGCACTGCGTGCGCTGCCAAGAGGCGTGGCTGTCAACCAGCCGGTGCGCACCCAATGTCACGCGTAGCGGCTGATCGCTGCCTCCGGATATGAACCGCTTCGACTTCGACGGGGAGCCATTATGATGGTTAGTGTTCAGCGGAATGAACAAGCAACTTGAGCGCCGCCGCGTGCCGATCAAAGGAGAATCATGGCCGATTCCCGCACCTCCCGTTCCTCCGATGGGTTAGGGAGCACCTCTCCGGCACCCGCCGTTACGCGCGCCGCCGCAGTCATGGACGCACTGGCAGCTTCCGCCACCGGGAGGCTGACGCTCAGTGACCTGGCCCGCGAGTTGGGGATCCCCAAGTCGTCCACGTCCAACCTTCTGCTCGCTCTCGAAGAAGCAAGGCTGATCAGCCGCCAGGGGGCAGAGTTCACGCTTGGCCGCAAGCTGGTGGAACTCGGTGCTGCCTACCTGAGCCGGCTCGACGAGGTTCAGGAGTTCTACCGCTTTTGCGAGCAGGCACCCACTCTTTCCGGGGAAACCGTCCGCATTGCCATGCTCGATGGCACGAACGTGATCTACCTCGCCCGTTACGAAGGTCACCCGGCCGTCCGCCTGACCTCGAACATCGGCGACAAAATGCCGGTCTCGCTGTGCGCCGTGGGCAAGGCTTTAATTGCCCGGCTCCACGACCATGACATCGAGAGCATGTTTCCTGACGACGTCCAGCTACCCGTGCTGACGCCGAAGTCACTGCGCACCGGCGCTGAGCTTAAAGCCCAGCTCAAGACCATCCGGGAGCAGGGTTATGCATTCGAGGACGAAGAGTCAACCACCGGGGTGGTGTGCCTGGCCGTCAGCGTACCCACCCGCGGCGCCCACGGCCCCAGCCTTGGCCTGTCAGTCACCGCACTCAAGGCCACGTACTCCGCTGAGCAGGGCTCCCAGATGGTCAAGGAACTGAACGAACTGGCACGGTCCTTAGGCAACCCCATGGGCTGACGGGGACCCCGGGTCCTCCCGCGCCTGCGTCTATGGGCCCTGAGAACCTCAAAGACCCCGAAAACCTCAAAGACCCCGAAAACCCCTTGCGCACTGTTCAACTTGCTGTACTCTGTTCAATATAGTGATCGGCGCCACGAGGTGTCCTCGCTATCCCACCAGGCCAACGGGGGCCTGGAGTGTTTTTGAGGGAGTTCTTGTGACAACTCGTACTAAATCACCGCAGCCAGACCTGGACGGCGCCGTCGTCGATCCTGACCAGCTGCGAAGGGCAACACTTGCCAGCTCTGTAGGTTCCGCCCTGGAGTACTACGACTTCTATATCTATGGGCTGGCCTCAGCCCTCATCTTCGGACCGCTCTTCTTCTCTCCCCTGGGCGAGAGCGGTGCAGTCATCGCCTCCTTTGCCACCTACGGAGTGGGCTTCGCTGCCCGGCCGTTCGGCGGTGTGGTCTTCGGCCACATCGGGGACCGGTTCGGCCGGAAGATGGTGCTGATCCTCACCATCGGCTTGATGGGCATGGCCAGCTTCGCCATCGGACTCCTGCCCACGTTTGAGCAGGCCGGCATGCTGGGCGCCGTGCTGCTGGTGGCGTTGCGCATCCTCCAGGGCCTGGGTGCCGGTGCCGAGCAGGCAGGCGCCACCACCCTGATTTCAGAAGTTGCTCCGCGCCGCCGTCGTGGTTTCTTCGCCTCTTTGCCCTTCGTTGGCATTCAGCTGGGCACCCTGCTGGGCGCGGGAACCTTTGCCCTAATGGCGCTGGCAGACAAGGCTGTTCTGCAGGGCTGGCTGTGGCGCGTTCCTTTCCTGGCGAGCGTCATCCTGATTGTCATCGCCATCTTTATCCGGCTCCGGCTCAAGGAAACCCCGGTCTTCCAGGAACTGGAAAAGCACAAGGCCGTGGCCAAGAATCCGGTGGGCCAGATCTGGAAGCACTCCAAGAAGAACGTGCTCATCGGCATCGGCCTCCGCATGGGTGAAAACGGAAACTCGTCCATCTACTCGGCACTCCTGGTGTCCTTCATCAGCCTGCCCGCTGGTGTCTTCGCCGGCGACAAGTTCATCGGCCCGACGGGTCTCCTGATCGCTGCCGGGTTTGCTGCGGTCATGGTGGTCACGTTCGGTGCCCTGTCAGACCGCTTCGGCCGCGTTCCGGTGTACCGCTACGGGGCTCTCTTCCAGGCCGTCATCGCACTGCCGGCTTTCTACCTGGTCACCCTGGGCAACGTCACCCTGGTCTGGGTGGTCATGGTGGTGGGCATCTCACTGGGTGTGCAGTCAATGCTTGGTCCCCAGTGTGCCCTCCTGCCCGAACTCTTCGGTGCACAGCACCGCTTCACCGGCGTGGCACTGAGCCGCGAGCTCTCTGCGGTGATGGCCGGCGGGTTCGCTCCGATGATCGGTGTGGCGCTGCTGGCCGCCACCGGCCATTCCTGGCTGGTCCCCGCCATCTATTCCCTGGTCCTGGCATTGATCTCGTTCGGCACCACCTTCTTCACCCCCGAAACGGTGGGCCGCGATCTGGTTCTCGTGGAGGATGCAAGCTAAAGGCCCTGCACGCAAAGAAGGCGGCCTTCCCGGGATGGGAAGGCCGCCTTCTGGGGTTTGGCAGGTCAGTAGAAGTGGACCGGATCCACCAGGTGGGGCAGGTCGCCGCCGTCGAGGAAAGTGCGGAGGTTGCTGCAGAAGCGCTCTGCGATCAGCCGGTTCTCCGCCGCGCTGAGGGCCGAGGTGTGCGGTGAGACCAGAACATTGGGGTGACTCCACAGCGGACTGTCCTGGGGGAGCGGCTCCACGGCAAACACATCGAGGCAGGCGTAGGACACCTTTCCGTTATCGAGCGCCTCGACCAGGGCGTCTTCATCCACAACAGTGCCGCGGCCCACGTTGACAAACACGGTTCCCGGCTTCATCGCCGCAAAGACGTCGCGGCTGAACAGCTTCTCCGTATAGGGGGTGCCGGGCAGGGTGTTCACCACGGCATCAGCTGTGGAAAGGAGCGCGGCGAGGCCGTCATTGTCCGAAACTTTTTCGATTCCCTCGATCGGCTCCACCGTCCGCTTGGTGCCGCTGACCTTCATGCCGAGGGCTCGGGCGATGCGGGCCGTCTCCAGGCCGATTTCTCCGAGGCCGGCCACTACCAGGGTGGAGCCGTTGACCAGCCTGGTGGGTGTCCGCAGTTCGGGCCACACCCTGGCTGCCTGGTCCCGGGCCAGCTCGGCGCTCCGCTTGAAGCCGTTGAGGATCCCCAGCGCGGCGAACTCCGCGAGCGGCAGCGCGTGGACGCCGGCCGACGTGGTGACCCGGAATTTGCTGAGGGTCTCCGGGTCCAGGCCGGATGCCTTCACGGCACCGCCGGCTCCGGCAGCCATGGCGTGCACCCACTGGAGGCGCGGATTCTCACGGGCTATGCGGGCCAGGCCTGCGGGGCTTTCGTTAGGCAGGCCGTACAGCACCTGTGCCTGATTCAGCATGGCCCAGTACCGCTCCTCCTGCCCGGGGGTGCGCTTGAAATCCGGGTCCCCGGAGTGGTCGGCCGGAAAACGTTCCGGCGGGAGAAGCTCTGGCTCATAGAGCACGGTCACGGAGGGGTCTATGGCGCGGATGCGGTCCACCAGCTCTGCTTCGAGCGGGACGGCGATCGCGACAAGGGTTTCGGTCGTCATAGTGTTCATCATACTGAATAGAGGCTAGGATATTGGACAGATTTCCCTTCATTAACCACACAACGACGTGAGTCGAGGCCATCATGGAAGAAAAAAGAGCCGGCTTTGTGGGCCTGGGCCTGATGGGCCTGCCCATGGCGAAGAGCCTTCTCCTCGCCGGCTGGGAGGTCACCGCCTGGAACCGTTCGGCCGGGCCCGTCCAGGAGTTTGCAGGGCAGGGCGGGCGCACAGCACCAGACGTTGCCTCGCTGCGGGACCTGCCGGTCATCGCATTCATGCTCCCGGATCTGCCGTTCATTGAGGAAGCTGCGTCAGGCCTGCTGGCCAGCTGGGCTGAGACGCCACCGGAGGCCGGCACGGCCGTGGTGGTCATGAGCTCCGTCTCGCCTGCGCAGGTCAAGGACTTCGGACAACGGGTCCATGAGGCGAGCCACGGCCTGGCCTCGGTGGTGGATGCACCGGTCAGCGGCGGGACATCGGGTGCTTCCGAGGGGACCCTTGCCATTATGGCCGGCGGCGCAGTCGGGGACTTTGAGCGGCTCGAAGCGTTCTTCGGGGCAATGGGAACCACCGTGAGGCACATGGGCCCGCTCGGTACAGGGTCTCTCGCGAAGGCGTGCAACCAGCTGATTGTGGGAACCACGACGGCGGCGCTCGCCGAGGCGGCCGAGCTCGCCGAGCGCTCCGGCATGGATCCCGGAGCGCTTTTCGACGTTTTGGCCGGCGGCCTGGCCGGCAGCCGGGTCCTGGAGATCGTGGGTTCGCGGCTGGCCCGGAAGGACTATAACCCCACAGGTCCGGCGAAATTCATGCATAAAGACCTTTCCTTCGTCCTGGAGTCCGCCAAGGAAGCCGGTGCGGCCGTGCCGATGGCGACGGCCGCAGCGGACCTGTACGCAGAACTGAAGCGCCAAGGACTCGGCGACCGCGACCTCGCCGTGGTCCGGCAGGCCATCTCAAACCTGAGCGACAACACGGCGGACACCGCCACGAGAGGAGCAGTTACATTATGACTTCACTGTTTGATCTGACCGGGCGCGTTGCACTGGTAACCGGTTCGAGCCGGGGGATCGGTAATGCGCTGGCGAGGGCGCTGGCCGACGCCGGTGCAACTGTGGTGCTGAACGGCATCAATGCGGAGCGGTTGAAGGCTGCGGAAGTGGTGTTGGCGGCTGATTTTGCGCCCGGCCGTATCCACAGCGTCGCGTTTGATGTCACTTCTGATGCCGAAGCGGCCCGTGGCATTTCCTGGGTGGAAGAGCATGTGGGTCCCCTGGAGATCCTGATTAACAATGCAGGGATCCAGCACCGGGTGCCGATGCTGGACCTGGACGTGGCCGACTGGGAGCGGGTGATTGCGACGGACCTTACCAGTGCATTCCTGGTGGGCCGGGAGGCTGCCCGGCACATGATCCCGCGCGGGCACGGCAAGATCATCAACATCTGCTCGGTCCAGACGGACCTGGCCCGGCCCACCATCGCCCCGTATGTTGCGGCCAAGGGCGGGCTGCGTAACCTGACCCGCGCCATGACGGCAGAATGGGCCGCCTCCGGCCTGCAGATCAACGGGATCGCACCCGGGTACATCCACACAGAGATGACGCAGAACCTGGTTGACGATGAGCAGTTCAACTCCTGGATCCTTGGCCGGACCCCGGCGCACCGGTGGGGGACCGTGCAGGACCTGGCGGGACCGGCGGTGTGGCTGGCCTCGGACGGTTCGAATTTCGTCAACGGGCAGACCATCTTTATCGACGGCGGAATGACGGTGGTGGTCTGATGTCAGTGGATACAGCACTGCCGGTTACGGGGTTGGCCGTCGTGGCCCACGCCGCGGGTGATCTGCGGGTCCAGGACGTGCCGGTCGCGGCGCCCGGTCCGGATGAGGCGGTGGTTGAGGTCCGGTACGGCGGGATCTGCGGCTCGGACCTGCACTACTGGCTGCACGGCGCGGCGGGGGAATCTGTCCTGAAGGCCCCGCTGGTGCTCGGGCACGAGATTTCCGGGACCGTTGTCCAGGCTGCCGTGGACGGGACCGGCCCGTCGGCGGGGACGCCTGTAGCGGTCCATCCTGCCACCCCCGGCCCTGGCACGGGCGCAGCCGCGGGCGTGCGGTATCCGGCGGACCGGCCCAACCTTTCCCCGGGGTGCACGTATCTGGGCAGCGCGGCCCGGTTCCCGCATACGGACGGGGCGTTCAGCCGTTACGTCAACCTGCCTGCCCGGATGCTCCGGGCGCTGCCGGAGACCCTGGACCTGCGCATGGCGGCGCTGATCGAACCCACCGCAGTGGCCTGGCACGCTGTGGCACGCGCCGGGAACGTGAAAGGCAAAACGGCCCTGGTGATCGGCTCCGGTCCCATCGGCGCGCTGGTTGTCGCGGTCCTCAGGCGTGCCGGCGCAGCCCGGATCACCGCCGTCGACATGCACCCCAAACCGTTGGAGATCGCCGTGGCCGTCGGGGCTGATGCGGTGATTCCCGCCGGGGATGAGGCGGCGATCGCGGCCGTGCAGGCCGACGTCGTCATTGAATCCTCCGGCAGCCACCACGGCCTGGCCTCGGCCATCCAGGGCGCAACCCGCGGCGGCACCGTGGTCATGGTGGGGCTGCTGCCCGCCGGCCCGCAGCCTGTCCTGATCTCGCTGGCCATCACCCGCGAACTGGAGCTGAAGGGCTCGTTCCGCTTCAACGATGAAATCGACGAGGTCATCGCCGCGCTCACGGACGGCTCATTGCACATCAGCCCGGTCATCACCCACGAATACCCCGTGGAGGAAGCACTCGAGGCCTTCGCCGTCGCCAGGAATTCCGCAGAATCCGGGAAGGTCCTGCTGGATTTCCGGCCGGTCAGTCCCGGTGCCTGATTCCTGCGGTGCCTGATTCCTGCGGTGCCTAGTTCCTGCGGACGGGGATGAACACCCGAGGCTGATCCGTCCAGGTATCGGACATCCGCGTCATGGTGCGGCGCATGATCCGCTCGGAGGCCTCCCTCGCAGCCGGAGCATCGCCCGCGGCCACCGCTTCGGCGAGGTCAACGTGCCACTGCAGCGCGCCCTCGTGCGGGTGGTCCGGCATCAGGCCATGGACCGTTCGTCCGGTCAGGGTTTCCGCTACCTGTCCCATCAGGTTTGCAAACATCTCGTTGCCGGAGCCTGACAGCAGGACCGAGTGGAACGCTATGTCCAGGTCCAGGAACCGCGGAACGTCGCCGTCGTGGCCTGCGTCGCGCAGGGCGTGGGCGATGTCCACCAGCTCCCGGCGCAGCGGCGCGGGGGCGTTCAGGGCGGCCAGTTCCGCCGCTGCGGGCTCGACGGCGGACCGCAGCTCTGCCAGCGACCGCAACTGTGCGCCGCGGCCCTCGCCGGACAGCCGCCAGCGGATGACCTGCGGATCAAAAGGATTCCAGCGGCTGGGCGGCAGGACACGGATGCCGACGCGCTTGATGGTTTCCACCAGGCCCAGTGACTGGAGGACCCGGACGGCTTCACGGACCACTGAGCGGGAAACGCGGAGCTCTTCCTCGAGGTGCTCTGCCAGCATGACATGTCCGGTGGGCAGGTCGCCCGTGATGATCCGGGTGCCAAGATTTTCAATGGCACGATGGTGCAGGCTGGTCGACATGCAGACAAGCCTAGACTGGGAAACGGCCGGCCGTGTTCCATAAAGTGGTCCCCGCTTTCCCGAAGCCGATTGAATATATATGCTTTATTCGGACCCCATGGTTCGTGCCAGCCTGCTTCGCAACGTACGCGGAGCCCCCTGCACATCCATTGCACACAATGAATTGGAGTTTTTGATGTCTGCACACATCGGTGTCACCGGCCTCGCCGTAATGGGCGCCAACCTGGCCCGCAACCTCGCCCGCAACGGCTTCACGGTTGCCCTGCACAACAGGTCGGTGGAAAAGACCGACGCACTGCTCGAAAAGCACGGCACGGACGGCGACTTCATCCGCACCGAGACCCTGCAGGAACTGGTCGACTCGCTGGAAAAGCCCCGCCGTGTCCTGATCATGGTCAAGGCCGGCAAGCCGGTTGACTCGGTCATCGAGCAGCTGGAACCGCTGCTCGAAGCCGGCGACATCATCATCGACGCCGGAAACTCGCACTACGAGGACACCCGCCGCCGCGAAGCAGCCCTGGCCAAGAAGGACCTGCACTTCGTCGGCATCGGAGTCTCCGGCGGTGAGGAAGGCGCCCTGAACGGCCCGTCCATCATGCCCGGCGGTTCCAAGGAATCCTACGAAGCCCTCGGCCCCCTGCTGGAGAAAATCGCAGCACACGTGGACGGCAAGCCCTGCTGCGCCTGGATCGGCACCGACGGCGCCGGCCACTTCGTCAAGATGGTCCACAACGGCATCGAATACGCCGACATGCAGGTCATCGGCGAAGCGTTCGACCTCCTGCGCTCCGGCGCGGGCATTGAGCCGGCTGACCAGGCAAAGATCTTCGAAGAGTGGAACAAGGGCGACCTCGCCTCCTTCCTGATCGAAATCTCCGCCCAGGTCCTGGGTCACGTGGACGCCAAGACGGGCAAGCCGTTCGTCGACGTCGTCGTGGACGCGGCAGGCCAGAAGGGTACCGGCCGCTGGACGGTCATCTCCGCGCTGGAACTGGGCTCGCCGGTCTCCGGCATCGCCGAATCGGTCTTCGCCCGTGCCTTGTCCTCGCAGGCAGCGCAGCGCAAGCTCGGCCAGGAACTGCTTGCCGGCGAGGAAATCGCCGTTGAGGTTCCGGAAACGTTCGTTGAGGACGTCCGCCAGGCGCTGTACGCCTCCAAACTGGTGTCCTACGCGCAGGGACTGGACATGCTGACCTCCGCAGCCACGGAATATGGCTGGGACCTGAAGCTGGACGAGATCGCCTCCCTTTGGCGGGGCGGCTGCATCATCCGTGCAGAGCTCCTCAAGGAAATCACCAAGGCCTATGCGGCGGAGGAGAAGCCGGCCAACCTGCTGTTCGCCCCCGCCTTCACCAAAGCCATCGCCGAGGTCCTGCCTGCATGGCGCCGCGTGGTCTCCACCGCCGTGCAGCTCGGCATCCCCGTGCCGGTGTTCTCCTCCTCGCTGGCCTACTACGACGGCCTGCGCCGCAAGCGCCTGCCGGCCGCAGTGATCCAGGGCCAGCGTGACCTCTTCGGTGCCCACACCTACGGCCGCGTCGATGCCGAGGGCACGTTCCACACGCTCTGGGGCGAGGACAAGTCCGAAATCGAAGCTGTGGACACCCACTAGGCCCCACGCACCACAAAAGCCGCGCAACGCTGCACGAACCTGCGGCCGGAGCTTCCCGGATATTCTGGGAGGCGCCGGCCGTTGGCGTTCGGCGAGACAAGAGGTGTCCGTCCACCAAGGGAGTCCAAGTGCCACAGCATGTAGCGTTGATCACGGGAGCATCCACCGGCATCGGCTTCGAGGCGGCCAGGAAGCTGGCAAGCCATGGCTTGACGGTGTATGCAGGTGCCCGCCGGGTGGAATTAATGGAGCCCCTCAAGGCCCTGGGCATCCACGTCCTGGCGCTTGACGTGACGGACGACGAATCGATGCGTGCCGCCGTCGGACGGGTACTGGAGGAGCGCGGGCGGATCGATGTCCTGGTCAACAACGCCGGCTACGGGTCCTACGGGGCCCTGGAACAGGTGGACCTGGCAGAGGGCAGGCGGCAATTCGACGTCAACGTCTTCGGGCTTGCCAGAATGACACAGTTGGTGCTGCCGGGCATGCGGGCAGCCGGGCGGGGAAGGATCATCAATGTATCCTCCATCGGCGGGAAGTTCTATGAGCCCCTGGGCGCGTGGTACCACGCCACCAAGTTCGCCGTCGAGGGCATGAGCGACTCGCTCCGGCTGGAGCTCAAGCCGCATGGAATCGAGGTCTGCATCATTGAACCGGCCAGTACGCTCAGTGAATGGGGCCGCATTTCCGCGGACGGGCTGCTTGCCAGCAGCGGCACAGGTCCGTACGCAGACCAGGCCAGGGATTTGGCGGCTGTGCTGGCGTCCACCGACAAGCCCGGATCGTCAACGCGGCCGGAGGTGATCGCGGAAGCAGTGCTGCACGCAGCGACGGCGGTGCGCCCCAGGACCCGATACCCGGTGGGCAGGGGAGCGGCAGCCATCCTGACCCTCAGAAGGCTGCTGCCGGACCGCCTTTATGATGCGGCGGTCACCCTGGTCCTGAAGCGCATCGCAGGCTAGATCCTGCGGCGGATGATCAGATCCGGTATTCGATGTCGTATTCGGCGGGATCCACTGCCGGCTTTGTTTCGCGCTGTGCATCCCGGTGGCGCCACTTGGCGGGCACACCGGTAACGATCGACTCCGGCGGAGCATCCTTGACCACTACGGCGTTGGCACCCACGGCACTGTCACGTCCGATGGTGATGGGCCCCAGGATCTTGGCGCCGGCGCCGATAGTCACCCGGTCCTCGATGGTGGGGTGGCGCTTGACCTTGGCCAGCGAGCGGCCGCCGAGGGTGACACCGTGATAGATCATGACGTCCTCGCCGATCTCGGCGGTCTCACCGATGACCACACCCATGCCGTGGTCGATGAAGAAGCGACGCCCGATCGTGGCTCCGGGATGTATTTCGATTCCGGTCAGGAAGCGGCCCAGTTGGGACACCAGCCTTGCCGGGAACCGGAGTCCGGGATGCCGCCACATTTTGTGCGTCAGGCGGTGGATCCAGATGGCGTGAAGCCCTGAATACGCGAAAAAGTTCTCAAAGGAACCTCGGGCCGCCGGGTCATGCGACCGGGCGGCGTCGAGGTCTTCTTTTAGTCTTGCGAAAAAGCCCACAAAGTTCTTTCTACAGGAAATGGGCCGACAGCTGTTGGATCAGCCGCGGATATCGTCATAGAGCACGGTGGAGATGTAACGCTCTCCAAAGTCACAGACGACGGCGACGATCAGCTTACCCGCGTTCTCGGGCCGCTTGGCCAGCTCCAGCGCGCCCCAGACGATGGCTCCGGAGGAGATGCCGCCCAGGATGCCTTCCTTGACGCCAAGCTCACGGGCTACGCGGACGGAATCCTCAAGCGTGGCATCCAGCACTTCGTCGTAGACGTTGGTGTCCAGGATCTCGGGGATGAAGTTGGCGCCGATGCCCTGGATCTTGTGCGGGCCGGGAGCGCCACCGTTCAGGATGGCGGAGTCCTTCGGTTCGATCGCGACGATCTGGACATCGGGCTTGCGTTCCTTCAGGACCTGGCCGACGCCGGTGACGGTACCGCCGGTTCCAATGCCGGCGACAAAAATGTCTACCTTGCCATCGGTGTCGGTCCAGATTTCCTCGGCCGTGGTGGTGCGGTGGATCTCGGGGTTGGCCTCGTTGGCGAACTGCTGGGCCCAGATGGAGTTCTCCGTGTTGGCCACGATTTCCTGGGCCTTCTCGACGGCGCCGCGCATTCCCTCGGAGCCCGGTGTCAGGACGATCTCGGCACCGAAAGCCCGGAGCATGACGCGGCGTTCGGTTGACATGGTTTCGGGCATGGTCAGGATGACCTTGTAGCCGCGGGCAGCGCCCACCATGGCCAGGGCGATGCCTGTGTTGCCGGAGGTGCCTTCAACAATGGTGCCGCCGGGCTTGAGGGCGCCGGATTTTTCCGCGGCGTCAACGATGGCCACACCGATGCGGTCCTTAACGCTGTTGGCCGGGTTGTAGAACTCGAGCTTGACGGCCACCGTGGCGTCCAGGCCTTCGGTCAGCCGGTTCAGACGGACCAGCGGGGTGCCGCCGACCAGCTGCGTAACATCGTCATAGATCCGTGCCATGTAGATATGCCTATCTCTCAAGTGTGAATACTGAGGTCAGCCTAACGAGGGGGGTGCGGCGCCTGCTAAGCATTAAGCCATGCAGAGTAATATTTCCTGGCCTTGGCGAGTTTCGGATTGATGATCACCTGGCAGTAGCCCTGCTCGGGATACTTGGCGTAATAATCCTGATGGAAATCCTCCGCGACGTGGAACCGCGGCAGCCGGCTGACCTCCGTCACGATCGGATGTGCCCACAAGGCCTGGTTCCGCTCGATGGCTTCCTCGAAGAGAATCTTTTCCTCGGTGGTCTCATAGAACATGGAAGACCGGTACTGGGTGCCGACGTCGTAGCCCTGACGGTTCAGTGTCGTGGGATCGTGCAGGGCGAAGAACATGTCCAGGATGACTTCGGCCGGAATGACATCCTCATCGAACGTGACAGCTACAACCTCGGCGTGGCCGGTGGTTCCGCTGCAGACCGAGTAGTAATCGGGGTTGGGATCGTGGCCGCCGGTGTAGCCCGAAATCACGGAGCTCACACCTTTGGTTTTCTGGTAGACGGCGTCGAGGCACCAGAAGCAGCCTCCGCCAAGAACAAAAGTTTTCATGACCTCTTCAATGGTTGAGCGCCCCGGATGATTCCCGGGCCCACCTTACGTGAGTGTTCCGGATACTGATGGGACGGTTCCCACATGCGGGCGGGAACGCCGAATGGGGTAAAACTGAGTCTATGGAACCTGTAGACACCGGCCTCAAAGATGCGGACACGCTCGACGACGACACCGCGTCCGGGGACGATGCGCCGGCGCAGCAGCCTGCACCGCCAACACTGCGCCAGCTGCTGCTGGCCGTGGAAGAACTCTGGCCGGAGTCCCTGGCCGAAAACTGGGACGAAGTGGGCCTCGTGGCGGGACGTCCATCGGCGCCGGTTACCCGGGTGATGTTCGCCGTTGATCCGACCCTCGAGGTGATTGACGAAGCCGTGGAATGGGGTGCCGAGCTGCTGATCACCCACCACCCGTTGCTGCTCAAGGGCGTCACCTCGGTGGCCGCCACCACCGCGAAGGGACAGGCCATCCACCGGCTCATTGAGTCGGGAACCGCGTTGCTGACCGTGCACACCAACGGTGATTCCGCCGTCGGAGGCGTTTCCGATGTCCTTGCGGACGCCCTGGGCCTGGAGGACGTTGCCCCGCTGACCGTTGCCGCCAACGGTCTTCCCGAAGAAGGCATCGGCCGGGTAGGTGACCTGCCTGAGGTGATGAGCCTGGGTGATTTCGCCGCGCGGGTGTTCGGCATCCTGCCGTCGGTGGCCGGGGGAGTCCGCGTTTCGGGCGACAAGGACGGGCTGATACGCCGCGTTGCCGTCTGTGGCGGAGCCGGCGATTCCCTGTTCAACGAGGTCCGGGCAAGCAACGCGGATGTCTACGTCACCGCCGATCTCCGGCACCACCCGGCCTCCGAAGCCCGCGAGGAGGCGGTGAACGGCCGGCCTTACCTTATTGATGTCTCGCACTTCGCCAGCGAATGGCTGTGGCTGCCGGCGGCGGCGTCGGCTCTGGGCAATGTGCTCGCCGACCAGGGGCACGATGTGGAGATCCAGGTGAGCAGCACCAACAGTGATCCCTGGGACTTCATTCTGACTCCGGGCTAAGCCTGGCATGCGAGGGGCCCCGGGTGAGCGAAGCGAGGCAGGGGAGCAGGCCAGGCGCTAGAGTCTATAGAGCGCCTGCACGGTGCCCGGCTCCGGCCGGCAGGGATCAAGCGGAGGTATCAGTTGGCTAAGGCAGCACCGGCGGAACAGTTGAAGTTGCTCGAACTGCAGGGGCTGGACGCGAAGCTCAAGTCCCTGTCAAACCGCCGCCGGGCCCTTGAAACCGATCCGCGGATCGAGGACCTTCAGTCCGCACTGTCTGTGGCGAACGGCGAACTGGGTGCAGCCAAAATGGCTGTCCACGACGCCGAAACTGAACTTAAGCGGTCAGAGGCCGACGTCGAACAGGTCGCCTCCAGGATCGAACGCGACGAAGCGCGGCTCAACAGCGGAACCGGCCTCTCCAAGGACCTCGTGGCCCTGCAGAAGGATATTGCCTCCCTGAACAACCGGCGCTCCGCCCTGGAGGACATCGAGCTCGAAGTCCTGGAACGTCTCGATGCGCTCCGCGCCAGGCAGGCCTCCCAGCAGCAGATTGTGGACGAGATCCAGGGCTCCTTCGCCGGAATCCGCGCCGAGCTCGACGAGGCCCTGGCCGAGGTTGAAGCGGAAGCCACGGTGGTCCGGGGCAAGCGCGCCGAATTCGCCTCAGGGCTCGACGCCGGGATGCTCGCTGTTTATGAGAAAACCCTGGCCAAGCGCGGAGTGGGCGCCGCCCGGCTGTTCCATGGAACATCAGAGGCCTCCGGCATGAAGCTCAGCCCGGGCGACCTTGCCGAGATCAAGGGTGCCGCGGAGGACGACATTGTGTTCTGCCCGGATTCCGGCGCAATCCTGGTGCGCTCCGCGGAGTGGAACTGAATCCCACGAAGGAACAGATCCTGGCGGAGTACGGCCGTACCCGCCGGGAACTGCAGGCGTGGCTGGCAAACGCCACCGCAGAGGACCTTCGCCGCAAGAGCAACGGCACGAAGTGGACCAATGAGGAACTGCTGTTCCATATGGTGTTCGGCTACATGGTGGTCCGCGCCCTCCTGCCCATGGTCCACACCGTCAGCAGGCTGCCCGGGCCGGTGGGTAGAGGGTTCGCAGCGGCCCTTAACGCCGGAACGGGGCCGTTCAACGTCGTCAATTACTGGGGCTCCCGGGCCGCCTCGACGTTTTACAACCGCCGGCGGATGGGCCGGAAGCTGGACAAAACCCTCGCAGCGCTGTCCCGGCGGCTCGAACGCGAGACGCCGGCCACCCTGTCCCGGTCCATGCCATTCCCGGACCGGTGGGACCCCTTTTTCGCCACGATGACGGTCAATGACGTTTATGCCTACCCGACGCTCCACTTCGACTTCCATGCCGGGCAGTTGAGCCTTGAGCGTTGATGCCGGCAGGTCCTAGCCAGGCAGGATGATGTCCAGGGCGTGCGGTTTCCGCGCCGAACCGGCCACCAGTTCAGCGTCCCACTTTTCGCGTGCTGCCTTCAGCAGTTGCGACGGCGTCTGCGGGGCTTTTCCGCGGCGGACCAGCAGGTGCCGCGCCAGTTCTCCGCGGGTGTGTTTGGCAAAGTGGCTGACCACCTTGCGCACGCCGTCCGTCTCGGTGAAAACGCTGACTGCCACCGTCTGCTCCGGCGGCGGCGCCCAGGCTGCCGAATAGGTGCTGGAGCGGCAGTCCACCAGCAGGTGTCCGGACGATGCCCCGGCGAGGGCCTCCGAAAGCTGCGGCTTCCAGTAAGAGGCGAGGCGGCCGACGTCGGGCAGTGCCGTTCCCATCGACAGCCGGTAGGCCGGGACACTGTCACCGAAGCGGATGGCACCCCACAGCGCCGAGATCACCACAACTGCCTCATTGGCCTTCCGGCGCTGCGCCGGCGTCAACGTTTTGTAACCGAGGGCGTCGTACAAAACGCCCGAATAGATCCGGTGCGCAGGGGCTGCCGGTTCCGCGTGCAGCCGGGTGTTGCGCTCGACGTCGTCCTTCAGCGATGCGCCGACGCCCAGCAGCGCGAGGGCATCCTCGTGGGCGCTCACCGTTCCCAGCGAATCGAGGACCTTGGCCCGGTACGTGTTGAGTACCGGAAAGCTCAGCGACGGCCAGTCGACGGCGGATCCGCGGGTTGCGGGGGTCTTGCCTTCGGAGGGTGGAAGCAGAATCAGCACCGTACGATCCTACCGGCGACAGGAACCGCAGCAGCCGCCGGTAGACTGGACAACGGATGGGTTGACCAGGCGGCCGCGCGTCACGCAAGTGGCTCGAGGAACGTCCGGGCTCCATAGGGCAGGGTGGTGGGTAACGCCCACTCGGGGTAACCCGCAGGCCAGTGCCACAGAGAACAGACCGCCTGTTTCGCGTCGGTTTGAAAGCGGCACGAAACAGGTAAGGGTGAAACGGTGGTGTAAGAGACCACCAGCTTCCCGGGTGACCGGGAAGGCTAGGTAAACCCCACCCGGAGCAAGGCCAGACAGGACACGTTTGAGGGCTGCCCGCCCGAGTGTCCGGGTAGGCCGCTGGAGGGCGTCGGCAACGGCGTCCGTAGATGGATGGCCGCTACTCCCGCGCTGGCAACGGCACGGGAGCACAGAACCCGGCGTATCGGTCAACCCATCCATTCACCCTCAGCCACCGGTTCGCCCCGTGTGTGAGTGACTTCACGCCGCCGGGGGCATTCCACGGGCCGCCTCCAGCCTAGAATGGAGACTGAACGTAGAAGTTCTGCCACCGGATCTGCGTTCGCAGCCGGTGGTTTTTCTTTGCGCTTCTCCACGGCGTCCGGGGTGGACCGAATCCCCGGCGACGCCTGCGCCCCGGAGCACCTCCGGCGGCCGACATCCGCATACGAGGACGTATGCGGCTGACCCGAGGAAGGTAGTTCTGTGAGCCAGACATCAGATTCTTGTCTTGATACGTGGATGGGCCGGGAGGCTCTCGCCGAGGCCATGATTCCGGTGATCGGCCGGCTGTACCGCGAGAACAACGTGGTGACGTCCATCCACGGCCGCAGCCTGATCAACAAGTCCACCATGAACATCCTCAAGGCGCACCGTTTCGCCCGCCGCATGAGCAAGGATGAACTGCTCCTGGAGGAAACCGCGCCGCTGCTGAACACGCTCGCCACGCTGCAGCTGGGTGCCGCGGCCATCGACATCGCCCGCCTGAACCAGAAGTTCAAGGCGGAAGGCAACGGCGCCACACTGGAGGAATTCCTCCGGTCCGAACTCGCCGACGTCGTCGGCCGGTACGGTGCCGACGACCGCACCAGCACCGACGTTGTCCTCTACGGTTTCGGCCGGATCGGGCGGCTGCTGGCACGCCTCCTCATCGAAAAGGCCGGCGGCGGCCACGGCCTGCGCCTGCGCGCCATCGTGGTGCGCCGGGGTTCGGACAAGGACCTTGCCAAGCGGGCCAGCCTGCTGCGCCGCGACTCGGTCCACGGCTCCTTCGAAGGCACCATCCGGGTGGACGAAGAAGCGAACACCATCACCGCCAACGGCGTCCAGGTCCAGGTCATCTACTCGGACAACCCTGCCACGATCGACTACACCGCCTACGGCATCCACAAAGCACTCGTCGTGGACAACACCGGCCGCTGGCGCGACGCCGAGGGGCTGTCCCAGCACCTGCAGAGCAAGGGTGTTGCCCGGGTTCTCCTCACCGCTCCGGGCAAGGGTGCGCTGAAGAACATCGTGCACGGCATCAACCACGGCAGCATCGAGGACACCGACCAGATCGTGTCCGCGGCCTCGTGCACCACCAATGCCATCACCCCGGTCCTGAAGGCCATCAACGACAAGTTCGGCGTGATCCACGGCCATGTCGAGACGGTCCACTCCTTCACCAACGACCAGAACCTGATCGACAATTTCCACAAGGGTGACCGCCGCGGCCGCTCCGCCGCCCTGAACATGGTCATCACGGAAACAGGAGCCGCCACAGCCGTCGCGAAGGCGCTGCCCGAACTCCAGGGCAAGCTTTCAGGCAGCTCAATCCGCGTCCCCACCCCGGACGTCTCGCTGGCCATCCTGAACCTCAGCCTGGAAAACGGCACCACCAAGGATGAGGTGAACGACTACCTGCGCCAGATGTCCCTGCATTCGGACCTGCGCAAGCAGATTGACTACATCGATTCGCCCGAGGTTGTTTCAACGGACTTCGTCGGCTCACGCCGTGCCGGCATCGTGGATGGCCTCGCCACGATTTCCAACGACAAGAACGTCATCCTCTACGTCTGGTACGACAACGAATTCGGCTACAGCTGCCAGGTGGTCCGCGTCATGGAAGAGATGGCAGGCGTCAACCCGCCGTCATTCCCGGCCAAGGAATCCGCCGCCGCTTTGGCCGCCATCGCCGTCTAGTCCGCAGCGGCTGCCGGGATTCCCCGGATATTCCCGGCTGATTCGCTGGAATCAGCCGGGAAACGGGCCCACACTGGTGGCATGGAAAATGACTCAACCCTCCAGCACGAGACCACTCTCGAACACGCCCTCGACGTAGCCAAGGCCAACCACAAGGAAGCCATCCGGCTCCTGGACCAGGCGCGTGCATCCAGGAGTGCCGGGGATATCGGCGAGGACCGGGTGCGACAACTCGAAGCACTCCTTAAACTGGCCGAGGAAGATCTCCGGAGGGTGACCCGGGAGCAGTAAGTAACCGCGCGGGCCCACTCCTCCTCCCCACTGTGGATATCCGTCGCACTGTCAGTGGGGTGGCCTAGGCTCTTCTGGTGAACTATCTTTCCGGAAGGGCCGGTTGCCCATGACCGTCAGTTGGGCGGCCTATCGGCGTGCGCGCAGGCGCTCCAGGCAGGCGTGGGCTGTGCTGGCGCTGCTGGCAGTGGCCTTGGTGGCGTCGGGAGTCTGGTTCTTTACCGCCGGCCAGTTCGCGGCTGCGGAACCCGCCACGGCAGGGCCCGCGGAGGCGCCGGTGTTTGACGGATCCTTCATGAAGCCCGTGATTCCGGTGCGCCCCGTGCCGCAGGGGACCGCGCTGGCCGCCCTGGACGGTTTGCCCGTCAAGGGGCGTGCTCCGAAAGACAACTACCAGCGGGAGGCCTTCGGGCAGGCCTGGCTGGACGTGGACCGGAACGGCTGCGACACGCGGAACGACATCCTGCGCCGTGACCTCACCGCAGTGGTGTTCACCGAGGGCTCCACATGCCGGGTAGCCTCCGGTGCCATACATGAGCCCTACATCGGGCTGGCAGTGGAATTCCGCCGCGGGGCGGAGAGCAGCAAGGAAATACAGATCGACCACGTGGTGGCCCTCGGCGACGCGTGGCAGAAGGGCGCCCAGGGCCTGACGGCCAAGCAACGCCAAAGCCTTGCCAACGACCCCCTGAACCTGATAGCCGCGGACGGGCCCGCCAACCAGGAGAAGAGCGCCGGAGACGCCGCCACCTGGCTGCCCAAGAACAAGAACTTCCGCTGCCACTATGTTGCCCGGCAGATCTCGGTCAAGACCTCCTATTCGCTGTGGGTCACCCAGTCCGAAAAGGATGCAATGAAGCGGGTCCTGGACTCCTGTCCGGACCAGGCCACCATCACGGCGGGCTAATGGCCGAAGGGGTCCGGGTCAACGCCGGGCATCCAGGTCAGTCCTGGCACACCCCAGCCGCTCTTCTTGGCCTGCTTCATGGCCTTCCTGGCGTAACGGTCCAGCAGCCGGTTGACGTAGAGCTTGCCGTCCAGATGGTCGTACTCGTGCTGGATCACGCGGGCAAACCAGCCGGTCGCTTCAAATTCAACCGGTTGCCCGTTGCCATCAAAGCCCTGCACACGGGCCCACTCGGCGCGTTTGAGCGGGTACTGGCCGCCCGGGAAGGAGAGGCAGCCTTCTTCCTCTTCATCGGGGTCGGGCAGTGCGCCGGAGACTTTGGAGAGGGTCAGGACCGGGTTGACGACTGCCCCGGCCGGGGGAGCGCCGTCGTCGTTGGCGAACTTGTAAACGAACAGCCGTTTGCCCACGCCAACCTGTGGCGCGGCCAGGCCCACTCCGTTCGCGGCGTCGTTGGTTTCAAACATGTCCGCGATCAGGGTGCGCAGTTCGTCGTCGAACACCTCCACCTCTGCGGCGCGGCGGTGGAGTACCGGTTCCCCCCAGATAGTGATCGGCAGAACAGTCATGTCAGGCGGCCCTTCGTGCGTGCGGCAAGATGCCGGCTTCCATACAAAAAAATGGAGGCCGCACCGGAATATCCGGTGCGGCCTCCAAACGACGGCTTCTGAGCCGTCCTACAAGGGTGAGCTACGGGGGTTGAACCCGCGACCTCCTGGACCACAACCAGGCGCTCTGCCAACTGAGCTAAGCCCACCATGTGCCGCACAGATTATCCGGGTATCCGGTCCTCTGGAAAGGCAACTCAAATAGCTTACCTGCTGTTCGGGGATGCTCGTGCCACTTTCGGGGTTTTTGCCAAAATTTCCTCGAAACGTGGCGCAGATTACTGTACCGGCGTGGCCGGGTTGTCGGTGATGCGTTTGGCGATCCCGCGGGCTGTGACGCTGTCAGGTCCCGGGGCGGGGACAAAAACGGCCTCGCGGTAGTACCGTAGCTCGTCAATCGAGTCCTGGATGTCCCCCAGGGCGCGGTGGCCGCCCTTCTTCGCGGGGGACTGGAAGTAAGCCCGCGCAAACCAGCGGCGGGAGAGCTCCTTGATGGTGCTTACATCGATCACGCGGTAGTGCAGGTGTTCAACCACCGCCGGCATGTCACGGGAGAGAAAGACGCGGTCGGTCCCTACGGAGTTGCCGCCCAGCGGTGCCTTGCGCGGGTCCGGTACCCACTTCCCGATGTACTCCATCACAGCGGCTTCGGCCTCGGCCATGGTTTTTCCGTGCGGGAGTTCCTTGAGCAGTCCGGACCGGGTGTGCATGTCCCGGACGAAGTCATTCATCTGGGCAAGGGCGGCGTCCTCGGGCTTGATCACCACGTCAACACCGTCACCCAGGACGTTCAGCTCCGAGTCCGTTACCAGGGCCGCCACCTCGATCAAAGCGTCGTTCTTGATGTCCAGGCCGGTCATTTCGCAGTCGATCCAGACGATGCGTTCGTTAGATATAGGCACCGGACCAGCCTACCGTTTGGACCCGGCGCAGCCGTCCGATGTTAGGATTTCCGGTACAGAGGGGCGTGGACGTGGCCGCTGTGCCGTGCCCTCGCGGCCGGGAGGCCAATGCGGCCCGCCGGGGCCGAAGCGCTGAATGCAAAGAGAATGGACGATCCTGAGATGACGGCGCCTGTGCCTGCAACGGGGGAGATGGCCGCCACTTTGATCCCCGGGTCCGTTGCCGCGGAAGTGGACAACGCCCGGTCCCCGATCCTGGCCGGGTTTGTGGGCTCGGTCTTCATGATGATCGGGTCCCTGGGCGTCGGCTGGCTGGCGCCTGTGTCCGAACTCCGCCGGATGCCGGTTTTCATCTGGATGCGCACCGAAGCGGTGGGGGTTGCCCTTGCCATCGTGCTGCTGGCGATAGGCGGAATGCTTCTGGTCCGGTCCTGGCTGCGGCTGGGCCAACGGGTCCGTGTCTGGGGGCCCCAGGCACGCAAGGCAACCCTGCAGGCCGTGGCCGCCTGGGGCCTGCCCATGACGTTCACCGTCCCCTTGTTCAGCCGCGACGTCTACGCCTACATCGGCCAGGGCAGGCTCATGGTGGAGGGGTTCAATCCCTACGAGAACGGCATTTCGGCGCTGTCGAACTACTTCCAGCTCGGGGCCGACAAGATGTGGACCGAAGCCCCGGTGCCCTACGGACAGCTGTTCCTCTGGATTGAGCAGTTCGTGGTCTGGTCCACCAACGTCCAGCCCGAGGCCAGCGTGATGCTGTTCCGCATGGTGGCCATTTTCGGGGTGGTGCTCTGCATTGTCTACGTTCCAAAGCTGGCGGAACTGCACGGCGTCAATCCCCACCGCGCCCTCTGGCTTACAGCGGCGAACCCGTTGTTTCTCACCAACTTCATTGCCAGCGTCCATAACGATGCCCTGATGATCGGGCTGGCACTGGCCGGGCTGTACTACTCGGCCACCCGCCGCGCCGTGTTGGGCATCGTCCTGGTGACGCTGTCCGTCGCGGTGAAGCCCATCACGATCGTCTTCCTGCCGTTCATCGGACTCCTCTGGGCAGGGAAAAAGGCCGGCTGGTCCAGGAAGTTCCTCTTCTGGGCCCTCACGGCAGGGCTGAGCTTCGCCATCCTCTACGGCCTGAGCATGGTCAACGGATTCGGCTTTGGCTGGATCAACGGGCTGTCGGCGCCCGGAAGCATCTTCATCTGGTACGCACCGGTGGGCCTGGTTGGCCTGGTGGTGGCCACCATCTCGAACGCCTTCGGCCTTGACGGCTGGACGCTGGCGGGTTGGGTCTTCGACGCCGGCAAACTGCTCGCCGTGGGCATCGTCGCCTTGCAGATCTTCAAGGGTGACCATGACCGCCTGATGCGCCGCCTGACGCTGGCGTTCGCGGCCGTGGTTGTCCTGGCGCCGATGATCCAGTCCTGGTACGTGGTCTGGCTGATCCCGCTGTTTGCCGTCACGGGCATCCGCAATGACTGGCAGGTCAAGGCGCTGTACTTCATCGTCTCGTTCTTCATGATCTACGCCATTTCCGACCAACTGGAGGTCTTTCCGTACCTGCAGACCGAAGACCTGGGCCTCGCGCTGGTGCTGGCACGGGTGGCTTCCGCGGTGACCGGCCTGCTCTTTGGCCTGTATCTGATTTTCTGGGATCCACGCACCCGCCGCCTGTTCCGCAAGACCCACGATCCCGTCGTCGAACGCCCCGTGATATAGCACCCGGAGGGAGTCCGCAGGTCAGAAGTCCCGGACGCACCTGATGGCATGGTGATTCGTTCGTGGGCCGAGAAGGTGGCGGGGCTGCCCAACACTCTCACGGCGGGAGGGCAGAAGGGCCCGGGAGGTTCCGGAGGGCTTCCCGCCGGGAAAGCGGACTGAGGGCGGACCCGTGTTCCGCCACGAAGCCACGGACCCACTCGGGGTCCGTCCTGGCATATTCACGCAATGCCCAGCCAATGGCCTTGCGGATGAAGAACTCCGGGTCGGACAGGTTCGCTTCAATGACCGCCCGCAACAGGTCCTGGTCGGTCGCGGCTTTCGCCTTCAGCTGGGACGTGATCGAGGCACGCCGGATCCAGAAATCGCCGTCCCGGCTCCAGCCGAGCAGCACATCGGTCATCATGGCACGGTGGGACTCCAGCAGGCCGTACAGGCGGTGCGCCACCCCGTCCACAAAATCCCACCAGGCTCCGGTTCGGATGATTTCCTCATAGACGGGAAGCATCAGCCGGTCCCCGGCCACCATCGGAAGGCCCGTTAGGTCAATCGCCGCGTACCGTTCCTCCCTGGCCGCAGCCATGCGCCAAAGTTCCAGCACCGTGGCGCGGAGCTGGCCTGCGGACGTGAACGGGTGGGCAGCGGCGGCTGCGAGGGCCAGCCGCCTGACCTCCGGCACCCTGATGCCCAGGGAAGGCAGGGTGGACTTCATGTATGTTTGCGCGCCGGCCCCGCGCACCGGGTCCGCACGTTCCAAGAGCTCCGCCCGGACCGCGGCCAGTACTTCAACGTTCGGCGCTTCCCCGTCCGGACCTTCGTTCTCAAGCATGGGGCCAACTCTAAGGGCCGACGCGCAGGCCCGCACCGGGCTCCTGGGCCCAACCCATCCGGTCCAGCCAGGCGGCGCACAGAACTGTCCACTGGTCCGGCCCCGGTGCGTCGCCGGCAAGGCCGAGGCCATGGCGCCCGTGCGGAAAGACGTGGAGCTCGCCCGGCACGCCGGCCCGGGCCAGTGACCCGGCGTAGGCGAGGCTGTGCTGGACAGGCACCGCCTCATCGTCGGCGGTGTGCCATACAAAGGCGGGCGGGGTGGCGGCCGTGACATGGAGCTCTGCGGACATCTCGCGGAGCAGGGCGTCCGACGGCGACCCGCCCAGCAGGTTCTCGACTGACCCCTGATGGGGTTCGTCCAGGCAGGACACCACCGGATAGCAGAGAACGGTAAGATCCGGGACCGCTCCCGGGACGTCCAGGGTGGCACTGCCGGTGGCAGCCGCCGTCGACAGCGTTGCTGCCAGGTGGCCTCCCGCGGAAAAGCCCAGAACACCCACCCGTGAGCCGTCCACGGCGAGGCCAAGGGCGCCTCCACGGATGCGCAGCATGGCCTCTTTGGCATCCTCCAGGGGCGCCGGGTGCCTGTGCGGAGCAACCCGGTAACGCAGAACGTACGCATGGATTCCCAGACCGGCGAGCCAGCCGGCCACAGGTTCGGCCTCGTGGTCGGCCTGGCGTGCATACCCTCCTCCGGGGAGGACCAATACGGCCGGCCGCGGCCCGGAATGGGGTCCGCGGGCCGGGACGGCTGTGAATGAGCCCGGGCGCATCCTCAGGCCACT
Source organism: Pseudarthrobacter cremeus (assembly GCF_051857465.1). Taxonomy (NCBI): domain Bacteria; kingdom Bacillati; phylum Actinomycetota; class Actinomycetes; order Micrococcales; family Micrococcaceae; genus Pseudarthrobacter; species Pseudarthrobacter cremeus. The sequence goes on along the minus strand of NZ_JBPZHC010000001.1, from coordinate 633,754 downwards.
GTTTCGGTGCTTCGCCGGAGCGTGACCTGGCCGGTGACGGGGGAGGGTGTGGCGCCGTTGCCGTCATTGCCGGCGGCACTGCGGGCTGCCTGCCGGCCGATTTCCTCAAGGGGAAGACGGACTGTGGACAGGGCCGGGCGGAAATCCCGCAGGGTCTCGATGTCGTCAAAACCTGCGACGGTGGCGTCGCGCGGGATCCGCAGTCCCTGGGAGCGCAATGCTGCGGCTGCCCCGATCGCCATCACGTCGTTGACAGCGAAAATACACAGCTGTGTCCGGGCGCCAGCCGATTGCGCTCCCGGGGGCGAGTGCCCCTCCGATGCGGTGGCGACTTCCGGTGCGGTGATGCCCTCCGATCTGGCCGCTTTGATCCGCTCAGCAAGGGCGAGCCCGGCGTCGAAGCCGCCGGACCTGTTAAAGGCCGTCCTGAGGACCTCCGCTGCCGGCCGGCCGGCGGCCTTCAGTCCCTGCTGGAACCCGCGGATCCGGTCATCGGAGGTAAGCAGCCCCTCAGGACCGCCGATGATGACAAAGTCGCCGTCGCGGGTGGCAGCCAGTTCCGAGGCGAGCTGCGCGGCCAGCTCTTCATTGGGAACCCGCACCACGTGGTAACCCTCAGCGGCAGTTGCACCCACCACGGCGTGGCCCACCACTGCAACCTGGCCGCCGTTGCGGCAGTAGCGGTCCAGTTCCGCGGCCAGTTCGGCGTTTCCTGCCTGGTCTTCAGGGCGGGACATGCGGGACCCGGCAATCACGATGGAGTCCGCGCGTCGGGCGGCGAAGGCTGCCACTGCCTCCCTTTCACTTTCCGGGGCGCCCTCAGTGCTCGCCAACAGCACCATCTTGTGCTGTTCACGGGCTGCTTCCTGCACGCCGCGGGCAATCGCGGAAAAGTAGGGATCGGCGATGTCATGCACGATCAGGCCGATCAGGCCGGAACTGGATTTGGCCAGTCCCTGGGCCTGGGCGTTGGGAATGTAGCCGAGGGATTCCGCGGCCTGGCGCACGCGGTCCGCGATGTCCTTGCCCGGTATCCGGGCGGACCCGTTCAGGACGCGCGAAGCTGTGGCCGGCGAAACACCGGCGAGCCGGGCCACCTCGGTAAGGGTGCTTGCAGCCACGGCCTCTCCTGCCTTCTGTTGTCGTGGGGCGCTGTCGCGCTGGATTCATTATGGCAGTTTGAAACTGCTCGGGGAAAGCGCTTGCCAAGTCAGGATCCCGTGATGCATCATGGATGCAGTGGGAATGCGCTTTCCCAAATAGCTTGAGTAACACTGCTCACTCACCGTGGAGGACACATGGGCTTCGAAACTAAGACGATCCGCATCGCCATGAACGGCATCACCGGCCGGATGGGTTACCGCCAGCACCTGCTGCGTTCCATCCTCCCCATCCGTGATGCCGGCGGCTTCACCCTGGAGGACGGCACCCGCGTCCAGGTCGAACCGATCCTGGTTGGCCGCAACGAAGCCAAGATCCGCGAACTCGCCGAACTGCACAAGGTTTCCGAGTGGACCACGGACCTCGACTCCGTGATCAGCGACCCCACAGTGGACATCATCTTTGATGCCTCGATGACCAGCCTCCGCGCCGCAACCCTGAAGAAGGCGATGCTTGCCGGCAAGCACATTTTCACCGAGAAGCCGACGGCTGAGACCCTCGAAGAGGCGATCGAACTGGCACGCATCGGCAAGGAAGCCGGCGTCACCGCAGGCGTTGTGCACGACAAGCTGTACCTGCCCGGCCTGGTCAAGCTGCGCCGCCTGGTGGATGAAGGCTTCTTCGGCCGCATCCTCTCCATCCGCGGCGAATTCGGCTACTGGGTCTTCGAAGGCGACGTGCAGGCAGCCCAGCGCCCGTCCTGGAACTACCGCAAGGAAGACGGCGGCGGGATGACCACGGACATGTTCTGCCACTGGAACTACGTCCTCGAAGGCATCATCGGCAAGGTCAAGAGCGTCAACGCCAAGACCGCCACCCACATCCCCGCGCGCTGGGACGAGGCCGGCAAGGAATACAAGGCAACGGCCGACGACGCCTCCTACGGCATCTTCGAACTCGAAACCCCGGCCGGCGAGCCTGTCATCGGCCAGATCAACTCCTCCTGGGCCGTCCGCGTCTACCGCGACGAACTCGTGGAATTCCAGATCGACGGAACCCACGGTTCCGCCGTGGCAGGACTGAACAAGTGCGTTGCCCAGCAGCGCGCACACACTCCCAAGCCTGTCTGGAACCCGGACCTGCCCGTCACCGAATCCTTCCGCAGCCAGTGGCAGGAAGTCCCGGCCAACGCAGAGCTGGACAACGGCTTCAAACTGCAGTGGGAGGAGTTCCTCCGCGACGTCGTCGCCGGCCGCGAACACCGCTTTGGCCTGCTCTCCGCTGCCCGCGGCGTCCAGCTTGCCGAGCTGGGCCTGCAATCCAACGACGAACGGCGCACCATCGATATCCCGGAGATCACGCTCTGATGACTTCCCTGATCCTTCCCTCCAGCGACGGCGGCACGCGCGAGTACCGCCTCAAGGGCGGTGTGTCCTGGGCACGTCCCACTGCCCCGCTCACTGCCCGCCGCGCCTACGCCGCTGCGCACGTGATCCCCGAGGTCCTGGGCGACAACACGCCCGGCGCTCCCGCCAGCCTCGACTGGGACGCCACCATGGCATACCGCCACGAACTCTGGTCCTATGGCCTCGGCGTGGCCGATGCGATGGACACCGCCCAGCGCGGCATGGGACTTGACTGGGCTGCCACCCAGCAGCTCATCAAGCGCACCGGTGTGGAGGCCGCCTCGGTGGCCTCCTCCGGCAACGCCGGAACCGCCGGCAAGTCGGTGCGGGACCTCGTCGCATGTGGAGCCGGCACAGACCAGCTCGACATGGCTGCCCTGCCCACCGGAGAGGCCGGCCTTGCGGCCGTCCTGGCTGCCTACCGCGAGCAGATCGCTGTTGTGTCTGAAGCCGGACCGAAGGTCATCCTGATGGCCTCCCGCGCCCTGGCGAAGGTTGCCAGCGGCCCGGACGACTACGTCAAGGTGTACTCCACCCTGCTCCAGGAAGTGGACCAGCCGGTCATCCTGCACTGGCTCGGCACCATGTTCGATCCCGCCCTGGCCGGCTACTGGGGTTCAGCTGATGTGGCCCAGGCGACCGAGACGTTCCTCTCCCTGATCCGGGACAACGCGGCCAAGGTTGACGGCGTGAAGGTTTCCCTGCTCGACGCCAGCCACGAGGTGGCCCTCCGGGCAGTCCTGCCCGAAGGCGTCCGCCTCTACACCGGGGACGATTTCAACTACCCCGAACTGATCGACGGCGACGGCAGCCACCACTCGGATGCCCTGCTGGGCATCTTCGCGGCCATCTACCCGGCGGCATCCGTCGCGCTGCAGCACTACGACGCCGGCAACGGCGCCAAGGCACGCGAAATCCTGGACTCCACCCGGGAACTGGGCAAACATATCTTCAGCGCACCCACCTTCTACTACAAGACCGGGATCGCCTTTATGTCCTGGCTCAACGGCAAGCAGCCCGGCTTCCAGATGGTGGGCGGCCTGCACTCCGGCCGCTCCGTGTGCCACCTCGCCAAAACGTTCGAACTCGCCGACCAGGCGGGGCTGCTGAAGGACCCGGCCCTGGCCGCATTCCGGATGTCCGATTACCTGCGCATCAACGGAGTGGGAGTATGAGCGATTTTTCCCGCCTCGCCATCAACAGCGCCACCACGAAGAAGTGGACCCTCGCCCAGGTTGTTGACGGTTGCGTCAACGCCGGCATTCCGTCGATTGGACCATGGCGTGACCGTGTCGAAGAAGCCGGCCTGGACAAAGCGGCACGCCTGATCAAGGACGCGGGTCTTCGGGTCTCGTCCCTGTGCCGCGGCGGCTTCCTGACCGCTGCCGATGCTGAGGGGCAGGCCGCCGCGCTGGCCGACAACCGGGCGGCCATCCTGGAGGCCGTGGCCCTGGACACCAAGGAGCTGTTCCTGGTGGTCGGCGGCCTGGCGCCGGGGGAGAAGGACGTGGTGGCCGCGCGCCGGCGCGTCGCCGACCGCCTCGCCGATCTTGCCCCGTTTGCCCACGAGAACGGTGTCCGCCTGGTATTGGAACCGCTGCACCCGATGTACGCCGCAGACCGTGCGCTCATCTCGACGTTGGGGCAGGCACTGGACCTTGCGGCACCCTTCGACGCCTCCACGGTGGGGGTCGCCGTCGATACCTTCCACGTCTGGTGGGACCCGGAGCTCAAGGCCCAGATCGCGCGGGCCGGCCGGGAGGGCCGGATCGCCTCCTACCAGGTCTGCGACTTCAACATGCCCATCGCCGCCGATCCGCTGCTGTCCCGCGGTTACATGGGCGACGGCGTCATAGACTTCGCCACCATCGGCACCTGGGTGCGCGAGGCGGGCTACACCGGCGACATCGAGGTTGAAATCTTCAATCAGGAGATCTGGGACACGGACGGCAACACCGTCCTGGCCACGGTCAAGGAGCGGTATGAGGAGCTTGTGCTTCCTTACGCCTGACCTGATTCAGACCGCGGGCTCCTGCTACGTCACGGCAGGAGCCTGCGCCCCACCAGCAAAAGGACCTGCACCGTTCCCGGTGCAGGTCCTTTTGTGTTCCCGGAAGGAACTAGGCGAGATAGGCGGCAGCGTGCCTGCGGTACCTGGCCAGCGTGCCGCCGTCGGACGTTTCCGCCGGCAGCCCAACGCCGCTGAGGGGCCAGTCCGGGAACGCGCCGGCCAGCACCGCGGCGGCCTGGCGGGCCGCGCCGTCGGCCACGTATTCGCCGGGCGTCGGAATAACCGCCGGCAGGCCCAGCAACTGGCTGGCGGCCTGCTGGACCGCAGCCGACTGCGCGCCGCCGCCCACCAGGATGACCCGCCGGGCATCCACACCCTGTGCCTGCAGGGCGGCCAGGCCGTCAGCGAGGGAACAGACCACTCCCTCGACGGCGGCGCGAGCCAGGTTTGCGGGGGTGTAGTTGGAACGGGTGATGCCGTGCAGTGAGCCGGCGGCCCCGGGAAGGTTCGGGGTACGTTCGCCGTCGAAATAGGGGACAAGCGTCAGTCCGCCGGCTCCCGGAGCGGCTGCCAGTGCCAGTTCATTGAATTCCGCCAGGCTGACGTCCAGCAGCGCTGCGGTGGCGTCAAAGACCCGCGTTGCGTTCAGGGTGCAGGCGAGGGGCAGGAAGTTGCCCGTGGCGTCGGCAAATCCCGCCACCAGCCCGGACTCGTCGGCTGCCGGCGTGGCCGAGACCGCAAAAACGGTGCCGGACGTGCCCAGCGACATCACCACGTCGCCCACCCCCGCGCCGACGCCAAGGGCAGCGGCGGCGTTGTCCCCGGCGCCCGGGCCAATGAGCGCCCCTTCCGGAGTCTTCCCCGAAGCCTCCAAGGGGCCGACGACGGCGGGCAGCCGGGGGACGTGGCCCAGTGACTTTTCCAGTGCATCATGAAGGTACCGGCCGCTGGATGCAGAAAAGTAGCCGGTGCCCGATGCGTCGGAACGGTCGGTGCGGAGGGCGGCCAGGCCTTCCGCGCCGCTGCCGGGGCCGAAGCCTGCCAGCCGCCAGGACAGCCAGTCGTGGGGAAGGCAGACTGCTGCAACGCGGGCTGCGTTGTCCGGTTCGTTTTCGGCGAGCCAGCGCAGCTTGGTGATGGTCAGGGAAGCCACCGGAACTGTTCCCGTGGCGCCGGCCCAGTAGCGCGCCCCCTGGCCGGGATCGCCGCCACCGGCCTCCCGGATCAGGTCCAGCGCGGCCGGGGCACTCCGGGTGTCGTTCCAGAGCAGGGCCGGTCGGATCACCTCCCCGTCAGCGTCCAGGCAGACCATGCCGTGCTGTTGCCCGCCGACGGAGACCGCGCTGACGTCGCCGAGGCCGCCTGCCTGGTCGATGGCTTCCTGCAGGGCGGTCCACCAGTGCTCGGGGTGAACTTCGGTGCCCTCGGGATGGCCGGCGCGGCCCTGGCGGAGGAGCGTGCCGGTGGCCGCGTCGCGGATCACCACCTTGCAGGACTGGGTGGAGCTGTCGATGCCGGCAACGAGGCCCATGGTCAGCGTGCGTTGAGCAGGTGTTCGATGGCCAGCTGGTTGAGCCGCACAAAGGCGAACGAGCGCTCGGCGGCGGCATCGGCGTCGAAATCTTCGAACGCGGCAGCGTCGGCCAGGAGGTCTGCGGCGGATTCACCGGCGGCGAGCGTCGGTTCGCCCAGTTCGAACACGCCCGAGGCAGCCAAGGCTTCCTGGACCTGCGGGTCGGCGCGGAACGCCAGGGCGCGTTCCTTGAGCAGGAGGTACATGGACATGTTGGACCTGGCGGAGTCCCAGACGCCGTCATAGCCGTCGGTGCGGGAGGGCTTGTAGTCGAAGTGGCGCGGGCCGTCGTACTTTGGCCCGCCGTTCGGGAAGCCGTTTTCGAGCAGGTCCACGGTGAAGAAGGCGCTGGTGAGGTCGCCGTGGCCGAACACGAGGTCCTGGTCGTACTTGATGCCGCGCTGGCCGTTCAGGTCGATATGGAAGAGCTTTCCGGCCCAGAGGGCCTGCGCGATGCCGTGGGTGAAGTTCAGGCCGGCCATCTGCTCGTGTCCCGTCTCCGGATTCAGCCCCACGATGTCACCGTGTTCCAGCTCCGCGATGAAGGCCAGGCCGTGGCCGACGGTAGGCAGGAAGATGTCGCCGCGGGGTTCGTTGGGCTTGGGTTCCAGGGCGATGCGGAGGTTGTAGCCCTTGTCCTTGATGTAGGCGGCGGCGGTGTCCACGCCTTCCTTCATGCGGTCCAGGGCAGCGGACAGGTCCTTGGAACCGTCGTACTCGCTGCCTTCGCGGCCGCCCCACATCACGAACGTTTCGGCGCCGAATTCAGCGGCGGAGTCGATGTTCCGCAGTACCTTGCTCAGGGCGAAGCGCCGGACCGAGCGGTCGTTGGAGGTGAAGCCGCCGTCCTTGAACACGGGGTGGCTGAACAGGTTGGTGGTCACCATCGGGACCTTGAGGCCGGTTTCAGCCAGGGCGGTGCGGAAGTTCTTCAGGATCAGTTCGCGCTCCGAGACAGTGGCGTCGAAAGGGATCAGATCGTTGTCGTGGAACGTGAGGCCGTAAGCGCCGAGTTCGCTGAGCTTGTGGACCGCTTCTACCGGGTCCAGCGGCTTCCGTGTTGCCACGCCGAAAGGATCGGCCCCGGTCCAGCCAACGGTCCAGAGGCCGAAGGTGAACTTGTCAGCGGGAGCGGGCGTAAGAGTCATGATGCGTCCTTGCATTCGGGGAGCCGAAGATCCCGGGAGTTAGTTTATTGCTTGAACTATATGAGGCTGGATGAGCTAAGGTCAAGAGGAAACGGGCATAATCGTCCCTGAACGAGAAGGAGGGCCGGATGGCCAGCTCTGCGCCGGCTGCAGGTACGCCCGAACACGGGATGCCGGGCAGCATGGGGGACGTCCGCCGGGGAAACCTGGCCCTGGTCATGGGACGGATCGCGCATTCCCCAGCAGGAACCCACTTGACCCGTGCCCAGATCGCAGCTGCCACAGGGCTCACCAAGGCATCCGTTTCGAGCCTGGTGCTGGACCTCCTCAATGCAGGCATTGTTCGCGAAGTAGGGCTGAATCCGCAGGGGGAGCGGGGACGCCCCGGTGTGGGCCTGGAACTGGATCCCGCGAACGGCATGATGGGAATGGAAGTCAACGTCGACTACATCTCAGCGGGGGTGACTGACCTGGCCGGCAACCTGCTTCTGCAGGAATCACGGGAGCAGGACAACCGCAACGCTTCACCCGGCGCCGTGATGGCGGCGCTGGCCGGACTGGCAGCCGAACTCCGGGCATCGGCCGAAGCCCAGGGAGTCCGGGTGCTCGGCGGCGGGCTGGCCGTTCCTGGCCTGGTGGAGGACAAAACCGCGACAGTCATTACAGCACCCAACCTCGGGTGGAACAACGAGACCCTGGACCTGCGCTCGCTGCTTCCCGACGTGCGGCTGGGCACCACAATCTTCAACGAGGCCAACGCCGCAGCATTGGCCGAGTTGCGGTACCGCCCGGCCGGCCGTGCCGACTTTCTGTTTGTCTCCGGCGAAGTGGGCGTTGGCGGCGGGGTGGTCATCGGCTCTGAACTGTTTACGGGTCCGCACGGGCACGCGGGCGAGCTGGGCCACGTAGTGGTCGAGCCGGACGGGGAAGCCTGTTCCTGCGGCGGCCGGGGATGCCTGGAGACCGTGGCCGGCCAGGACGCGATTATCGCGGCCGCAGGAATTTCCCCCCGGAGGCAAGTGAACCGGCAGCCGCCCGCCGGTCCCTCGCGGTCCGAAAGCCTGGAGCTGCTGCTGTCAGCAATCGAGGGCGGGGATGCGGACGCGCTCACCGCCGTCGTTCGTGCCGGTCATTTCCTCGGTGTGGCGGTCGCTTCGTCCGTCCGGCTTCTCAATATCTCTTCAGTGGTGCTGGGCGGCCACTTTGCCATCCTGGGGGAGTGGATCATGCCCGCGCTGTCAGCGAGCCTGGCAATATACGCGCCGGGGAGGGTCCTGCCGGGCGACATCAGCCTCTCAGCCGTGGGACAGGCCGGGGCGCTTCTTGGCGCGGCCGGCAGCGTGGTCACATCGCTCGTGGAAGCGCCGCACAGGCTGGATTCCTAACGGGCCAGCTGCAATGTCCAAGGCCTGAAACTCTCGGCGCATGGAAACAGCCGCGATGTGTCCGCGGATTTTCGTCAGCTGGCCTCGGCTCAGCATCACCGGGCAGGTGAAGGTGTCCCAAGGAGGTGTTGCCTGTGCGGGACAACGCAGGAACGATGACCACGCTGTCGGGGCCGCCGGCTTTCTGATTCATGGCGCCGGGTGCCCGCGGCCGGCCCGGAACCCACGGAAACTGCGGGGGAGGAAAGACAGGCTCGAGCCAACGAAAACACCCCGGTCCAGGGACCGGGGTGTAAACGGTGACTCGACCCATCCGTGGAGGATGCCTCGCTTCGTCGCAAAAAATTGTGCCCCAGGAGGGAATCGAACCCCCGACCGGCGGATTAGAAGGCCGCTGCTCTATCCCCTGAGCTACTGGGGCACGTGGCGCCACGACCAGAAATCCGGCGCATGAAAAGTTTACATTGCCCCGGGTGCGGCTGCGTCACCGTGCCCCGTTCGCGTCCGTGTCCGTTGCCGCCTCCTGTCCTCCACAGGGCACGCCAAGACAGGGTTGTGCACATACGGAGGTTGGCCCCTGCCCGCCCCGCCCGGTCCCGCGCGAAGCTGGTTCTGCCGCTAAGGCACCACCTTCAGAGACAGGACATGACGATGAACGACACCATCACGATCCGTGGCTTCGTGGCCACCGAGATCAAGACCTCCACCACGCCAGGCGGAGTTGGCACAGCTTACTTCCGCTTCGGCTCGACCGGCCGGCGCTATGACCGCGCCTCGAATACCTGGGTGGACCTTCCAACCAACTGGTTCAATGTCCAGGGGTACCGCCAGCTGGCCGGGAACATGGCCTGCAGCATCAAGAAAGGCCAGCGGGTGATTGTGGTCGGCCGGCTCAAGCTGCGCAGCTGGGAGAAGGACGGCCGGACCTACCATTCCACTGAGATCGACGCCGAATCGGTAGGCCACGACCTCATGTGGGGTTCGGCCAACTACACCCGCAACGCGAACAACGGACTTCATCCGGTATCGGAGAACAACGCGTCGGGGCAGGGGCCGGCGGAGCCGGCACATGACATCGGCCTGACCGATCCGGAGGACGACGGCGATCCGGGTGAAGAGGACCACTCTGACGAGGATGAAGCCGCCGGGGTCTTCCTGGTGGATTCAGAGGGCAACCGGACCCCTGTAGACGCCGAAACGGGGGAACTGGCCGGCTCTGCCGTCTGACCCGCGGCCGGCCCGCAGTTCCGCCCGGAGGTGGGCCGCGTGGCAGAATGACGGCATGAAGCGCGCGACCGTAGACCCACAGGCAGTCCAGGTCACCGGCAGGGACGCTCATTTCCGGGCAGGCGGGGCCTCCGCGGGACGGCCGGCGGTGGTCTATGCAGGGTGCCTCATGTTGGCACTCTCACTCGCGGCATGCACCGGCGGCCCATCAGGCGGGAAGACGACTGCAGGCGCCACCGCCCCGGAGCCGGCTGCCACAGGCACCACCGCCCCCGGCACCACCGACCCTGGCGCCACCTCCCCCGGCACCACCGCCACCGGTGCGGCGGGTCCTGATGCCGCCGAGTCGGCGCAGGACGCTGCTGCTGCGCTGATGAAGCAAAAAGTCTCTGATGCGCTGAGCCGGCTCGCGGCCGGTACACCCAAGCCGGCCACCGCACAGGTGACCGATGCCCTGACCGGTGCGGGCGTGGCACCTGCAGCCCTGGAAGTGTCGGCGAGCCGCACGCCCACCGGGCTGGAGGCCGATGCCATTGAAGCCGGGGTATTGCAGGGCACGGACTGTGTGATCGGCCAGATCCGGGACGGCAGCGTCACAGTCACGGTTCTTCCCGTGCTGGCCAGCGGAAAGTGCTTCGTGGGCGCGGCCGCCTGACCCTTCGAATGTGAGATATGCCCGCCAACCCACTAGATTTGGAACCATGGCGGAATTTATCTACACAATGACCAAGGCCCGTAAGGCCGTTGGCGAAAAACTCATTCTTGACGACGTAAGCATGTCCTTCTTCCCGGGCGCCAAAATTGGTGTTGTTGGCCCGAACGGCGCCGGTAAGTCCACCATCCTGAAAATCATGGCCGGCCTGGACACCCCTTCGAACGGTGAGGCCCGGCTCAGTCCCGGCTACTCGGTGGGAATCCTGCTGCAGGAACCGCCGCTGAACGAGGAAAAGACCGTCCTGGGCAACGTCCAGGAAGGTGTCGGCGAGATCTACGGCAAGATCCAGCGCTTCAACGAGATCTCCGAGGAAATGGCCAGCCCTGACGCTGACTACGACACATTGCTCGAAGAAATGGGCCACCTCCAGGAGGCCATTGACGCCGCCGACGCCTGGGACCTCGATTCCCAGCTGGAACAGGCCATGGACGCACTCCGCTGCCCGCCCGCTGATGCTGATGTGACCCTCCTCTCCGGTGGTGAGCGCCGCCGTGTGGCCCTCTGCAAACTGCTGCTCCAGAAGCCGGACCTCCTGCTTCTGGACGAGCCCACCAACCACCTTGACGCAGAGAGCGTCCTGTGGCTGGAACAGCACCTCTCCAGCTACGCCGGAGCTGTCCTGGCCGTAACCCACGACCGCTATTTCCTTGACCACGTCGCGGAATGGATCGCCGAAGTCGACCGCGGCCACCTGTACCCCTACGAAGGCAACTACTCCACGTACCTGGAGAAGAAGCGTGCCCGCCTCGAAGTCCAGGGCAAGAAAGACGCCAAGCAGGCCAAGCGCCTCACCGAAGAACTCGAGTGGGTCCGCTCCAACGCCAAGGGCCGCCAGACCAAGTCCAAGGCGCGCCTGGCACGCTACGAGGAAATGGCCGCGGAAGCGGACCGCACCCGCAAGCTCGACTTCGAGGAAATCCAGATCCCGCCGGGACCACGCCTCGGCGGACTGGTGCTCGAAGCCAAGGACCTGCAGAAGGGCTTCGAGGACCGGACCCTCATCGACGGACTGTCCTTTACCCTTCCCCGCAACGGCATCGTCGGCGTCATCGGCCCCAACGGTGTTGGCAAGACCACGCTGTTCAAGACCATCGTGGGCCTGGAACCGCTCGACGGCGGCGTCCTGAAGATCGGTGATTCGGTCAAGATCTCCTACGCGGACCAGAGCCGCGGCGGCATCGATCCCAACAAGACCCTGTGGGAAGTTGTCTCGGACGGCCTGGACTACATCCAGGTGGGCCACGTTGAAATGCCTTCGCGTGCCTACGTGGCCGCCTTCGGTTTCAAGGGCCCGGACCAGCAGAAGAAGGCCGGGGTGCTCTCCGGTGGTGAGCGCAACCGCCTGAACCTCGCGCTGACCCTCAAGCAGGGCGGAAACCTGCTGCTCCTTGACGAACCCACCAACGACCTCGACGTCGAGACCCTCAGCAGCCTCGAAAACGCGCTGCTTGAATTCCCCGGCTGCGCCGTGGTGGTATCGCACGACCGCTGGTTCCTGGACCGGGTTGCCACCCACATCCTCGCCTATGAAGGCGACGAGGAGAACCCCTCCAAGTGGTACTGGTTCGAGGGCAACTTCGAATCCTACGAGGAGAACAAGGTTGAGCGGCTCGGACCCGATGCGGCCAAACCGCACCGCGTCACCCACCGCCGCCTTACGCGTGACTAGTCCCTAACCGCGGCTATAACGCGACTGAGCAGAAAAGGCCGGCACCCCCAGGGGTGCCGGCCTTTCTGCTTGCCCGCCCGGTAAAATGCCGGGGTAGCCAGGCCTGGTCAGTCCCGCCCGGCCTTGCGGATCTGGTGCTCCAGGACCTTGCTCTGGAAAGCGCCCACCACCTTGTTCTTCAGGTCTGTGGGAACGCGGACCATCCCCTCCTGTGCCACGGAGGCGACGTGCTGCCCGGCCCGGTTGAAGATCTTGCCTGTCGCGAGCCCGCGGGCTCCCTGGGCGCTGGGAGATTCCTGGACATAGAGCAGCCACTCATCCACGCGGGCCGGCCGGTGCCACCACATGGCATGGTCAAGGCTGGCCACGCTCATGCCGGGCGTGATCCAGCTGAGCCCGTGGCGCCGCAGGATGGATTCGAGCAGGGTGTAGTCGCTGGCGTATGCCAGGGCGGCGCGGTGAAGGTTCGAATCGTCGGGCATAGGCCCGAAGGTCTTCATCCACACGGCGTTCCTGGCCTCCTTCTTCCCCTTGGCCGAAACGTACAGTGGCGGGTCCACGTGCCTGATGTCGAAGGGCCGCTCGTAAGCCCAGTGACGTGCCACAGGGTGGTCAAACTTGCCAAGCAGTTCCGCGGTGCTGGGCAGCGACTCGGGGTCGGGAATGCCGGTGGGCATCGTGGACTCGTGGTCGATGCCTTCATCCGGGTCCTGGAAGGAGGCGATCATCGAGAGGATCGGCACACCCTCCTGATAGGCATGGACCCGCCGTGCCGAAAACGACCGGCCGTCGCGCAGCCTCTGGACGCCGAAGGTGATCGACTTGTTGGCGTCCCCGGGCCGCAGGAAATAGCCGTGCATCGAGTGCACAACCCGTTCCGGGTCCACCGTGCGCATCGCCGCAATAAGTGACTGGGCCAGGACCTGGCCGCCGAACACCCGCTGACGGGGCTGCTGCTGCGAAGGTCCGAGGAAGATATCCTCATCGGTCCGGGCGCCTTCCAGCTCACCCAGATCAAGTAGCTGGATCAGCGATGCGGTGGGGTCACCGCTGGGAGGTGCCAGCAGTCCGGTTTCGGCTTCAGTCATGGTTTGACTCTAGACGGCGCCCCGCCGCTGCTCAACCGGGGTCCAACCGGTAGTGTTCTTTGTGTGTCAGACCTTCTTACCCAGTCCTTCCGGTTCGCCGATCCGCGTGATCTCGCCGATCTGCGCACCTTCGCCACGCGTGCAAAAGCAGTCGACGACGGCGCCATCCGGCTTCAGGCCGCAGGCTCCGTTCTCGCGGCGTACGTCTGCGTCCTGAGGCCGCGGCTGCTGGGCGAATCCACTCCCACCATCCTCGGCCTGCGCACCATGGCCCTCGCTGAGCCTTCCGCGACCGATGTCACGGTTCCGCTTTCAGCCGTCCTGGACCGGCTTGCCAGGGCGGGGGAGGACGACGTCGAACTGCCCGTTCCGCCGTCCACCGTCAGCGAATCGTGGACGGGGGTCGGGGCGCCGCGCACCGGCTGGGAGCTGGTGGGCACGCTGCCTGACTCCGGGCTGCGGCAGGCGGCCGAAACCGGCATTTCCGAAGTCGCTGCCATCGTGCCGACCAACCCCGGCGCGCTGATCGTCAACAACGCCCGTGCTGCGGTATGGGGCAGGGAACTGGACGCATCGGGGATCCCGCTCGGCGCCGCCTTCGCCGCACTGACCCTCGGATTCCTCGCCGACGGAGACCAGACGCTTTACCGGACGGGGCGCTGGTTCCGCCTCAGCGGTCCGCGCGGCCACGTCCTGGCCCGGACCGGCAGCGGGCTGCAGCAGCCCTGAGCCCGGTCACGGCAAAGCCGGACCGTCATGGCACGGCCGGGCCTCAGGGCTCCGAAGGGCTGTTAACCATGGACAGGGCGGCGCGCTCCATGTAGTCCCACAGGGTCCCCTCGTAAAGCGGGGGCAGCTCCAGGGAGTCCACGGCTGCCCGCATGTGGAACAGCCAGCGGTCCTTGGCTTCAGGGGTGACCCGGAACGGCATGTGGCGCATCCGAAGCCGGGGGTGGCCGCGCTCCTCGCCGTAGGTGGTGGGCCCGCCCCAGTACTGTTCCAGAAACATCCGGAACCGCCGTTTGGCGGGGGCCAGGTCCTCCTCGGGATACATCGGGCGCAACAGCGGATCCGTTGCCACGCCGTCGTAGAACACGTCGATCAGCTTGACGAACGTCTCGTGGCCGCCCACGGCATCGTAGAAGTTGTCGGTGTAGCCAGGCTGGCTGAAGGGATCGTTCTGCATCAGCTGGCGCGGCGGCGTGGGCTCGGCGGGTGTGGTCATGACTCTATTCTCCGGCCTTCTGGTCAGTCTTTTTCGCCTCGGTGGGCGGCTCATGCAACGCGGTCTTCGTTTCCGCGTCGAGGGGCTCCGCCGCTGGAACGTAATTTCCCTGGGAGCGGTTGCCGACCCGCAGGATCTCACCGTTACGCAGGTACCAGATGGCGCCGTCGTCGGAGCGGACACGGGTGATGCGCAGGCCCATGGACTCCACGACACCAACCACCTCGCTGGTTTCGATGACGTCGCCGATTCCGTACTGGTCTTCAATGGTAATGAAGATCCCGGCCAGGAAGTCGCGGATCAGCTGCTGTGCGCCGAAACCGATGGCCACACCGAGGATTCCCACGCTGGTCAGCAGCGGGGCGATGTTGATGTCAAGGTTCTGCAGGACATACATGCTGGTGATGACGGCTACGAGCACACCCACGATGCTGTTGAGCAGCGATCCGATGGTCTCCGCGCGCTGGACACGGCGTTCATGGTCCAGTGCCCGGATGGCGGGGGCCACCCACTTGAAGTGCGCTTTCTTGAAAAAGTTGCTCCCTGAGGCCACCCGCTTGCTGATCCGGGAAATCACGAAGGTTGCCACCAGCCAGATGGCGATGCCGACACCCAGACTGATGACGATTCCGGTGATGCTGATGCCGTCCGGCTCACTGGCGGCGGATGGAAGAATGGACAACGTGCTGAACATAGGGGGTGAAACTCCTTGAGGGTCTCCGGCGGCGGCCGGTGGAAGGCATCAGCCGGTGCGCGGGTTAGCCCCGGCACGCTGGGCTCTGTTCTCTTTCAACCCTAGCGCCGTACCGTGGACCCATGCGCATCCTGATCCTCGGTGGAACGGCCTTTCTCTCCTCGGAAATCGCCCGGCAGGCGGTGGCCGACGGGCACCAGGTCACCTGCCTGGCCCGCGGTTCGGCGGCTGAACCGCCGGAGGGCGCCGAGTGGATACAGACGGACCGTTCACTGGGCGCGAACGCATATGACGGTGCCGGCGGCGTTTGGGACGAGGTTGTTGAGGTGGCCCGCGACACGGTGCAGGCCGCGGATGCACTGGCCGCCCTCGCACCGCGGACCGGCCACTGGACGTTTGTGTCGAGCTGTTCCGTTTACGCCGGCCATTCAACGCCGGGTGCAGCGGAGGACGCTGACCTCCTGCCGCCGCTGCCTGCCGGGACGGCATCCACCCCGGAGAACTACGGGGAATCGAAGTCGGCCATCGAGCAGGCCACCCTGGCGGCGGCCGGGGACAAAGCGCACCTCTGCAGGGCCGGCCTCATCGGCGGTCCCGGTGACGCGACGGACCGTTACGGCTACTGGCCGGCGAGGTTCGCGCGGGACAACGGGCCCGCCGTGGTGCCGGACATCGCCGGTCATCCCACCCAGGTCATCGACGTCCGCGACCTCGCCCGGTGGATCCTGGAAGCCGCGGAGCAGGGTGTCACCGGTGCCCTGAATGCAGTGGGCGATCAGGTGCCCTTCGGCGACTACATCGCAGTGGCCGGAACTGCCTCCGGGTACCAGGGCGACGTCCTGACGGCGCCAGAGGCCTGGCTGGTGGAGCAGGGGATCGATTACTGGGCAGGACCCGATTCCCTCCCGCTGTGGCTGCCGCCTGGCCACGAGGGCTTTTGCAGCCGCAGCAACCTGGCAGCCCGTGCCGCCGGACTGGCCACCCGGCCCTGGCAGGACACTGTGGCGGACACGCTGCTGGACGAGCGGACCAGGGGCCTGGGCCGTCACCGTAAGGCCGGCCTTTCGCCGGCAACGGAGGCCCGGCTGGCGGGTGAGTTGCTGGCCGTCCGCTCAGGCGGTTAGCGTCACGGGTTCGTGCCGCACCGGAAAGTTGACGCTGCGGGCTATGAAGCAGACCTGGTTGGCTTCGCGGTGCAGCTGTTCAGCCAGGGCAACGTGGGCCGGGTCCGCCAGGATCACATGCGGGTGCAGCGTCACGGATTCAAATTCCCCGCTGCCGTCCCGGTTCAGGCGCAGGGTTCCGGTGGCCTCGTCCCGGTAGTCGGTGACCACCACACCGTGCCGTACGGCCACATGGAGGAAGGACAGCATGTGGCACTGCGCCAAAGCGGCCAGGAGCAGCTGCTCCGGGTTGTACCGTTCACGGTCCCCGTGGAAGGTCGGGTCCGCTGAGCCCGGCAGGACGGGCAGGCCCGGGATCAGGACGTCGTGGTCCCGTGAGTAGCCACGGTACGACGACGTCCCTTCTCCCAGGTTGCCGGTCCACAGGACAGTCAGGGCGTAGTGGTGTTCACTGAGGCCCATGATGCAGGCCTAGACGTCCGCCGCGCGTGCGCGCAGCGCCCGGGCGACGCCGTCGCGGTTCTCCAGCATCATCCGCCGCAGTGCGGTGCTGTCCGCCGGGAGGCCGGCCAGGAAACGGTCCGTCCGGTCCACCGTTGCCTGCGTTGTCAGCAGCGCAGGATAAAGTCCGACGACGATCTGCTGGGCCAGGGCGTGGGTCCGGTTTTCAACGATCCCCGGGACAGCCTCGAAGTACTTCGCGGCGTAGGGCTCAAGGAGGGTGCGGTCAAGGACGCGCATGAAGCCGTTCACGGCCGAACCCTGCAGTGCGTTGGACAGTTCGCCCTTGACCACAATCGCGTCCCAAGCCTTGGCCTTGGCCTCGGCGGTGGGGATCGCGGCCGTGGCCAGGGCAGCTGCGTTCTGTCCGCTGGCTGTGCGGTCGCGCTCCAGTTCGGCGTCGATCCCTTCCTGGCCGAGCCGGCCGCCGGCAACCAGCGAGGCCAGCAGTTCCCAGCGCAGGTCCTGGTCCACGGTCAAGCCTTCCAGCGTCATTGACCCGTCCAGAAGTCCTGACACCGTGTCCAGCTGGGCCCCGCTGCGGGCCAGCTGGCTGAAGGCCTTCACGAACTGCAGCTGCGCATCGGATCCGCCAGCGACAGTGGAAGCCAGGTCGCGGAGAACGTCTCCGGCGGCAACGGTGGTGGCCTCCCGGTGATCTTCGGCGACGTAGAAATTCAGTGTGGTTGCCAGCTGGCGGAGTTGGGTCTGGATCACCGAGGAGTCCGATTCCGAGCCGATGTTGGCCAGGATCAGCTCCACGTACCGGCGCGCAGGTGTCTCACCGTCCCGGGCACCGTCCCAGGCGGAGTTCCACACCAGCGTCCGGGGGAGGCTCTGGGAGAAGTCCTTGAGGTGGGCCGTCGCCGTCGCCAGGGATTTTCCGTCCAGCCGGACTTTGGCATAGGCGAGGTCGTCGTCGTTGATGAGGATCAGGTCCGGCTGCGCCAGCCCGGCCAGCGCGGGCACTTCGGTGCGTTCGCCGTCGACGTCGAGTTCCTCCCGGTGGACGCGCTCCAGCTTTCCTGCCCCGTTGAGGTTGTAGAACCCGACGGCCAGGCGGTGCGGACGGATGGTGGGCCACTCGTTCACCGCTGACTGGATGATGCTGAAGGAAGCAAGGTTCCCTTCCTCATCCAGTTCCAGCTCGGGCTGGAGGGTGTTCACGCCGGCGGTTTCCAGCCAGAGCCGGCCCCAGTGGTCAAGGTCGCGGCCGCTGGCTTTTTCCAGCTCCACCATGAGGTCGCTGAGCTCGGTGTTCTGCCAGGCGTGCTTGGCGAAGTATTCGCGGACGCCTGCCATGAACTGCTCCGGACCCACCCACGCCACCAGCTGGCGCAGCACCGACGCGCCCTTGGCGTAGGTGATGCCGTCGAAGTTGACCTCCACGTCCTGGAGGTCGTTGATCTCGGCGAAGATCGGATGCGTGGTGGGCAGCTGGTCCTGGCGGTAGGCCCAGGACTTCTCCACCGAAGCGAAGGTGGTCCAGGCGCTGGTGAAGGACGTGTTTTCCACTGCCGCGAGGTGGGACATGTATTCGGCGAAGGATTCGTTGAGCCAGAGGTCGTTCCACCAGCGCATGGTCACGAGGTCGCCGAACCACATGTGGGCCAATTCGTGCAGGACGGTGATGGCGCGGCGTTCGATCTGCGCGTCCGTGACCTTGCTGCGGAAAACGTAGCCTTCCAGGATGGTCACGGCGCCCGCGTTCTCCATGGCTCCTGCGTTGAACTCTGGAACAAACAGCTGGTCGTACTTCCCGAACGGGTAAGGACAGCCGAATTGGGCCTCGAAGAACTCGAACCCCTGGCGGGTCAGTTCGAAAATGTTGTCCGCGTCCAGGTACTGCATCAGGGACTTCCGGGCAAAGACACCCAGCGGGATGACCCGGCCGTCGGAGCTGCGTACTTCGCTCCGGACCGACTGGTACGGTCCGGCGATCAGCGCGGTGACATATGAGGACAGCCGCGGCGTCGGTGCGAAGGACCACACCGACCGGGCGCCGCCGTCCTCCGCTGGTGAGGTTGTTTCCGGCGTCGGGGTGGGGGAGTTGGAGATGAGGTCCCAGTGCGAGGGTGCCGTAACGGTAAAAGCGAAGGTGGCCTTGAGGTCGGGCTGTTCAAAGACAGCGAACATCCGGCGCGCATCGGGCACCTCGAACTGGGTGTACAGGTAAACCTCATTGTCCACAGGGTCCACAAAGCGGTGCAGGCCTTCGCCCGTGTTCATGTAGGGCGCGTCAGCCACCACGGTCAGCTCATTGGAACCCGCCAGGTCGGGCAGCTGGATCCGGATGCCGTCTGCCACGGCCGCGGGATCCAGGGAGCGCCCATTGAGCGTGACGCTGTGAACAGCATGGGTGAGCGCATCGATGAACGTGGAGGATCCGGGGACCGCCGTGAATTTCACTGTCGTGGTGCTGCCGAAAACCTTCTCGCCCCTGGTCAGGTCCAGGCTGACCTCGTAGGACTCGACGTTGATCAGTTCAGCGCGCTCGCGGGCTTCAGCGCGCGTCAGGTTCATGCCTGGCAAGTTGTGCCTCCAGAAAGGGGTCGCGGTTGCCGGCGGGCGGTGGCCTGCACCGGCACAGTGAAGTCATTCTGTCACGGCGCCCGCCGGGAGTAGCGTTAATGCATGGGAAAGTTCCGGGATTCTGTGGATGCCAGTGCCCTGCGCTTCGCGGTGGGCTTTCCCGTGATGCTGGCGGCCGCTTTTGTGTTTTGCGCCTTTTTGCTCCGGCCCGATCTTCCGGAGCCCATGGCGATCAGCTGGACGCCCGACGGCGGCTCCTCCTTTGCCCCCTTTGGCGCCTACGCCGGTGGCGGCGCGCTGATCATCGTTGCCGCCGGCTGGCTGGTCCTGTCCCAGGCGGTGCCGTTGTCGCGGCCCGCGGTGATGCGGCGGATCATGATGGGGACAGGCCTGTTCCTGAGCCTGTTTGTCACCTCTGTCCTGGCCGCAGGTCTCGTGGGCCAGACCGGCCTCGCCGATGCGCGGGACTCCCACGTTGACCTGACGGTGCTGGCGCTCGGAAGCGGAGCAGCCGTGTCGCTCGGGGTCATCATGGGGTTCGTCTTCAAGGCCGACAGGCAATGGTCACCCGAGGATGACCGGGCCCTTGAACTGGCCCTCGCCCGCGAGCTCGATCCGGAACTGGCCGGTGACACCATCCGGCTTTGGGTGCACGCACGCAGCTCCGTCTTCGTCATGATCGCCGTGGGGACCCTGTTCCCCGCAGCGCTTATTACGGTGGCGCTGCCATGGCTTGGCGCCCTGGTGGCGGTCCTGGCTGTCGTGGCAGCTGCCTTCCTCTGCGCCCGGGTCAAGGCCGACCGCCGGGGCCTGCGCGTCCTGGTGGCGGGCGTGCTGCCCGTCATGGACGTGCCGGCGGCTGCGATTTCCGCAGCCAGCGCCGCGGACGTCCGCGCAGCCGACTACGGCGGGTGGGGCTACCGGAACCACAGCGGCACCGCCGCGATGCTGGTCAGCAGCGGTCCCGCCGTCGTCGTGCGCAAAACGGACGGTCACAGTGTGGCGGTAAGCGGCGGAAGCCCGGCGACGGCGGCGCGGCTTGCCGAGGTACTCACCCGCGTCGCGGCAAGGGCGCACCGGGGCGGCGCTGCCAGTCCGGCCGGCGGGGCCCCGGAGTCCTAGCATCCGCCAGTCCTAGTATCCTTGTCCGTGTCGATCCGACCCCTTGGCCTAATGAACGGATACTGCTGTGACTTCTTCCCCTGCCTTCCCGCGGGTCCACATCGCCACCGACCACGCCGGCATGGAACTCAGCGCCCATCTGGTCAGCCACCTCACGGCCAAAGGCTACGAGGTGGTGGATCACGGCCCCAAGGCATACGACGCCCAGGACGACTACCCCTCCTTCTGCATCAACGCAGCGCTCGCAGTGGTGGCGGACCAGCAGGCCGGGATCAACGCCCTCGGGATTGTGCTCGGCGGCTCCGGTAACGGCGAGCAGATCGCCGCAAACAAGGTCAAAGGTGTCCGTGCCGCCCTCGCCTGGAACCTTTCGACCGCCACCCTGGCCCGCGAGCACAACGACGCCAACGTGGTGGCCGTGGGCGGCCGCCAGCACACTGTGGGTGAAGCGACCGAGATCATCGAGGCCTTCCTCGCCGAGCCTTTCAGCAACGATGAGCGCCACGTCCGCAGGATCAGCAAAATTGCGGCCTACGAGGCCACCGGCGAGGTCGTCGAGTAGTGCCCGAAGGGCATTCAGTCCGCCGCCTGGCGCATCAGTTCGGCGACGTCTTTACCGGCGAGGCGCTGTCCGTGAGCAGTCCGCAGGGCAGGTTCGCCGCGGGGGCTGCCCTGCTTGACGGTCGCCGGCTCACCGATTCCCGCGCCCACGGCAAGCACCTCTTCCTGCACTTCGACCATGCGATGGTGCTCCATGTCCACCTGGGCCTTTACGGTGCCTGGGATTTCGGCGGCGACGCCACCTTCCGTGGCGCCTCCAGCATCGGCGCGCCCCGGAAGGTGGGGGAGCAGGAGCTGTTCGACGACGGAGGCGACAGGGCTGCCGGCGACCTCGCCTACCTGGGTCCGCCCGAGCCGCGCGGCGCGGTCCGCGTCCGGTTGGTCAGCCCGCACGGGTGGGCGGATCTGCGCGGTGCCACCACCTGCGCAGTGATCACCGAGGCCGAGTCGCTGGCCGTCCTTGCCCGGCTCGGTCCGGATCCGCTGCGGAACCTGCCTGAGGACAGGTCACGGTTCGCCGCCGGGTTGCGGGCCCGGAAAACACCGGTCGCGGCGCTGCTGATGGACCAGAAGGTGATTGCCGGCGTCGGGAATGTCTACCGGGCCGAAGTGCTGTTCCGTCAGCGGCTGGATCCTTGGCTGCCGGGAAACGCACTCTCCCGCGGTGCTGCCGGACTGCTGTGGGATGACACGGCGGCAGTGATGGCCGACGGCGTGCGCGACGGGCGGATCATCACCACGCCGGCGGTTTACCGGGACCCCGGCGCCCCGCTGCCCGCAGCCGAAGACGCCCACTATGTCTACAAACGGGAGGGGCTGCCGTGCCGGGTGTGCGCCGGGCCGGTGGCTGTCACTGAACTCGTCGGCCGCAAGCTGTACTGGTGCCCCGGCTGCCAGCCGACCGCGCGCTAGTACCCGGAACGCAAAAAAGCAGGGCCCGTCACGTTGTGGGTGACGGGCCCTGCTTCATATTTGGAGGGGACGACGGGAATCGAACCCGCGTAATCAGTTTGGAAGACTGAGGCTTTACCATTAAGCTACGTCCCCGTAAGTACAGCTTTGCCAATAATTCAGTTTAGCGGCCGGACTTGCGGGCTGGCTCTTCAAGCCGGATACAACTAAACCTAATTCATGCCCCACGTGTCAAATGTGCAATCACGGCCCAAATCACCGTAGACTTGCCTGTGCACTTACGGGGTGTAGCTCAGCTTGGCTAGAGCACCTGCTTTGGGAGCAGGAAGTCGCAGGTTCAAATCCTGTCACCCCGACTCTGCGGCCCGGGCCGACGGCCTGGACAGAACGTTGCTTTTGCAGAAACCCATCCCACAAACCCAGGAGTACTTAGACCGTGAAGAGCGCTGTCGAGAACCTCACCCCCACGCGGGTCAAGCTCAATGTTGAGGTCCCCTTTGAGGAATTGAAGCCCAGCATCGATGAGGCATACAAGACTGTTGCTTCGCAGATCCAGGTCCCTGGCTTCCGCAAGGGCAAGGTCCCTTCCAAGCTGATCGACCAGCGCGTTGGCCGTGGCTACGTGCTCGAGACTGCCATCAACGAAGGCCTCAACGGCTGGTACCAGGCCGCGGTGCAGGAATCAGGCATCCGTCCCTTGAGCCGCCCCGAGGTTGAGATCACCGAGGTTCCGGACCCCACCTCAACCGACGGTGAACTGAAGTTCCACGCCGAGGTTGACGTCCGCCCTGAGATCGAACTGCCTGATTACGCCGGCATCAAGGTTGAGGTTGCCGCCGCAGAGTCCTCCGACGAAGACGTCGACAAGGCCCTGGACGAACTCCGCGGCCGCTTCGGCACGCTGAAGTCCGTGGACCGCCCGGCTGCCGATGGCGACTTCCTGACCATCGACATCAACGCCACCATTGACGGCGCTGACGTTGACTCCGCTTCGGGCCTGTCGTACCAGGTAGGCGCCGGAACCATGCTTGAGGGCCTGGACGAGGCCGTGACCGGCCTGAGCGTTGACGAAGACGCCATTTTCGAGACCACCCTGGTTGGCGGCGACCACGCCGGCGAATCAGCGCAGGTGAAGGTGGTTGTCAAGGCCGTCAAGGAGCGCGAGCTTCCGGAGGCCAACGACGACTTCGCCCAGCTGGCCTCGGAGTTCGACACCCTTGCCGAACTCCGCGAGGACCTGGCCAAGCAGGCTGCCGACTCCAAGGTTGTCGAGCAGGGCGTAGAAGCCCGCGACAAGGTGCTGGACAGGCTCGTTGAGCTCGTTGAGGTTCCGGTCCCGGACTCCGTGGTTGAAGAGCAGCTCGAAGCCCACTTCAAAGAGGGCAGCGGCCACGGTGAAGGTGAGCACGACACCGAGGAACACCGCGAAGAGGTCAAGGCCAACACCGCCCGCGCCTTCCAGAACGAAATCATCCTCGACGCCATCGCCGAAAAGGAAGAAGTCAACGTCAGCCAGAACGAGCTGATTGACTACATCGTCACCACCGCCAGCCAGTACGGCATGGACCCGAACCAGTTCGCCCAGATCATTGATCAGAGCGGCCAGGTCCCCATGATGGTTTCCGAGGTACGCCGCCGCAAGGCACTGGCCGTTGTCCTCGGCCAGGCTACTGTGACCGACACCGACGGCAAGGCCGTTGACCTCAGCGACTTCGTCCGCCCCGGCGGCGAAGAAGAAGCTGCGGCGCCCGAGGCCGAGGCTTCTGAAGGCGCCGGGACTGATGCGGCCCCGAACGACGATCCGGCAGCCGTAAAGTTCTAGCACGCCCCGTGTGAGCGCAGCCCCTGGACCAGCCGGTCCGGGGGCTGCCTGCTTTAACCGACGCTCCTAAGCGATCGTGCGCCGTCAGCGAACAGCGCGATTCCGGCGAACAATTAGGCCATCAAAACGGTTAGTGTCCAAGTAGTGAAGTTCAGTGATGTCGTTCAGTAACGTCACCGTCACCAGCGAGAGGTAAGTACACATGTCACAGCACGCAGAGGCTCCCCGGATGGCGACGGTCGATCCCGCAGCCCAGGACAACTACATCTACAACCGCCTCCTGAAGGAGCGCATCATCTGGCTCGGCTCCGAGGTGCGTGACGACAACGCCAACGCCATCTGCTCCCAGCTGCTGCTCCTGTCCGCCGAGAACCCGGAAAAGGACATCTACCTTTACATCAACTCCCCGGGCGGTTCCGTGACGGCCGGCATGGCCATCTACGACACCATGCAGTTCATCCCGAACGACGTCGTCACCGTCGCCACCGGGCTGGCGGCATCAATGGGGCAGTTCCTGCTGTCCTCCGGCACCAAGGGCAAGCGCTACGCCACCCCGAACGCCCGCGTCCTGATGCACCAGCCCTCCGGCGGGATCGGCGGCACGGCTTCGGACATCAAGATCCAGGCCGAGCTGATCCTCCACATGAAGAAGGTCATGGCTGAACTGACTGCAGACCAGACCGGCCAGAGCGTGGAGACCATCCTCAAGGACAATGACCGCGACAAGTGGTTCACTGCCAAGGAGGCCCTCGACTACGGCTTCTTCGACAAGATCGCGGCCCACGCCGGTTCCGTTTCCGGCGGCGGCGGAACCGCCAACGGCACCTCCGGCGAGCCGGCATCCGAGAAGTAACCCCGGCACTTTCGAACACTCAGATCAGGAGCAACACAATGACCTACAACTTCGGATCGACTGCCGGTAACCTTCCGACCAGCCGCTACGTCCTGCCCCAGTTCGAAGAGCGCACGCCGTACGGCTTCAAGCGCCAGGACCCCTACACCAAACTGTTCGAGGACCGTATCATCTTCCTCGGTGTCCAGATCGACGACGCCTCCGCCGACGACGTGATGGCCCAGTTGCTGGTGCTTGAGTCCACCGACCCGGACCGCGACATCACGCTGTACATCAACTCCCCGGGCGGCTCCTTCACCGCCATGACCGCGATCTACGACACCATGACGTACATCCGCCCGGAGATCCAGACCGTCTGCCTCGGCCAGGCCGCCAGTGCCGCCGCGGTCATCCTCGCAGCCGGCACCCCCGGCAAGCGGCTGGCCCTGCCCAACGCCCGTGTCCTGATCCACCAGCCGGCCCTCTCCGGAGGCCAGGGCGGGCAGGCCTCCGACCTTGAGATCCAGGCTGCGGAAGTCATGCGGATGCGTTCCTGGCTTGAAGACACGCTGGCCCACCACTCGGGCCGCACCCCGGAACAGGTCAACAACGACATTGAGCGTGACAAGATCCTGACCGCCGCCGAGGCCCTGGATTACGGCCTGATCGACCAGGTCCTTGATTCGCGCAAGATGAAGCCGCAGGCCATTACCCGGTAGTAACGTTTCTCCAGGCCGGTGCGGTCCAGTTTATTTGGACGGCACCGGCCTTCGCTTTCCACCCTTGGGGCCGAATGTGACCTAGAGTGGAAGGTGTCACGGCCAGCCCTCCCAGGGCCGCCGGGTTTCCAGCAACGGTGCACAGCTGCCTGGCAGCAAGATACTAAAGGGGTTCACATATGGCTCGGATTGGCGAGAGCACGGATCTGCTGAAGTGTTCTTTCTGCGGAAAGAGCCAGAAGCAGGTGCGCAAGCTCATTGCCGGGCCCGGTGTCTACATCTGCGATGAATGCATTGAGCTCTGCAACGAGATCATTGAAGAAGAACTCGCCGAAGTCGCCGACCTTGGCAGTTTCGAACTTCCCAAGCCCCGCGAAATCTTTGACTTCCTGCAGGAATACGTCATCGGGCAGGAACCGGCAAAGCGTTCGCTCGCCGTCGCCGTCTATAACCACTACAAGCGGATCCAGGCAGGCCACGCGCCGAAGAGCGGCAGCCTCGCTGAGGGCGGCCACCATGACGACGTCGAGATTGCCAAGTCGAACATCCTCCTGATCGGGCCCACAGGCTGCGGCAAGACCTACCTCGCCCAGACCTTGGCGCGCCGGCTGAACGTCCCCTTCGCTGTCGCCGATGCCACCGCCCTCACGGAGGCCGGCTACGTGGGCGAGGACGTAGAGAACATCCTCCTCAAGCTCATCCAGGCCGCAGACTACGACGTCAAGAAGGCCGAGCAGGGAATCATCTACATCGACGAAATCGACAAGATTTCGCGCAAGAGCGAGAACCCCTCCATTACCCGCGACGTTTCCGGTGAAGGCGTGCAGCAGGCGCTCCTGAAAATCCTTGAAGGAACTGTGGCCTCCGTGCCGCCGCAGGGCGGACGCAAGCACCCGCACCAGGAATTCATCCAGATAGACACCACCAACGTGCTGTTCATCGTGGCCGGCGCCTTTGCCGGCCTGGAAGAGATCATCGGGTCACGGTCGGGGCGCAAAGGCATCGGTTTCGGTGCACCGCTGAACGATGCGAGCAACAAAGTGGACTCCTACGGAGAAGTCATGCCGGAGGACCTCCTGAAGTTCGGCTTGATCCCGGAGTTCATCGGCCGGCTCCCCGTGATCACCACGGTCTCCAGCCTGGACCGCGACGCCCTCATCCAGATCCTGTCCACCCCGAAGAATGCCCTGGTCAAGCAGTACCAGAAGATGTTCCAGATCGACGGGGTGGAACTCGTTTTCGACGACGGAGCCCTCGACGCCATTGCCGACCAGGCCCTGGAACGTGGGACAGGCGCCCGGGGCCTGCGCGCCATCATGGAGGAAGTGCTGCTTCCGGTCATGTTCGATCTTCCCAGCCGTGAAGATGTGGCCAGCGTTGTCATCACCGAAGACGTCGTCCTGAGCAAGGCCGAGCCCACCCTTGTTCCGCACGTGACCAAGCGCCGCAAGTCCGCCTGACGCCACAGCAGCCGCATTTTCGACACCGAAAGAAACCCAGAGGAAATCACGCATGCCTGAAACCACCACCAACCAAGCTGACTTCTGGTTCGATCCGCTGTGCCCGTTCGCCTGGATTACTTCACGCTGGATCGGCGAGGTGGAGGGCGTCCGCGACATCAGGACCGTCTGGCACGTGATGAGCCTTGCCGTCCTGAACGAAGGCCGGGACCTGGAACCCGGTTACCGGGAAGCCATGGACAAAGCCTGGGGGCCGGTACGGGTCATCATTGCGGCCAGGGAACAGCACGGTGACGAGGTTATCAAGCCGCTGTATGACGCCATGGGTACACAGATCCACATCGGCGGTGAGAAGGACTTCGGCATTGTCATCAGCAAGGCCCTTGCGGAGTGCGGTCTTCCTGCCGGACTCGCCGAGGCCGCCACCACGGACGACTGGGACGGCCTGTTGAAGGCCAGCCATGAGGAAGGCATCTCCCTGGTTGGCCAGGACGTCGGCACCCCGGTGGTTGCCTTTAACGGCACCGCTTTCTTCGGGCCCGTACTGACCCGCATCCCGCGGGGCGAGCAGGCCGGGCAGCTGTGGGACGCCACGGTGGCACTGGCTTCCTACCCGCATTTCTTCGAGATCAAGCGCAGCCGCACGGAGAGTCCCGAATTCAACTGATAACGCGCTGAAAGAGCCCCGGAAGAACTACTCTGATGTAGTTCTTCCGGGGCTCTTGCGCTTGCCTGCCCGCGGTACCAAAATAGTTCTTACCCACTTCGAAAGAAGCGGGACGCAAGAACCGAAGATTCAGTGATATGTATCCGACGCAGCCATCGGCAAAGCCGGATACAAGCTACCAGTGACGAGGTAGGAAGACCTGAAATTCTTAGGATCCTGCCAGACCATCAAAGACGTCACCGGATGGCCGAAAAGTCGAAGCCCCACCAACGGCAAAACGCTGATGGGGCTTCCCCTTTGCCCAAAAACAGGCTGCGCGTGAGACACGCGCAGATCCGATCAGGCCTGAGCAGGCTCCTCCGGAGCTGCCAGGACGACGTCGCTGACGGTCAGTTCGCCCTCGCCGGCAACCAGGGTCAGTTCGCGGGCGTTCGACGCCGCCTTGAGGTCACCGAGCCCGGCCTTCAGCTGCGTGGTCAAAGACTCCGAGGCAGTGATCGTGGCGGACAGGACCTCAGTGCGCTGCTTGACCTTGGCCTCGGACTTCGCTTTCCGGACCCCGCTCAGGGCAGAACCAACGGTCGCGAGGAGCGTGGTGTCGCCGTCGACCTCCAAAGCCGCCGGCCATTGGGCACGGTGAACGGACCCGTTGCGCCACCAGCCCCACACCTCTTCGGTGGCGAAGGGAAGGAACGGAGCGAAAAGCCGCAGCAGGGTGTCAAGGCTGGTCGCGAGGGCGGCCAGCACGGATGCCTGCTCAGCTTCGCCGGCAGCACCGTAGGCACGGTCCTTGATGAGCTCCACGTAATCGTCCGTGAACTGCCAGAAGAAGCTCTCGGTGATCTGCAGTGCCCTGGCGTAGTCGTAGTTGTCGAACGCCTTGGTGGACTGGCGCACCACATCTGCCAGCTGCGCAAGCACAGCGCGGTCCAGGGGATTGGCCAGGACGGAGAGGTCGCTGGACACCACTGAGTTCTCTGTAGCGCCCAGGTTCAGGACGAACTTGGAGGCGTTCAGCAGCTTGATGGCCAGGCGGCGGCCGATCTTCATCTGGGCAATCTCATACGCTGTGTCCGCGCCGAGCTTGGCCGAGGTGGCCCAGTAGCGGACGGCATCCGAGCCGAATTCATCGAGCACATCGGTGGGAACCACCACGTTGCCCTTGGACTTGGACATCTTCTTCCGGTCCGGGTCCAGGATCCAGCCCGAGATGGCCGCGTGCTTCCACGGCGCCTTGTCCTGCAAGGCATCGGCCTGGACCACTGAGGAGAACAGCCAGGTGCGGATGATGTCGTGACCCTGGGGCCGCAGGTCAAACGGGAACACCTTGGCGAAGAGGTCCTCGTCCCGGCTCCAGCCGCCCACGATCTGGGGGGTCAGGGAGGACGTGGCCCACGTGTCCAGGATGTCGGCGTCGCCGGCAAACCCGCCGGGGACATCGCGCTGCACCTCGTCGTAACCCGGCGCGGCATCCGCAGCGGGGTCGACCGGCAGCTGCTCGTCCAGCGGCACGATCGGGGCGTCGTACTGGGGGTTGCCGTCGGCGTCCAGCGGGTACCACACGGGGATGGGAACACCGAAGAAGCGCTGGCGGGAAACCAGCCAGTCGCCGTTCAGGCCGGAGATCCAGTTCTCGTAGCGGGACCGCATGAAGGCGGGGTGGAAGTCGATCTCGTGGCCCCGGGCGATCAGGCGTTCGCGGCGTTCTTCGTCGCGTCCGCCGTTGCGGTAGTACCACTGGCGGGAGGTGACAACTTCGAGGGGCTTGTCGCCCTTCTCGTAGAAGTTCACTGGGTGCATGATCTTCTTCGGCTCGCCCTCGATCAGGTCCTCGGCGGCCAGGAGCTCCACCACGGCTTCCTTGGCGCTGAAGACCGTCTTGCCGGCGATTGCTTCGAAGGCGGCGCGGCCGGCTTCGGTCGTGATCCAGTCGGGGGTCTCGCCAATGATCCGTCCGTCGCGGCCTACGATCGCGCGGGTGGGCAGCTGGAGTTCGCGCCACCAGGTGACGTCGGTCAGGTCACCGAAAGTGCAGACCATGGCGATGCCGGAGCCCTTGTCGGCCTTGGCCAGCGGGTGGGCCTTGACCTCAACCTCAACGCCGAAAACCGGGGAGGTGACCTTCTTGCCGAAGAGCGGCTGGTACCGCTCGTCGTCGGGGTTGGCCACCAGGGCGGCGCAGGCTGCGAGAAGTTCCGGGCGGGTGGTCTCGATGTAGACCTTTTCGCCGTCTTCGGTGAAGAACGGGTAGCGGTAGTACG
Source organism: Pseudarthrobacter cremeus (assembly GCF_051857465.1). Classification (NCBI taxonomy): domain Bacteria; kingdom Bacillati; phylum Actinomycetota; class Actinomycetes; order Micrococcales; family Micrococcaceae; genus Pseudarthrobacter; species Pseudarthrobacter cremeus. The sequence continues at coordinate 603,999 of NZ_JBPZHC010000001.1, read as the reverse complement.
CGCCGGCTACCTCGCGGTCTTCGAGTTCAGCCTGGGCCACGGCAGTGCGGAAGGTGACATCCCACAGGGTGGGGGCCTCGGCCATGTAGGCGTCACCGGCTGCCAGGTTGGCCAGGAAGGCCCGCTGGGAGACTTCCCGCGATGAGTCATCGATGGTCCGGTAGGTCAGCTGCCAGTCCACCGAAAGGCCGAGCTGCTGGAACAGGCTTTCGAAGACCTTCTCGTCCTCGACCGCCAGCTCTTCACACAGCTCGATGAAGTTGCGGCGCGAGACGACGTCGAAATCGCGTTGGTTCCTGGCAGGCTCGGCTGGGGGAAGATATCCGGCGTTGTAAGGGATGGCCGGGTCGCAGCGCACGCCGTAGTAGTTCTGCACGCGGCGCTCCGTGGGCAGGCCGTTGTCGTCCCAGCCCATCGGATAAAAGACGTTCTTGCCGATCATGCGCTGGTAGCGGGCAAGCACGTCCGTGTGCGTGAAGGAGAACATGTGGCCTACATGCAGGGAGCCTGATGCGGTGGGCGGGGGAGTGTCGATCGAGTAGACCTGCTCCCGGGTGGTGTCCGGGTTGAACTTGTAGGTCCCTTCGGCCAGCCAGCGCTGCGTGAGGGCTGCTTCGAGCCCTTCAAGAGCGGGCTTGTCCGGAACGTTGATAGGGGCGGTGGAGGGCGTGTCTGTACCCTGAGTGTCTTCAGCCATTTGCCAATTGTTTCATGGTCCGCACTTCATCCGGCGACATCGGGCCTGACAGCGGGCCGGCCGGTCCCGTTAGGGTGGTTCCATGACTGAAGATTCACGCAAGGCAACGGCACAAAAGGCAGCAGTGGTTACCGGGGCAAGCACCGGCATCGGCGAGGCAACCGTCCGCGCGCTGGCGGCCGAAGGCTGGACGGTCTTCGCCGTCGCCCGGCGCGCTGAACGGCTTGAGGTGCTCGAAGCGGAAACGGGCGCCGTCGCAATTCCCGCCGACATTACAGAGGACGACGACGTCGCCCGGCTTCTGGCCAGCGTCACCGCGGCCGGCGGTGTGGACACGCTCATTAACATCGCCGGCGGGGCCCGGGGCGCTGACCAATTGGGCGATGCCAATACCGGGGACTGGGAATGGATGTACCGGGTCAACGTTCTCGGTACCATGAAAATCACCCGTGCCTTCCTGCCCATGCTCCGCGCCACCGGTGAGGGCACAGTGCTGAACCTGACGTCCACCGCCGGACTGGCAGCCTACGAAGGCGGCGCAGGCTACAACGCGGCCAAGTTCGCCCAGCACGCCATGACCGGGGCGCTCCGGCTTGAGGAAGCTGAGAACAACATCCGCGTCATTGAGGTGGCGCCCGGGCTGGTCCACACCGAGGAGTTCGCCCTGAACCGGCTCGGCGACCAGCAGGCGGCCGCAAAGGTCTACCAGGGTGTGGAGAAGCCCCTGACGGCCCAGGATGTCGCCGACGTCGTGCGGTACGCCGTGACTGTCCCGCACCACGTCAACCTGGACCAGATCGTGATGCGGCCGGTGGCGCAGGCCGCCAACCATAAGCTGATCCGCAAGCAGGCCTGACGGCACCGGACGTTCAACCGGGATTAAGGCGGATGTCGGGCGGCGGTGGCCGGTTGTTGGCCGGCGCCCACCACGGTGGCACATGCACCTGCACACCACCAGAGTGGAGAACACCACATGCACACCCCGACGAAGCTAGGCGCTGCCGTACTGAGCGCAGCCCTGCTGCTCGCCGTCCCCTCCCACGCCATGGCTGCCGACGCACCCCCCGCCGGCGCGGCCACGGACAACCATTTCGACCTCGAAGCCCACCGGGGCGGGCTCGGGCTGACTGTCGAATCCACCCTCGCGTCCTTCGCCAAGGGCATCGAAACCGGCGTCTCAACCCTCGAGCTCGATCTCCAGATCACCAAGGACGGCCGTGAGGTCATCACGCACGATCGCAAGATCAGCGGTAAGAAGTGCCTCGACACCGCCCCCGTGACGCCCAACGACCCGGATTTCCCCTATGTGGGCAAGTACATCAAAGACCTGACCTTCGAGCAGGTCCGCAGTCTGGACTGCGGCTCGCTTACGCAGCCGCAGTTTCCAGGGCAGAAGGCCTCACCCGGCGCCAAGATGCCCACGCTTGCCGAGGTCTTCGCGCTGGCCGACTCTTACCGTGCCAGCCAGGTGAAATTCAACATCGAAACCAAAGTCGAGGCGGGCGCACCCGAGCAGACTGCTCCGCGTGAGCAGTTCGTCGACGTCGCGCTCCGTGAAATCTACGCGGCTCACATGCAGAGCCGCGTTTCCATCCAGAGCTTCGACTGGGGATCGCTGCGCCTCGTCCAGCAGCGCGCCCCGCAGATCCCCACCGTCGCCCTGACCAACAAGGACTTCCTCCAGGCCGGGCAGCCGGGGAGCTCTCCCTGGCTCGGCGGGATCGACTCTGACGACTTCGGCGGCGATCTGGTCGACGCGGCAGCCTCGCTCGGCTTCAATGCCATCTCTCCGGTGCACGGCACCCCCCAGAACGGCACGGTGCTGGACGCCAATTACGTTCCGTACGTCACCTCCAACATGGTGGAGCGGGCCCATGCCGCGGGCATGAAAGTCATTCCGTGGACGGTTGACGACAAACCGACCATGCGCGCCTTGATCGCCACCGGCATCGACGGTCTTATCACCGACTACCCGGACCGCCTCCGCGACGTTATGGATGAGTCCGGCCTGAAGCTCCCGCAGAGCTTCCAGGCAGTTCCCGGACACTGATCCCACAACGGATTGAATGAAGGGCGGGGCGCCTTGGGCGCCCCGCCCTTCACTCATTGCCGGACCGGGCCTGCCGCCGGAAGGCTGAGCGTGGCCATCACTGCGGCGTGGTCCGTGCCGGAAACCCGCTGGACTTTGTAGTCTGTGCTGTCCAGCCCGCGGCTTGTGACCAGATGGTCGATGGTGACGCCGGGGAGCGGGGGCCCTTCCATGGGCCAGGTGGGCACCAGCCGCGATCCCGAGGCCGCTCCAATATCCACCAGGGCCCCCGTGTCTCCGTCGCGTTCGTGGGCCCGGGCCAGCAGTGCCCTGAATTCGGCGTGGTCGTAGGTTGCGTTGAAATCGCCGGTGAGGAGCCTCGGGCCGGGCCGGTCCGCGACCCTGCCCACGGCTGCCAGATCGCTCCGCCACTGGGCCAGATGCTCGTCCACGGGCGGAAAAACGTGGACGCTTGTTACCTCCAGCACGGCGACAGCCCCGTTCGCTGCCGCCGTCAGCCGGACCGTTGGATTTCTGAACGGCGTGTCCGGAACACTGCCAACCAGCTCCATGGGATAACGCGAATACAGGGCGGTGCCTGCTGCGCCGTTGGATGGCTGGCTGATGCGCTGGGGCAATAACCCGTCCAGGCCTGCAGCCGAAAGCCTGTCCTGGAGCCCCTGCGTGAACTCCTGCATCGCAAGCAGGGAGACGTCGTTGTCCCGGACCAGGGCCACGATCCGCCCGGCGTCGGCCTGGCCCAACTCTGTGTTGAGGTTCATGACGGTCAGCGGCACCGGAGTGCCGGTGGCCGCTGCTGCAGGATGGCCGGCGTCGAGGGGGAAAAGCCAGAACGCCTGGCACACCAGAATGGCAACCGCCACTCCCTGCCGCCACCGGCTTCGTCCCAGAAAGGCCAGAAGGAGCGCTGCAGCGGCGGGGACGGCCAGCCACGGCGTGAAGGACACCAGTTGCACCGCCAGCACGGGCCACTGTGCCGGAACTGCCCGGAAGACCGACACAGCCACCACCGGTACGCTGGCGAGGAGCCACAGCCACCTGAACAACGTGGCACCCCGCGTTCTGGCGGACCCGCGGCCGGAAACTGTCATGACCTTGAGTCTATTCACTGCAGGCTGTTTTGGAGCCCTTGTCCTTTCCCCCTTGTCCTTCCCATGTGGCCGCGGTCGAAGAATGGCGGTGGGTGGCCTTGCAATAGTAGACTCAAAGACGGCGTTGACCCGGCTATCACCGGTGAGCTTCCGGAAGAACGCGCTGACCGCCTGAACATGGCGGGGCGTCAGTAGAACCGGACGGGTAAGCCCGTCACAGCAGTAATGAGCGGCCTGCATGCAGCCTTCCTTCCCCAGGGAGGGCAGATGCAGGTAAGTGAGGTGGTACCGCGGTGAGCGTGCAGTCCCCGGACTGGGCAGGAGCCGTCCTCGCATCCTGAACGGAACCGGGCAGCAGCAGCTGTCCGGTTCACCAGCTCAACCCAGGATGTCGAGAATGACGAATTACCCCAAAGCCACTGCTTCACCGGCGGCAACGGCCGGCTCCGGTGTCTCTGCCTCTGTGAAGTTCCCGGAGGTCGAGGAACGCATCCTGAAGTACTGGGACCAGGACGGCACCTTCCAGGCCAGCATTGACCAGCGAAGCGCCGACGCCCCCGGGGGTGCACCCGGCAGCAACGAGTTCGTCTTCTACGACGGCCCTCCCTTCGCCAACGGCCTGCCGCATTACGGGCACCTCCTGACCGGATACGCCAAGGACCTGGTGGGCCGTTACCAGACGCAGCGCGGCAAGCGGGTGGAACGGCGTTTCGGCTGGGACACGCACGGCCTTCCTGCCGAGCTGGAAGCCATGAAGCAGCTGGGCATGACGGACAAGACCCAGATCGAGGCCATGGGCATCGACAAGTTCAACGACGCCTGCCGCGCTTCGGTGATGAAGTATGCCGATGAGTGGAAGAACTACGTCACCCGCCAGGCCCGCTGGGTGGACTTCGAGAACGACTACAAGACCCTCAATGTCGAGTACATGGAATCGGTCCTCTGGGCGTTCAAGCAGTTGCATGAAAAAGGACTGACCTACAACGGCTACCGGGTGCTGCCGTACTGCTGGAAAGATGAAACGCCGCTGTCCAACCATGAGCTGCGCATGGACGACGACGTCTACAAAAACCGCCAGGACCAGACCGTCACGGTCACGTTCCCCATCACGGCCGGGGAGTCGGAGCTGTCGAAGCAACTGGCCGGCGTCCAGGCGCTCGCCTGGACCACCACACCCTGGACCCTGCCCACCAACCTCGCACTCGCCGTCGGGCCTTCCATAACGTACGCCGTGGTGCCCGCAGGCCCCAACGGCATCAAGGCAGCCGCAGCGGACGCGCCCGTTACGGGAACCTTCCTCCTCGCCGCGGACCTGCTGGCCGCCTACGCCAAGGACCTTGGCTACGAGGACCCCGGGTCCGCAGAGGCAGCCGTCGTCTCCACGCACGTCGGTGCCGATCTGGAAGGGCTGCAGTACCAGCCGCTGTGGAGCGACTTCAGCGACACCGAGAAGTACGGCACCCAGAACGCCTGGCGCATCCTGGTGGCCGATTACGTCACCACCACGGACGGTACCGGCCTGGTCCACCAGGCTCCCGCTTACGGCGAGGACGACCAGAAGGTCTGTGAAGAAGCCGGCATCCCCGTGGTGCTTTCCGTGGATGAAGGCGCCAAATTCCTGCCGCTGTTCAAGCACGGGGACCTGCACGACATCGCCGGGCTTCAGGTCTTCGAGGCCAACAAGCCCATCACGCAGGTGCTCCGCGCCCAGGGCCGTCTGGTGCGCCAGGCAAGCTACGAGCACAGCTACCCGCACTGCTGGCGCTGCCGCAACCCGCTGATCTACCGCGCGGTCTCTTCCTGGTACGTGGAGGTCACCAAGTTCAAGGACCGGATGTCCGAGCTGAACCAGGAGATCAACTGGATCCCCGGCAACGTCAAGGACGGCCAGTTCGGCAAGTGGCTGGCGAACGCCCGCGACTGGTCCATCAGCCGCAACCGCTACTGGGGCAGCCCCATCCCGGTGTGGCAGTCCAGCGATCCGGAATTCCCGCGGACGGACGTGTACGGCTCCCTCGCCGAGATCGAGGCTGACTTCGGCCGCCTGCCGCTGAACAACGACGGCCAGGTTGACCTGCACCGCCCGTTCATCGACGAACTGACCCGCCCCAACCCGGATGATCCACGCACCCCCGAAGAGGGACAGTCCGTGATGCGCCGCGTCGAGGACGTCCTGGATGTGTGGTTCGACTCCGGCTCCATGCCGTACGGCCAGGTCCACTACCCGTTCGAAAACGAAGCCTGGTTCGATACCCACAATCCGGCGGACTTCATCGTGGAGTACATCGGCCAGACCCGCGGCTGGTTCTACATGCTGCATATCCTCTCCACGGCGCTGTTTGACAGGCCTGCGTTCCGCAACGTCATCAGCCATGGAATTGTGCTGGGCTCGGACGGGCAGAAAATGTCCAAGAGCCTGCGTAACTACCCGGACGTCTCGGAGGTCCTGGACCGCGACGGATCCGACGCCATGCGCTGGTTCCTGATGTCCAGCCCCATCCTGCGCGGCGGCAACCTGGTGGTGACCGAACAAGGGATCCGCGACGGCGTCCGCCAGGTCATCCTGCCGCTCTGGAACGTCTACAGCTTCTTCACGCTCTACACCAACGCCGCCAACAGCGGCGCCGGATATGACGCGAAGCTCCGGTACGACGGCTACGCAGACACGCTGGACCAGTACCTGCTGGCCAACACCGGTGACCTGGTCCGCAACATGACTGCACAGTTGGACAGCTACGACATCTCCGGCGCCTGCGATGAGCTCCGCAGCTACCTGGACATGCTCACCAACTGGTACGTCCGCCGCAGCCGCCAGCGCTTCTTCGACGAGAGCACCGACGCCTTCGACGCGCTCTACACGGCGCTGGAGACCGTCTCACGCGTGGCTGCCTCGCTGCTGCCGCTGGTTTCCGAGGAGATCTGGCGCGGCCTCACCGGCGGCCGGTCCGTGCACTTGGCCGACTGGCCGGAAGCAGACCTGTTCCCCTCCGATCCAGCCTTGGTCGAGGCAATGGACCGCGTGCAGCAGATCTGCTCCACCGGCTCCTCACTGCGCAAGGCCGCCAACCTGCGCGTCCGCCTCCCGCTGCAGGAACTGACCGTTGTGGCTCCCGGCGCAGATGCGCTGGGAGGCTTCGCCGCCGTCGTCGCCGATGAACTGAACATCCGTTCGGTCCGCCTGCTCGACGCCGGGAGCGCCTCCCCGGAGGAGTTTGGGATCGAGCAGAAGCTGGTGGTCAACGCCCGCGCTGCGGGCCCGCGCCTGGGCAAGAACGTCCAGCAGGCCATCAAGGGATCCAAATCCGGCGACTGGTCAGTCTCCGACGCCGGCGTGGTCACCGCCGGGGGACTGGAGCTGGAACCCCAGGAGTACACGCTGGAGACCGTAGTGGCGGAAGCCGCTGAGGGTGCCGGCTCACGGGCCGCCGCAGTGCTGCCCGGCGGCGGCTTCGTGGTCCTCAACACCGAAGTCACGCCGGAGCTTGAGGCCGAAGGGACAGCGCGCGACATGGTCCGCGCCATCCAGCAGGCCCGCAAGGATGCCGGACTGAACGTCAGCGACCGGATCCGCACCACCGTCACGGCCGGGCAGCAGGTCCTTGATGCCCTGCTGGCCAACGCCGAGCTGGTCAAAACCGAAACCCTGACCCTGGAGCTGGACACCTTGCCGGCCGAATCAGGCGAACCGCGCATCACCGTCGAAAAGACAGAGGCCTAGGATATGACCGACGAATTCTCCGTGGAAAGTGTCTACGCCGAGCTGCTGGGCCGCGCCCCGGAAAACAAGATGGAGCCACGCCTTGCGCCGCTGTTCCGTGCCATGGACGTGCTGGGGGAGCCCAACAAGGCCTTCCCGATCATCCACGTGACCGGCACCAACGGCAAGACCTCCACTGCCCGGATGATCGAAGCCGGGCTGCGTGCCCACGGACTGAGCACGGGCCGCTACACCAGCCCGCACCTGTCCAAGGTCACCGAACGGATCAGCATCGACGGCCACCCTGTGTCGGATGAGACATTCGTCCGCATCTGGGATGAAATCCGCCCCTACCTGCAGATCGTCGACGACGAACTCACAGCAGCTGGAGAGCCCCGGCTCACGTACTTCGAATGCCTGACCATCCTGGGATTTGCGGTTTTCGCCGACCAGCCGGTCAACGTGGCCGTCATCGAGGTGGGCCTTGGCGGCATCACCGATGCCACCAACGTGGGCGACGGACAGGTTTCGGTGGTTACTCCCATTTCCCTGGACCACACGGACCTGCTGGGCGACACCACCGAGGACATCGCCTACGAGAAGGCCGGGATCATCAAGCCCGGTGGCTTCCTGGTCAGTGCGGCGCAGCCCGTTGATGCCGCCCAGGTGCTACTGGAAAAGGCGAAGGAAGTCTCGGTCCCGTTCCGCTTTGAAGGCGTGGAGTTCGGCGTCGAATCCCGGACGGTTGCCGTGGGCGGACAGGTCGTGAGCATCCAGGGCATCGCCGGCCGGTACCCGGAACTGCTGATACCGCTGCACGGCGCGCACCAGGCCCAGAATGCGGCCGTTGCCGTGGCCGCGCTGGAGGCATTCTTCGGCGGCGACAAGGAGCTCGACGCCGAGGTGCTGCAGGAAGCATTCGCGTCAGTTACTTCGCCGGGCAGGTTGGAAGTGGTCCGGACGGCGCCGACCATCATCGTGGATGCGGCCCACAACCCCGACGGGATCCGGGTCTCGGCCGAGGCCATCCAGGAGGCGTTCAGCTTCACCCGGCTTGTTCCGGTGGTGGGTGTCCTCAAGGAGAAGGATGCGGAGGAGATTCTTCGCCAGCTCAAGGAATCGCTGGGCGACCTTGCGGAGGAATACTGCTTCACGCAGTCGAATTCGCCACGGGCAGTCCCGGCAGCCGAGCTGGCTGAGCTCGCCGTGGAGATGGGCTTCGGTGAGGACAACATCCACATCGCCGAAAAGCTGGACGACGCCCTGGAATGGGCCGTGGAACGCGCGGAAGCCAACGATGACCTGTCCGGCGGCGTCCTGGTGACGGGCTCCATCACCTTAGTGGCCGAGGCGCGGATCCTGCTCGGAAAGACCGAGGCCTAGGGATGGCCAGACTGACCAAGGCCCAGCGGGAATGGCGACCCGGGATGCCGAAGAAGCGCCGGTCCACGAAGGTGATGTTCGCCTCCACAGTCCTGCTGCTCGAGGCGTTCGTCGTCTTCTTCGCCACCCTTGCCGTTTTCGGACTCAAGCGCGGTGAGTTTCCGCCTGCCCTGATCCTGGGCACCGGAATCGCGCTCAGCCTGGTCATGATCTTCGCGTGTGCCGTGCTGTCCAGGCCGTGGGGTGTGGGGCTGGGCTGGATCCTGCAGATCGTGCTGATCCTGACAGGCCTCGTTGAACCGATGATGTTCCTGGTGGGCGCCCTGTTCGCCCTTGCCTGGTGGTACGGAATCAGGACCGGCATCCGGATCGACACCGAGTCCGCGCAGCGCGAACGCGAGCAGGCCGAATGGAACGCGGCGCACGGGGATTCCCCGGAAGGCTCGTAGAATTGTCCCGAAACCCCACCAACGCATTGGAGCAGTTGTGAGCATTGAGCGCACCCTAGTTTTGATCAAGCCCGACGGCGTGGCCCGCAACCTCAGCGGCGCCATCCTGAGCCGCATCGAGGCCAAGGGCTACACCCTGGCCGAGCTGAAGAAGGTTGATGCAAGCCGCGAGCTCCTGGAGCAGCACTACGAAGAGCACGCCGGCAAGCCGTTCTACGAGCCCCTCGTGGAGTTCATGCTCAGCGGGCCGGTAGTTGCGGCCATCTTCGAAGGCCACCGCGTCATTGAAGGGTTCCGGTCCCTGGCCGGAACCACCGACCCCACCACGGCAGCCCCGGGGACCATCCGCGGAGACTTCGGCCGCGACTGGGGCCTGAAGGTCCAGCAGAACCTGGTCCACGGCTCGGACTCTGCGGACTCGGCCGAGCGCGAAATCAAGATCTGGTTCCAGGGCTAGGCAACGCGGGGTCATTTTTAGCCCGTTCCAGGCTGTTTATCGGGCGTTAAGTGACCCCGCCCTGGAGACAAAAGGACCCCGCCCTGCGCACAAAGAGCCCCCGCTTCTTCGGAAACGGGGGCTCTTTGTGCGTCTGCTAGAAGCCTGACGTTCCCGCGAACACCTGGATGAAGGCGAAGAAGATCGTGGCGATGACGGCTACGTAAAGCAACGCTGTGATGACCCATCCGGAGTCGCCCAGCACGCGTGCTGCGCCGGCGGGTACCGGGATGACGCCGTGGGTGACGTTCCTGATGGTTACCCAAACAAACAGCGGGATCATTGCGGCCCAGACGATCATGCAGAACGGGCACAGGATATGGATCGAGTACAGGGCCTGGGACCAGAGCCAGACCACGAACGCGAAGCCCAGCGTGACACCCGCCTGGAGCCCGAGCCAGTACCAGCGGGCGAAGGTGGCTCCTGAGAGCAGGGCCATGCCGACGGCAAGGGTGACTGCGAAGGCCACGATGCCGATGAACATGTTGGGGAAGCCGAACACCGAACTCTGCCAGGTCTGCATCACCTGGCCACAGGAAATCCAGGGGTTTACATCGCACACGGTGGTGTGGTTGGGATCTTTGAGGACCTCGAGCTTCTCCAGGACCAGGGTCCCGGATGCAAGCCAGCCCACGAGGCTGGTGATGACCATCAGCCAGCCAAGAGGCCGGTTACGCGCCATGGGCGGTATGGTAGCGGCGGTCACAGGATCCGGGCCGGCCAGGCGTCCGGCTGCCGGGCTGCCGGTGCCTGTGGCGGGGGAGATGCTGGGCATTATTCGTGGCGTCCTTTGCGTCGGGTGCTCCTTGCCTGATTGTAACGCCGGCGGCTGGGGACAGCATTCAGCCTGAAGGGCCCCTGACGATCCGCGTCCGGCCTTCCGCCGTCTTTGAGCTTGGGTGTGAGAGAATGAACGTGGCTGGAGGCCGACCCACATTCGGACTCCGGTCCGGTGGCTTGTTCCCAAGACCGCCAATGACGAGCTGGGTAAGCTTCGGATTCTCTGATCCGGTTTTTCCGCGTCCCATTGGTCGGCACCTGGTTGTGGCATGTAGAACAACGGGTTTCAGGACACAGCCGACGGCTCCCACGGGCTGCCGCACCCCACTGCCGGTGCGAACCTGGGAGTATCCACTTGACTTCTGTCAACGCCTGCGGGTTTTGACAATATGTGCCCCAATGGGTGCCGGATGTGGCGGTACGTCAGGGGCAGGAGTGTTGCCACATATGGAAAACGACCAAGTACCAGCAATTAATATCGAAGCAGAAGCGGCCGAAGCCGTGGAAGCGCCGAAGAAGGCCACCCGGGCCCGGCGGAAAGCAGCGCCTAAAGCCGCAGCACCGGACTCAGACGCCGTAACCGGGCCAGAGGCAGCAGCGCCTGGCACGTCCCCGGCCGAAGCGCCTGACACCGAGGCGCCTGACACCGGCGTGGTGGCCGCTGCACCGGCAACCAAAGCCCCCGTCCGCCGGACACGTGCGCGCAAGACCGCCGAACCGGCAGAACCACTGCCTGCCTTCGCCGACGAAGCCATGGCGGCACCCGCGGCTGCGGAGGCCGCCGCTGTGGAGCACGCCACCGAGGCTGCCGCCGGGGTTGCTGCCGAGGTTCCGGGCGACGGGACCGCAGTTGACACCAAACCTGTCCGCCGCCGCCGCGTTGCCACCCGCAAGACCTCTGCTCCTGAATCTGCCCCTGATACTGCCGCGACCCCTGAAGCCGCTGCTGCCCCTGAAACTGCCGCAGCCCCTGAAACTGCCGCAGCCCCTGAAGCTGCTGCGGCCGGAGCCGAAGCAGCCCCTGAGGCCGCGTCAGCTCCGCCGGCCCCGGAAGCTCCGGCCGCCCGGGAGCCCGCCCGGGAGGAAGCCACGGACCGGCAAGCCGCTGCTCCCGCAGCAGCACCGGCCCCCGCCGGGACGGCCAGCCCGTTCGGTTCGCTTTTCCTCGAGCCGGCCTCGGCCGCCTCTGTGCTTTTCCAGGCACCTGACCTGAGCACAGTGGTCCGCCCCGCACCCGCGGCGGTCACCGCTGCGGCGGAGCCTGAAGAGGACGACGCCGAGGACGGCGAAGCGGACGACGCAAATGGCCGCCGCAGGCGCCGCAGCCGTGGACGCCGGGGGCGCAGCCGCACCGACGACATTGAAAGCGATGCTGATGCTGCCGACGGAGGGCAGGACGGCGCCGCTGAAGACGACGAGGAATCTGCAGGCCAGACCGACGAAGGCGTGACGTCCCGCCGCCGTCGCCGCCGCCGCCGTGGCGACCAGGACCTTGAGTTGGCCGGAGGGGAAGGCGACGATCCGCCCAACACGGTGACCCGCGTCCGCGCACCGCGTGCCGCCACCGAAGCGCCGGTGAACAACCGCGTGACGTCCGTCAAGGGCTCCACCAGGCTCGAAGCCAAAAAGCAGCGCCGCCGTGAATCCCGCGATACCGGCCGCCGCCGCACCGTCATCACCGAGGCCGAGTTCCTGGCCCGCCGTGAATCCGTTGACCGGCAGATGATCGTCCGCCAGCGCGACGACAGAATCCAGATCGCCGTCCTCGAGGACGGCGTCCTGGCTGAGCACTTTGTCTCCAAGACCCAGCAGGACTCCCTGATCGGCAACGTCTACCTCGGCAAGGTGCAGAACGTCCTGCCGTCCATGGAAGCGGCGTTCGTTGATATCGGGCGCGGCCGGAACGCGGTCCTCTACGCCGGCGAGGTGAACTGGGAAGCCGTCAACCTCGAAGGCAAGCAGCGCCGGATCGAGAACGCCCTGAAATCAGGCGATACCGTGCTGGTCCAGGTCACCAAGGATCCCGTTGGCCACAAGGGCGCACGACTGACCAGCCAGATCTCCCTGCCCGGCCGCTACCTCGTGTACGTGCCCGGCGGCTCGATGACCGGCATCTCCCGCAAGCTGCCCGACGTCGAACGCAACCGCCTCAAGCGCATCCTCAAGGACCGCCTCCCCGAGCACGCCGGCGTGATTGTCCGCACCGCTGCCGAGGGTGCCTCCGAAGAGGAACTCACGCATGACATCAACCGGCTGCGGGCCCAGTGGGAAGGCATCGAAAGCCAGTCCACCTCCACCAAGATCCTCGCCCCGGAACTGCTTTACGGCGAACCGGACCTCACCATCAAGGTGGTCCGCGACGTCTTCAACGAGGACTTCTCCAAGCTGATCGTCTCCGGTGAAGAGGCCTGGGACACCATCGAGGCCTACGTCACGTACGTTGCACCGGACCTGGTGGGCCGCCTGGAAAAGTGGACCACGGATCAGGACATCTTCGCTGCCTGGCGGATCGACGAGCAGATCCACAAGGCGCTCGAACGCAAGGTCTTCCTGCCTTCCGGCGGCTCCCTGGTGATCGACCGTACCGAAGCCATGACGGTGGTGGACGTCAACACCGGAAAGTTCACCGGCAGCGGCGGCAACCTCGAGGAAACCGTCACCAAGAACAACCTTGAAGCAGCCGAAGAAGTGGTCCGGCAGCTCCGGCTCCGCGACATCGGCGGCATTATTGTCATCGACTTCATCGACATGGTGCTCGAGTCCAACCGCGACCTTGTCCTGCGCCGCATGGTGGAATGCCTGGGCCGCGACCGCACCAAGCACCAGGTCGCCGAAGTAACGTCGCTGGGCCTGGTGCAGATGACCCGCAAGCGGATGGGCACCGGGCTCCTCGAGGTCTTCGGGGAGCAGTGCGAGACCTGCGCCGGCCGCGGCATCGTCACCCACGACGATCCTGTGGAACACCGCCGGGCCAACACTGTCGCTGCCGAGCACCACGTGCAGCGTGCAGACAGCCACCGGGTGGACGGGCCGCGCACCGATCAGCGTCCTGACCAGCGCATGGACAACCAGCGCGGAGACAGCCAGCCCGGCGGACGCACTGACCGCAAGCGCCGCCGCGGCCGTGGAGGCCAGCCACTGGAGGTGGCGCCGGCAGCCCCGGTACAGATCCACACCGTCCACCCCGACCCCAGCGACGCGGAGCGCCACGCCAAGGCAGAGGCCACAAGGGCTGCACTGGCAAACATTGCCGCTGCTGCCCACGCTGCGCACCTGCACGAAGAAGAGGTTGCGCAGGCAATAAGCGCGGCAGGTCAGGCTGCTGCTGTGGAACCGGCAAAAGCACCAACGCAGGCATCTTCACAGGCATCAGCCCCGTCCCCGGCCGCGGCAGAACGCTCTGAGACTGACGCCACGGGCCGCCCGGCCACTGTGCTTACGTTCGGCGGAGAGCAGGTCGTGCTGCCGTTCGTGGAGCACCACGCCGATCACCCGCAGTCGCCTGCACTGACCCTGGACCGTCTTGCCGAGGCTTTCGCCAACCTGGGTGCGCCGGTTCCCGCTGAAGCAACGCCAACGGCCCAGCCGGCCGAAACCACTTCGGCAGCGGACACGGCCGCACCAGGCCAGGCTGCCGGGCGCCCCGAGGCCGGGAACCAGGCACGCCGGCTGCCGGCCGCGGAGGAGAAGGACTACTCGGACCACACCGCGGACCAGTCCCGCACCCGACGCCCGCGGCGTAACCGCAGTGCCAGCCGTGCCCAGGGCGCAGCCAATGCCACGTCGGTGGAGCACCACGAGGCTGTTCCAACAGCTTCCACCGGGCACTCCCACGCCGCCAAAGCGCCGGAGCACACCCAGGCCCCTGCGGCCCCCAAGGCCGCGGCCGAGGCTCCCATCATCCTCGGCGTAGGGGTTCCGGCCTCGGAGCTTTAACCCCGCCGGAACTCTGACGAGTCCACCGGGTTGCCCGGCCAGTCCTGAATTGCACAGGGCCGGCCGGGCATCGCGCTTTAACCGCTTCATGCGGTTCACGGGATGCGGCGGCGTGGCCCATGACGTCATGGAAGGCCGGAGCCTGTGCGAAACGCTAGGCTGGACCACTGACACGGGGTGCCGCGCAGAGTGCCGGCTGAGATCCAGACCCGTTGAACCTGTCCGGTTAGCACCGGCGAAGGGATGTCTCCTTGGCTCCTGCATTTGTCCTTCCCCAGGCCGCACCACGCCAGCCCGCAACGGTGCTCGAACGGCGCGGTATTCCACGCGTTCTCTCGATCGCGGGCTCCGACCCGTCAGGTGGCGCCGGAATACAGGCCGATCTCAAAAGCATTGCTGCCCTCGGCGGCTACGGCATGGCGGCCATCACCGCCCTGACCGCCCAGAACACCAGGGGCGTCCGGGCCGTGCATGTTCCGCCCGCTTCCTTCCTCGCCCAGCAGCTGGATGCCATCAGCGAGGACATCACCATCGACGCCGTCAAGATCGGCATGCTCGGTGACGCTGAGGTGATTAAGGTGGTGCGCGACTGGCTCGAAAAAGTCCGTCCCGCCGTCGTCGTTCTTGATCCGGTGATGGTGGCAACCAGCGGGGACCGGCTCCTGGAGGAGTCCGCGGAAGGGGCCCTCAGGGAACTGCTTCACCTGGCGGACCTGATCACCCCCAACCTGGTGGAACTCGCCCTCCTCCTCGGCGAGCCGCAGGCGCCTGGCTGGCCGGAGGCACTGCAGCAAGGACTCCGGCTGTCTGCCGCTACCGGCGCCACCATCCTGGTCAAGGGCGGCCACCTCGACGGCGGTGACTGCCCCGATGCCCTGGTCAACTCCTCGGGACTGCTCTCCAAAGAAGTGGTGGAGCTGGCGGGGGAGCGGGTACGTACCCGCAACAGCCACGGCACCGGCTGCTCGCTGTCTTCCGCAATGGCGGCTGCGCAGGCCCGGCTGGGGGACTGGGAAGCCGCTCTTCGCCAGGTGAAGCCGTGGCTGGCCGGAGCGCTGCAGGCCTCCGGCCAGCTGGAGGTGGGTGGTGGCAACGGCCCGATCCACCACTTCCATCACACGCAGCCGGCCCCGGCAGAGGGGGAATTCGCTGAGCTGCTCCGGCAGGCGGCTGCGCCGGAGCTGGAAGCGATCTACAGGCTGGAGTTCATCCGGGACCTGGGAACCGGCGCACTGTCCGAGGGGCAGTTCGCGTATTACCTCGCCCAGGATGCCATTTACCTCAACGGCTACTCGCGGGTGCTGGCCCGGGCCAGCGCGCTGGCGCCTACGGAAGCCGCCCAGCTTTTCTGGGCACGCTCCGCGCAGCAGTGCCTGGAGGTTGAATCCGAGCTGCACAGGACCTGGCTCAGTTCCCGCCCGGCGGGGGCGGGCCTGGGGCCGGTCACGAAGTCGTATGTGGACCACCTGCTGGCCGCATCCGTGTCCGGAAGTTACGGAGCGCTGGTGGCGGCCGTCCTGCCCTGCTTCTGGCTCTACGCGGAGGTGGGCAGGACGCTGCACGCGGAGTTCGTCGCCGCAGGCGCACCGGCGGCGCATCCCTACGCCGATTGGCTGCGGACCTACGCTGACGAGGGTTTCGCCCAGGCCACCCGTGAGGCCATCGCCCTGGCCGACGACGCCGGGCGCAGGGCTTCCGGGGACGAGCGGGCAGCCATGATTGCCGCGTTCAGCCAGTCCTGCCGCTTCGAAGTGGAATTCTTCGACGCGCCGCGCCTGCACTCCTGAGCGTAAACGGCCGCTTCAGCCGGTACGATAGTCGGGCACGGTTTCCTGGTTGTGGGTGTTGGATCTGCTTGTGGGTCCTATCACAGACAACCGGCCGTAACCAGCCTCATTTGCGGCCGAAGGCAAAATTAGCGTATTCTAGATCTTCGGTGCTTACGCCAACACTTGGGTTACGACCCCACGGCGTTGAGGCACAGCGAGAGCCCAGCCAATTATGGACCCAGGTTCCGCACGCAAATCTAGTAATAAACGTCGAGAGAAGTGAGTTCCCAAGTGGTGTACGCGATTGTCCGCGCAGGCGGCCGGCAAGAGAAGGTCTCCGTTGGAGACTTCGTTACCCTCAACCGCGTCGCCGGTGGAGCTGGCAGCACCATTGAGCTGCCCGTCCTGCTCCTGGTTGACGGTGAGAAGGTCACTGCCGCAGCTGCGGACCTGGCCAAGGTAACTGTCACGGCTGAGATCCTCAATGACCTCCGCGGTCCGAAGATCGTCATCCAGAAGTTCAAGAACAAGACCGGTTACAAGAAGCGCCAGGGTCACCGTCAGGAACTGACCAAGGTCAAGATCACTGGTATCAAGTAACCTTCGTTACTGTTCAGGTTTTCAGCAGATTCCCCAGAATTTAGAGGCAGGCATTTCAAATGGCACATAAAAAAGGCGCGAGCTCCACTCGCAACGGTCGTGACTCCAACGCCCAGTACCTCGGCGTCAAGCGCTTCGGCGGCCAGGTAGTTTCCGCAGGCGAGATCATCGTCCGCCAGCGCGGCACCCACTTCCACCCGGGTGCCGGCGTAGGCCGCGGCGGCGACGACACCCTGTTCGCACTGACCCCGGGAGCTGTCGAATTCGGCACCCGCCGCGGTCGCCGCGTAGTCAACATCGTTGCTGCTGCAGCTGCAGAGTAACAAATAGTTCTGAAGCGGTGGAGCGGACCTGTTGGTCCGCTCCACTGTTCTTTTAACCGCATTACAATCGTCTTGGTGCCTGCGGGCGTCCAGGAAACAGCACTGAGGAGATCCACGTGGCGAGCTTTGTAGACCGGGTAGTACTGCACGTATCCGGCGGTACCGGCGGCCACGGCTGTGTCTCCGTCCACCGGGAGAAGTTCAAGCCTCTCGGCGGACCCGACGGCGGCAACGGCGGCGACGGCGGCGATGTCATCCTGCGCGTCGATCACCAGACCACCACGCTGCTTGACTACCACCACGCCCCGCACCGCCATGCCACCAACGGCGGCCCCGGAATGGGCGATTGGCGTGGCGGAAAAAGCGGCGAAACCCTGATCCTCCCGGTCCCCGACGGCACCGTGGTCAAGTCCAAGGACGGAACCGTCCTGGCTGACCTGGTCGGCGAAGGCGCCGAATACATTGCCGCGGCCGGCGGACAGGGCGGCCTCGGCAATGCCTCGCTGTCCTCCCAGAAACGCCGTGCCCCGGGCTTCGCACTCCTCGGCATCGAAGGTGATTCCAGCGACATCGTGCTGGAGCTGAAGTCCATCGCGGACATCGCCCTGGTGGGCTTCCCCTCTGCCGGGAAGTCCAGCCTGATCGCGGCCATGTCAGCCGCGCGGCCCAAGATCGCCGACTACCCCTTCACCACCCTCATCCCCAACCTCGGCGTGGTCCAGGCCGGCGATATCCGCTTCACCATCGCTGACGTCCCTGGCCTGATCGAAGGCGCCAGCGAAGGCAAGGGCCTGGGCCACCACTTCCTGCGCCACGTGGAACGCTGCGCTGCACTGGTGCACGTGCTGGACTGCGGCACGCTCGAAGCCGACCGCGATCCGCTCTCCGACCTGGCCATCATCGAGGCCGAACTGGAAAAGTACGCGGTGGACATGAGCTACGCCGGGACCGACGGCGAAGTTGTCCCGCTGAACCACCGCCCGCGCCTCGTGGCCCTGAACAAGGTTGACCTCCCGGACGGCAAGGACATGGCCGAGTTCGTTCGCCCGGAACTGGAATCCCGCGGCTACCGTGTCTTTGAAATCTCAGCCACCAGCCACGAAGGCCTCCGTCAGCTTGGCTTTGCCATGGCGGAAATCGTCCAGGCTGCCCGCGACACCCTTGCCGCGGCACCGCCGAAGGTCCAGCCGCCCGTGCTGCGCCCGCGCGCTGTGAACGAGGCCGGCTTCAAGATCCGCCGCGAGGAAAAGAACCTGGAGCCGCTGTTCCGCGTCCTCGGCGACAAGCCCGTGCGCTGGGTCAAGCAGACCGACTTCACCAATGAGGAAGCCATCGGCTATCTCGCAGACCGCCTGGCCAAGCTCGGCGTGGAAAATGAACTCTTCAAGCAGGGTGCCAAGCCGGGCGACACCGTGGTGATCGGTGAGGACGACGGCGTCGTCTTCGACTGGGAGCCCACCATGATGGCAGGAGCCGAGCTGCTTGCCGCTCCGCGTGGCACCGACGTCCGCTTTGCAGACATCGGCGACCGCCCCACCCGCGGCCAGAAGCGGGACGAGCAGCAGGAACGCAAGGATGCCAAGGCAGCCGCCCGCGCCGAGCTCGAGGCCGAACGCAAAGCCGGGATCTGGACCGAGTCGGTCAGCAGCCGCAGGGTCGCCAAGCCGCTCAAGGAGAGTGGACTGGGCGCAGACGATGACCAGTAGCACTGCAGCCGCGGTTCCGCAGCAGCGGACCGCGGACCGCACCGTGCTCTCCGGTGCCCGCAGGATTGTGGTCAAGGTGGGTTCGTCCTCTCTGACCAGCATCAAGGGCGGCATCTCCGAGGAGTCCCTCACCGCACTGGCGGACGCGCTGGCCGCCAAGCGGAACTCCGGCACGGAGATCATCCTGGTCTCCTCCGGGGCCATCGCGGCGGGCCTGGCACCCCTTGGCCTGGCCAAACGGCCGCGTGATCTTGCCACCCAGCAGGCCGCGGCCAGCGTGGGCCAGGGCCTGCTGATGGCCCGGTACACCCAGGCCTTCGGTGCCCACGGCGTGACCGTCAGCCAGGTGCTGCTCACCGCGGATGACCTGATGCGCCGCAGCCAGCACACCAATGCCTTCCGCGCCCTTGACCGGCTCCTGAACCTCGGCGTGGTGCCGGTGGTCAACGAAAACGACACTGTGGCCACCCACGAAATCCGCTTCGGGGACAACGACCGCCTCGCTGCCCTGGTGGCCCACCTGGTCCGCGCTGACGCGCTGGTGCTGCTCTCCGACGTCGACTCCCTGTACGACGGCCCGCCGTCGCACGGTGCCAAGCGGATTCCGCTCGTGGAAGGCCCGCATGATCTGGACGGGGTGTCCATCGGCAAGGCAGGCAAGGCCGGCGTGGGGACCGGGGGCATGATGACCAAAGTCGAGGCGGCAACCATTGCGGCCGGCTCCGGAATCCACGCCCTGGTCACCTCCACCGCCAACGCTGCGGCCGCATTGGCCGGGGACGACGTCGGGACCTGGTTCACCGTCAACGGCGCCCGCAAGCCGGTCCGGATGCTGTGGCTGGAACACCTGGCCACGGTGCACGGCCGGCTGATTCTCGACGACGGCGCCGTCAAGGCTGTCCGCGACCGCCACACCTCGCTGTTGCCGGCAGGCATTTCCGCCGTCGATGGGGATTTTGAGGCGGGCGACGCCGTTGAGATGGTCAGCGCCGACGGCACCGTCATTGCCCGCGGCCTCGTTAACTACTCCGCAGCGGAACTGCCCCAGATGCTGGGAAGGTCCACCAGGGAACTTGGCAAGTCGCTGGGCCGCGGCTATGACCGTGAAGTTGTTCACGTTGATGACCTGGTGCTGGTCTGAGCACGCACCTCGCCTAAACTTGAACCATGACTGAGGCGCTGACCCACACCACTGCTGCGACTTCCGGGGACAATGCGGCCGTTCCCGCTTCCCCGGATGCATCTGTTTCAGCTGCCGTCCCGCTGTCTACGGCGGACGTCGAAGCTGCTGTCCACGCCATAGCCGACCGCTCAAGGCATGCAGCACGCCGGATGGCGCGGGCCAACCGGGCGTGGAAGGACCGCGGCCTGCGTGCCATCGGAGCTGCCCTCCAGGAGCGCAAAGGCCTTATCCTCGCCGCGAATGCCAAGGACGTGGCTGCCGGCAAGGCAAACGGTACCTCCGCAGCAATGCTGGACCGCCTGACGTTGACTGAAGCGCGCATCACCGGACTCGTGGACGCGCTGGATATTCTTGCCAACCTCCCGGACCCCGTGGGCAACGTGGTCCGCGGCCAGACCCTGCCCAACGGCCTCCGCCTTCGCCAGGTCAACGTGCCCATGGGTGTGGTGGCCGCCATTTACGAGGCCCGGCCCAACGTCACGGTGGATATCGCCGGGCTGGCGCTCAAGAGCGGCAACGCCGTCATCCTCCGCGGCGGCACCGCAGCTGGGGCCACCAACGAAGCCCTCGTCCACGTGCTCCGCGAAGCGCTCGAGAGTGTGGGCCTGCCCGCCGACGCCGTGCAGACCGTGGACCAGTACGGCCGTGAAGGCGCGAACGCCCTGATGCGCGCCCGCGGACGCGTTGATGTCCTGATCCCGCGGGGCGGGCGCGAACTGATCCAGTCGGTCGTTACCAATGCTGCCGTGCCCGTCATTGAAACCGGTGAAGGCAACGTGCACATCTTCATCGACGAATCTGCCAGCGAAGGGATGGCCGTGGACATCCTGCTGAACGCCAAAACCCAGCGGCCCAGCGTCTGCAACACCGTGGAGACCCTCCTGGTCCATTCACGCTCCACCGCCCTGCCTGCCGTGGCTGCCGCGTTGCGGGCCGCGGGAGTGACACTCCATGTCGACGAGCGGGTCCGCGCAGCCCTGCCCGCATCCATTGAGTCCGAGCCGGCGTCGGATATTGACTGGGCGACTGAATACATGGACCTGGACCTGGCGGTGGCCATGGTGGACAGCCTCGATGACGCCGTCAAGCACATCCGCACCTGGTCAACCGGTCACACCGAGGCGATCCTCACCAACAACCTTGCCAATGCAGAGCGGTTCATCGCCGAGATCGACTCGGCAGCGGTGATCGTGAACGCGTCCACGCGTTTTACCGACGGCGGAGAGCTGGGGCTGGGCGCCGAGGTGGGCATTTCCACGCAGAAGCTGCACGCCCGCGGCCCGATGGGTCTGACCGAGCTCACCACCACGAAGTGGATCGTGCAGGGCGAGGGCCAAGTCCGCGGGTAGCAACGCGGTAACATAGACGAAAGTCCTACAATGGCGGGAAAATCCGCTGCCACATCCTTGAACCCTAGGGGAGATAATGCTGCTCCAGCAGATTGCCATGACCGTTGCCGAAGGCGGAGAACACGAACCCGCTCCGCTGTGGGCTGAGCCCTGGGTTTTCGGCGTGGTTATGTTCGCCCTCCTGCTGGTGCTGATGTTCATCACCTGGTCCTACTCCAACCTGGGCAACCGGCACACAATAACCGAAGAGCATGCCGATCCGCACCGCCAGCACCCGAACAAGCACGATCACGGCCAAGGCCACTGACATTTCCAGTGTTCTGCACCGGAAAGGTGCTGAAGGCCGGCTGCGGCTGGGCGTGATGGGCGGGACGTTTGATCCCATCCACCACGGCCACCTCGTGGCAGCCAGTGAAGTGGCGGCCAAGTTCGGTTTGGACGAGGTGGTTTTTGTCCCTACCGGGCAGCCATGGCAAAAATCACACAAGCAGGTCAGTGAGGCCGAACACCGCTACCTGATGACGGTCATTGCCACGGCGTCGAACCCGCGCTTCACCGTCAGCAGGGTCGATGTTGACCGGCCGGGTCCCACATATACCATTGATACCTTGCGGGACCTGCGTACCCAGCGCCCGGACGCGGATCTTTTCTTCATCACCGGAGCCGATGCGCTGGCGCAGATCCTGTCCTGGAAGGACATCGATGAGTTGTGGTCGTTGGCGCACTTTGTCGGCGTCACCCGGCCCGGGCATGTGCTTGACGGCATGGGCCGCAAAGACGTCAGTCTCCTGGAAGTGCCCGCCATGGCCATTTCCTCCACCGATTGCCGGATCAGGGTAGCCGCGCACAATCCCGTCTGGTACCTCGTGCCGGACGGTGTGGTGCAGTACATCGCCAAATACGGACTGTATGCCGAGGGACAATTTCCCCAGGACGTCCGCACTACCGAAACAGACGAGTCAGCCAGTACTGAATGAGTTCTCTATGAGTCAGGAACAGCCCCCCGTCCGTAGCCGCCGCGAACTGCGGCAGTCCAGAGACGAGAACATGGTTGCCGGGCCTCCCGCCCCGGGCCAGCTTTCGCCTGCCTCCAAACAACGCCGTGCGTCCGACACCCCGGTGGATTCAGTCCCCGAGCAGACACCTGCTGAGCGGTCCTCGCAGATCCGCGCCCGTGACCGGGCGGCCCTGCGTACCATCAAGGAACTTGAGGAAAAGGAGGGGCAGCTGTCCGCCGGCGGCCCTCCCACCCGCAGGCAGTTGCGGCTGCAGCAGCTCAAGGAACAGGCCGTCACCTCGGCCAACCCCATCATTTCCCCCGCCGGCCAGCAGGCCGGTCCCGGCAAGTCCGGTGTCGCCTCTCCCGGCAAGCCCGGCGCCGGTGCCGCCGGCAAGAGCAGTTCCGCGCCGCCCGCCCCTGGCTCCGGCGTCCCGGCCGGCATGAGCGTGGAACAGGCCCTCGCGGCACGTTCACTGATTGCCGAGCAGGCCAAGAACCAGTTGGCCAAAATGGAGCACATCGCATCGCTGGATCCGGAGGCAGTGGATCCGGACATCCTCGCCGAACAGATCGCCCTTGCCGAGCGCGCCGCAGTCCTCAACCGCCGGGCCATGGCGAAGCAGAAATTGGCAGAGCAGGCGGAACCTCCGGGACCTTCCCAGGGAATTTCACCGCCGGCCGTGCAGCGGCCGGGCCCGGCGACCGCCGCCAATCTTGCCATGGTGACGCCGCTGGAATTCGTGCAGGTGCCCGGCATCGACCGTCCCGTGATGAAACCATCGCCGACTTCCCATGTTCCCGTGGTGACGCAGCCCGGACAAAAGCTCCGGACCGGCGGCAAAGGCCGCCGGCCGTCCGCCACATCCAAGCAACCCTCAGCCGGTTCCGCGCCGGCCGCGCCCTCGGGCCGTTCCCGGGTCATCGCCCGCGCGGAAGCGGCCGCCCGGGCAGCGGCTGAGCCGAAGCGTGTGGCACCGTCCGTGCAACACCAACAGGTGGTGGAGTCCGATGATCTGTTCGAGGACCTGCCCCGGATCCCGGCCAGTTCAGCGCATGGGCTTGAGCCGCTGGATGCGGCAACGGCAGGCCTGGCCCGCGCCAAGCGGCTCAGGCTGATGCAGGTCCTCGTCCTGGTCTTTGGGATCGTGGCCCTCATCTCCGGCGTCATCCTCATCATCAGCGGCATCTCCCGCTGACCGGGCGCCCTCCCGGAGCGCCCCCTCATAAAGCTTTAGAAAACAACAAGGAGTCCC
Source organism: Pseudarthrobacter cremeus (assembly GCF_051857465.1). Taxonomy (NCBI): domain Bacteria; kingdom Bacillati; phylum Actinomycetota; class Actinomycetes; order Micrococcales; family Micrococcaceae; genus Pseudarthrobacter; species Pseudarthrobacter cremeus. Next base: position 580,237 of record NZ_JBPZHC010000001.1, on the reverse strand, counting down.
GTGACTGCATCAGATTCATCCATCGCCGTAGCCCGCCAAGCCGCCAAGGCCGCCGCGGACAAAATTGCCCACGACATCGTGGCACTTGACGTCAGTGAGCGCCTGGCACTGGCCGACGTCTTCCTCATCGCCTCCGCACCGAGCGAACGCCAGGTCAACGCCATTGTGGACGGCATTGAAGAGGAACTGGCCAAACAGGACCTGCGGCCGACCCGCCGCGAAGGCCGCTCCGGCGGACGCTGGGTGCTGCTGGACTACTCGGACATTGTCATCCATGTCCAGCATGAGGAAGACCGCGTCTTCTACGCTTTGGAGCGCCTCTGGAAGGACTGCCCCGTGGTGGACCTGCAGTTGGGTGACGACACGTCAGCCAAGACGCCTGCCGGCTCCGAGGCCGAATAAAGGACCTTGTCCGGGCCCAATATGCCCGATTTGGAATTTTCCGAAACGCTGGTCTAAGATATTTGAGTTGCTCCGGGGAAACCACGGATTAACGAAGGTCCGGGGCTGTGGCGCAGCTGGTAGCGCACCTGCATGGCATGCAGGGGGTCAGGGGTTCGAGTCCCCTCAGCTCCACCGGATGGTCCGCCGGAATCGAATGATTCCGGCGGACCTTTTTGTTTCATGCGAAGGACAGGTTGTTGCACCCGAAGGACAAGCCCCGATTGGCGCCAACCGCGGATTTGCATTAAGCTGAACAGGTTGCTTCGGGCGGTGTGAACCGCCGGTCAGCACGGGTTTTGGGGCTGTGGCGCAGCTGGTAGCGCACCTGCATGGCATGCAGGGGGTCAGGGGTTCGAGTCCCCTCAGCTCCACGAAATTCGGAAAACAACACAACAGCAGAAGAGCCACCCGCACGGTGGCTCTTCTGCTTTAAACCCAGTCAGTCCGGCGCAACGGCGGCTCGGCCCCGCCGGCCCTCTGCACGAGCACCTGATTGACGCCGGTGAGGCCGGCCTCGAAGCCCAAGGCGCTCGAAGCCATGTACAGCCGCCAGACCCGCGCACGGCCCAGGCTGGTCAGCCGTACGGCCTCATCCCAGTTCTCCTCCAGCCTGCGCACCCACGCCCGCAGGGTCAGGGCGTAGTGAAGGCGCAAAGCCTCCACATCAAGTACCTCGAAACCACCGCCCTCCAGCGCACTGACCATCTCGCCGAGGCTGATCATCTCGCCGTCCGGGAAGACATAGCGGGGAATGAAGGAATCGGGGTCCGGTTTGGTGGGGCCGGAGTTCCACGAAATGGCGTGATTGAGCAACCGGCCGCCCGGGCGGAGCAGGCCGTGCAGCACCTGGACGTAGTGGGGTGTCTGTTCCCGGCCAACGTGTTCGGACATGCCGATCGAGCTGATGGCATCAAAGGGTCCGTCGGAGACATCCCGGTAATCCTGGACGCGGATATCGATCTTTTCCGTCAGGCCTGCATCGGCTGCCCGCTTGCGGGCCAGGACGGCCTGTTCCGAGGACAGGGTCACCCCCACCACCGAGACGCCGTAGTGCTGGGCGGCGTGCAAGGCAAAGCTGCCCCAGCCGCAGCCGACGTCCAGCACCCGCATCCCGGGTTTCAGCCCGAGTTTGCGGCACACCAGATCCAGCTTCGCTGCCTGCGCCTCCTCAAGCCCGGCCGGAAGTCCCCGGTCTTCAACGCCGGACAGGTTTCCGTGGCCGTCTGGGGTTCCGTTTTCCCACACGGCGCACGAGTAAACCATTGATGGTCCCAGCACGAGGGCGTAAAAGTCGTTGCCGACGTCGTAATGGTGTGAGATTGCCGCAGCATCGCGCCGGCGCGTGTGCAGCCGGCCCTTCCGGGCAACCCGTGCCTCCTCCGGGGGAGGCGAGGGATTGGGCCCCAGGGCCCCGAGCCGCACGGCTGTAGTGACCAGTGTGACCAGTTCGCGTGGAGTCAGCGGAGTGAAGGGGCCGGGCTCCGAAAACTTTCCCACGGAGCTCAGTGCGGTAAAGCCCGCGAAGATGTCACCCGGAGCATCGACGTCGCCGGACACATAGGCGCGGCTCAGTCCCAACTGCCCCGGCGACCACAGGATCCGGCGCAGCGCCCTGCGCGACCTGAACTCGAGGACCGGGGCGCCGGGCGGACCCGCCTCGGAGCCGTCCCAGGCCCGCAGCCGCAGCGGCACCTCATCGGTGCCCAGGACAATGGCCAGCGCTTTGGCCAGCTGTGCCGCGGCCCCTTTTTCCCTCGTCATGGTCCTTGCCTCTCTTCCGCCGTGCGCGTCTTCCGCCATGGCCCAACAGTACGACGGCGGCCGGGCGCCTGTCAGCGCTGTTGCCACGATTATCATGGGGGAGTGAACGAAACCCTTCCGCCGTGCCCCGAATGCTCCAGCCCGTACACCTATGAGATGGGTGCGCTGCTGGTCTGCCCGGAATGCGGACACGAATGGTCCGCCGAGGCAGCGGGCGGCCCGGACGGTCCTGGGCAGCGGGTCATCAGGGACGCGGTGGGCAATGTCCTGGCCGACGGCGATACGGTAACGGTCGTCAAGGACCTGAAGATCAAGGGCAGTTCCAGCGTCATCAAGGTGGGCACCAAGGTCCGTGGAATCAGGCTCATGGACGGCGTGGGGGATCACGATATCGACTGCAAAGTGGACGGCGTGGGACCTATGCAGCTCAAATCCTCCGTGGTGAAGAAGGTCTGACCGGTATCCGCGCAATGTCAGCCGCGAAAGTGGATGTGGTGGTCATCGGGGCAGGCCAGGCCGGTCTTTCCGCCGCGTTCCACCTGCAGCGCAGGGCCCTGTCCTATAGGGTCCTCGACGCCGAGGAGGGGCCCGGCGGGGCGTGGCGCCACCGTTGGAAGAGCCTGCGGATGGCCACGGTCAACGGCATCAGCGACCTCCCCGGGATCGCCAAACCCGATGTGGACCCGGCCGAGCCAAGTTCGGAGTTCCTGACCAGGTACTTCGCCGGCTACGAACGGGAACTCGGGCTTGAGGTCCTGCGCCCGGTCAAAGTCACCGCCGTGGCCCGCGAAGATGCGGATCCGGCCGGAAGGCTGCGGGTCAGCACCCATCGAGGTGACTGGTCGGCGAAAGCCCTCATCAACGCCACCGGTACCTGGACACGGCCGTTCTGGCCCATCTACCCCGGAAGGTCCACGTTCCGGGGCCGGCAGCTGCACGTCGCCGACTATGTTTCCGCGGAAGAGTTCCGCGGCCTGCACGTCATTGTGGTGGGCGGCGGCATCTCCGCGGTCGGGCTGCTGGATGAGATCTCACAGGTGACCTCCACCAGCTGGTTCACCAGGCGGGAACCCGAATGGCGGGACGCCACGTTCGACGCCCGGGCCGGCCACGACGCCGTCGCCCTTGTGGAGGAGCGCGTCCGGCAGGGACTGCCCCCGCAAAGCGTGGTGTCCGTGACCGGCCTCATCCGGACTCCTGCGCTGCGCGCCGCAGCACTGCGTGGGGCGCTGGACCGGCGCCCCATGTTCATCTCGATCGAGCCCGACGGCGTCCGGCTCACCGACGGCAGCCTGCACCGGGCGGACGTCATCCTGTGGGCCACCGGGTTCCGGGCAGAGCTCGAACACCTCGCGCCGCTGCACCTGAGGGGACCCGGCGGCGGGATTGCCATGGACGGCACCCAGGTGGCAGCGGAGCCGCGCGTGCACCTCGTGGGCTACGGGCCGTCGTCGTCCACCATCGGCGCCAACCGGGCAGGCCGCGCGGCCGTGGCGGCAATCCTCAAACTACCCGGGCTTGCGGCTCAGCCGCTGACCCGGTTCGGCGCATGACCAGAAGGCAGGAAACCGTGGCAGAAAAAAGTCTTGAGGCCATCCTGGGGACCCTGCGGCGGTACCCCGACGTCGAGGCCCCCAATCTCCAGGCCTGGGACGCCACTGACAAGCTGTTGCTGGAAGCGGCCGCGGACAGGCTGCCCCCCGGCACCGCCCTGACGGTGATCGGCGACCGCTACGGCGCCCTCACGCTCGGCGCACTGAACGGCCTCGGAGTCCGGCGTGTGAGAGTGCACGAGGATCTCATCACGGGGGAGCGTGCGCTGCGGAACAATGCGGCAGCGCTGGGCATAGAGCCGGCATCATTGGCCGGAGGCACGGGGTACGAGCAACTGCCACTGGGGGAGGAGCTTCTTTCCGACGCGGAATTTGTGCTTCTGCAGCTGCCCCGGACGTTGGCAGAGCTGGAGGAAGTCTCCGCAGCGGTGGCCCGGTATGCGGCCCCGCACGTTAAACTGCTCGCCGGCGGACGTGTCAAGCACATGTCCTTGGGCATGAATGCGGTCCTGGAACGGCACTTCGAGTCGGTCCAGCCGCAGTTGGCGCGGCAGAAGTCCAGGATCATCCTGGCCGGCGGTGCCCGGGAAGGGGTGTCCCCGGAGGCAGGTCCCGCCGTCGGGCACCTTGCAGGGCTTGACCTGGACGTTGCAGCCCGCGGGGCCGTCTTCGCCGGGACGAAACTGGACATCGGCACCAGGTTCCTCCTGGACTTCCTGCCCGAGATGCGATCAGCGCAGCATGCCGTGGACCTGGGCTGCGGCACCGGAATCCTCGCCGCCATGTACGCCCGTGCCCATCCGGAATCGCGCATCACGGCCACCGACCGGTCCGCAGCCGCCGTCGCCTCCGCCCAGGACACTGCACAGGCCAACGGCCTTGGAGACCGGATCAGCTTTCTCCAGGACGACGCCATGAGCACCTTGCCCGCCGGCAGCGTGGACCTGATCCTGCTTAATCCGCCGTTCCACCTGGGTGCCAGCGTCCACGCCGGAGCGGGCATCAAGCTGTTCGAGGCAGCCGCCAGGGTACTGGCCCCGGGCGGTGAGCTGTGGACGGTCTTCAACCGGCACCTGCAGTACCTCCCGGCGCTGGAACGGCTGGTGGGCCCGACCAGGGTCAGGGGCGCCAACCCGAAGTTCACGGTGGCCGTCAGCACCCGCCGGGCCTAGGACGCCGGGCGCCGTGCCGCGCCGCGCTCCTGCCTCCGGCTCTGGGCGTGGGACAAGGGGTAACGTACCATTCAGACAACATGAGTACGCGGCCAAAACTCTAGGGGAGACCGTGCCAGAAATCCGCCAGTCCTCGCCCCCACGGCGCGGAACCAACCTTCCCCGCATGGGGGACTTCAACCTCACGGTCATTCTCGACGCCATCCGCAGGTCATCCGGCGGTCTCAGCCGTGTGGAGCTCGCCCAGATTGTCGGCCTCTCGCCCCAGACCATCTCCAACATTTCCCGCCGCCTGCTGGACCAGCACCTCATCGTCGAGGCAGGAAAAGAAGGCAGCGGGCCCGGCAAGCCTCGGACCATGCTCCGCCTCAACCCGGGCGGCATGTACGCGATCGGAGTCCACCTGGACCCCGCCGTGACCACCTTTGTGGTGCTGGATCTGGTCGGCGCGGTGGTGCAGCATTCCCGGATTAAGACGCCGGGCGGCAACGACCCCGCCGCGGTCATCGCCACCATTGCCACCCAGATCGGGCAACTGGTTGCAGACTCGGGGGTGGACGTCGCAAAGATCGCCGGACTTGGCGTCGCGGCACCGGGCCCCATCGACCTGGACAACGGCACCGTGGTGGACCCCCCGCTGCTCCCGGGCTGGGACCGCGTGGAACTCCGGAACGCCCTGGCCAAAGCAACCGGCTACTCCGTCCTCGTTGACAAGGACGTCACCAGCGCCGCCGTCGCGGAAACGTGGGCCGGTGGCCCCAGCGGCGCCGGCAGCTTCATCTTCATGTACATGGGTACGGGCATCGGCTGCGGAATCGTGCTCAACGACGAGGTGGTGCGCGGAACGTCGGGAAACGCCGGCGAGATCGGCCACATCGTGGTGGAACCGGACGGCCCCCTCTGCGATTGCGGACTGCATGGCTGCGTGAAATCCTCGGCCATCCCGCAGGTCCTGGTCGCCGAAGCGGTGGCCGCCGGGATCCTCGACGACGCGGGGTCCAGGCATACCGCGGCCGACGTCCAGCAAAGCTTTACGAAGCTCTGCGACCTCGCCGACGCCGGCGACGCCAAGGCCCTGGCCATCATTGACAAATCCGCGGTGCTCGTGGCCCGCGCGGTTTCAGTGGTCACCAACACCCTGGATGTGGAACGTGTTGTCTTCGGCGGGCCCTTCTGGAGCCGGATGGCGGAACGCTACCTGGACCGGATCCCGGCGCTCGTCGACGCCAACAGCGCCGCCCGCCTGATCCACACGGTCGAAGTTGTCGGCACTGGAGTAGGTGAGGATGTCGGCGCCATTGGCGCCGCTTGCCTGGTCCTGGAACATACTCTCGCGCCGCGGGCGCAGCGGCTTCTACTGGAAGCATGAACCGGCAGGTCCTTGCTTGCGCCGGTCGCCCCCTCTAGCATGTGGATATCGCCGCGGCTGGGGCCCGCAGACAAAGAGGACTGCAGCCATTTACTGAATGGAGCACCATGAGTCCCCGGGCCCTCGTTTTCTCTGCATTCATCTCCGCCGCGGCCTTGACGCTGGCGGCCTGTTCGCCGGCCGCTCCCGCGGAATCGGCGAAGGCCCTGAAGGTGGTCTACCAGAAGACCGATTCCTTCACCGCCCTGGATACCCTGTTCCAGGCGGCCAAGAAGGAATTTGAGGCCGCCAACCAGGGCGTCACGGTCAACCTGGAGCCCATCCAGGCGAACGACGACGACTACGGCACCAAGCTCGCCCTCGCCCTGCGTTCATCCTCCACAGCTCCTGATGTCTTCTACGAGGACACCTTCAAGGTCCGCTCCGACGTCGACGCCGGCTATCTCCTGAAACTGGACAGCCACCTGGACGGCTGGAAGGACTGGGATACTTTTGATGACGCCGCCAAGGCTGCGGGCCGCGGGGACGACGGCGGCACATACGCTGTTCCGCTGGGCACCGACACGCGCGGGATCTGGTACAACAAAAAGGTCCTCGCCGCCGCGGGCGTCAGTCTCCCCTGGGAGCCGCGCAGCTGGCAGGACATCCTGGACACGGCCCGGAAAATCAAGGCAAACAATCCCGCAGCGGTGCCCTTCAACATGTACGCCAGCAAGGGCACTGGCGAAGGCACCGTGATGCAAAGCTTCTATGAACTCCTCTATGGAACGGGAGCAGGACTCTACGACACCGATGCGAAAAAGTGGGTGGTCGGCTCGAAGGGGTTCACCGACTCGCTGGCGTTCCTGGACACCCTGTACGAGGAACAGCTTGCGGTATCGCCGGCGGAGGCGCTCGACGCCAATGTCTGGAAGAAGGTCTTCGGGGAATGGCTGCCGCAAGGCAAGATGGGCGCCACCGTGGAGGGCTCGTACGCGCCGTCATTCTGGCAGAAGGGCGGCAGTTACGAATGGCCCGCCTACGGAGAGGAGATGGGCGTGACGGCCTTCCCCACCCAGAACGGCCAGGCTCCCGGCGGAGTAAGCATGTCCGGCGGCTGGACCCTGGCTGTGGGGGCCGGCACCAAGGATGCGCAGCTGGCATTCAACTTCCTGGCAACGGCCCTGAACCAGAAGAATTCGCTGGCATTCAACATAGCCAGCTCCCAGATCGCCGTCCGGAAGGACGTCGCCTCGGATTCCGGCTATCAGGCCGGGAACCCGTTTGTGAAGGATGTGTCCGAACTCGTGGCGGTTACGCACTACCGGCCCGCGACGGCGGACTACCCCCGCATCTCGGCAGCGGTACAGGAGGCCACGGAAGCAGTGATCACGGGGGCAAAATCCCCGGCAGAGGCCGCCGCCGGCTACGACGCCGCGGTCAAGGGCATCGTCGGTGACGCCAAGACCGTCGCGAAATAGCCGGTGCCCATCACTGATCCACACCGCCGCCCTGTGCGCGGCCGCAAAGCGCGGCTGCTTCCTGTCCTTCCGGCTGTGGTCCTCCTGTTGGTTTTCCTGGCCGGCCCCGTGCTGTGGGCTTTCCACGCCTCCTTCACCAATGCCGCCCTGACCGGCCGGAACGCACGCAGTCCCGGCTGGATAGGGTTCGAGAACTACGCCAGGCTGCTCGGCGACCCCATGCTGCCGCTTTCGCTGGCCCTGACGGTCCTGTTCGTTGGCGGCTCTGCCATCCTCGGCCAGAACGTTCTGGGGCTCACCATCGCCGTCCTGATGAGGAGGGCCCGCCGCCCGGTGGCCGCCGTCGTCGGAACGGCCGTTGTTGCCGCATGGGTGCTGCCCGAGATCGTTGCGGCCTTCGCCGCCTACGCCTACTTCAGCCGGGACGGGACCCTCAACCAGATCCTGGGCGGACTGGGTCTCGGCCAGCCCGATTGGCTGTATTCGTTTCCGATGGCCGCCATCATGCTTGCCAACATCTGGCGCGGGACCGCGTTCTCCATGCTCGTCTACCGTGCCGCGCTGGACGAGGTGCCGGGCGAGGTGACGGAGGCAGCCCTGATGGACGGGGCCACCGGCTGGCAACGGCTGGCGTTCATCACCATCCCCATGATCCGGGGCAGTATTGCCACTAACCTGATGCTCATTACCCTGCAGACTCTGGCGGTTTTCACCCTCATCTGGGTGATGACCGCCGGCGGGCCCGCGAATGCCAGCACCACGCTACCGGTGCTGGCATACCAGGAAGCCTTCAAATTCGGCGACATCGGGTACGGCACCGCTGTGGCGTCAGTCCTGATCCTCATTGGAGTGGTGTTCGGCGCGGCCTACGTCCGGCTCCTCCGGGAGGCCAAGCCATGACGACGGCGGCCCGAACGTCCGCCGGGACGCGGCGGGAGGGGGCCGGGGCAGTCTCCCGTGCCCGGCAGCGCGCACGGTTCCCTGCAGATATGGCCCTGATCGTGATCGGCGCCTGCTTTGTCCTGCCGCTGCTTTGGCTGGTGTTTGCCGCCCTTGACCCCTCGGCCGGACACGAAACAAGGCTTCCGGGGAAGGTCTCACTTGCCAACTTTGCCGCGATCATGACACGGGGGCTGCTGTTCGGGCCGCTATGGAACAGCCTGCTGCTCTCTGCCGGAACAGGCGCCGTCAACCTGGTGGCGGCAGTGCTGGCCGCCTACCCGCTGTCCCGTTACCAGTCCCGGTTCAACAAACCCTTCATGTACACCATCCTGTTCGGGACGTGCCTGCCGATCACTGCCATCATGGTTCCCGTCTACGGGCTGTTCGTGCAGCTGCAGCTCCTGGACTCCATGCCCGCCACCATCTTCTTCATGGCCACCACCACCCTGCCCATGGCCATCTGGATGACGAAGAACTTCATGGACGCCGTCCCGGTATCGCTGGAGGAAGCCGCCTGGGTGGACGGCGCCTCCGGTCTGACCGCGCTGCGCACCATCGTCCTGCCACTGATGCGGCAGGGACTGGGAGTGGTGTTCATCTTTGTTTTCATCCAGGCCTGGGGAAACTTCTTCGTTCCCTTTGTCCTGCTCCTGTCCGAAGCGCGGCAACCCGCAGCCGTTTCGATCTACAGCTTCTTCGGACAGCACGGGGCAGTCGCCTACGGCCAGCTGGCCGCCTTTTCCATCCTGTATTCAGTCCCGGTGCTGGCCCTCTACGTGATTGTGGCCAAGGGCGCCGGCAGCTCCTTCGCGCTCTCAGGCGCGGTCAAGGGCTGACACGGTCAACGGTTGACCAGGACCCGGACCCCCGGGGTGGAGCGCCATCAGCGCCGCCGCCGACACGGCCACCATCAGTCGATGTCCTCCACCACCACTCCATACGGAAGCGTGTCGTCGAGGTGGGCCTGATGGCCGGTGGGACCCACGTTGTAGGTGACCCGGACACCGTGGCTCTGGTCGGCAGCGGACTGCTGCAGCACAGGCTTAACGGCAAGGACGAAGCTCTCGCTTTTGTCGGCGAGAAACTGCTTGTAACTGGCTGGAAGCTCGCTCATGGCAAAAGGATAAACCTACCTGACCCCTGATGGGGAGGGGTCCCCATTGCGGGCGGCGAAGCAACTGGCTTGGATAGGATGGCGGACGGGGTGCCGCCGGGCAACACCGTCCGCGCACCCGCCGCCGTCCAGCAGCCATCAGGGGGAAATCCAGTGCTTCAGACCAGTGCGCCCGCACGTATCGAACCGGCGGACCTGGCACGTGCACAGCAGGTGGTGGCGAACATTTCCCGCAGCTTCGATGCCAAAGTAGTGGGCCAGGCACGCCTGCGCGAATCGCTGCTGGTTGGCCTGATGACAGGCGGGCACATCCTGCTGGAAAGCGTGCCGGGACTGGCCAAGACCACTGCCGCCCAGACAGTGGCAGAAGCTGTCAGTGCAGAGTTCCGCCGGATCCAGTGCACCCCGGACCTGCTGCCCAGCGACATCGTGGGCACGCAGATCTACGACGCCGCCAAAGGCACCTTCATCACCCAGCTCGGCCCGGTTCACGCCAACATCGTCCTCCTGGATGAGATCAACCGCTCCAGCGCAAAAACCCAGAGCGCCATGCTCGAGGCCATGCAGGAGCGGCAGACCACCATCGGGGGACAGGAGTACAAACTCCCTTCACCCTTCCTGGTACTCGCCACGCAGAACCCGATCGAGCAGGAAGGCACCTACCAGCTGCCCGAAGCGCAGATGGACCGCTTTATGCTCAAGGACGTCCTGGACTACCCGTCACCGGCGGAAGAAGCGGAGATCATCCGTCGCATCGACGCCGGGATCTTCACCGCGGAGCAGATTCCGGCGGCGGCCGCGTCGCTGGATGCGGTGTCAGGGGTCCAGGAGCTCGTGAAACGGATCTACATCGATCCGGCCATCATCAACTACATCGTGGGACTGGTGTTCGTCACCCGCAACGCCGGGCAGTACATCGACCAGCGCCTGGCCGGGTTCATCGAATTCGGCGCCAGCCCCCGCGCCAGCATTGCCTTCAGCCAGGCTGCCCGGGCCGTGGCACTCATCAACGGCCGCGGCCACGTGATCCCTGAGGACGTGAAATCCCTGGCACACCGGGTGCTGCGGCACCGGCTTATCCTGGGCTTCGAGGCAGTGGCCGAACAGGTGCCGGTGGAAACCATCATCGATGCCATCGTGGCATCCGTGCAGACTCCCTGAGCCGGCGTGCCCAGCCTGCTCCAGCGCGTCAAGTCGAAGATGGCCATCTTCGCCCACCGGAAAGCCCGCGGAATGCTCGACGGCGAGTACGGTTCAGTCTTCCGCTGCCGCAGCCTCGATTTTGACGACCTCCGGGCCTACGTTCCCGGGGACGAGGTCCGCGACATCGACTGGAAGGCCTCCGCCCGCCACGGCTCACCCCTGATCAAACGCTATGTGGCCGTGCGCCGGCAGACGGTCCTGCTCATTGCCGACACGGGCCGGAACATGGCTGCTGAAGCCCGTGACGGAGAAACCAAGAAGGACATTGCCGTGATGGCCCTGGGTGTTGTGGGCTACCTTGCCCACAGGCACGGCGACGTGGTGGGACTGGTCTGCGGCGACGCGAACGGCAGCCGCGCCATCCCGGCAAAAGCAGGGGAGTCCCACCTGGAACGGCTCCTCCGCGAGGTTGACTCCGCCACCGCGCTGGACTCGGGCCCCAGCAACATCGATGGGCAACTGGAACACGTGGCCCGCACCGTCAAAGGCCGGCACCTGCTGTTCGTGGTGGCCGATGAGCGTGCCGCCGATGCGGGCACCGAACAGCTGCTGCGCCGTCTCCGCGCCCAGCATGAAATCCTCTGGCTGACCATCCGGGACGCCGATCTGGTGGGGGAACGCCATTCGAGTCATGACGCCGTCAGCGTCGCCGACTCCGCGCTGCTGCCCGGGCACCTTGCAGCCTCCCCGGACGTGGCGGCGGCGTATGCCAGGGCTGCCGTGGAGCGCGACGCCGGCCGGCACGCCATGTTCCGCCGGGCCGGCATCACCGAAGGCCACGTGACCGGCAGCGCCGGGGTCATGACAGAACTGTTCGCCCTCCTGGAAAGGCACCGGCGTGCAGGATGACCAGGGCTTCTACGGACCCCTGCAGTACAGCCAAGGATGGCTGTGGGCCGGCCTCGCCCTCCTGGCCCTGGTCCTGGGCTGGTACGGCTTCGTGTTCTTCAGCACCCGCCGGCGCCGGAATCCGGCGGCCCGGCCCCGGTTCACGCCGCCGTCGGACCTTGCCGCGCTCAAGCAGGCCTACCTCCAACGCATTGACGCCGTCAGCGCCGACGCCGCCGCCGGGCAGCTGACCACCCGCGAATCGCACCGGGAACTGAGCCTGCTGGTCCGCAAGTTCGCCCGCGACGTCACCGGCGTGGACGCCCCACGGATGACCCTCGCCGAGCTGCACGCGCACCCGCTGTCCTCCACCGCTGAGGCCGTCAGCAGGATCTACCCGGGCGAGTTCGGCCTGGAACCGCTGCCGGCCGTCGCCGATTCAGCCGAAACCGCGCGCCGGGCGGTGCGGCAATGGAACTGATGTTCTGGTGGCTCGTCCCGCTTGCGCTGGCCGCCGTCGCCGTCGCCGGCTGGTTTGCTTTCCGGCGCGATTCCCCAGGGAATGCCCGACGGCGGCCGGTCGCCAACGCGGACCGCCTCACCGGCCTGCCCGAATACCAGGCTGCCCTCCGCCGGCACCGCCGCTGGCTGGCAGTCGCCGCGCTCGCAGGAGTGACCCTGATGATTTCCGCCGTGGCCGCAGCGGCGCGTCCCGTGGAACTGACCACCAGCCGGCCGGAACAGCGCAACCGCGACATCATGCTGTGCCTGGACGCCTCGGGCTCCATGAGCAGCGCCGACTCCGCCGTCGTGGAGGTGTTTGCCCGGCTGGCCAAGGAATTCGACGGCGAACGGATCGGCCTCACCGTCTTCGACAGCACTGCCGTGCAAGTCTTCCCGCTGACCGACGACTACGAATACGTGGAGGAACAGCTCACTCTCGCCCGCGACGCCTTTGACGGAAAACCCGGCAGCACCGGCTTCCTGGACGGCACCTGGGGCGGACGCGGATCCTCGCTGATCGGCGACGGCCTGGCCTCCTGCGTCAACTCCTTCCCGCCCACCAGGCCCGGCACGCCGTCCGGCCCGGAGCCCAGCACGGACAGCACTGACCCGGGCCGGCAACGCTCACGGTCCGTAGTCCTGGCGACGGACAACTACCTCTCCGGCGACCCCATCTTCACCCTGGAGCAGGCGGGTGCCCTGGCCACCGAACGCGGCGTCCGGGTGTACGCGCTCAATCCCGGGGACCTGGACTATGGAACAGGGCCCGGCCAGCCCGGGGCCAGGCTCCGGGCGGTGGCCGAAGCCGGCGGGGGCGCCTACTACGCACTGGACAGCCCTGACGCCGTCGCGGGCATCGTGCGGACGGTACAGGAAACGGAAGCAGCGGCGCTGCAGGGCGCACCCCGCTCCGTGGTCTCTGACCGGCCCGACCTGCCCCTCGCCCTGGCGCTTCTGTCCGGGCTGGTGCTGGTAGGGGTGTCCTGGAGGCTGAGGCCATGACACTGCAACCCATCATGCCGTGGTGGCTACTTGCCCCGATCCTCGCTCTCGCGGTCCTCTTCCTGGGCTGGCGGGTGGTCCGTTCTGCCCGCAACCCTTCCTCCGGTCATTTGCGCGGGTGGCTGTTCCGGAGCGCCCTGGTCCTGCTGCTGGTTGCCGCGGCTCTCCGTCCCGGAATCGCTGGCGGGTCCGCCCAGAGGGCCTCGGCGGACCTTAACGTCTTCTTCGTCGTAGACACCACCAGCAGCATCGTCGCCGAAGACTACGGCAATGGTTCGCCCCGGCTGAAGGGGGTCCGCCAGGACATCAGGGCAATCGCTCAGGAACTGCCCGGTGCCCGCTTTTCTGTCCTGACCTTTGACAGCGACGCGGTGGTGCGCATGCCCCTGACCACTGACACCACTGCCCTGGACACCATGGTTTCGGTCCTGGAGCCGCAGGTCACCGCCTACTCCAAGGGAAGCAGCGTCACCATCGCCGGAAAACTGCTGGCCGAACGCCTGGCTGCAGCACGGACAGGCCATCCGGAACGGCCCCGGCTGGTCTACTACCTGGGCGACGGTGAGCAGACCAGCGGCAAGGCACCGGAGCCGCTGAAGGTCGACGCCGCCCTGATCGACGGCGGTGCTGTCCTGGGCTACGGCACCCCTGGAGGCGGCCGGATGAAAGAATCGACCGGGCGGGGTCCAGGACCGGATTCGGGAGAGGATGCAGGGAGCGGCAGTTACATTCAGGACCGTACTTCGGGAGGCGGCCGGGACGCCCTGTCAGTCATCGATGAAGGCAGGCTGCGCGGGATAGCCGCCGACCTGGGCGTTCCCTACGTACACCGCTCCGCCGGGGATCCGGTGGCGCCCATGATGCAGCAGGCCCGCGCCGGGGAATTGCAGCGCACCCCGGATGACCCCAGCCTGGGCGGCAGGACGGAACTGTATTGGATCTTCGCCGCTGCGTCGTTCCTGCTTGGACTTCGAGAGACCTTCCTGCTGGTACGCCATGGGCGCCTGCTCAGGCCCCCATCAAGGGGGCGGACATGACGCGGCACGCAAACCCCGAACCGGGGGACCGGAAGCGCCGCCAGCGCCGGCTGCTCCTCTGGTCTGCCCTGCCTGCCGCCGTCGTCCTGTGCCTGTCCGCAAAGCTGCTCAGCCTGGGCATCCTGGCCGGGGCCGCTGACAGGGGCTTCGCTGCCGGGGCTGCGGGCGCGGTGGCGGACGCCGCGGCCGGACTGGACATTGCCAACTTCATCGAGCCGCACAAGGCTCCGTTCGCCGACGGAGACAGCCTGGTCCTCGCCGGGGACTTCGCGGGTGCCCGCGAGCGGTTCGAGGAGGCACTGCCGCTGGCGGGCTCCACGGACGGGTGCCTCATCCGGGTCAACCTGGTGCTCAGCATCGAACACCTCGGCGACGCGAGGGCAGCGGCGGAAGACACGACGGCGGCCGCCCGGCTCTTTGCCGAAGGCCTTGCCGTGGTGGAGTCCGCCCCGGAGGGCTGCTTCTCCGCCGGAGGGTCCGGCGCCTCAGAGATTCCTACCGGCGGGCAGTTGGAGCAGGCCGCAGAGCGCCTGAGGCAGAAAGCCGAGGACGCCGCCGGTGGAGACGCTCCGCAGCAGGCAGAAGCGCAGCCCGCGCCCGCCGATCCCGGACTGGAGAGCCGGCTGGACCAGCTGCAGGACAGTTCACGCGACGTCCAGCGGGAGCGCAATACGGGGCAGGAGCGGGACGAATACCTCCGGGACGGTGACTACGGAACCGGACCGGACCGTCCCTGGTAGCTGCCAGCAACGAAGATTATTCTGTCCGGCCACGAAACAGAGCGTAAAGCTGCGTCTTAATTCGGCCGCGAACTTGAACACCGCGCCGCCGCCTCCTAGAGTTCTATACAAGTTACCGAGGTAACGTGTCAGCGATCCTCCGTTCTGGAGGGTGTGGGTGCCCCCATGTGGGCCTGACATTTGCTCACGGACGACTTCATTTCAGGCGTAACAGTCGCGGCTGCGTCCTTGTGGAGTTCTTCCGTGTTCCCCAAACTCAAATTCATTGCCGGCACTGCCGTCACATCTGCTGACGTCAGGCCTCAATGGCCCAAAGCCAAGGACGCAAATGTCACCGCCAAGCCTTATCGAACCGCATCCAAACCTCTCCGAGAGCACAGCCCCGGTGGCCCTCTCCTATGAGCTCTTCCCGCCCCGTTCGCCGGCGGCAGCCGAGTCGCTGTGGAACACCATCAGGGAACTCGAAACCACCGACCCGGACTACGTCTCGGTCACCTATGGTGCCAGCGGCTCCAACCGGGACACCGCCGTCGAACTCATCAACCGGCTCCTGCTTGAAACCACGCTCCGGCCCCTGGCCCACCTGACCTGCGTCGGCAACACTCCGCAGGAACTGGCGGAGATCATCGGGGACCTGCTGGATACCGGTGTCCGCGGCATCCTGGCGCTTCGCGGCGACCGGCCCCAGGACGGGACTCCGCCGGTTCCCGGGTCGCTGCGCTATGCACAGGACCTGATCGAGCTCATCCGCCGTGTTGAGCAGCGGCGTTCAGCGCTGCTCTGCGCCGGAAAAATCGCCGTCGGCGTGGCTGCCTACCCCACACGGCACCCGGAGTCGCCCAGCGAAGAGCACGACGTTGAAGTGCTGCTGGCCAAGCAGCGCTCCGGCGCTGACTTTGCCATCACGCAGGTCTTTTTCCACACGGACCAGTACGCGGACCTGCTCAGCAGGGCACGCCGGGCCGGGGTCACCATACCCATCATTCCCGGCATCATGCCGTTCACCAGCCCGCGCCGGGTGAAGCGGCTGGGCGAACTCAGCGGCGTCGAGCCGGACCCGCAGCTGCTGGCCCGCCTGGCCGCCGCGGACACGGACGCCGAACGCCACAGGATCGGTGTCCGGGCCACAGTGGACCTGGCCAAGGCAGCGCTCGACGCAGGGGCCCAGGGCATCCACCTCTACACGTTCAACGAGCATCAGAGCGCGCTGGAGGTGCTGGACAAGCTGGCACTGCCACGCCACTCCCGGTCCGCAGGCCGACGCACCGCAATCCTCCAGCGCCAGCTCGCCAGCTGACCGCCCCTTAGTCGCCAGACCCTTCCAAGCTTTCCTCAACCTCAAAGGACTTTGTCATGCCCGAAAACAACACCTCCGTTACTCCGTTCCCGGCAGCCTCGCTGCTTGGCTACCCCCGCATCGGCCGTCGCCGCGAGCTCAAGAAGGCCATCGAAGCCTACTGGGCCGGGAAGATCGACGCCGCAGCACTGGACGCCGCCGCCAAGGACATCCAGCTCACCATCGCCCGGCGCCTGCAGGAGCTTGGCCTCACCGAAGCGGCCGCCGTTCCTGGCACCTTCTCCTACTACGACCAGGTACTGGACGCCACCGCCCACCTCGGCGCCGTCCCGGCCCGTTTCGGAGACCTCCTCAACGCTGAGGGACAGCTGGACATCGATGGCTACTTCACCCTGTCCCGCGGCACCAAGGACCAGCAGCCGCTGGAAATGACCAAGTGGTTCGACACCAACTACCACTACCTCGTCCCGGAAATAGGCCCCGAAACGAAGTTCAGCCTCGCCTCCAACCGCATCGTTGAGGAATTCGCGTTCGCCCTGGCCAACGGTATTGAGACCCGCCCGTACATCGTTGGCCCGGTCACGTACCTCCTGCTCTCCAAGGCTTCCGACGCCGCCCCCGCAGGCTTCGCCCCGCTGTCACGCCTCGAGGACATCCTCCCGGTCTACGTGCAGCTGCTCGAGAAGCTCGCGGCTGCAGGAGCCAGCTGGATCCAGCTCGACGAGCCCGCACTGGTTGTTGACCAGGACACCCCGGCCGCAGAAATCGAAGCTGCCGTGGCCCGCGCCTACGAAGTCCTCTCCGGGGCCCCCAAGCGCCCGCAGATCCTGGTCTCCACCCCGTACGGCGCGCTCGACGGCCAGCTGGGCACCCTCGCCGCCACCAACATCGATGCGCTGCACATCGACGCCTTCAAGGGCGCAGTGCCCTCCGCCGCGGCACTCGCCGGCCTCGGCAACAAGACCCTGGTTGCCGGCGTCGTTGACGGCCACAACATCTGGCGCAACGATCTGGCCGTCTCGGCCGCCAAGCTGGACGAACTGAAGGCCGCCGCCGGCCGCGTCACCGTGAGCACGTCCACCTCTGCCCAGCATGTCCCCCACGACGTCACGGAAGAGACCCAGCTCTCCGAGGAACTGCGCAGCTGGCTTGCCTTCGCTGACCAGAAGGCCGTGGAAGTCAGGATCCTCGCCGACTACGTGGCGGATCCGGCCTCCGCCAAGGCTGCCATCGACGAGGCTTCTGCCGTGATTGCCGCCCGCGCCACAGCCGCCGGCGTGCACCGCGACGACGTCCGGGCCCGCACCGCGGCCCTGACCGCGGCTGACTTCAGCCGCTCAGCCTACGAAGTCCGCGAAGCCGCCCAGGAAGAGGCGCTCCACCTGCCGCCGCTTCCCACCACTACCATCGGATCCTTCCCGCAGACCCAGGAAATCCGCTCCGCCCGTGCCCGCAACAACAAGGGCGATCTCACCAGCGGGCAGTACGAGCAGCTCATGAAGGACGAGATCAAGCGCGTCGTGGAGCTGCAGGAAGAGCTCGGCTACGACGTCCTGGTGCACGGCGAGCCCGAGCGCAATGACATGGTCCAGTACTTCGCCGAGAACCTCGAAGGCTTCGACGTCACCGTCCACGGCTGGGTCCAGTCCTACGGCTCCCGCTGCACGCGTCCGTCCATCCTGTGGGGCGACGTCACCCGCAGCGCCCCCATCACGGTGAAGTGGGCCGAGTACGCCCAGTCCCTGACGGGCAAGCCGATGAAGGGCATGCTCACCGGTCCGGTCACCATCCTCGCGTGGTCCTTCGTCCGCGATGACCAGCCGCTGGGCGAGACCGCCAACCAGGTGGGCCTGGCGCTGCGCGACGAGATCGCCGACCTCGAAGCAGCCGGCATCAAGATCATCCAGGTGGACGAGCCCGCCCTTCGTGAGCTCCTTCCGCTGCGCAAGGCGGACCACTCCGCGTACCTGAAGTGGTCGGTGGATTCGTTCCGCCTGGCCACCGCCGGTGTCGCTGACGCCACGCAGATCCACACCCACCTCTGCTACTCGGAGTTCGGCGTGATCATCGACGCGATCGACGGCCTTGACGCCGACGTCACGTCCATCGAAGCCGCACGCTCCCGCATGGAGGTTGTCCACGACCTTGAATCCCACGGCTTCGGCCGCGGCGTGGGCCCGGGCGTCTACGACATCCACTCGCCGCGTGTTCCGGGCGAGCAGGAAGTCACTGAGCTCCTGGCCACTGCCGTGAAGCACGTCCCGTCCCGCCAGCTCTGGGTCAACCCGGACTGCGGCCTGAAGACCCGCGGCTACGCCGAGACCGAAGAATCCCTGCGCAACCTGGTCAAGGCCACCAGGACGGTTCGCGCCGGCCTGCTGCAGGCAGCAGAGTAGTACTCATAAGAGACTCGAGAGGCTCAAGGTCCGGTGCGCTCAGCGCACCGGACCTTGAGAAGCGAGCGAACGCGGTCACCTTCCGTGACCGGCCGCTTTTTCGTTGCTCTGCCAGGCGCTGATGAGCAGCCAGACCGTCCAGGCGACGGTCAGGATGATCCCGGCCAGCGTCGGCAAGGCGTTTGCTGCAGCGAAACCTTCGGTTCCGATGATCCAGCCCTGGACCCAGTAGGCCGCCCCGGCCAACGCCATCAGGTACCCGATGAACCGGGAGACCCGCCGGGTGGCTGCGATGGCGACGCCCAAGAGGACCAGTGCGGTGCCCAGCATGAAGCTCTGGTAACTCCGCATGCCCCACTCGAGCCAGCGGATGCCTTCCGCGGTGGCGAACCGCATCGCTTTCTCCGGCTCGGCAGCTGATGCCCAGGCATCCACGGCGTGCTTGAGGGCCACCCCGTCAACGGCCTGGAGCGCGCCGTAAAGCGCCAGGGCCAGCGCCGCTGAAAGAGCGCCGAAACGGGCTGACCAGGCTGCGGCACCCTGCCCGGTGTTCAGGGCCGCCCACAGTGCAATCAGCCCAACGGTCAACAGTGCCATGCCGACGAACTGGCCAAGGTGCGCGCCGGTCCAGATATCGCTTCCGGCATAAGCGGTAAATGAAGCCACATGGTCATTCGCGTCATGCGACTCGGCATGGAGCAAGCCGGCCGCCACCGAAACCACGACGCCTGCCACGAGCAGCGTCGCAGCCAGGCGCAAGGATCGTCTGTCCGTCGTCTGCTGCCCGGTTCCGGGCATAACCGCCGAACGGCCGGTGCGGGTGTTATCTGCGTGGATATCGTCCATGGTGCCTACCGTCCTTTACATGGAGGCAAGGAAAAATGGCAGTTCCATGGTGATGCCGGCGGGGCAGCCCGCGCTAGGGCAGAAGGACCCTTAGGACTCCCAAAGGATTTCGTCGTCCACGACGCCGTCTTCGTCGGCGGAGGCCACCAGCACCTCATCGGTGAAATGGGACCCGAGCGTGAAATCAAGGACGAAGTAGCGTTCGGGCTGACCGGGGTAGATGCCCACGTGGCCGAGCTTGAGTGCCTTGAGGAAGACGTCGTTGGTGAGCTGGCTCCGGTCCTCGACGCCGAAAACCTTCCGCAGGTGCTCGTCTTTAACAGCGTTGCAGTGGAACTGAAGGTATTCCTGCGGGCTGGTGCCCTCCTGCTCCAGCTCATCGGCGATCATCTGCCGCACCTCATCGACGAGTTCGGGCAGGAAACGCAAGCGGTAGTCCACCTTGTGCATGGCCGCTTCATCAAAGTGGTCGTGTGCGTTGATGTTCAGGTCGAGCTCCAGCGTCTGGCCACCCAGCTCGTGTCTCGCGGCGATATTGTGATCCCTGCCGTGGTTGAGCTCGATCTCTCCAAAGTGCTGGCTCGCTACCCTGTTCATACCTTCAACATAGACCCCAAAAGCGGTGCATTCCAGCATTCGGGACTATTTGCCTCCAGCCCCCGGACCCGCCAGTGTTTCGGCAAGCAGGTCCACAAACAGCTGCACCCGGGCGGTCTTCTTCTCGTTGATGAGCAGGGCAAAGACGTTCCGGGCGAGCCGGATCTCCGGGACGTCCAGGACCACGACGCCGGCCGGCCGGTTCCGCAGTGCCAGCTCCGGCACCAGCGCCGCGCCGAGGCCGGCGGCGGCCATTTCGAGGCTGGCGTGGAAATCGTCGCTGCGGGCCACCACGCGGGGATGCAGGTTGCAGCTGGCGAAAAGGCGCTCGATCACCACGGCGTCGGGGCTCCCGGGGTGGTGCATGATCCACGGCAGTTCGGAGAGGTGGTCCGCGGCCACCTTGGCGTCACTGCGGAAACCCCAGCCCGCGGGAAGCACCACCCGGAAGTTGTCGTCGCCGATCCACTGCCGGTTGATGGTGTGCGGCCAGGCCAGGCCGGACTGGCCCACCTGGAAGACCAGGGCCACATCAAGGTCCCCGCCGGTCCGCAGGCCCTGGATGGTCAGGGCCGGTTCCGCAACGGACACCCTGAGGTCTATGCCGAGGTCTTTCCATGCCGGATTCTTCAGGATGCGCGGGAGGACGTAGGTGGCCAGGCTGGGGAAGATTCCCAGCCTGAGTTCCTGGCTCGTGGCGTCGTGGGTTTTGGACGCCGCGGCCATCAGGGCCTCGATGTCGGTCAGCACCTTTGCGGCGTGCCGGGTCATGACGACGGCGGCCTCGGTGGGAACCACGCTTTTGGCCGACCGCTGGAACAGGACGACGCCGGTTTCCCGTTCCAGCGTGGACATCTGTTGGGATACTGCCGAGGCCGTATACCCCAGGCGTGCCGCGGCCGCAGCGAACGAACCCAGCCGGGTAACCTCAAGGAGGGTCTTCAGATGCACGGGATTTACCACCCGCCCACAGTACTCCGCCGGATCGCCGGCAAAAAAGCTCCTTCACATCCGCACCCATCCAACGGGCCGACGGTTCCGAATTGCCGTTGACTTACCAACGGCAGATGTTCAGCAGAGGAGCACAATTGTCACTTAACCCAGCCTGGAGTGGGGGCGCGAGCCGCCGCATTGCCGTCATCGGAAGCGGTGTGGCCGGCCTTACCGCCGCGTACGTCCTGAACCGGGAGGACGATGTCACCCTGTTCGAGGCGGACAGCAGGCTCGGCGGCCACGCACACACCCACGCCGTCCCACAGCAGGACGGCAGTGTCCTGGGGATCGACACCGGCTTCATCGTCCATAACGAGCGGACGTACCCCACCCTTCTGCGGCTTTTTTCCGAGCTGGGTGTTCAAACCCAGGACTCCGAGATGAGCATGTCCGTCCGCTGTGACGGCTGCGGCCTGGAATACGCCGGCGCCCGCGACGGGGCCCGGGGGATCATCGCCCGCCCCTCCAGCCTGCTGCGCGGCCGCTACCTGCTGATGCTGCTGGAGGTCATGCGCTTCTACCGCAAGGCGCGCGCCCTGATCCAGGCTCCAGAGTCCGACGCCGGCACCGGCACGGCCGGCGCGGAGCTGACCCTCGGTGAATTCCTGGCCCGGGAGCGGTTCAGTCCGTACTTCATCTCCCATTTCATGACCCCCGTTGTCAGTGCTGTTTGGTCCTGCGACCCCACCACAGCTTTGTCCTATCCGGCGCGTTACCTCTTCACCTTCCTGGGCCACCACGGCATGCTGGGGGTCAAGGGTTCGCCGCAGTGGCGGACCGTCACGGGCGGGTCGGAGAGGTATGTGGAAAAGCTTGCGGCAGCGTTGCCGGATATCAGGCTGAGCAGCCCCGTGACCGCCATCCGCCGCCATGCCCTTGGTGTTGAGCTTGTCACTGCCGGGGGGATTGAGGATTTCGACGCCGTAGTCATCGCCACCCACCCGTCACAGGCGCTCAGCTTCCTTGCCGATGCCTCCCCGGAGGAGAAGGAAGCCCTTGGCGGCATGCCCTACTCCGTCAACCACACCGTTTTCCACCGGGACCCGGCGGTCCTGCCTGCCGCGGAGAACGCCCAGGCCTCCTGGAACTACCGGCTTCCCGGCTGCGACGCCCGCCCCGACAAGGTGCTGGTCAGCTACGATCTCACCCGGCTTCAGCGCCTGCAGCCCGCCGACGGCAGGCCGTACCTGGTGAGCCTGGGCGAATCCGAACTGATCGGCGAGAACCAGGTCCTGGAGCGCATGGTCTACGAGCACCCGCAGTACACCCCCGAGTCCCTTCGCGCTCAGCAGCGGATCGCGGCCCTGAGCGATCGACGCATCGCCTACGCCGGCGCCTACCTTGGCTGGGGCTTCCACGAAGATGGAGCGCTGTCCGGGGTGCGGGCTGCCGGGCAGCTGGGCCGCAGCTGGGACGCGACGGGACTGCAGTCACCGGAACCCGAACTGCAGACAGCCTCGGAGGGCACATGAGCTCCACTGCAGCCATCTACCGCACCTCCATCTCCCATGTGCGCAAGACCCCGCTGAAGAACGCCTTCACCTACCGGAGCTACAGCTGGTTTGTCGATGTGGACCGGCTCCCGGTCCTCCCGCGGATCCTGCGGCCGCTTGCGGACTTCAGGGCAGCCGACCACCTTGGGGACCCCGGTGCCAGCATCCGCAGCAATGTGGAACGGTTCCTGCGGACCCGGGGGATAGAGCCCGACGGCGGTGCCATCCGGATGCTGACCAGTGCCCGGGTGTTCGGGCACGTCTTCAATCCGCTCACCCTCTTCTGGTGCTACCGGCAGTCCGGGGACCTGCAGTGCGTCATCGCAGAAGTCCACAACACCTACGGGGAACGTCACTGCTACCTCCTGGACACGGATTCCTCCGGCCGCGCCAGTGTGCCCAAGGCCTTCTACGTTTCGCCGTTCAATGATGTTGACGGGCAATACCGCATGAAGGTGCCCGCGCCCCACGAACGGCTCTCTGTTTCCATCGTCCTGGAGCGCGAAGGGCACCGGCCCTTCGTCGCCACCATGGACGGGGACCGGCGGCCCGCCACTGTCCCTAACATCCTGGCGGCGGCCGTGGCTGTTCCGGCCGCGCCGCTGCTGGTATCCGCTTTGATCCGGATCCAGGGCATTAAACTCTGGGCAAGACGCCTGCCCGTCGTCAAAAGACCACATCACCCCTCACAGGAGGCAGTTCAATGACTATGACCGATGAGAACGGAACGGCTGCAGCTGTGGAGGTTGCGGCCGGGAAGTCAGCAAACCGGCACCCGGTGACGGGGCACAACGCTTCCGGGGTACCGGCGTCGCCGGCCACCATCGATCCGGAAGTGTGGCCCGGTGTTGCCCAGGCGCCGTCGGGCACTAAAGCCCTCGTGGCGGGCAAAGCCGCAGGTCTTCTTTTCAAGGCCGCCCTCCGCCGGCTGCCCGTCATCGTGGCCTACCCGGACGGCTCCGTGGTGGGCGCCGGCGGCCACGATGCCCCGGTCATGACCATGGTGCGGCCCGAGGCGTTCGAAGCCAGGATCGGGGACAACGGCCTGATCGGGCTGGGTGAGTCCTTTATGGCCGGCGACTGGGAAGCATCTGATCTCGCTGCCGTGCTCGAGGTCTTCGCTGCCTCCGTGGACACGCTGATCCCCAAACCGCTGCAGAGACTGCGCACGCTCTACCTGCCCCGGACTCCGCGGCACGAGCAGAACGCGGAACAGAACACCCGCAGCAACATCTCGCGCCACTACGACCTCTCCAACGAGCTTTTTTCCAACTTCCTGGACGGGACCATGAGCTACTCGTCCGCGCTGTTCCCGCTGGCCGACGGGGCGCTGGACTCGGTGCCCTGGGAAGCCCTGGCCGAGGCGCAGCAGGCCAAGATCGACAGGCTCCTGGACAAGGCCGGAGTCCGAAGCGGCACCCGGCTGCTGGAGATCGGCACCGGGTGGGGCGAGCTGGCGTTGCGCGCGGCAGCCCGGGGTGCCACGGTCTACAGCGTCACGCTCTCGAGCGAACAGCAGGCCCTGGCCCAGGAACGCATCGCCGCCGCGGGCTACGCGGACCAGGTCACCGTGGCCCTGCAGGACTACAGGGCGGTGGAGGGCGAGTTCGACGCCGTGGTGTCCGTGGAGATGGTTGAGGCCGTGGGGTATGAGTACTGGCCCATCTACTTCCAGACCATCGACAGGGTGCTGGCCCCGGGCGGGAAGGTGGCCATCCAGGCCATCACCATGCCGCACGGGCGCATGCTGGCGACCCGCAACGCCTACACCTGGGTCCACAAGTACATCTTCCCCGGCGGCTTCCTGCCGTCGGTGCGGGCCATCGAGAGCGTGACACAGCAGCACACCACGCTCCGCGTCCGGGAGCGGATGGGGATGGG
This sequence comes from Pseudarthrobacter cremeus, assembly GCF_051857465.1. NCBI lineage: Bacteria > Bacillati > Actinomycetota > Actinomycetes > Micrococcales > Micrococcaceae > Pseudarthrobacter > Pseudarthrobacter cremeus. The sequence continues at coordinate 555,605 of NZ_JBPZHC010000001.1, read as the reverse complement.
CGACCACTACGCCGCAACTCTGCGCCTGTGGGAGGAAAGGTTCATTGCGCGCTCGCAGGAGGTGGGGGAGCTGGGCTTCGATGCGGTGTTCCAGCGGATGTGGATTTTCTACCTGGCCTACTCGCGTGCAGGGTTCCAGTCCGGCTACCTCGATGTACAGCAGATCGTGCTGGACCGCCGGGAGGCGCAGCTCTAGTAGGGTGATTCGGGCGTGCCCCTTGGTTCGCAGACGGGGTGTTCGCAGCCCCGGGCAGACTCCGGCGGCAAGGACTGATCATGAAGTGGAAACCCACCCGGAAAGTGACCGGCAGCCATGCTGGAAACAGTGCAGCTCCCCAGCCGGGGCAGCCGTGGAGTGAGCGTCCATGGACCCGGTCCTACGGTCCCGGGGTCCCGGCAGGCCTGGTGCTTCCGGACGGTTCGCTGGTGGACCTCCTGGACCAATCGGTGCGCCGTTACGGCACCAGGACCGCACTGGAGTTCTTCGGTGCCCGGACCAGTTACCGCGAGCTTGGAACACAGATCAGCAGGGCAGCGGCGGGCCTGAAGAAGCTCGGTGTGAAGGCCGGGGACAGGGTTGCCCTCGTCATGCCGAACTGCCCGCAGCACATTGTCGCGTTCCACGCCGTGCTGCGCCTGGGGGCGGTAGTGGTGGAACACAATCCCCTTTACACGGACCGCGAACTGCGGCACCTCTTCGAGGACCACGGGGCCACCGTCGCAATTGTCTGGGACAAGGCGGTGGAGCGGGTCCGCCAACTGCCGCCCGACGTCGTGCTCGGCAGCATCGTCTCGGTGGAGCTCATCCCTGCCATGCCGCTGTTGCAGCGGCTGGCATTGCGGCTTCCGGTTCCCGCGGCCCGCAAGGCCCGGGCCGCGCTTACCGTGGGCAGGCAGGAGGCGAAGAGCAGACCGGCGCCGGCCGTGCGGCCCGTACTGCCGTGGCGGGAACTGCTCGACGCCGGAGACCTCAAGAAGAAACACCCCCGGCCTGCCGCCGGGGACCTAGCAGTCCTCCAGTACACCTCCGGCACCACAGGCACGCCCAAGGCTGCCATGCTCACCCATGCCAATCTGCAGGCGAACGCCGCGCAGGGCCGCGCCTGGGTTCCGGGGCTCAAGGAGGGCCGGGAAACCGTGTATGCGGTCCTGCCGCTGTTCCATGCCTACGGCCTGACGCTGTGCATGACCTTCGCGTTGAGCATCGGCGCGAAGCTGGTCCTGTTTCCCAGGTTCGACGTCGACCTGGTGCTGAAGGCGTTCAGGAAATCACCGGCGACGTTCCTGCCTGCCGTGCCGCCGATCTACGACCGGATCGCTGCCGCCGCAGCCGAACGCGGGATCGGACTGGAAAGCATCCGTTTCTCGATCTCCGGCGCCATGAACCTGCCCACCGCGACCGTGGAGACGTGGGAGAAAGCGACCGGCGGCTATCTTATTGAGGGCTACGGGCTGACCGAAACCTCCCCGATTGCGATCGGGAACCCGTTCGGTCCCACCCGCAAGCCGGGCACTGTGGGGGTTCCGTTTCCGCTGACCGACATCAGGGTGGTTGATCCCAGGAACACCGCGCTGGACCGTGCCCCGGGCGAGGAGGGGGAACTCCTGATCCGTGGACCCCAGGTGTTTGCCGGCTACTGGAACCGGCCGGAGGAGACGGAGGACTCACTGCTCGACGGCGGCTGGTTCCGCACCGGCGACATCGTCTCCGTGGACGATGACTACTTCGTCACCATCCGGGACAGGATCAAGGAACTGATCATCACGGGCGGCTTCAACGTCTCGCCCAGCGAGGTGGAGGACGTCATCGCCGCCTTCCCGGGCGTTTCGGAAGTCTCCGTCGTCGGGCTGCCCCGCCCTGGAGGCGGCGAAGACGTGGTGGCCGCCGTGGTGCCCATCCCCGGAACCACCCTTGATTCTGTGGCGCTCCTGGCCTTCGCCCGCGAAAATCTCACCGCCTACAAGGTGCCGCGCCGGGTGGTGGTGCTCGACTCCCTTCCGCGCTCGCTCATTGGCAAAGTCCTGCGCAGGGAGATCCGGGACAAACTGGTGGCACAGGGCTGAAGCGGGTCCGCCCGGCGTCGTCCTCGTGTGCCCCTGACCACTACATGTAGTGGTCTGCCACTCGTTTCATACGCGCAGCCACAAGGCGCGACACGCCGTCCGGAAAACGACACGCGGGGCGTTAAATGTGGCTAAGTACTCCACAGGGTGTGGATTTCGTCCGCGAAAATGCCTGAAATCCGGACATTTTGAGGGCCCTTGCCTGTGGATTAAAAGTGCATTAAATGACATACTTGTAATACATCATCTTGGGGTTCCGGAGAGCCGTCTGCACTACATGTAGTATCGACGTACAGCTTGGGCGGGACAAAGACGAGCGAAGATTTCGATAAAAGGGGACAGGGACCATGACCGTTACGGTTTACACAAAGCCGGCTTGTGTTCAGTGCAACGCAACCTACCGTGCGCTGGACAAAAAGGGCATCACTTATCAGAGCGTTGACATCTCCCAGGACGCCGAGGCCCTCGAGCGCCTGAAGGCCCTGGGTTACATGCAGGCTCCCGTAGTGGTCACCGACCAGGACCACTGGTCAGGCTTCCGCCCGGACAAGATCGAGGAACTGGCCCTGGCTTCCGTTTCCTCCGTGGCCTAAGGCCGCACTTTCCGCCATCCGGCAACCCATCAACACTCCTGAGGTAACTCCCGTGGCAGCACTGGCAGTGGCCGAGGCCCAAGTGGCCGGATTGCCGCCTGTCACCACGCAGAGCCAGCTCATCTACTTTTCCTCCACCTCCGAGAACACCAGCCGCTTCGTCTCAAAGCTCGGCCGGGAGAACGCCCGGATCCCGCTTCATTCAAAGGATGCACCCCTTCTCGCCACCCGGCCGTTCGTGCTGGTGCTGCCGACCTATGGCGGTACCGGGGGAGAGGGATCAGTGCCCAAGCAGGTCATCCGCTTTCTGAACAACCCGCAGAACAGGAAACTGATCCGCGGGGTCATCGGTGCCGGCAACACAAACTTCGGGGACAACTACTGCATGGCTGCGGACATCATCGCCGCCAAATGCCAGGTACCCCGGCTCTACCGTTTCGAACTCATGGGCACGCCAGAAGACGTGGCCCGGGTCAACCAAGGATTGGATACGTTTTGGACACGACTGTCTCAGACACAGAAGTAACCAGGGCCGAAGGCCAGGGAACCCGTGTTGCTGAAAAGCACGGCGTCGACCTGGAGAAGCCCGAGATGCCGGCCGCCTACAAGGGCCTGGGCTACCACGAGCTGAACGCCATGCTGAACCTCTATGGCCCCAACGGCGAGATCCAGTTCGAGGCTGACCGCGAGGCTGCGCACCAGTACTTCCTGCAGCACGTGAACAACAACACGGTGTTCTTCCATGACCTGGAGGAGAAGCTCGATTACCTGGTGAAGAACCAGTACTACGAGCGCGAAACCCTCGACCAGTACACGATGAACTTCATCCGCGAGCTCTACAACCGCGCGTACAAGAAGAAGTTCCGCTTCGAGACTTTCCTGGGCGCGTTCAAGTTCTACACGTCCTACACACTGAAGACGTTCGACGGCAAGCGCTTCCTGGAGCGCTACGAGGACCGGGTGTGCATGGTTGCCCTGCACCTGGCCCGCGGCGACGAGCAGCTCGCCCTGCAGATGGTGGACGAGATCATCGAAGGCCGCTTCCAGCCGGCCACGCCCACGTTCCTGAACGCCGGCAAGCGCCAGCGCGGCGAGCTGGTCTCCTGCTTCCTGCTCCGCATCGAAGACAACATGGAGTCGATCGGCCGGTCCATCAACTCCGCCCTGCAGCTGTCCAAGCGCGGCGGCGGTGTGGCGTTCGCACTGACCAACATCCGCGAAGTGGGCGCCCCGATCAAGCAGATCGAGAACCAGTCCTCCGGCGTCATCCCCGTGATGAAGCTCCTCGAGGACAGCTTCTCCTACGCCAACCAGCTCGGTGCCCGCCAGGGTGCCGGCGCGGTGTACCTGCACGCGCACCACCCGGACATCTACCGCTTCCTGGACACCAAGCGCGAGAATGCGGACGAGAAAATCCGCATCAAGACCCTCTCGCTGGGCGTCGTCATCCCGGACATCACGTTCGAGCTGGCCAAAAAGGACGAGGACATGTACCTCTTCTCCCCGTACGACGTCGAGCGCGTCTACGGCATGCCGTTCTCCGACGTCTCGGTCACCGAGAAGTACTACGAGATGGTGGACGACTCCCGGATCAAGAAGACCAAGATCAAGGCGCGTGAGTTCTTCCAGACGCTCGCTGAGATCCAGTTCGAATCCGGCTACCCGTACATCATGTTCGAGGACACCGTGAACCGGGAGAACCCGATTGACGGCAAGATCATCATGTCCAACCTGTGCTCGGAGATCCTCCAGGTCTCCCAGCCCACCACGTACAACGATGACCTGTCCTACGCTGAGACCGGCAAGGACATCTCCTGCAACCTGGGCTCGCTGAACATCGCCAAGACCATGGACAGCCCGGACTTCGGCCTGACCATCGAGACGGCCATCCGGTCTCTCTCGGCTGTCTCGGACATGTCCAACATCACCTCGGTGCCTTCCATTGCCCGCGGCAACGACCAGAGCCACGCCATTGGCCTGGGCCAGATGAACCTGCACGGCTACCTGGCCCGCGAGCGGGTCCACTACGGCTCCGAAGAGGGCCTGGACTTCACCAACATCTACTTCTACTCGGTGGTGTACCACGCGGTCCGCGCCTCCAATAAGCTGGCCATTCAGACCGGTCAGACGTTCGGCGGCTTCGAGAAGTCCAAGTACGCCTCGGGCGAGTTCTTCGACAAGTACACCGACCGCGAGTGGGTGCCGCAGACCGCTAAGGTCGCGGAGCTGTTCAAGAACATCCACATCCCCACCCAGGAAGACTGGCGCGAGCTCAAGGCTTCCGTCATGGAGCACGGCATCTACAACCAGAACCTGCAGGCAGTCCCGCCCACGGGCTCGATCTCCTACATCAACAACTCCACCTCCTCGATCCACCCGGTGGCGTCCAAGATCGAGATCCGCAAGGAAGGCAAGCTGGGCCGCGTGTACTACCCGGCGCCGTACCTCACCAACGACAACCTGGAGTACTACCAGGACGCGTACGAGCTCGGCTACGAGAAAGTCATCGACACCTACGCCGCTGCTACCCAGCACGTTGACCAGGGCCTGTCCCTGACGCTGTTCTTCAAGGACACCGCCACCACGCGTGACATCAACAAAGCCCAGATCTACGCCTGGAAAAAGGGCATCAAGACCATCTACTACATCCGTCTCCGCCAGCTCGCGCTGGAAGGGACTGAGGTGGACAACTGTGTTTCGTGCATGCTTTAGTTGAAGTTTCAACCAAGTCGTGTAGGACGCTTAAAAGCTTGAGGAGCCATGCTCTAACATGACTCCTCAATTCGTCCCGGTAACGAGACGGTTCCAAAGTGATTGCCTTGGACTGTTGAGTTTACAGGAGTTGTCGGTCGTCTGTCGACGATCCTCCTTCCGGGATGTAGATCCCGGAAGGAGGTGAATACAGTGGCTGGTAAGAAGAATCCGCCCAAGTTCCGCGACGCGGGAACTGGGCAGTATGTAACACCCAAGTATGCAGATAAGCATCCGAAAACAACGGTGAAGGAATCGAAGTAACGGATGGCCTGGCTGGACCGGCGTCGATCAAAAGATCGGCGCAGGTCCAGCCTCAGCTAGCCTTCGGGGAGACCCGTAAGGTCAAGGAGAGAGAATAGACATGACTGAGAAAGTCAAGCTGCTGAGCCACGTCGAGGCCATCAACTGGAACCGCATCCAGGACGAAAAGGACGTGGACGTCTGGAACCGTCTGGTCAATAACTTCTGGCTGCCGGAGAAGATCCCGCTCTCCAACGACGTCCAGTCGTGGGCCACGCTGACCCCGGATGAGCAGCAGCTCACCATGCGCGTGTTCACCGGCCTCACCCTGCTGGACACCATCCAGGGCACGGTCGGCGCCGTCTCTTTGATCCCGGATGCGCTGACCCCGCACGAAGAAGCCGTATACACGAACATCGCGTTTATGGAGTCCGTGCACGCCAAGAGCTACTCCTCCATCTTCTCCACGCTGGCCTCCACCAAGGAGATCGACGAGGCCTTCCGCTGGTCCACCGAGAACGCGAACCTTCAGAAGAAGGCGCAGATCGTCATGGACTACTACCAGGGCGACGACCCCCTGAAGCGCAAGGTGGCCTCCACCCTGCTGGAGAGCTTCCTGTTCTACTCGGGCTTCTACCTGCCGATGTACTGGTCCTCACGGGCCAAGCTGACGAACACCGCTGACCTGATCCGCCTGATCATCCGCGATGAGGCAGTGCACGGCTACTACATCGGCTACAAGTTCCAGAAGGGCCTCGAAGGCCTGTCCGAGGAACGCAAGCAGGAGATCAAGGACTACACGTTCGAACTGCTCTTCGAGCTGTACGAAAACGAAGTCCAGTACACCCATGATCTTTACGACTCCGTGGGCTTGGCCGAGGACGTCAAGAAGTTCCTGCACTACAACGCCAACAAGGCGCTGATGAACCTGGGCTACGAGGCCATGTTCCCGGCTTCCGTCACCGACGTGAACCCGGCCATCCTCTCGGCACTGTCACCGAACGCTGACGAAAACCACGACTTCTTCTCCGGGTCAGGTTCGTCCTACGTCATTGGCAAGGCTGTCAATACGGAAGACGACGACTGGGACTTCTAGGACTGACTGCCTTGTTGTCTTTATGAGATGACTGTCACCTAAGCCCTGAAGAGTAGGTCGTGCGGTGGAAGAAACACATCGTTGAGTTGAAAGTACTCCAATGTGGCGACTGCCTACGAGAAGGACCCTGCACATAAAATGTGCAGGGTCTTTCTAGTGAAACTCCAAGGGCTCCGCCTGCAGTTGCCGGACGCGTCCGCAAAACATTCAGACAGGGTGATGTGAACGGCTAGTCCTGGATGCCAGCACCCTCTCCACGACACCCTTTGCGGTTTCCGTGCTCTTCAACGTACCGGGCCGCCCTAATGATCCGGCGCCTGTATCTATGGTGAACTCGGCTTCACGGACAAGCTTCAGTGTTTCCTGAAGATCCCCTCGTTGTATGCTCCGGAGCTTCCGCACGCGCTTAATGCCTGCCATCACTACCTTCTCCTGTTGGTTCAATCATAGTCTCAACGAGGTGTGACATTTCATCCTGGACGTCCCCCCATAATGGGAAAGTTTAGCCGAAATGCCAACAACCAGATCGTCGCCACGACTTGTGTTCCGCCTACAGCGATCCAGAGAACCTCCCATGACGCATGCTGTAAGGGGATGGCAGCGGCAGCTGCCATCAGGACCAGCGACGTCGCCGAGAGCATGAACATATGGCGCAGTGGGCTCAAAAGGGTTCCAGTCAGGGCGTGTTCAGGGGCGCGTGCCTGCCATGACAAAAAGATCGCTGGTCCCACCAGGAACAGAGATGCAGACGGCGAGGGCACCTTGAAGTCTGCAGAGACGATCTCCAAAACGTCTGTTTTATCCAGCCATGCAAGCACAGTCAGGAGAAGTACAACGGGTACGGTGAGGAGTGCAAACCAGTAGATGCCCCGACGCGCCGGGATGACATCTACACGGAGTTCTCCCGTGCTGAACCTTGATCCCGGTGACAAGGCCACGTGGCTGGTCGTTCGCTCCACCTCAGCAATGTCGAAGTCGTAGTCCACGGGTTCACCTGAGGGGTCAAGCTCGACCACGTACATTGATTCAACGGCTAGTCCGGCGGGGACCTGGACTTCGATGTGCTGACTGGCAGCGAAGCCAAAATCGGCGATCTGCATACCAAAACCCGCGGTTTCGGCTCCACCGGTCACGGCTGGTGAGTCCAAATCGTGGGAGAACTTCAGGACCGTTCTGACATCAAGAATGTTCCGGTCGACTTCGACGATGAAGAGGAAATTCTCGGAGAGCTGCCTCGCAAGACCGGCGAACACCGCGAGATCAGGGTCCACCTCAGATCCTTCCCCCGTCGTTAGTGTGGCGATCCAGCGATCGAAGGAAGCCCGTTCGGGACCGTTTGGCACATCGGCGGCAACCAACTCATTGATGTGTGTTTCACACGTTGCCCAGAGTTCGGGATCTCGGACTATCCAAGCCGGTGCCAGGTCGACCAACAGGTCCAGCGCCAGCTGGCTGTTATCCAGTGTTCCCAAAATGGGTATCGTTTTTCCATCACGGTCGGCCGTATCGACATCGCGGAGCCGAGCCTTTGCTATCAGCGCAAGCGGCACCAGAACTTTTCCCTTTGACCCGACGATTTCCAAGTCGCTGGGGACGGTTACGTCCAAGGAGACGCACCTTCGCGTGGAGCCCTCTTCGCCGAGCTTCAGAGTGTCGACGCGGCGGTGCACCCAAGCCTGTGACCCCAACATGAGTTTTTTCATGCGGGCCCCGTCGGTGTCTTCTGGTTTTCGAGCCAGTGGTCTCCGGTTTGCCACGGGATGCCACCTCGGCGTCACGTCCGCGCCTCAGCAAACCTTGGTGCCATGGATTCCATCTGTTCCATGACCAGCTTGATTGCCTCCGGCTGCTTGTCGGGCGGATAGCCGTTGAGCACAAGCAAACGCTTGATGGATGAACGAAGCTTGGCGCGGACGTCGTCGCGCACGGTCCAGTCGGTCCGTACGTCTCGCCGCATCACATTCACGAGCTGCCGGGCGATCTCGGCCAGCTTCCCTTCGCCCTGCACCGCCACCGCGGATTCGTTCGAAGCTACGGCATCGTAGAACGCGAGTTCGTCTGAGTTCAGCGGGGGAGTGAAGTTCGCACCGCGGTTGCCTTCAGCGGCAACCTCGCGAGCCAGCTCCACCAGCTCAGCGATGACCTCAGCCGAGGTGAGCTGCTGGTTGGTGTACTTCTTCATCAGCTCGGTGATCCGTTCGGAGAACGCCCTCTGCCGGATCACGTTGTTGCGAGTGGACGCGGCGGACTCGTCGGCGATGAGCTTCCGCAGCGCCTCGATAGCCAGCTGCGGGTTGCGGGCCTTCTGCGTCTTCGCGATGAACTCCGGCGTCAGGTCATCCAGGGACGGCTTCGGCATGCCGGCAGCATCATAGATATCCAGCACCTCGCCGGACGACGTGGCATTGGCGATCAGCTGGCCCAGCAAGCGTTGGATCTCCTCCGGAACCGGCTCACCGCTGGCCTGCCGGTCCGCGGCGTCGTACTTGGCCATCCAGACGCGGATCTCCTCATACACCTGAATTTCCGGACGCAGCTCGGCCAATGTCTCAGACCCGGAGCATAGTGCCCACGCGCGCGAGAGTTGGCTGGAGAACTTGCGGTACTTCGCGGCAACCGACTCTTCGCCGTCTGCAGGTTGGTTACCGGGCGTCGCAGGGTTGCGCAGGTAGCTGACCGCTCCAGTCACTGCGTTCAGGAAAGACTTCGGCCCACCCTTCATCAGCACAGCTTTCCAGTCATGGCCAGCCAGCAGGGACCGCAGGGACTCCACGAGGGAAACAGTCAGCCCAACAGCCTCATCGATGTTCTTGCCCACCGGCTTGTTGGCCCGGTCCGACTGCGTGTACTCGCCTAGCGCCTTGGCCAGGTTCTCCGCCAGCGGCGCGTATGCCACCAGCAGCCCGTCTTCCTTGCCGCGGAACGTGCGGTTCACGCGTGCCAGCGTTTGCATCAGCAGCGCACCTTTGAGCGGCCGGTCCAGATACAGCGTGTGCAGGGGAGGGGAGTCGTAGCCCGTGAGCATCATGTCCTTGACGATCACCAGCTCCAGCTCGTCGTCAATGTTCTTGAGCCGCTCCTTCACCTGGGCATTCAACGAATCCCGGCGTACGTGCAACGACACTGGAGGTGCATCGGTCGCGTCGCCGGAGTACACCACCTTGATTTTGCCCTTCGATAGGTCGTCCGAATGCCAGCCCGGCCGCAGTTCCACAATCGCTGAGTACAGCTTTGCGCAGATCTCCCGCGTTCCGCCCACGATCATCGCCTTGCCGGGCGCCTCGATGAACTTGCCCATCCGCTCGCGCCGGTTCTCCCAGTGCGCCACCAGGTCTTCAGCCAACGCAGCGATTCGCTGCGGGGCACCATAAACGGCATTGACGACGGCGACACTCGCCTCGAGGCGCGCCCGCTCGGTGTCGTCCAGGCCGAGAGTTGCCTCGTCGGCGGCCTGGTCCAGGATCTCCTCGGTGACATCCGAAGCCAGGCCCACTTTGATGAGCCGCGGTTCGAAGTAGACAGGCACTGTGGCTCCGTCTTCCACCGCCCGCGAGAGGTCGTAGATATCGATGTAGTCACCGAAGACGGCCTGGGTGTTGCGGTCGTCAAAAGAGATCGGGGTCCCCGTGAACGCGATCAGGGTCGCGTGCGGCAGGGCATCACGCAGGTGGCGGGCGTAGCCGTCCAGATCGTCGTAGTGCGAGCGGTGCGCCTCATCCACCACCACGATGATGTTCCGCCGGTCGGACAACAGCGGGTGGTCCGCGCCGGCGTCCTTCTCCGACTTGCTGCGGCCGAACTTTTGCAGCGTGGTGAAATAGATTCCGCCTGTCGTCCGGTTGCTCAACTCGTCCCGCAGCTCGGAGCGCCTCTTGATCTGCTTGGGCGACTCCGCCAGCAGCAGGCTGCGGTCGAAGCCCTCGAACAGCTGGCCATCCAGCTCGTTCCGGTCCGTGATGACGACGACGGTCGGGTTCTTCAGTTTGGGCGCACGGGCCACCATGTTGGCATACAGTTCCATCTCCATGGACTTGCCCGAACCCTGGGTATGCCAGACCACGCCGGCCTTGCCGTTGCTCTCCACCGCCTGGATGGTGCTCGCCACCGCCTTGGTGACCGCATAGTACTGGTGCGGCTTGGCGATGCGCTTGGCCAGCCCGCCCGAGCCCTGATCGAACGCCGTAAAGTTTCGGGTCAGCTGCAGGAAACGTTCCTGGTTGTAGAGACCGTCCAGTGCGGTATCCAGGGCGGTAACGGCGTCGCCGTCGAGCATCAGGCCCTGCGGAACCGGCACGCCGTCGTCGTCCACGTTCCACGGTGAGAAGTGATTGAAGGGGGTGAACGGCGTTCCGTACTTGGCCTGGATGCCGTCCGAGGCGAGCGTGAACACGCAGAAGCGGAAGGCCATGGGGAATTCGCGGAGGTAGGTCTGAAGCTGGGCGTGCGCGCCGGGAAGGTCGGCGTGGGCGTTGCCGGCCTTTTTGAGTTCGATGACGCTGACGGGCATGCCGTTGCAGTAGAGGACGATGTCGAAGCGGCGCTTGTAGTCGCCCTCCACGAGAGTTACCTGGTTAACGGCGAGCCAGTCGTTCTGGTCGGGTTCCTGGCTCATGATCCTGATGGTCGGGTTGGCTTCGTAGCCGTCGGAATCGATGTAGGACAGCCGGTAGCCGTCTACCAGGCAGTCGTGGATCCGGTGGTTCTCCGCCAGAGCATCGTTCGATGCGGGTGACGTGATTTCCGCCAGCGCCTGCTGCAGGTACGGCGCCGGGACGGTTGGGTTGAGCCGCCGCAGGGCTTCGAGCAGCCGCGGCCGGATGAGCAGCTCAGCCCAGGAATCGCGTTCTCCGGAGCCCGGTGCGATTGACTGGCCCTCGACGGGTTTCCAGTCCAGTTCCCCGAGCCGCTCCTTCGCGGCCCCTTCCCAGTCGGCCTCGGAAAAAGCTATTGCTGGTGCTGTCACGGTGATTCCCCCTGGTTGACCGGATCTTCTGATGATAGTTCCTGCGAAAGTTCGGCCTCGAGCTCTTCGATGCTGGGCAGCGTGGAGGCGAATTCCGCGGGCAGCGATTCCACGATTTCTGTCTTCCACTCGGAGACGCCGATGGGCATCTGGGTGGTCCGGAGCGCGTACTCGGCCACCACGTTGTTTTTGGATTTGCAGAGCAGTAGGCCGATAGTCGGCTTGTCCTCCGGGTGGGCCAGGAGGTCGTCAACGGCAGCCATGTACAACCCGATTTGACCGAGGTAGCCCGGATCGAACTTCGTGGCCTTCAACTCGATGACTATGTAGGCGCGCAGTTTCAGGTGGTAGAAGAGGAGGTCGGCGAAGAATTCGTCGCCGCCGACCACCAGGCGAACCTGCTCGCCGACGAACGCGAAGCCCTGGCCGAGCTCCAGAAGGAACTTCTCAACATGCTTGATGAGCTGGCCTTCCAGCTCACGTTCGTGGCGTTTGTCCGTCATGGAAACGATGTCGAAGATATAGGGGTCTTTGGTGAGTTGATCGGCGAGGTCAGAGTCCGACGGCGGCAGCGTCGCCTTGAAATTGTTGATGGACTTACCGGCGCGTGCGTGGAGCTGGCTTTCGATTTGGTGGACCAGAACGTTGCGGGACCAACCATGTTCGACGGCGGCGGATGCGTACCAGAGGCGGGCTTCGGGCTCGTTGAGCTTCTGAATGAGGGCAATATGGTGATACCAGGGCAATTGTGAAAGCGGCGCTTTCACAATTGCTTGCTCGTCCCATGTGGCTGCAAGCGCACGCATGAACATGAGATTCCGGGGCGAGAACCCTTTGGATTGAGGAAAGCGCTCCTTAAGATCCGCAGCAAGACGAGTGGTGACTTTCGTGCCCCAGCCTTCCTCTCCCTGGCGGATCAGGATGTCGCGACCAATGGCCCAATACGTGGCGACCAGTTCTTGATTGGCAGCGGCCACGGCGCGGGCTCGGCCCAGCACAACCTGCTGGGAGACGGCGTCGAGCAAGTCCGGATACCACGCCGGCATGGTGCTTTTCGCGGGGGTCTCGGGAAATGACGCACCAGCGGCATGCTTGCGTGTTCCGGGGCCGATGCCTATCTTGATAGGTTCTGCCGGGTTCTGCTTACTTGGTGTCGACATGAGTAGCCCCTCGTGTGATTGGTTTGCTTGCCTTGAAGCTACCGAAGGGGGCAGACATTGTGAGGGGACGTACGGGGCCGTTCGGGCAGCGTCTATTCCGACCTGTGCAACGCGTTGCAACATTGCAGGGTGGCCGAGTGTCAATTGGGCGGCGGGCTGCTGCACAATTGACTGCCGCCTCAGTTGTTGCAACGCGTTGTACGTTCACACCCCGGCCGTCTCCAGGACTGCTTCCGCATCCTTGACCCGGAGCTTGCCGGACATGAGCTGGGGGAGGAGTGCGTCGCGGGTTGCGGCGAGGGCAATGTTCTCTTCGGAAAGAGAATGGAGCGACTCTCGCAAGGGTTCCGCCAGCGCTTCGAACGATCGGCGGTCATTTTCCGACAGAAGTGGGACCGGGGCCGCTTGGAACCGGTCTGCACGAACGGCCGGATAAGCACTACCTTCTGCAACGGTCTCTAGGTATGAGGTGAACTCAGTCCGTTTCGTGACTTCGTAGAGGTATGCAAAACCAACTGTTCGCGGCGACAAGACAGCCAAGCCCGTAGAGCCAACAAGGAGTGGATCATCAGAAAGGTTCAGGGCATGGGATCGCCGGTTTGGCCTGACGGTTGACCAGATCGTGTCGCCTTTTCGCACTCGACGCCGTGCCCTGGAGGGTGCGGATTCCCAATCGATCGGAGTCGGGAATTCGTAGGTTCCAACCCCCACTGAAGCTATGTCGATGTAACGGAGTTGACCTCCCATGGTCGGCTTTACAGTGTCAACGTTGACGTAGGCAATTTCACTGAGCGGGACTTCCTTCAAGTCATTGGTTAGCAACGACGTGAACGTCGAAGATAGGAAGTCGTCTGCCGTGGTGGCGAGTTTGGTGTTGGCGGCGATCTTGTCGTCGAGGGCGCCCAGGACCTCGGCAACCGCCTTTTGCTCATTCAAAGACGGCAGATCGACAGGGAAAGATCGTACGTCAGCGACCCGCAGGTGCGGCGTGGTCGAACCATGCGCTAGAGCGAGAATACGTGCCTGTGTTATGGGTGCACTGAGATATAAGCGCAAGAAGTCCGAATCCGCTTTCTCCGGGTCTGTCCTCAGCAGCATTGTCCGTTGACCGGCAGCCACTTTACCGCCAGCAGGTATGGAAACGACCGGACCTACTGGCGCTTCACGGGCAAAGAGAATGTCGCCTTCTCTTGGAAGCAACCGGGCGGTCCATTCGGCGAACGTGGCTTCATTGATCCGACGGGCTTCCGAGTAGTTGATCACGTTGCCGCGCATTGCAGGCGTGCCCACAGCGAAGTACTCACCTGTCGGGTCTTCAGGCGCCGTCCTGTTCTTGCAGTCGACTACGTGGGAGCAAAATTCCTCAAGGGCCAACGTCACGAAACCCTCCCCAACTGCTCGCGCACAACCTGAGCCAATCGCTCGGACTCCTCGAACTGCTCAAACAGTTCCTTCGATAGCCGGGCGATCTTCTCTTCGACCGGCTCGCCGTCGTCCTCCACATCGGCGGCCCCGACATAGCGTCCGGGAGTCAGTGCGTAGTCGGCGGCCTTGATTTCCGCGAGGGTGGCCGAATAGCAGAAGCCGGCCTCGTCGTCGTACGTCAGACCCGCCTCGCCGGCGGAAGCCGAGCCGCGCCACGCGTGGAAGGTGTTGGCGATCTTGGCGATGTCCTCGTCGGACAGGGCACGCTCGGCGCGGTCCACCATGTAGCCAAGGTTCCGGGCGTCGATGAAGAGCACCTGCCCCGTCCGGTCCACGGAGCCGCGCGGGCCGGCTGTCTTGTCTTTCGCGAAGAACCAGGTGGAGACCGGAATTCCTGTGCTGCGGAACAGCTGGGTGGGCAGCGCCACCATGCAGGAGACGAGGTCGGCCTCCACCAGCTGGGCGCGGATCTCGCCCTCGCCGCCGGAGTTGGAGGACATGGAGCCGTTGGCCATGACCACGCCGGCACTGCCGCCGGGCGCCAGCTTGGAAATGATGTGCTGGATCCACGCGTAGTTGGCGTTGCCTGCGGGCGGCACGCCGTACTTCCAGCGCGGATCGGACTCGGAGCGGGCCCAGTCCTTGATGTTGAACGGCGGGTTGGCCATGATGAAGTCCGCGCCGTTGGTCCCGGTCAGCTCCGGATGCTGGTCGCGGGCGAACGTGTCGCCCCAGCGGGAGGCCAGGTTGGCGTTCAGGCCGTGGATGGCCAGGTTCATCTTCGCCATCCGCCAGGTGCGCTCATTGAGCTCCTGGCCGTAGACGGAAATGTCCGAACCCTCCAGGTGGTGCGCGGCCAGGAACTTCTCGGCCTGGACGAACATGCCGCCCGAACCACAGCACGGGTCGTAAACCCGTCCACGGTGCGGTTCAAGAACCTCCACCAGGACGCGGACCACGCCGGCCGGCGTATAGAACTCGCCGCCGCGTTTGCCCTCGGCCTTGGCGAACTTCTCCAGGAAGTACTCGTACACCTCACCGAGCAGGTCGCGCGCCTTGCTGGCGCCCTGGCCGGTGAACCGGGCGGAGTTGAACAGGTCCAGCAGTTCGCCCAGGCGGCGCTGGTCCACGTTGTCACGGTTGTAAATACGGGGGAGGGTAGCTGCCAGGGACTTGTTGTCCGCCATGATGAGCTCCATGGCCTCGTCGATGAGCAGCCCGATGGACTTCGGCGCCGCGCCGGCCACCGCGTCCAGGCCCTTGGCGTGTTCCGCGAGGTAGGTCCAGCGGGCGAGGGGCGACACCCAAAACACGCCCCGGCCGGTGTACTCGTCCACGTCGTCGATCAGCTGGGCGATCTGCTCGTCGTTGAGCCCGTCCGCCTCCAGCTCGGCCTGGATCTGCCCGCGGCGCTCCTCGAACGCGTCGGACACGTACTTCAGGAACACCAGCCCCAGGATCACGTCCTTGTACTGCGAGGCATCCATCGAACCGCGGAGCTTATCCGCCGCCTTCCAGAGGGTGTCCTTCAGTTCCTTCATAGTGGACGGGGCGAGGTCCACCTTCAACTTCGGGGGCATTATGCAGTTCCTTCTACTGGTCCGGCGTGGGAAATGGGGTCTGTCAGGGTGAGGCTTCCGCCCGCTACGCCGTCCGTAATCAGGGTAGCGAGTTCTTCCAGGCGTTCGAGACGTTGACGGGCTTGGGCCTGCTCGTGTTGCAGGCGCTGCAGGGCGTTGGTGAGCGGCTGGCGCTGGACTTCCGGTGCGCGCCGCAGCAGCCAGTTCCGCCAGGACTTGTCCGCCGCGTTGAGTCTGTTGATGTCAGCGGCGACGACGGCGGGCAGCAGTCCGCCAGGGTCGCCTTGATCAATCCTCAGGATCCGGGCAGGAAAGACGACGACGGCGCCACCCTCCGCGTCGACCGTCGCGGCGGGGCGCGGGCTGGTACAGAAGACAACGTCTCCAGGTTCGGTGAGCCGCCCGGCGGGGTATCTTGCGGCGAAGTCGAGAAGGGTGATGAAGCGCGGTTGGGCGCTGTGCCCGTCCATCAACTCCTCGCGGCCGAGGATGCGGCTTCCGTCGCGGCGGTTCAGGTCAGCCTCGTCCAGCCGAATTCCTTTGAGGTATTTGAGATTTCCGGAGTTGATGAGTGCCTGGACAGTGGCGGGCCGCTGTGAGACGCCCTCCGCGGCGGGCAGCACTGCCGGCAGGGATGGCGGCTCGGCCGCCCCGGCGGACAGGACCCGGATGAGTTCCTCGATCCGGAGCGCTGCCTCGGCGCCTCGCCCCGGCGTCGTACTCTTGGCTGCCGGGACGCTGACCAGCGCGCCGTGGCTGGCGAGCAGGATGCGGGTCTGGACCAGCCGCGCGAACCTGAAGGAGTGGGCGCGGATGGTGGCGCGGTCGCCCATGGAGGCGGCGACGTCGCTGATCAGATCCTGGCTTACATCAAGGGTGAGGGGTTTGGTGCTGAGGTCAGCCACCATGGTCCATCGGTCGGCGATGGGCACTTCCGCGAACGACGGTCCCAGTATCCACAGGGCCTGCGGTTCGCGCGGCTTGGCGCGAAGGAGGCCCGGCTGCAGCCGCGCGATGGCACGTACGCGGCCGGACCGGAGGAGATCCGAGCGGAGGTTGCCGGCTTGGCCGGACAGCATGTCAGTCAGCACTCTGGCCGGGGCAAGGACCACAGCCCGCTGTCTGTCATCCATTTGAAGGACGATGTTCTCGATGCCGGACAGGATACCCACGGTGTCTTCGCCAGGCTTGCCGGGCGCCGGGTACTGTGCCACGTGCACGGCGGGTCCATTGACTGCGAACGCTCCATTGGAGTCGACCTTTACGGGCCCGCTGTCCGCCCCATGCACGGCCAGCCGCCGGCGGGCCAAACGTGAGGCGCCGCCGTCGTGATCCGCTGCCAGAAAGCTGGCAGGCTCTGCTTCGCGGAGTCTCTCGCCGATGCTCAGCATCACATCGCTCCCGCCGGGAGTCGCATCGACGAACACAGGCCTACTGTCCAGGGTGGAGGCGAGTTCGATGGCGGCGGCGCCTACGAGTTCAACGGCCGCATCCGTCAGCGCCGTGTCCGATTGCTCGCGCAGGCCTTCCTTGAAGCGGTGGGTCAACAGTTTCTCGAAGGCAGCCGGCGCGCTGAAGGCACTGTCCGCCAATCTGTCGGCGAAACCGGCCAGGCCTGTCAGTGCGGAGCCGAGGGCCTCAAGTTCGCTGTAGAGGAACACATCGTCAGGGTCAGCCTCATCTGCGGCATCCAGCAAGTCTGCGGCGGTGGTCCGGCCGAGGGCCCGTCCGGTGATGACCTTCAGTGCCAGAAGTCCAGTGAGGCCGTCGAACGTCTGCCGGCTGTCGCGTGGTGCCTCGTCTGCAGGTTGTGCCAGACTCGCAAAAACCGCTGCGTCATTCCGCACTTCGGGGTTGTTGCCACGGCCAGTCGCCACGAGCCAGTCAGTGATGTGGTCTGCATCGAACATCTCGACGCCGTTTTTGTTGGCCACGGCTGCCGGGAATGGCTGCGGGCCGTCACTGCTGCGTTTGCGCCACATAGAAACGACCGGCCGCTGCACGCGGGCCAGGGCGGCGATATCGGACAGCGTCATCCGCAATGTCCCCGTGAGTGTCTCCATGGCTGCCCCCTTCAGTCGTGATTGTGCCCCCAGCCTAGCGGCGTCCGGCGACATTCATACTTTGCAACTGATAACCGGGGTTATCAGTACTAACGCATGTCCAGCTGCGGTAACGGTCATAGGTTCGTTTTGCAGCCAAGAAGGGATCTTCCGGTGCTGCTGCGGCGGCGGGAAACCGCGTATTGGGGGATCAGTATCCCGTCGCCGCTTAGCGGTACTCCACGAACAGAGGAAGAGGACATGTTGAATACAAACGACGCCGGAACTCCGGCTGCTGGCGGCGCGGACAGCCTTAATGCCGGGGCCCAGCCGGCGGCTGGCCCGAAGCGCAGCCGAAAGAAGCGAATCCTCCAGGCGACGGCCGCCGTCGTCCTTCTTGGAGGAGGCATTGCCTTCGGAACCGTACTCCCTGACCCGAAGACCAGCGATGCCTACACGGCGCTGGCCAGCGAGAAAGCCACCGTCGAGATCGAGCGCGACGCCGCCCTGTCGAGTTACGCGACAACCAAAGGTAAGTACGACACCCTCCTGGGCGGCATCACGGCACGTGAATCGAAAGTTTCCACGCGGGAGACCGAAGTGGGCAAGGCCGACGCGGCGATCAAGACTGCCGAGGCCGCAGTCAAGACCAGGGAAGACGCAGTCACCGGAGCCGAGAAAGCTAAGGCAGCCAACACCGTCAGTGACGGCACCTGGACTGTGGGATCCGACATCGAGCCCGGGACCTACCGGGCCGCGGCCGACGTCGGCTCCTCTTGCTACTGGGGAATTTACGCCAGCGGCAGCAACGGAAGCAACATCATCGACAACGACCTGCCCGGCGGCGGGCGACCCTCGGTAGCGCTGTCCGCCGGCCAGGATTTCAAATCCAGCCGCTGCGGCAAATGGGAAAAGCAATAGCACCCGCAGCACCATCAAACCCACTCTCGAAAGGCATCACCATGACACACCAGAACTTTGATTCATTCCCGACCGTCCCCGTTCCTGCAGCCCCGGCCAAACGCCCGTTTTTCAAGAAGAAGCGCTTCGTAATCCCGGCAGGCGTGCTGTTGCTCGGCGTCGTTATGGGCTCCTGCTCAAGCGGGACCAAGCCGGCTGCGGACTCCAGCCCGATTGCCTCCACCGCAGCGTCTGCGGAAGTAGCCGCGCCGGCCGCCGCTCCTCCTGCCGCCCCGCCAGCGGCAGCACCGCCGGCGTCCGCTCCTGCTGCTCCCGCGGCACCTACGGTCGGCGTTCCGTTCTCCGTGAAGATGCGCAACGGCAACGTCGCCAGGATCACCATCGTGTCCGCTGTCCGCACCGACTCTGTCACCATCGGCGCCTTCGCCACCCCGTCGAAGAACGGCACCTACCTGCTCCTTGAGGTCCTGTGGGAAACGGAATCCGGCAAGACGAGCTCCAACCCGCTCTACTTCTCGGCAAAGGATGCAAACGGGCGTAAGGCAGACATGAGCCTGTTCGCCGACAATCAGCTGGGCTCCGGTGAGATTCTTCCCGGGGACAAAGCGCGGGGAAACATCGCCTTCGATATTGCGCCGGGCGCTGCCACCGTCATGATTTCTGATCCGCTGCTGCAGGAGGCTGCGCGGATCCAGATCCCGTAATTGACCAGTTCTTGGAACCTCTGATGCGCAACTGGTCGGCTCTCTTTGAGGCAGGACACTCACACAAAGAGTCCGATTTGGAAGGTTCTTTAATCGCAGGAGGGGTGACGCGGCGGGTGAGCAACCACTCATGGAGAAGAACAGGAATTGGGGAAGACGAATAGTGCAGCAGGACTACGACTCGGACAGGGGGAAAGATTTGAGTCCTAAAAGCGTAATGGGAGCGTTGCGTA
Source organism: Pseudarthrobacter cremeus (assembly GCF_051857465.1). NCBI lineage: Bacteria > Bacillati > Actinomycetota > Actinomycetes > Micrococcales > Micrococcaceae > Pseudarthrobacter > Pseudarthrobacter cremeus. Next base: position 535,830 of record NZ_JBPZHC010000001.1, on the reverse strand, counting down.
TGCGGCGCCACTCCCAGCAGGGATATGATCTCGAACTAATGAAAACGGCTTGCTCAGCTATGGCTGATCGGCGTTGGGGGTTCGTCGAAAGGAAAAGCATGAGTAGGTCCGGGGATCTGCGCGGGCGCCATACGGAGAAAAAGCATTGGGTGCATGGCCTTCGCCGCCCTGTGCCCACTGTTTCTCAACTGTTTACTGGGCAGGTCGAAAGATAGTGGGTTTTTGGCACACCGGCTACATGGAATTTCATGAGCCCACAGGTGAAGGTTCAAGTCCATTTGCGGATCCCAAAGAGGTGACCTTTCCGTGCACGACCTGCGGGGTGGAGTTTTCAACGGCCCGTGATCTGCGCGTACACACTTTTGAGGGCCACCCCGTGCGACGCCCTGTTCTCGTGTTCAACGGGCGGGAATGCGGCAGGAGTCGCCTAACCATCACCAGCGAAACCACCGCAAATGATTGGGTGATACGCACAGCTGACGCTGTGAGTATCAACGGCAAGACAGTTTCTGTCGGAGACGCTGCAGAATTTCTGTCATCTCAGCGGAGCGGTGTTGTGGACGTGACACTTTCGAATCTGGGTGTTGTGGAGACTTTCCAGTTCGAGTTCGCGCTCGCTGATATGGATGATCTTGACGGGGTTGATGCTGCCTTGGCGCGCTTGGTCGACGGGGGCGAGCTGAGTCGCCGGTCTATTGACGACTTCATCATGCGCTGCAAACAACACCGCACTGCAGCCCGGTATCAATCCGGTCTCGCAAACTACCTTTACGGAGTTCTGGCACGCGAGGATGCTGCGGGGGCAGAGGGTTCCGAGCGATCAGGTGAGGGCAGCGGCTATGAGGGCAAATACGATCAGGCTGTCGGAATTTTGAGAAGTTTCGATCGCCCTCCAGCAGAGGCTATATGTGGCATCGTTGCCTTCCACTACAACCAGTTCGAACGCGCCATGACGAAGACCAAGAGCCAGCGCGTTGCGGAAGTGTCCATACGATTTCAGGCGCTCCTCAAAGGGGAAAGCTGGTTGCCCGATGCGCTGTCGCAGTCGCCACACCCGAGCCTGGATGTCGCGCTCAGCGACTCGGTAATCGAACAAGTGCTCAGGTGGTCTGCATTACCACTCGATGGCACAGCAGCCGATGACATGGCTGAGCTGGCTGCCAATATTGGTTCACAGCGACCCTACGACGCGCTTAAGCTCCACCTGGTGGCGGCTGAGCATGCGCTGGCTGTAGGGGACCTCCCTGCAGCGCTGCGACATGCCGAAAGCCTTCGACACAGCCGTCTGAGCGAGAAGTGGTACACAAGTTTTCGACCCCGAGTTCAACGTCAAGGAGTTCTGAGAAAGTGACAACAGACGACGGACCCACTGGAGTTGATCCGGCTGATGGCTCGGGCGCGCCCCTGCCTAGGGAGCCTGCGGCCAAGGACCCGCAAACGCCCAACCGGGATAACAGCAACAAGCGCGAGCGGCCCAAAACGATCCTCGCATTGATGGAATATGCCTATAGCGAAGCTGGACGAAAGCTCAGTTTGTCCCGAAAGGATATATTCGAGCTGTCGGTACGGCCAGAGGATGAGCAAGCAGAAATCGATACTGTTCGGCAATTAGCTGGGAGAGATACGCTATTTGCCGTTCCGCCGAGTTTATTGTCATCACTGGCTGAGCTGGGATCAGAAACGCTTGTGCGTGGCCGGATTCTCGATCTGGTTGTCGTGGCTTTTGCAAGCCACAAACTCTTCGAGGGGCGGATTGAGCGCCTGACGGAACAGCGGCCCCTGGAAATGCTTACGGCTGAAGAAGTCAATCGTGAGGCCCAGCGCATAACATTCAGCGCTTTGGGGCTGAAAGAGGAATCCGAATTCAGCGACGCAAGCCGGGCGCGGCTTCGCTCCAACGCGGTATCCGCTCTGGAGCTCTTCCGCGTCCTTCGCGATCGGTGGACTTCGCGGCAGTTCATCGAGGACATGAGTGCCACTGTCTGGGACGCTCCGGCCCTGCCAAGTGCATATAAGACGGCTGCTCTTCTGGCGACAGCAAGGAACACGGAAGCACTGAGCCAAGTCTCACGGCACTTCGAGCATGTTCTCCGTAACTCGAAGAGGGAAACGGAGAAGGCCATTTCACAAGCACGGGAGCAGGAGCTTCGTGCCATAACGGCCGAGGCTTTGGGAAAGAGACTGGCAGCAGATATAGAGAAGGCAAGAGCAGAGGCCGCGGAGCTGGCGTCCAAAGCCAATGAACTTGAGCTGCGGCTTTCGGTAGAGCGGAGCAACCGCGTGGTCGATAAGAGCCACCACGTTGATGACTATGAGGCGCTCAGAACGCAGGTCATTCGACGGCTCTCTACTCAGTCTGAGCTTTTGGGGGACGGGCTTCATGCCCTTCGCCATGGAAGCACAGGTGTAGCGGAGGAGTTCGTTGACAGGGCACTTACTGCAATTAGTCGTGAGGTCACGCGTCTGAAGGAACTGGATGGGGGAGTGCAATGATTGCAGGTTTTGATTTCGGAACGACTAACAGCCTCGTGTCTGTGGTCGTTGGCGACCGTGTGATTGACGTCTTGGACGATGAAGGCCTGCCGCACCCATCGGTCGTTCGATACGAGGGCGAGGAAGTCGTCGTTGGACGCGAGGCGCGCCACGCGCTTGAGGAAGTCGGCCTCGGCGTCTATGGCAACACAGTGCGCTCACCAAAGTTTCTCCTGGGCGAGGAATCAGTGACTGTCGGAGGGGTCGACCGCAGCCCCGTCGAGATTGTTGCAGATGTCATCCGACACGTCCGTTCAGAATCACTGCGAGGGCGTCAGCGACAAGTGCTGGGCGAGTTGGACCGTGCAGTCGTCACAATTCCAGTGAACATGAACGGCCCGAGACGCGCGGCTCTTCGAGAAGCGTTCGCCCATGCAGGAATCTCTGTAGCCCAGTTTGTTCACGAACCACTTGCAGCCCTCTACGGTTACCTCCGCGGTGCAGCGGACACCGACAGCGAAATCCGCGGCCTGATGCGACGCAACGTACTGGTTGTTGACTGGGGTGGAGGCACCCTCGACCTCACACTTTGCCGAATTGAGCCGGGGCGGATCCTGCAACTCCGCAACGGGGGTACTGACACAGTCGGAGGTGACAAATTCGATGAAGTGATACGTGACGAGGTCGTGGCGCGATTCTCTACGAAGAACGGGATCTCCAAATCGGATCACCCCACGAAGGAGGCACGCCTGAGACTGTTGCAGGATGCCGAACGGAACAAGATTGCGCTCTCGGAGCGACCGAGCATCACTTTCTATCGTCCCGGGTATTTCCCCGACTCCGAAACTACGCTTGAGTACCCACTGACGCGGCAAGAGCTGGCAGCGATTACACGACCTCTTGTGACATCAGGCATCAGGGAGATTGAAGCGCTCCTTGACAGCGTCGGTATGGCCCCCGCTCAGGTCTCACTTTGCCTGGTTGCCGGTGGTATGGCCGCGATGCCAAGCATACGGAGCCGACTACACGAACTGTTCGGGCCTGAACGCGTGCTCGTCCCGGAGAATAGTGCAACGCTTGTTTCGCAGGGAGCGGCACGCATTGCTCATGACTCACAGCGGCTGGTGCTGGCAAAGCCCATTGAGCTGGAAATGGCACGTGGTTCACGCCTTCCACTGTTGAGGGCCGGAACGGCCATGCCGAATAATGGCGAGGTATGTCAAGACAGCTTCCACTTGTACTGCACCGACCCCACCGACGGTCGGGCAAAGTTTTCCATAGTGGCGCCAACTGAGCTTGCTGATCAACCCCAAGCCAGCGATCCGAGAACATCGCTCGGCATGGTAGCCATAGCTGTGGACAAGACAGCACCACCTCTCACCGAGCGGCTGGAACTAGACGTAAAGGTCGACGACAACCTCATCTTGTCAGTTAGCGCTATGTCCAAGCAGCGCGGCGACGAAGCACATGCGTCCTACTTTGATCTTGAGTTTGGCATCGGACTCCCCGGCAGCAATGACCTGGGACCAATTGATATTGCTGACACCGAGGCCTACGTACCCAATGACGGCCTTATCGCACGTGCCAACGTAGCCGATCAACAGGATACGAGGCTCGTTCCTGGAGACGTGCTTTATCAGCATCGGCCTCATGCGTTTTCGAGACTCCCTGGTCCGGACCAAGCGACTGATGAGCAGCTCATCGAGCACCTCTACTACAAGCCCTGTGCCGTCTGTAAGCGTAAGTGGGGCGATCCCGCTTGTAGATGCGCTTCGATAGTCTGAAATGGCTTCTCAGCAAGTCGTTGTATGTGTCCAAGAGGGTGCGGCCGTAGTCGCCGAATTTGTTCGTCGACCGGTCCGGTTAACTCCGGACGGATATGCCGGCATTGTCTACAACGGCGCCGTGTACCCGTTGTTTGCCAACGACGTGGTCGACATTTCCGGAGCATCGTGGGAAGTCGATGACTGCGGCAGGTTCCTTTTCGCAGGAGCTTCTATCCCATACGCGCCGCAACTTAACGACGTCGGTGAGCAGCAGAACTTAGCGGGTTTCCACGGTGAGTGGGAGGTCGAGACCAACCGCTTTGGTCATTACCTTGGCTTTAACGCCCCTGAGCGACTTGCAACGGATGTCGTCGACGCACTCGAAGCCGCAGGTCTTTCGGTCCAGAGGTGGGACGTCAGCCATCGTCCCACACATGAGGGGAAGTTCTACGACTGGTTTGCCCGGCTAAGGTTCAAAGGCAGCCACGAAGAGGTCGTGGCTCAGATCTCCGCCCTCTTTTCGCCTGCCTCAGCCGAGCCAACAACTGCGCCCGCTCCGGCACCTACAGTCTCGCCGCTAGAGGATCTCGCAGCACAGGTCGAGCAATTGGTCGATCTGACGGCCGAACTCAGGGAGCGTCTCAGCACCTCTGAGTCTGAAGCTTCGCTCCTAAGAGAGCGGTTCACTGCGGCCTCATGTCGGGAGTCGAAACTCTCCGACGATTTAGATCGGGCCCTAAATCATCAAAAGGCATTACAAGATCAGCTTGGAGAGCTGAGCCGTGATCCCCGGCAATCTGCTGAAACGAAACTAATCCTGAAACGCCAGGCCGAGACCGAAGAACTTCTCGAGCTGGCGTTCGCGGAGAACTCCGAGCTTCGTAGCAGCCTGGCGAGCTTCCGTGATCAGGCGGAGCAAGGCGACGTACGGATTTTGACACTCGAGGCAACTGCGGTCGGCCTACAAGAACGCCTCCAAGAATTCGGGGAACAGGAGCGAGTGCGGCGTAGAGGTAACGCGACGGCCCGCGCACCTCGTCGTGGTGTTCCTGGATTTCTGGATGTGGCCTTCTCGCGGCTGACCTTTGTTCTCGACAGCGTTGAAATATTGGCCAATCTCGATTCATCAGCGTCTATGATGCGATCGCTGGTGCAGATTGATATGGGCGAGGTTGTGGGCAAGGATTTGGAAGGCATGCGCGGCTGGCGTGAGGTTTCGAAACGGGCCACCGGTGTCGCTGGTAGTGAAGAGATGGGTCGCATTTACTACAAGCCGGATGGCGACCGCGTCCTCGTCAGCGTGCACGTGAAGCAAGACGACAAGGAACAGCGCCGTCACATCGAGAGGCTTCGCTCCATATGAGGACAGGTATTAACTATCCGGCGGACTTGCAGTGGAAAATAGGCGTGGCCGGAGTGGTGCCGCGTGGCGCGCTAAGAGCGGCCGGATCGTGCGGGACACTGATGATGGTGCGGCAGAGGAGCGCTAGGCTCCTCTGCGGCGAACAGAATTGCTGCGTTTGTTGAAAAGGCTCAGGGTTGAGCCTGTGGTTAAGGGGGGAGAGCACAATGGCCGATATTGAAGACGTGACACTGGAGACGCAGCTCGATGACGAGGAGGCCAACGCAGACATTGCGAAGGCGGTCAGTGCCCGTCATTCGATCGCCCGGAAGTACGTCATGAGGATTCGGCGCCGGCGTCCGGAGGCGAGCCCAGCGGAAGTTATCAAGCTGCTTGAGCGTCACTACAGCACATCGATCACCGCTGCAGGGGCTGCTATCGCTGCTGGGTCTATCGCGGCTGAGGTGGGAATTTCGTTGATTCCGGGTGGCGGAGTCGCGGCCGCCGGTCTTAAGACTGCCGGCAAGCAGGCCGCGAAGAAGACTGTTCAGGTAACGGCGAAGGAGGCGGCCAAGGTGGCCGCGAAGAACATGGCCATGGGTGCTGCGAAAAACGGGGCCCAGCGGGTGGCCGCGCTTCTTCCTGCCGGTGATCAGCAGCTTCAATTCGAGATTACGGCAATTTTTGGGCTAGCCCTCGCCGACGTACATGGGATGGACCTCGACCAAGACCAGGCTCATGCTCTGGTTTACGGGCTCACCAATGACTCCGTTAGCCAGCACCAGATCGCGACTATGGCCAAGGACGTCGCGGAAACGTCTCCCGATGGAGTGGTGGGCGTTGGTCACAAATTCGCCGCCGCCAGCGGTGACTGGTCACACTGGGCAACGACGCTGGCAGACACGCTGCCGAGCGGAGCCGCGCAAAGTCTCGTCAGGACCATGCAGACGGGCCAGTTGGATACCGTGCGGGACGCCCTGAGCGGAAAGCAGCAGTCCGCGATCGAATACGGGGTTGGCGCGCTGACGGGAGGAGTCAGCCGGTTCGTTTTCGGCCGGGACGTGGTGGAAGCGGCACGGGCTGCATTCCCTGAGGCTCCGGAGGAGTTCCCTGCACACCTGGCTCTGCAGGACAAGTCCTCCGACGCCGACGACCGGGAGTCGGAGCCCAATCGGGCGCTTGCAGCCCTCGAGGATGCTGCGAAGTCCACAGGAAGCTGGATCACGGGGACGGCCAGCACGGTTGGAGAAGGAGTCGCAACCGGTGCCTCCGCTGTGGGGTCAGGGGTCGCAAGCGCCGCCGCTGCCGTGTCTCGCCCCTTCCGCGCTGTGGACGTTGACGGCGACGGTATCCCCGATGAGCCGCAGGCACTCGCAGCGGTAAAGGGCCTTGGCGGTGCCCTTGCTGGAGCCACCGGCGCAGCGAGTGGAAAGGTCGCTGGTTTGTTCAAGTCCCGTAAGCGGGACATAGCTGACGCGCCGGAGAAGGCGCCTGAGGAATGAACTCAGAGGCCTACAGTGCAGAACTGGCTGCTGCCATGGAGGCTGGCTTTATAAGGAACCGCAATACGGGCGAGCACTGTCACAGCCTTGCGGACGCGTATATGGCTTCTCTGGCCGAGAGTTCCCTACCTGAGGACGTAGAGGAGCGCGAGGAGTACGACCGCCTGGTCGCGTGGTCCCTGGAGAAGAGAGACGTGTCGCGGGGAGAAGTCGTTATGACGTTCAACTACATTCGGGTTAAAGCCGTTCGCGTGGCCATGAAAGTCGCCCAGCGGCGCGGCGAGGTCGGCCAGAACGATTTCCTTTATTGAGCCGCCGGTGATGACGTAGGCGCGGAATTGCACGGTCCTGGCCGGTCCACCCACGCTTTGTTGGAACCATGTGGTGGAATACGTACGTGACTGCGACGACGCCTATACCCGATGACATCCTGGAGCGCATTTGTCGTGAGAACCTCGCTGTGTACCGAGAATCGCAGGGGCGGCTCCAGGAGGACGTCAGCCAAGAGGCGCAAGTCGCGCATGACTATCGTGGGCGTCTTGTGTACGAGCTCCTCCAGAATGCGGATGACGCCCTGACTGGCGTTACGAGGACCGAAGACAGGGCCTTGTTTCGACTCACCGATAAGGAGCTGTGGGTTGCCAACACGGGGCGCCCCTTCACGGAGGCCGATATTCGGGGATTGTGCGGCTTGGGAGCCAGTTCCAAGGCCCAGTCGGACGGCCCAAAGCGTGCCAGCATCGGCCACAAGGGGTTGGGCTTCAAGTCGGTCCTCGAAATCACTGACGGCCCCGAGGCCTACTCAGAGACTGTGAGTTTCCGACTGGGACGGGAGCAAGCGGAAGCGCAGGTGTCTCTGCTATGGAAGGAGTTTGACCGAGGCAAGGTCCGCGGGGTGCCCGCGATGCGGTTTCCCTGGGCGATGGCCGAGGTGAACAAAACTTGGGACGAACTCGGTGCAGCTGGCTATCGCAGCGCCTTTCGATTCCCGTTCCACGAACGCGTCAGCGCCGAACAGAAGGCAGCACTCGCGCAGCAATTATTGAACCTTCCGATGACCAGCGTGCTCTTTCTCAAGCACCTTGAATAGGTGGTCATTGAGGTTGCGACTTCCAGCGAGAAGTCAGACCGTCAGTGGCTCTTGGAAAGGCACCGAGTAACCTCCGCTGGCGTCGAGCGGTGTGTCGGCCTGACCGAGTCGGGCCTCTTCAGAGTCGACTTGGTCAACCGGGAAGGTGAGGGTGACCGCTACTGGGTTGCTCATGACGGCAACGTGCGAATCGGCGACCACCGAGATGGCTTGACCGGGCCCGCATGGGAAGGCGTGGACGTCACCGAAGTGTCAGTCGCAGTCCGGGATGCCGAGGACCCCAAGATCGAGAGCGAAGACCGCCGGTTTCACGTCTTCCTGCCCACACAGGAGCCCTCATCCTGCTCGCTGCTGGTAAACGGCGCCTTTACGACGGACCTTTCCCGCCAGCACGTTCAAGTTACCCAAACCCCGTCGAACTACAACGGGTATCTCGTGCGCCGCGCTGCCGAGACATTCGTGCAGACGCTTATTCCTCACCTCCTTGTCGAAGGTGGCCCACGTTACGTCCTGCGAGTTCTGGATCGAGACGAAAGTGCCGCCGGGTCGGCCGGCGGATTTCTCACCGATGCGATTGCTAAGGCGCTGGCGGGTGCCCGCTTCCTGCCATCAGGACCGAATGAACTCGCCCTCAATGAGGCGGTTTTTCCTTCGAGCGTTCTCGGCGCGGCGGGGCCTGACTTCGTTGACCTGCTCAAGGCGGACTGCGTTGTGAGCGGCAGACAATTCCCGGATTCCGAGTTCTGTGAAGGTTCGCTTGCCAAAGTGTGTGCGGCCTATGGGTCAGTGGAACTGAGCCCAATTAACTCCCTACGTGCTCTAGCGCACAACCTTGATACGGGGAAGGCAGCCTTCAGATCGGGTCCCGACTCTCGTTATCGGGTTGACCCCGTGCTTGATCTCTGCGCGCTCCTTTGGGAACGATGTGACGCAGCGGACCGCCAGGCCTTGGAGGAGGGGTCCCGGCTGGAACCAGTCTTCCCCGTCGGTGAGAACGACGATGGCACCGTTAGACGGATAGCCCTGGGAGCTGAGAGCGCTTTTTATCCGCCGCGCTCTTCCGCAGAAGAACTTCCCCTTCGTAAGTTGCAGTTCCTCGCACACGGGGTCTGTTGGGGCATTCTCGGCAGGACCGAACAGAGGTCCGTTCTTGAGCGCCAGATGAGGGCCTGGGACGCACTCTTCGACATCAAGGAGTTCCGCTTTGAGGAAGTCATGCGCGCCGCAGTCCTTCCAGGACTGACGCGCACGGCCTCAGCCGATGCCGAGTTGCGTGAGTCAAACCGCACGATCGAAGCACTCGCCACGATCTGTCGTTTGGCCGGAAAAACCACCAAACCCGATCACCCTCTCCCGATGGGCCGGCTTGGTTCGGATCGAGCGTTTTTCAATCTCAGCCGCCTAGATGTTCCGTGTCGAGCCGATGCCAGCGGGGAGTTGACATGGGCTCCGGCCTATCAGGTGTACTTCGGGAGCGATTGGGTTGGAGAGGATTCGGTCGAGAAGATCGTCGAAGCAATGGCCGCTGCGGGCGAGGTCATGCAATTAAGATTCCTTGCGTCGCCCGACGTATTGGCTGAGTTTTCGTCCAGCATCGGCGTCAAGGTGGAAGGCGACGCGAATGACGCGACAGCAGATCCCGACGAGGGAGAAGTCGACCTCGATGACGACACGGACGAAGCACTTGAGACAACCGTCGACGATCGGTGGCGCAACTTTTTCGCCTGGCTCGGCGTCAGCCGAGGTTTGAGACTGATCCACTTTCACGACGTCGATGACAGCGGGACCGGGTGGACAACCACGAAGGGTCTCGGCCTCCCCGGTGGCTGGGCATTCTCCGGTCTGGACGATATATGGTCCGGATACAAATCAGACCTCATCGGCGACCTTTCCTCTGATCCACGGTGGGAGTCGACAGATCATTATCTTTACAACGTTCACAACCTTGATCGGCTCGACGAGATCGCCGAAGTCGCCCTCCGCAGGGACACCAACGTGGCAGAGAAGTTGCTCGAGCACCTCGTTCGCAACTGGAACACCTACGCTCGCCACACCCGGGCCGAGCTGGCATTCATCCGAGCCGGCAAACAACCCTCGTCAAGGACCGCTCCTCCGCGAGCCACGACGGACGAACTCGTCGCTGCGGGCCCTGATCTGTGGCTCTACCGACTTCGTCAGCATGCGATATGCCCCACAAGCCACGGTCCCCGTCGCCCAAACCAAACGTGGCGTCGATCCGAGGAGCTCATTCGTCGTTTGGGCCGCAGTCGGCGGGATGCCGAGGAGTACCTTCCTGTCCTCAAACAGCCGACAGGGGTGCCCGCCTCGACACTCCGCGCTTGCCTCGACGAACTGCAAGTCCGTGGCGAGCTGACTCCGGCTGCGTTCAATGCTGAAGATGCACAGGGTCTCTGCCTACGCATCTCCGACATCTATTCGTCGGGCATTACCGACCAGGCGCTGCGCTTGGAACTGCGCCCAATATACCGCCAGATGTTCGAACTCCTAGTCGGCAGCACGGGAAACGGTGAGGCGCCCCTGGCTAAAACCCCGCTTGCTGCGCGCACTGCGGCCGGGTACGAATTCCTCGCAGCCCAACAGGTTGTGTACGCGTCGGTATCCGGTAGCCGAGAACGGAGCGGTGTGCAGGACAAGGTGCCGTTATTTGTTCTTGAGGCCGAGCCGGGAGCGCTTCGTCCGCTCCGTGAGCTCTTCGGAACCCCACTCCTTGAGAGCGCGTTGGACTGGTCGGTAATGCCGGGCGAGACTGCTCTTGAAGCATCCGGCGTCGCCACTTTCCGCCAGGGACTCCGGGAGCTGGTCCCACCGCTACTCGCTCGCCTCAGTGCCGATCGGCCTGACCGAAGTAAGGCCGACCAACAGGCCTTGACTGAATTCGCTGAGAGCTTGGAACCCGTGGAGTCGCTCAAGCTGAGCTGTTCCTTCCGAGGGCAGAAACTCGGCCAGATTCCGCAGCGGACGTACTACGTGCGGCGCTCCTGGGACGTAGGATTCCAAGGTTTCGCCGTATGGTCCGGCCGTGCGTGGCCTCCGGTGGCCGAGGACGCTCACACCTTGGCAATGGCGCTTGCAGAAACCTTGGAAGTCAACACTGTCGAGACGTTCTTGTCGTTCATCAACGCCAACCCCGCGCAGCGGCAGCAACTGCTCGATCTGGCCGGTGCCGCGGAGAGGCTGGAGGAGGTACAGCGAGATCTTGCCGATTCCGGAGATGACGCGTATCCGGCCGATCAGCTGGCAGACCGCCCAGAAGGCAACAAGCTCGACACGACAGACGGCGAGTCAACGGAAGCGGACCCCGGGCACGCAGACCGAACACCTCCCGCTGCGACCCGTGCCGCCCCGCGTATCCCGCTTCACCGCTATGAGGACCTCCTGATAGACGGAGAAGTCATCCGTATCGAGGGATCCGGTGCCGGACGCGAGACCGCAGGAAGCAGCAGTCAAGCCGAAGCCGCAGGTGACGGACACGGCGCCCCAGGTGATGGCTCTTCAGGCGCGCCCAGGGCAGCCGCCGGCACCGACCTCAACGAACTTGACGGACTTGGCATGCGCATAACCTTCGCATTTGAAAAGCGACGATTCGTCGGGCAGAAGACAGTCGTACTACCAGGAGAGACGCCCTCTGAAAATGCGGACGTGCTCATCGTCGACGTCAGCTCACCGGAGAAGATCGCAGCGGTTATTGAACAGTCCATCGTGGTCGAGCAAGTGTTCGACCAGCTCGCTGAGCAAGGCATCAGCGAGCTCTACCCCGGCTTCGACGTCCTGACCATCAAGGGGGGGGTCAATCGATCGAATGATTGAACTGAAGTCCTCCGGAGTCGACGCACAAGTTCAAGCAATGAGTTGGAACGAGTGGAAGACAGCAGGGGGCGAACTAAGAAGTCATTTTTGGCTCTACCTCGTCGGCAATCTTCGCGCCGATCTCGAAAATGCCCCACCCTTCGTGAGGGCCGTTCAGGACCCATTCGGGACACTCGCCTCATCAAAGTCGGAAGACGTCATACGCAAGCGGACCGTTCAACTCCGAGTACGCGAGTTCGCCGCTGCAGATCAACTCACCCTGGAGATGCGACATGAGTGTTAGCGGCCATGAAAAACTGCCCATAGGCGGCCACGAAAATGCCCGCTGGCGGCCAGCAGAACTGCCCGCCGGTGGCCATGAGATCTGCCCACTTCCTTACTGAACCGACCGCGTCTTAAGCGGTGGGGGCCTCTCCCTGGGGTTTGATGACGGTGTCTAAGCGCACCAAAAGCGAACCAGGAAGAGGCCCTGTATGAAGTCTGACGGAGAAATCATGGAAATTCTTGCTGCCTACGATCTGACCGGGTCGTTGCGCGCCACCGCGGAGCTTACGGGCTGCTCGCACCACACTGTTGCCAAACACGTTCAGGCCCGGGACGCCGGCCGGCCGATCGGGGAACCCGCGGCCCGCGGCCGGGTCACCGACGCGTTCCTGCCCAAGATCGAGGAATGGATCGAATCCTCCAAGGGCCGGATCCGTGCCGACAAGGCCCACGAAAAGCTGCTCGCCCTGGGCTACACGGGTTCGGAGCGCTCCACCCGCCGGGCGATCGCCCAGGTCAAAGCAGCGTGGCGGTTGGGCCATACCCGCGTTCACCGGCCCTGGATCACCGAGCCGGGGATGTGGCTGCAGTACGACTTCGGCGACGGGCCGAGGATCGGCGGGGTGAAGACTATCCTGTTCGTTGCCTGGCTGGCGTTTTCCCGGTTCCGGATCGTGATCCCGTTGCGGGACCGGACGGCGCCGAGCGTGTTCGCGGCCCTGGACCGGTGCTTCCGGATCCTGGGCGGAGCGCCGACCTATGTGCTGACGGATAACGAGAAGACCGTCACCACGGCCCATGTTGCTGGGGTCCCGGTGAGGAACCAGCAGACCCTGGACTTCGCCCGGCACTACGGGATCACGGTGCTGACCTGCCAGCCCGCAGACCCTGCCACCAAGGGCGGGGTTGAAGCGTCCGTGAAACTCGCTAAAGCCGACCTCGTGCCGAAGGACACCAACCTCCGCGGCGACTACCGCACCTTCGCCGAACTCGAGGCCGCCTGTCAGGCGTTCATGGATGAGGTGAATGATCGTGAGCACCGGGTGACGCGGCGCAAACCCGCGGCGGTGCTCGCCGAGGAAGCCCCCAGGTTGCACCGGATCCCGGACACCGCCCACACGGTCGCGTTCGGCCTGGCCCGGACCGTTCCGGAGAACACCCCGATGGTCACTTTCGAAAACGGCCAGTACTCGGTCCCGGGTTATCTGCTTGGGGCACGGGTGTTCGTGCGCACCCACGGCACCGGACCGGACGAGCAGGTCATCATCGTCCACCACGGCACCGCCGGTCCCGTCGAGGTCGCCCGCCACGGGCGGGCACGGCCGGGCAGCCCGGCCGTCAACGATGACCACTTCCCCGGAACCCGGGCAAAGGTCCCCGGCGATTATGAGGTCAGGGCCCGCAGCACGGACGAGGCAGCGTTCCTGGCTATCGGCGACGGCGCCCGGACCTGGCTGCTGGAAGCTGCCGCGGCTGGGACGGCACGGATGAACGTGAAAATGGCCGAAGCCGTCACCCTGGCCAAAATCGCCGGCACCGACCACGTCGACCGGGCCCTGGGCGACGCCGCAGTCCATGGCCGCTTCGCGCACCCGGACCTCGCCTCGATCCTGAACGCCAACATCCGCCGCACCACCACGCACGCTGCCAACGAAGCGACCTCCCTGACCCAAGGCACCAGCGCGTGGGCCGCGATCGGCAACCCCGCACTGAACACCCCAGCAAACACCAGCGCCACGGAGGAGGCCCGATGAGTCCCGTCACCACGACCAACACCGCGGCTCCGCCGCTGCCGGCGGACCTGGAGGCCCTGATGCGGTCCCTGAAGATGCCCCACGCGCGGGCGCTGGCCCCAGACCTGATCGCGACCGCCCGCGCCCAGCGCTGGGAACCGGTCGAGGTCATCAAGGCCCTCTTCACCGAGGAAGCCGCCGGCCGGGCCCGGTCCATGCTCGCCTCCCGCCGCAAAGCAGCAGGCTTCCCGACGGGGAAAACCTTCGATGCCTGGGACCCGGACGCGTCCTCCATCCCGGCCCCGACCCAGCAGGCCCTCCGGACACTGGAATGGATTAACCGCAGGGAAAATCTGGTCGTCTGCGGACCCTCCGGAACCGGGAAAACCTTCTTCCTCGAAGCCCTCGGCCAGCAGGCCGTCGAAGCCGGGATGCGCGTGGCCTGGTTCCGGCTCGAAGACCTCGGCGTTTTGATCCGGGCGCACCGCACCGATGACAGCGTCACCCGCGCCGTGACCCGGATCCTCCGCGCGGAGCTGGTGGTGATTGATGACATCGGCCTGTTGCCGGTGGCCACCGACGCTGCCGAAGGTCTCTACCGGGTCGTGGACGCAGCCTACGAAAAACGGTCCGTCGCGATCAGCTCCAACCTCCACCCCGCAGGCTTCGACGAGCTCATGCCCAAGACCCTCGCGACCGCGACCGTTGACCGGTTGCTGCACCACGCACATGTCTGCCAGACCAGCGGCGATTCCGTCCGTCTCACCCAGGCCCTCGCCGGAAAAGGAGTCACCCGACTGAACTGACCAACCCAAGGATGGCCAACCCCGCCGAACCAATCAGTGGGCAGATCTGTTGGCCATCACCGGGCAGTTTTACTGGCCACCAGCGGGCACAACAACTGGCCGCCCGTGGGCAAAACCTAATGGCCATTGACACATGAGAAAGACGAGCCAAACCAGGACAGCAGGTGAGCATGATGGCAAAGTCAGCACCGTTGCCTCACCCCGAACTCCCGCAGCGAACTCCGTTCACGGAGGGCCTCGCTCGAGTTTGCGTGCCCGATTTCTCTTGAACTTCAGGCTGTGCCTGCACCGCAAACTTCCAAATCAACTGACCACATTTGCGTGTTCACAAGTACGTGTTTAGGCAGGAACAGGCCGTTCCCTGTTGAAAGTCTCTTCCACATAGACCTGCAACTCACAGACCACCAGGCACTAATTCCAGGATCTGACAGCAAGGGACGCCGCACGCTTTTTGTGCGGCCGTTGACCTGCTGCTGAATCTATTTGCGGGAATTCTCACAACCCCAGCGGCGGACGGATCGCCAGCTCATAGACCCCAGAACGCAAAGAGGCGCCCCGCAGCGATGCGGGGCGCCTCCTTTGGAACAGTGCGTCAGCTGCGGTACTTGAACAGCGCCGTGTGGGACGTGCCGTCGTTGAGCGTCAGCTTGAACATCCGGCAGGAACCGGCCCACGCCTTCTCTGTCTTCCAGACGTAGGTGTACGTGCCCGACACCGCGTCGTAGGACAGGCTGCTGGAACCAGCTGTCGATGTTGTCTCAACCTCGGCAAGAGCCGCCCCGGTCTCGCAGGTGACAGGTATTGACGTCGGCGATCCTGCTGCCAGGATGTCCATCCCGGCATCACCTCCCAGGCTGAACTGCATGGGAACAGCCCGGCCGGCGGTCATGACATTCACAGCCGGTGCTGCGTCCACCGGTGCCATGAACCCGCCGAAGTTGTAGCCTGTGCTGGCCGCCGGGATGGTCACTGTCGTGGGCACGCCCATGCCTCCACCTTCGGTGAAGCCGACAACTCCGATCTCGACGTCCCTTCCACGGTGGACATCCGTGATTGTCGCTGTCCGGGCCGCAGCGTCCACGACGCCGGCGGGAATGCCATCGACGGTCAGGGCCCAGCGGTAAACCAGCGGATCAGAAGACTCCCAGGTCACCTGGACCGCGCTCACTCCTCCGGATGCAGGGGTCGGGGCAGCGCTTACGTTCAAGGGAGTTTTGGGGTAGTCGTCCAGTGGGCCCTTGCCGATGTGTATCAGGGATGAAGCGTTGGCCACCAGTCCGTTGGCGTCCGTCAATCTGACCTGCATGACACCCTCGGACACTGCTGTGTACGTGTGGCGTGCGATGGGAGCAGTGCTGGTTTCTTCGTAGGTCCCGTCGCCGTTGTAGTCCCAGTCGTATTTCACGATGGTGGAGGCGGGGGAGTAGGACTTGGAGGCGTTGAAGGCGATCTCCTGGCCAGGCATTGCGTAGTACTCAGGGTGGTTCAGGATGGCCACCGGCCGAGCCTGCAGGCGGGTCAGGGCTGTTGTCAGTGCCGCTTTGGTGTCTCCTGTGTTGACGATGACCTGGCCCGTCGTCGCCTCTGCCAGGGCAGTGTAGAACTGGCTGGTGTAGGCGGAGGTGACGGGGTAGACGTTTACGGGGTCGATCTCCAGCGCCCGCTTGGCCACGGAGGCGAGCGTGCTTCCGTCGACAAGATCAGGGTCGTGGTAGTCCGCGTCCGTCAGGAGGACGGCGCCCTTGGTGGCCCCGTCGCGCCAGTCCAGGCCATTGAAGGCGGTCATGAGGGCGTGCAGCGCTGCTTCCGGCCAGTCCCCACCACCGTCAGCATAAATGGTGGCCAGCTGGGTGTTGAATTCGGTGGTGTCTTCCTGAAAGCCGCTGAGGATCCTGGCCGTGAAAGCGTCTCCCGCGTCTTTGTATTCGACCAGGGCGACCCTGCCGCGGTTCGCTTTGATGATGTCGGCCATCTCGGCCGCGAAAGCCTTGGTTGCCTCGATCTGACCGCCCATGGATCCGGTCGAATCGATCAGAAATACGATGTCCAGGCCTGCGGTCCCGGCCCCAGGGAGTGTGACGGTGTCACTGACCTCTCCACTGGGAAGCAGAGGCTTGAGCCGGGTGGCGATTTCCACCGCTGCGCGGTCGATGCTGAGGCCGTCGTGGGCATAGGTCATGTGGCCGTCGTTATCCCAAAAAACCCGGCTGGAGCCGCAGACAAAGTCATGTGTGGCACAGGAGAGTCCGGTGGTTGAAGTGAAACCTGCCGGAAGGTAAGGGATCCGGGGCCCCAATGACCCGACACTTACGCCGCAGTCGGGAACATCGAACCGGTACTCGGAGTCATCGGCCCAGTTCAGGCATGCCTTTGGGGGCAGGCCGGGAAGAACGCCTTCGCCTTCGGGGAGCCAGAGCTTCGGGTCCCCGAACAGCGCCTGGTACACAACCCGCTGCCGCAGCGAGTCGGTGAGCTTCTCGTTGTAGGCTTCCCCGACTACCTGGGCGCCCTGCGAGTAGCCGCCCAGCACGAAGTACGCGCCTGGGCAGACGGCAGCCCGTTTCGTCAGATACGCCGTGAGCTCGTCCACGCCTGTGTTGACGCTTTCACCGTAGGCAAACCCTCCACCACCGCTGATTCCTGCTCCTACGGTGTTCCATATCGACTCCATGCCTTTGTCTGATCCGACTGGAACGGCGGGGTAGCTCTTCCCGTCAATAGTCGACGTGCCGAGTTCGTATTGGCTCACGGTCAGCGGGGCGTCTATTCGGGCGTCGATTTCGTCCCTGAAGGTCGTCGCCTCAGGTTCGCCGGTCGGCTGACCGGATCCCCTGGCCCAGATCGTCTCGACGTTGGCGCATGCCAAAGCCACTGGATCCGCCGCGGCGGCCGGCGGGCCTGTCAGAGCCAACGCAGCCAAGGCGGCAGCAAGGGCTGCAGCAGTAAGGTGGTACGGAGTTTTCCGGCGCACAGCAATTACCCCAATGTGGTTTACTGAACTGAAATTGCCGCAGATGGCGGCGCTAGGGCCGCGGATTCGGCCTGAGTGCTCTCAGAGTACCCGGAGCTTTATCCATTGACTAGATAAAACAAGCTCAAGGTTTTCCAAGGTTTTAGACATGCGGTCGGACGCTGAGTGCCACGGCATCAGGCTCGTTTGCGCCGGGGCTGGTGACGTTCAGAATGTAGTCGTAGTCCCCGTCCGTTCCCGAGGATTCACAGACTGTCGTCGGGCCGATGGCTTCTGGACGCCGCTGGCAGGTCCCTTCAGTCTTCATCTGGAAGCCGGTCCCGGCGACTACCGCCTTGAACTTGTCTAAGGTGAGGTCTTCGCCTGCGCTCCAGCGCCGGGCGATGCTGGGGCACGGATTGGTGCTCATGCACAGGAACCGTTCGGGGCGCACAATATCGTCCCGCTTGGTCCAGGTTGGGGGGATGGAAAACCGATCGGCCCGGGAGACCAGGTCCACTGTGACCCTGTCTTCGCTGGCGCGTACGAGGAATAACCCCGCGGCCACGAGCAACAGCACAGCCCCGACGATGATTACTGTTTTTCTCTTCACTGTGTTCCCCCAAAACCATCAGCGCAAAAAGCACCATCACCGGCATGATCGACTGGTGCTGAGTGCATCGTATCTGCATGCGGCTGCTTTGTCTCTGGAATTGTCGGACCCCGGCCGTACCATTCGCTTCGACTGGAACTCCGCCAGTCGCCGGCGGCGGAAAGGGTACGACATGAGTGAGTACGGCCATCCTGAGGCAACGTTTCCGCCGCGGGCCCTCCCCGTCCCGGCCGTCCTGACCGCGGCCGCCTCCAAGCTCCCGGCGCAGACTTCAACGGCGAAGTCGGCGCTGCGGATTTGCTCGGGCGTTGCATCCATCGCTGTCGGTTTCTGGGGCGGCAGCGCCGCCCTGGCGCTGAATTCGATGAGCGCCATGGCGGGCCCGCGCTTCACTTGGCTAGGGTTCCTCCTCGGCTTCGCAGCCCTGTGCAGCGTCGTGACCGGACAGCATTGCTGCGGTTCGTCACGCAGCGGGTAAGCCAGGAACCACTCCCTGCCACGGTCTAATGTTGACTGGCTCTAGCCACTCGCGGAGTGCGACGCGCTCACACGACGCCAAAAGTGTGTAGCAAGCGAGCCGTACCGACAGATCTCCTCCTAGACAGAAACAGACAGCAACTGCGTCGATCGTCACGACGCGGGTAAGTCAGGCCCTGCTCCCCTGCCACCTTCTCATTCTCCTCAGTGTTCAGCGGGGGAGTGAGGTGCGCACCGCCGTTGCCATCGGCTGCGACTTAGGCCGGAGTTTACTGGCCAGCCCTCGCTTCGTTGCCACGGCGTCACCTTGCCCTGTTTCGCTCAAGTTGTTGCTTGTCCTCTCACTCAGGAGCTCACGATGCCGATCCAGTTCCCCACGCCCCTCACCAACCATGGCCACAGCCGCCGCAGCTTCCTGGGCATGAGCGCGGGCGCGGCCGCCGCTTTCGCCGTCGCCGGCGCGCCAGCCGCAGCAGCGGCAACCTCCCGCGGCGCCGAGCCGCCGCTGCGATTCGGCGTCATTGCCGACTGCCAGTACGCCGACAAGCCCGACCGCGGGGTCCGGCTCTACCGGCAGTCAATTAGCAAGCTGCAGGAGGCAGTGGCCACACTCAACGAGGAGGACCTCCGGTTCGCGCTGCACCTCGGCGACTTCGTTGATGAGTTCCCGGAGAGCTTTGATGCCGTGATGCCGATATGGGAGCAGCTGAGGATGGCGAAGTACCACGTTCTGGGCAACCATGACTTCCAGCTGCCCCGCGAGGACGTGCTGCGCACCTTGAACATGCCGGCCTCTTACCACCAGTTCCGCCGCAACGGCTGGCGATTCATCGTTGTGGACACGAATGACATCAGCACCTACGGGAACCCTGAAGGCTCCGCCAACTACGCACTGGCCGAGGAGATGCGGGCCGGCCTGCAGGCTGCGGGCAAGCCAAACGGCCAGACATGGAACGGCGGAGTTGGCGCCGAACAGCTCGCCTGGATCGAGCAGACCCTTGAGCTCGCTCGTCACAACGGGGAGAAGGTAGTACTCAATGCGCACCACCCTGTCTTTCCCCTCAACCAGCACAACGCGTACAACGACACCACACTGGTGGACCTGGTGACCTCCTACGACAATGTCGTCGCCTGGTTCAACGGCCACAACCACGCGGGCAACTACGGCTTCGCCGGTGGCACCCACTTCATCACTTTCAAGGGGATGCTGGACACGACGGTGAATTCCTACGCCACTGTCCAGGCGTTCGACGACCGCCTTGTGGTGGAAGGATTCGGTCGCGAGCCGAATCGGATCGTCCCGGTCGGCGCACCAGCCTACGAGGTCTGATTCACGGTCGCGGTGTCGTGCCCCCCAGCCCGTAACGGCTCCGCGGCCGTCGTCATCCTGGAGCCGCTTGCCGCTGCGTTATGGCAGCGCCCTGACCTGGCCAAGCGGACCGGCGGTCTGGGCCTTGCGCCGGGGGGAGCTGCGTAAGGAGATCACGGAAGATGGTTTCAGGTGCCACCAGTTTGTCTGCAGCATTCCATTCGATGAGACCGGACTCCAGCAGGGCGGCTATCGCCCGGCTCCGCCGGTGGTCCTACCCTGCGTCTGCTCCACCTGCTGAATACCCTGCTGGAGATCCTAGTCCTGCCCGCAGGTGAAGTTCAGAACCGTTCACGCTCCTGACACCGGGCCTTCCCTTTTCGTTGGTGTCGAGCGTGAAGGCTGAAGCAGGTGCCGGCGTGCCTGATCCGCCGAGCTGAACCCAGCCCCTAATTGCTCAAGGAGAACCCCCGTGCTTGTTAAAAGTGCTGCCGCCGCCCTCGTGGCCCTGACGTCCCTGACCGGCATCACCGGCCCCTCTTACGCCGCTCCCACTGCCCAGGATGTTGTTCTGGGCCAGCCGTTGGCCGCAGCCCACGCGCATAATGACTACGAGCACGGGAAGCCTCTGTTTGACGCCCTGGCCCACGGGTTCACCAGTGTCGAGGCGGACGTGTGGCTCGTTGACGGCGAACTGCGGGTCGCCCACGACCTGGCGGACGCGCAGGCGGGCAAGACGCTGGAGAGCCTCTACCTGGATCCGCTGGACGAGCTCGTCATGCAGGAAGGCCACAGCGTTTACCCGGGCTGGGACGGGAGCCTGCAGCTGCTGATCGACATCAAGAGCGACGGCGAGAGCACCTACGCTGCCGTCGAACAGGAACTGAGTGAGCACCCGGCCCTCATGACCCGTTACGCCAACGGCAAGGTCAGTGAGGGGCCCGTGACCGCGGTCATCAGCGGCAACAGGCCCCTGGCCACGATGGCGGCCGACGATAAGCGCTACGGCTTCTTCGACGGACGCTCCGCGGACCTCGCCTCCGGGATGCCGTCAACGCTCATGCCACTGGTCAGTGACAACTGGACCAAGTTGTTCACCTGGCAGGGTGTAGGTCCCATGCCGGAAATTGAGCGCGCCAAGCTGCACGCCTATGTCGCGGCCGCCCATGACAAGGGCTACCGGGTGCGTTTCTGGGCTACCCCGGACATGCCGGGCGAGGCGCGCGAAGCAATGTGGACTGAGCTCTACCAGGCGGGCGTTGACCACATCAACACGGACGACCTTCAGGCGCTGGAACAGTTCCTCAGCAGCCAACAGGGATAGGCTCCAGAGCTTCGATCCTGAAGTTTACGCTGGCAGGGAGAGGGAGCACTCAGCTTCGGCTCCCTGCCGGCGGATGCACCCGGGTGGTGAGGTACAGCCGGTGCGCCGTGATGACCAGCGCCAGCCAGGCCGCCCCCAGAGCCCAGGCCGCCAGGACGTCAGTGAGCCAGTGGTGCCCCAGGTAGACACGGCTCAGCCCCATCGTGGCGGCGAAGACGGCTGCCGCGACGATGATCAGAACGCGTGCCCGGTGGGATCGAAGCCGAAGGACTATCAAGTACGCAACGATCCCGGCGATCACCACCGAGTTCAGTGAATGGCCGCTGGGAAAAGATGCCGAGTATTCGTAGGGAGGCACGGCGTCCATCAGCGGTGGCCGGGTCCTGCCGATCAGTCTTTTGCCCGCAATGGTCATCAGAAGGGATCCGACGCCGGCGACGACGATCAGAATCACCGGTGTCCAGGACCGGCGCCGCACAGCGAGCCCGGCCATGACGGCCAACGCCAGCACCGGCATGCCGATGGTTCCGCCGATGTCTGTGTACGCCGTCGTCAGGATGTCCAGAGCCGGCGACCGTAACGTCTTAGCACCGTCCAGCACCGGGTGATCGAGCCCGGCAACCCCATCGGCTTCCACCACGGATTCATACACCTGGGCGAAAACTGCGGTCAGGGAAATTGCCAGCACGGCACCGATGACCAAGGTGATGATGAGGGCAGCGTGGGAACCGAGCAGGCTGCTGATGCGCTGGACGATGAAGGCAAGGACCTGGCCGACCCTGGTGTCCCAGCGGGTAAGGTCCTGGCCGCCGACGAAGCGGTCCCGCTGAACTTCGCCGGTTACTCCGCCATCCGGCGGATTTCTATCTGTAAGCGACACTTGTTGGCCCTTTCGCCACGTAACACCCAAAGTAGTAAGCAACCTTACCTTGCCGGGGGGAGAAGGGGTGTTGTCCGTGCGACGCGGAGCAGGTGCGGGCAGAGCAGTATCAGCCACGCAGCGGTGGGAACAAGGGACACCATCGCCATGGCCAGCCCGACCGGGCCGGCGTTCGCGGGGACGAGCATGGTGAGCCCTGTCAGGAGGCCGACACCGCCGGGTAGCCGGCCAAAGATGCGGCGTTTGACCATCACGGTGGAGAACATCAGGGTGCTGATCGCGCCGAGGATGTAGCTGGTCGCGAACGTTCCGCCGTTGTATTGGGTGAGCAGGGTTGTGCCCGTGGCCAGGAGTGCGGCCTTCTCGGTTGGTGAGGCCGCTCCAGCGTACTGGCCGCTTAGCATCCACATGGAGAACGTCGCTTCGCGGGAGACGACGAAAAGTACCAGGCTGAACAGGCCGATGACCAGTGCCAGCAGGCCCCATGCAGGCTCTACCCGGCGGACCACGACGTAGAGGGCCATGTAGAAGGGGATCATGACGAGATAGTCGAGGGTGAGGAGAAGGTCGAGGTCCAGAAGGCCGAGCACCGGGTTCTCCTGGAACAATGCGAAGAAGTCCTCGACGGTGCTTGGAGGCGGGCTGAGGATGAAGATGGCCGCTTGGAGCGGGATCATGACCACCACGAACACCGCCGCCGCGGCGCCGAGCCTGACCAACCCCCGCCATTCAGGTCCGACCGATACCTTCGTGGCGGCACCAAGGGGCATCTCCGCACCTCCCGCACCATTCACATTGGTCACCATGACGCCTCCCGTACTTGTTCCGTGACGTTCTCCGTGCCGGCTTCCGGAGGCCCGATCATATTCCTGTCCCGGCGTCCCATGGAAGTGACTTCCGGACCACCATGACTGCCTGAACTGGCGCACGTACGGTATCGCCCAACAGCAAGCGCTGACATGCTGGAGGGGTGAGATCCATCTCGACCCGGCCGCCTCGCACCGCCCTCACATGGAAGCTGGTGCCGGCAGTTCTTCTCTCGCTGTCCGGAGTCCTGCTTTTCGGCTTCGAGTATGACGCGTTGGGCTACGGTGTACTCGCCCTGAGCCTTGTCACGGCAGGACTTATCGACCGTGAGCTGGCACGGCACCTCGCCCTGGTCGCGGGTGGGATGGTCCTCATCAGCCTGGTTCCCCTGAACGCGGATTTGAGCGTTCCGCACATGACCCTGATGGGCGGTGTCCTCGCGCTGGCCGTGCTGGTGCCGTGGCTCGTGTCGAGGTATGTCTACGGCGAGAACATCATCAGATTCCCGGTGAACACCGGCCATAAGTGGCCGTTGACCGCGAAACTCTACCTAGTGGCAGTGGTTGCGCTCGCCTACTTCATTTTGCCCGCGTACCTGATCCGGAGCGGGGTCTACCAAAACTGGCCGGACGCCACAGACCCCACTGTCTTTGGGCGGCTCTTTCTCGGCGTCAACAGCGTAGGCATCTGGGACGAGCTGTTCTTCATCTGCACCACCTTCACCCTGCTCCGGCGGCACTTCCCGGACTGGCTGGCAAACATACTCCAGGCCGTGGTCTTCTCTTCCTTCCTGTGGGAGATCGGCTACCAGGCCTGGGGGCCGCTGCTGACGTTCCCGTTCGCGCTGCTCCAGGGTTACACGTTCAAGCTGACCAAGTCGTTCACCTACGTCGTAGCCGTGCACCTGCTCTTTGACTTCGTGCTGTTCCTGGCCCTGGTGCACGCTCACAACCGCGACTGGCTGCCGATCTTCCTCTACTAAGGCCTGGGCAAGCAGCAGCGGCTGAAAGACTTCATCCAGGTCCGGCCAGTTTCGAGCACGCGTCCCACAGCCGACGGCGGGCCTCAGGATCTGATCCCATCCCGGGCGTGGGGAGCTCCTTGCGTTTCGCCCAGAGCTTGCCGGAAACCCCTGCCGTTTCGTCTGACGTGGCCAGCCAGAGCGCTGTGTCCACAGCTTTTTCCGCCGGTGCTCCGAAGGTGTTAGTGATCCAGCGGAACGGGCCGCGGACATCCTCCAAGAGCGAGGTGTTCTTGACGAGCCCCGGATGAACGGCATTGGCCACCACGCCAGAACCCCGCAGGCGTTCGGCGAACTCCTGGGTGATGAGCACCCTGGCGAGCATGGTCTGGGGAGTGGCGCGAAGATAGCTGTACCTGCCCCGGGCGGTCTGGAGGTCGTCGAAATTTATCTTGGTGTTGCCGTACTTGGAGGCAATATTCACGATGCGTGAAGTGCGCCCCGCCCCGGCGCGCTTCAGCGCGTCCAGCATCAGGCTGGTCATGAGGAAGTAGGCCATCACGTTGGTGGCGAAAGTAAGCTCGAGCCCATCCGGGGTCACATGGCGCTCTTTGCGGAAAACACCCGCGGCGTTGACCAGGACGTCCAGCCTGTCATGGCGGGACAGGAATTCGGCTCCCGCGGCCCGGACGGAGGACTGGACCGAAAGGTCACAGGCCAATGGCTCCAGCCGGGCGGCAGGAACCAGGGAGCGGATGGCTTTAACTGCGTCGTCCGCCCGGGCGACGGAGCGCCCCACCACCACAACCAAGGCCCCTTCGCGGGCAAGGCCGGCTGCGACGGCCTGCCCCAGTCCGCCTGTTGCACCCGTCACCAGGGCTATAGTGCCATCCATCGCAGCCATCTCCTTCGGCTCCAGCATCACGCGGTGACGGACTTCCAGCTAGGGTCATCCGGCCCGAAACCCGATGCGCACCCGGCAACAGTGCTCAGTACTGCTGGGCCAGCAGGGCAGCGGCGGCGATCTGGCCGCCGTCGAGCATGATGGATTGTTCATCCATCCCGGCTTCCTTCCACTGGACCACGAGGCGCAGACCGCCGCCGGCCGGAAGCGGCCACAGCCAAAGCCGGGCCGCTCCGGTCAGTTCATCGTCGTTGCCGCTTCCCCCTTGGCCGTTGGCCACCAGGACCGGTCCGGTGACGGTCTCGCTGCCGTCAAACATGCCGGGCCGGATGTGCGTGGAAGTGGTCTTACGGCCGTCGGGAAATTCCGCCCCAAAGAGCAGCGCAGATTCCGGATCTTCGGCATAGCCCGGACCGGGCGGCGGCTGCCGGAAGAAACGCGCGTTCCCGGCAGCCCATTCCCTGTCGCTTTCGCTGGTCCGCCGGACGCACCAGACGACGTCGACGGAGCAACCGTTCGAATAAACCTCTGCGGACTTAACGGCCATAACGAACCCCGGGGCGCGGTGGAGGAACTTTCCGATGTGGATCACGCCGGGAAGTTCGTTCGACGGCGGCCCGAGCCATTCCGGCATGACATGACGTGGAGGACGCGGACGTTCCGGCGGTTCGGGGAGGTCCTGGAAGAAAGTCATGCGCTCATCTCCTGAAGTAGGGCCGTCAGCCGGCAGTCTGCGCTTGAGAGGTCACCGCCGTCAACTGCTGTTTCATATCCTCCCAGTTCATGACCACCCGGCGCTCCACAATCTGCCCATCTATGACGCGCTCCAGGGTCAGGGCCTCGGTGGTGATCGGAATGCCCGCCGGCGCGATCCCCTCAAACTCTCCGCCGCTGTGGACCGCATGCATGATGACCCTGCAGGCCACCAGGTCTCCCTCCGCGACCTGTTCCTCAAGGGTGAAGCGCGTGTCACTGAACATTGCGTTCCACCCTGCGATGGTCTGCAGCAGCGCGGTCCTGTCCGCCGGCTCCCGGCTCCCATGCACGTAGGCCTGGAGATGCGGCGACAGGATCCGGGTCAGAGCGGCCTCGTCCTGATCCTCGAAGGCTTTGTAGAAACTGCGCACCACGGCTTTGTTCTGGTCGGCAGTCATTGGAGTGTTCCTTCCTGTTCGTGTCCGGATCTGTTCGTGTCCGGATCTGTTGGTGTCCGGAATGTTCCGGACACCAACAGATTAGGATCCTGCCGAAATGCCCGGCACCGTGCCCATGCGTAGCCGGGGGAGGGAATCAGTGGTTTGGGGGAGGGCTTTTTGGGGGAAGGCTTTCGTGGCCGGTTGCCAACGCGTCCTGTTCCGGGCCCAGGCCGTGGCGGAAGGCGTAGTTGGCGGCTGCCGCACGGGCAGCCGAACCTTCCACTCCGATCTTTGCGTACAGATTGGCGGTGTGCCTTTCGACTGTGCGGACACTGAGGCCAAGATCCAGGGCAATATCCCGATTGCTCTCGCCGCCGGCAAGGAGATGGAGGACCTGGGCTTCGCGAGGGGTAAGCGGGGTTGCCGTAAACACCTTGGCCTTCCCGGCGGCTGCTGGCTGGAGGGGCTGCTGAAGTTCACTGATCAACGTCTCGGCCGCCTGCTGCGTCATGGACCGCCCGGCTTCCACGCTCTCCAGGAAGCCTTCCTCACCGAGGAGAGCTTTGGCTGTTGCTTCGGTGATGGCGGACTGGATCCTGTCCAGTGCCCAAAGCACCGCTCCAAAGCGATCAAGCCGGGTTTGGGAGGAGCCCAGGAGCTTTGCTGAAGTTTGCGGCATGCCCAGCGACGCCGCCAGTGACGCCCAGGCGGCCAGTGCCATGGTGATTCCCCAGTCGTCGTTCCCGTCCCTGGCCAGCTTCACTGCCTCGGTAAGATGCCTGCCGGCCAAAACCAGATCGCCCCGCACCCTCGCGACCTGACCCAACCGGACACAGCGGCGGGCGATGGCGAAGAGATGACCCAGCTGGCGGGCAAGGACCTGGCTTTCGGCGTAGCACTCCGCCGCTTTTTCAACATCCCCAAGCAGGAACGACGCATCCCCGAGGGCAAAAAGGCAGGCGGAGGTCCACCACCGGTCTTCGGCCTGCCGTTCCAGGGTCAGGCCTTGTGCGGCCAGCAACGCAGCTCTTTGGGGATCCGTCTCCATCGTGACGTGGGCCAGGTAATGCAGTTGCCGCCCCACCGCTGCGCTGTCTCCCATTGCACCGAAGATTTCGGCGGCACGTTCCCAGTGCTGCCGCGCCTCGTCAGCCAGGCCCGCGTGAAGCGCGAGGAACCCAGTTGCATCCGAGAGTTCGGCCCGTGCCCGGCCAGGCATGACGTGGCCCGCCGCCAGGTACTTGCGAAGCCACATCAGCCCTTCCGCGAATTCGCCGCGCAATTGCCACATCTGCGCAAGGGAACAAGCCATTTGGGCTCCGCTCTCGAGCCTCTCCGGCACGCTGAGGCACCAATCAAGGGCCGCCCTGAGATTCCCGCGATCCTGCTCCAGCCTGACCGTCCACTCGGGTTGCCGGGGACCGGTGAGTTCTGTCTGCGCTTCTCTGGCCAAGGCCGCGAAACGATCCGCATGGTATGCCCGCACCACTGACCGCTCCCCGGATGAGCGCAACTTATCGTCCGAATACTGCCGTATGACCTCCAGCAGCCGGAAACGTCTGGCGCCATCAACAGGTCGTTCCACCACCACCAGGGACTGGTCCACCAGGTCCGCGAGCGTGCCGAGGACATCATCACGCTGCAGGTCTCCACCGGCGCATACTGACTCGGCATCCTCCACCGACCACCCGCCGGCAAAGACCGACAACCGCCGCAGCAGGGTCTGCTCGGCCACGGTAAGGAGCCCATGGCTCCAATCAAGGGCCGCCCGCAAGGTGGCATGACGTCGCTCGGCAGCAGCTCCGCCTCCGGTGAGCAGCCCCAAAGCGCGCTCCAGACGTTCGTCGAGCTGCCAAGTCGTCAGGACCTTGACGCGGCTGGCCGCCAGCTCAATGGCCAGCGGAAGGCCATCCAACCGACGGCAGACCCGGACCAGGGCTGCTGCGTTTTCCCGGGTCGCGGTGAAACCTGGAATCACCAGGGCCGCACGCTCCGTAAACAGCCTCACGGATTCGCACGCCGCAATTTCATCCAGCGCGAGGTCCTCTGCTGCGGGCACCGGCAGAGGATCCAGCTGGAAATTCCGTGCCTTGGCCGGCAACGGAATCCTGCTGGTGGCGACGATGCGCAGACCTGGACAGAGTCCCAGAAGTTCCAGGGAGATTTTCGCGCATTCCGTGGCGATCTGCTCGCAGTTGTCGAGTACCAGCAGCGCCCGCATGCTGCCCAGGTGGTCCACAATTGCCGAGACCGCTGACTGGACCGGCTTGATAAAGAGAGCGAGGGCCGATGCGATGGTCGGTGAGACGAGG
Source organism: Pseudarthrobacter cremeus (assembly GCF_051857465.1). NCBI lineage: Bacteria > Bacillati > Actinomycetota > Actinomycetes > Micrococcales > Micrococcaceae > Pseudarthrobacter > Pseudarthrobacter cremeus. The sequence continues at coordinate 507,354 of NZ_JBPZHC010000001.1, read as the reverse complement.
CGGGCGTCGGATGTGGCGGCAAGGTCAACCCAATATGGACCGCCATGATCCAGCAGGGGTCCGGCCTGGGCCGCGAAAGCGAGGGCCAGGCGCGATTTGCCGGAACCTGCCGTACCGGTGATGGTGAGTAGGCGGGACCGGCCGGAATCCAGCCACGTGAGAAGTTCATCCATCTCCCGTCTCCGGCCCACAAAGCTGGTCAGCGGCCGGGGTGCGTTACCGGAGTGGTCCGGGCTGCCGTCGGTTGAAGCGATCGGGGAGGCCTGGAGAGCCATCTGGCGGAGCCGGAGTGCTGCATCGTAGCGGGTGTGCACGCCGAGCTTGTGGAAGATCCGGCGCCGGTACCACTTGACCGAACTCGGTGCGAGGCTAAGCCTGGCGGCGATTTCGCTGCTGCCCAGGCCCTCGGCCAGAAGAACAGCCACCTCGTTCTCCCGGGGTGTCAGCTGCTCACCCGGCTCCGTATGTTGGGCTTGCTCCTGGGACATTCCTGTACCGTTCCGGCGAAGTAGTAAGAGCGGCCATGGCTCAACCCCCGGAGCCTGGTCCCCGTCTGTGTCCATTCTCCTCCCGGCCGACCCGGCTGTCCCGCTGCCGGCGCCTGAATCCGGACGGGACAGGAGGTACAGCGGAGGTCTGGATCAGGCTGGGCGCCGGGTCTACATTGGTTAGAGGCTCATGCCGCGGGCCGACTCATTATCAATTGAGGAGGGGACCGTGAGCCCCACACCAAAACAACCATTGACCGATGACAGCATCCAGGTCCGCCAGGTTAACCATTACCAGTTCAGCTGGGTCGCAGGTGATCCCGGCAAACCCGGCACCTGGACCCTCCAGCTGGTCCTTGACCAGGGGGCGTGGGAAGAGTTCCTGACCCTCGACGCGGAGGATGCCGAGGTTCTCAAGGGACTCCTTAAGCGTTCTGCCACCGTGTTCTACGACGTGCGGCGACGGACCCTGATGTTCGGGACCACCCCCGCCGGGCAATAGCGGAACGCGGGGCCGTTATTCGTGGTGCCCTTCGAGGATGCGCCGTGCATCATCCTGCGCTTGAAGGGCCCGCTCACTGACAACTTCTCCCCGCACGTGGCCCGAGGCGGCGATGACGGCGCGGAGTTCCGAAACGGTGCGGGGCGTACTGACGCCACGGTGGGCCATCGCGTGGCAGTTTGCGCACAGCGGCACGAGGTCGGCAACGGGGTCCAGTTGGTATGCACCTCCCAGCTGGGATGCCGGCACGACGTGGTGAACCTGGATGAATCCCTGTCCAATCCCGCCGAATGCGGCCTCGAAGGAGAAGCCGCAGACCGCGCAGGACGTCCCGTGGAACGCCAGGCACACCCGTCGGGCGTCACGGTCCCGCTCGTAGCGGTTCACGTTAATAGTGGCCACAGCGGGTTCCGGGTAGGTGCCCGGAACGAGTTCGGCAGGATCGATGGTTGCCGGCCCAAGGTCCCGCCACAGCCGGCGAAGTTCCTGTTCCGCTGATGGGGGGACAGACCTCACCGGGCGGCGGCCTGCACCGGCCCAGCGGATTTCCGGGACGGCCTTGTCCAAGGAATCGGATCGTATCTGCTCGCCCAGGGGGAGCAGCGCATCAAAAGACACGCTGACGTACCGCTCAGGGACCTCCGGGTCCCCGGGCTGCCCTGCCTCGTATGGTTCGGACACCACCACGCCGTGGCCGATCAGGCCGCTGGCGGCGTCGCTGGCGCCCTGAAGGAGGAGCCAGGCCTCTGTTCCCGCGGGGATGTTCCGTCGGCGGCCAACGCTCCAGCGGGCCAGGAACCGGCCTGACTCCGCGACCTGCTCGACGACGGCGCGGTAGTCCCAGCCGGAATACCGGTTGGGGTTCCATCCCAGAATCACTGCAGCCACAATCCACCTCCCGTGCGTTCCGAGACTAGCCCCTTCCGGGCTCAAGGCCATATACACACGCGGCGCACGGCCTGCCACGAGGCCGCAAGAGGGTACATTCTGAAGACATGACTGAGATCAGATGGCTTGAGGCGTTTGTTGCTGTTGCTGAAGAGCTGCATTTTGGCCGTGCGGCTCAGCGCCTGCACACCTCACAGTCCCCGCTGAGCCAGACCATCCGGAAACTCGAAACTGACCTGGGGACGCGGCTCTTCGAGCGCAATACCCGCAGTGTGGCGCTCACGCCCGCCGGGTACGCCCTCCTGCCCCGGGCTTACCGGGTACTCCGGGAAATGCGGCTGGCGCGGGAGGCTGCCCAGACAGAGGTGGAAGGTGTCCGCGGCAACATCAGGATCGGTTTCTCCGGGGCGGTGAACCACCTGACCCTCCCGCCGCTCACGCGGGCGGTACGACGGCGGTATCCCGACATCAAAATGGACCTCACGAGCAGGGTGCGCACGGCAGACGGCCTGGCAAGTGTCGCAAACGGAACCCTTGACCTTGCCTTTGTGGGGCTGCCCGAATCCCCGGTGCCCTCGGTGACGACCCGGCTAGTGGCCAGTGAGGCAATCGGGGCGGTGCTCCCGCTGGATCATCCGCTCGCGAAGGAAAAGTCGATTCCACTGCGGGCAATGGCAGGGGATGACTTCATCTCACCACCCACGGACGGCTCATCCTCGATGACTGAGGTAATGCTCGCTTCCTGCATGGCAGCAGGATTCCGTCCGCGCATCGTCCAGGAACTGTCAGACCCGTACATGGTCCTGACCTTCGTAGCCGCCGGTGTCGGCGTCACGTTGATGAGCAGCGGCATAGCAGGCATCATTCCCTCCGGTGCCACGTACGTGGCCCTGGATGACCCGCAGCACTATATGAACCATGCCATCGCCTGGTCCGCCGAGAACGATTCCGCCGTACTGGCAGCTGTGCTGGGCGTCGTCGAGGAGACCTTCCCGCAGATCCCCAAGAACCAGGAAATATAGTTCAAAAGCAGCATAGTGCTAGATCATTTTAGTCGTGGACTAACAAAGTGATCGGCCGCACACTGGATGGAGAAGCCGCGCATTGCGGCAGCTGTCCCGCAAAGCGGCCCGCCTGCGGCGCCCTTGCGGACAGTCCCGGTCATATGAAGGGAACACCATGTCAATGTCGACATTGGCGCCAAGACGCCCGAAAAACAATGCGAAGATCGCAGCCGTTTCGGGGTTCGTGGGCAGCGCGCTTGAGTACTACGACTTCTTCATCTTCGGCTCAGCCGCCGCCCTGATCTTCGGCAAGCTGTTCTTCGCCCCCGGCCCATCCGCCATGCTGCTGTCCTTCGCAACTGTCGGCGTCGCCTACATCGCCCGCCCGCTCGGGGCAGTGATCTGCGGCCACCTCGGCGACAAATTCGGTCGCAAGAAAGTCCTGCTGCTGACTCTCCTGCTGATGGGCGCGTCAACCTTCCTCATCGGCTGCCTGCCCACCTACAACGACATTGGCATGTCAGCGCCGATCCTCATTGTCCTGCTGAGGCTCCTGCAGGGACTCTCTGCCGGCGGCGAATCCCCGGGCTCAAGCTCCCTCACCCTCGAGCACGCCCCCGACAGGAAGCGCGCCTTCTACACCAGCTGGACGATGAGCGGCATCATGTTCGGCATCGTGCTCTCCACCCTGGTGTTCATCCCGGTGGCGTCCATGCCCGAAGAACAGCTGCTTGCCTGGGGTTGGCGGATCCCGTTCCTCGCCAGCGCAGTGGTCACCGTCATCGCCTTTGTGCTCCGCCGCCTCCTCGAAGAGCCCCCGGTGTTCGCCGAAGTCAAAGCACACGACGAAGTGGTTAAGGTACCGATCCTCACGCTGTTCCGGCACCACTGGGTCACCGTCATCCGCGTCACCGCTATGTCGCTGTTCACCATCATCAACACCATCATCAACGTCTTCGCCCTGTCCTACGCCACGTCGGTCGTCGGCGTCGAAAAGGGACTGATGCTGACCGTGATCGCAGTGGCCAACCTTGCCGCCGTGGCCATGGGCCCGGTAGCCGGCATCCTGTCGGACCGCATCGGCCGCAAGCCGGTCTTCGTCACCGGGCTGATACTGCAGATCGGCATGATCTACGTGTTCTTCTCGGCGCTGTCAGCCGCGAACGTTCCCCTGATCTTCCTCACCGGCATCCTGCTGATCGGTGTCGCCTACACAGCCACCAACTCGATCTACCCCGCCTACTTCCCGGAGCAGTTCCCGGTCAAAGTCCGCTACTCCGGCATGGCGATCAGCCTCATGTTCGGCCTCCTTCTCGCCGGTTTCGCCCCGGTGATCTCCGAACTCCTCATCGGCGGGAACAAGGCCAACTGGGTTCCCGTGGCAACATTTGCCGCCCTGGCCTGCGCCATCTCCGCGATCGCAGCACTGACCGCACCCGAGACGTTCAAGACTCCGACCGCCCTGCTGGGACTGAAGAAGTCCGACCCGCGTCTCCAGACGCCGTCGTCCGTCACGCCCTCCGCAGATACAGCAGCCACCGCCGATTCCCCCGCCAAGGTGGAGGCGTGAGCCTGCAAACCCTGGCGCGGAGCGGGCCATTCCAACCGCGCCAAGCCGACACCAAACACCGGTTCGTGGTGGGCTTGCTGGGGGCCGGCATCAGCGGCTCGCTGACTCCCGGCCTTCATGAGGCAGAGGCGGACAGGCTGGGCCTGGCCTACACCTACCGCATCATCGACCTCGACGCCCTGGGCCGGCAGCCTGAGAGCCCAGCAGCCTTGGTCAGGACCGCAGCCGGCCTCGGCTACGACGGACTCAACGTGACCCACCCGTGCAAGCAGCTGGTGCAGGACGGCCTGGACCAGCTCTCCCCGGATGCAGCCATCCTCGGCGCCGTGAACACCATCACCTTCCACGACGGCAGGGCAGTAGGCCACAACACCGACCACACCGGCTTCATCGGCGGCTTCCGGGCAGGCCTTCCGGCCGCGGCAACCAACTCGGTGGTGCTGATCGGCGCCGGTGGAGCAGGTGCGGCGGTGGCCTTCGGGCTCCTCAGCGCAGGAACCGGGAACCTGGTCATTGCGGACATCGAAGCGGCCCGGGCGGAAAGCCTCGCGGCCAGGCTGGCCCCGCACTTTCCGGACAGCAACGTCTCAGCCACCCGGACGGACTCGGTGGCCAGGAGTATCCGCGACGCCGACGGTCTGGTGAACTCAACACCCCTCGGCATGGTGGGCCACCCCGGTGTGCCGGTGGACCTCAGCATGCTCCACCAAGGGCTCTGGGTGGCGGACGTGATCTACCGCCCCCTCGAAACGCAGCTCATTGCCGCGGCCCGGGAGCGCGGCTGCGCCGTGCTCGACGGCGGCCGGATGGTGGTGGGGCAGGCAGCGGCGGCCTTCGAACTCTTCACCGGCATCCCCGCCGATGCGGAGCACATGCTGGCCACGTTCCGAGAGGCGGCCAGGAGAGCATGACTGTAAAAGCATTGCCCGGCACGGTCGCCGAGTCACGGTGCCTCGTCATCGGTGCGGCCAGCGGCATCGGGCGGGCGACGGCGGCCCGACTACGGGCGTCCGGCGCCGCCGTCGTAGGTGCTGACCTGCCTAACGCCGGATGGGCTGATGGACCAGGCACGCGGGACCCCGGCACCTCATCGCTGGCCATCGACGTCACGGATCCGGCGTCAGTTGCCGCCGCCGTCTCCGCGGCAGCGGAGGAGATGGGCGGCCTCGACGCTGTGGTGAACTGCGCGGGCATCCTCGGGCCGGTGGCCTCGGCGCTTACGGTCTCCCTGGAGGATTTCGAACGCATCCTGCGGATCAACCTGACCGGGGCGTTCATTGTCTCCCAGGCCGTCCTGCCGAGGATGGCCGAAGCGGGTTACGGGCGCCTCCTGCACATCTCCTCTACGGCGGGCAAAGAGGGAGTGGTCAACATGCCCGCGTACTCGGCCAGCAAGGCCGGCATCCTGGGCCTGGTCAAATCCCTCGCCAAGGAGTTCGCGCTCGCGGGCGTTACGGTCAACGCGCTGGCTCCCGGGAACGTGCTGACCCCGCTCCTTGCGGAAGTACCGGCAGAACAGCAGGCAGCACAGGCCGCCAAGATCCCGATGGGCAGGTTCGGGCAGCCTGCCGAGGCGGCATCACTGATCGAATTCATCATTTCTCCGGCAAATTCCTACACCACCGGTTTCGTTTTTGACCTTTCCGGCGGCCGGGCCACGTACTAGCCCGCAACCGCCTCCTGCAGATACGCAACACCTGCAGTTACGCACCGGCCACCCACCAGCACCAGAAAGACGGCATTTTTCGATGAACACCTCATCACCCGGAACAACCCGGCCCCTCCGCGTCGGAATAGCAGGGTGCGGCGCGATCTCCCGCAACCACCTGGAGGCCTTCCGCGCCCTCAAGGACGTGGAGATCGTGGGCGTCTGCGATATCGACCTGGCCCGGGCCCGGGACACCGCTGCGGCCTGGGGGATTCCGGCAGCAGTGGATTCGGTTCACGGGCTGCTGGCGCTGGAACCGGACATCGTCTCTGTCTGCACTCCGCACCCTACCCACGAAGATGTGGTGCTGCAGGCGGCTGCGGCGGGCGTCCACGTCCTTTGTGAGAAACCGATCGCCATCGACCTTGCCTCGGCCGAGCGCATGGTGAACGCCTGCGAGGATGCCGCGGTGAAGCTGGGCGTTCTTTTCCAGCGAAGGTTCTGGCCTGCAGCACAGCGCATCCGTGCGGCGATCGATGACGGGACCCTGGGCCGGCCCATCATGGGCCAGTGCTCCGTGATGCTGCACCGCGACCCCGAGTACTACTCCCGGGATGCGTGGCGGGGGACGTGGGCCAACGACGGCGGCGGGGTCCTGATGACCCAGGCCATCCACTACATCGACCTGCTGCAGTGGTTCATGGGCGACGTGGCCGAGGTCTACGGCAAGATCAACACTTACAAGCACAGCGAGCACATCGAAGTGGAAGACTCGGCGACGGCCGTCATCACGTTCACCTCCGGCGCCTTGGCCACCCTGGAAGCGTCGACGGCGGTGTCCCCAAGCCTTGGCGTGCAGATCCGCATCACGGGGGAGACCGGCGCCTCCGCCTCCCTGACCGAATTCCCCGAGGGCAGCGACGCACGCGTGGACCTGTGGGCCGTGGCCGGTTCCATCAGCACCGAACCGGCCCACCCCGGGGGAGTTGACCCGAACGTCAGCCTGGCCACGATCAACGGCCAGCTCATCCCGCACCACACCTCCCAGGTCCGCGACTTTGTCCGGAGCCTCCGGGACGGCACGGAACCGGCGGTCACCGGCAAAGACGCCACAAAGGCCTTGCGCATCCTGCTGGCTGTCTACGAATCATCCCGGACAGGCCTGCCGGTCCGCTTCGACCGGCTCCCTGGAGAAACGCGGCCCCTCGCACAGGTTGCGGGCTAAGGAAAAGTCATGGAACAGAACACACGCCACGCCGCCCGCCCCCTCACACTGGGCCGCAACGGCCGGACCACAAGAACCCTCCGCAACCGCCTCGCCTCCGCCCCCATGGAACGCAACTACGGCACCACGGACGGCCACATCACGGAGCAGTACATCGACTACCTGGCGACCCGGGCCAGGGCAGGACTCGGCATGGTGACCACCGAGGCCACCTATGTCCGTGCCGACGGCAAGGGCCGTACCCACCAGCTGGGACTGCACAACGATGCGATGATTCCCGGCCTCCGGAAGCTCACGGACGCCCTGCACGCCGAAGGCGCGCTGGCCGCCGTCGAACTCAACCACGGCGGACGCACCGCCCAGGCCGCCCTTACCGGGTACAAGAACGTGGCCCCGTCACCGGTTCCGTGCGAGGTTGCCGGCGGCGAAGTGCCCCGGGAACTGACCATCGACGAATGCCACGGGCTGGTGGACGCCTACGCCGAGGCTGCCCGCCGCGCGGTAAAAGCCGGCTTCGACGTCATCAACATCCACGGCGCCCACGGCTACCTGATCCACCAGTTCATGTCACCCCTCTCCAACCACCGCACGGATGAGTTCGCCGCCCCCGAACACTTCATGAACCTTGTCATCGATGCAGTCCGGGCAGCGGCTCCGGACACCATCGTGGGCATGCGGGTTTCCGTGGTGGAAGGGCCCCCAGCGGGCATATCCGCCGAACAGCAGGTGGCCATCATCGCCAGGGCGCACCTGGAACACCTGGACTTCCTGGACATCTCCGCCGGCAACTACGAGGCCGGCGAATGGATCGTGCAGTCCGGTGAGTGGAAGCCGGGAATCCTTGGTGACTACGCCAAGGCCTACCGCCGGTTCGGCCTTCCCCTGGGCATGGCCGGCCGATTGAACTCACCGGCCATCATCGAAGAGGTACTCGGGGAAGGGACCTGCGACTTCGTGAGCCTGGCACGCGCCATCCATGCGGATCCCGCCTTCGTCGGCGGCGTCCTGCGTGACGAACGCTACCGGCCCTGCATCGCCTGCAACGTCTGCATCGACAACCTGGGACTCGGCCAGGTCACCTGCACGGTCAACCCCGCTGTGGGCCGCTCGCGTGTCCCGGTTCCAACCCCGGCCGTCCGTGAAGGTGCCCGCGTCGTGGTGGTGGGCGCGGGGCCCGCCGGCCTCACCGCCGCCCGCGAGCTGGCCGAAGCGGGAGCGAAAGTGACAGTGCTCGACGACGGCGCGCGCCCCGGCGGCCAGTTCGCCCTCGCCGAGCGGATGAAGTCCACCCCGGATTTCCACCGCTTCACCGAGTGGTCTGCGGCGGAGAACGCACGGCTCGGCATCGATGTCCGTCTCGGCTCGCACGTGGATACGCAGAACCTGGCCGGCCTGGCACGGGAACGCGCGGCAGACGCCGTCGTACTGGCCACCGGCGGGCTCCGGCCTGCCGCCGCCTTCGCCGGGGGAGATTCGGCGAACGTCCGGGACGTGCGCGAGTGGCTTGCCACCCACCCGGAAGTGCTCGACGCCGATGCCCGTCATGGCGCGGACCTGCCCGCCGCCGTCACCATCTGGGGAGCCGACTCCATTGCCATGAGCGTTGCCGACACCCTGGCCAGCCGGGGAGCCGCGGTCCTGCTGGTGGGCCCGCAGGAGGTCATCGCCCCGGAATCCGGCCGGCGGGCAAAGATCCTGGCCGTGCCCCGCCTGGAGGCAAACCCGCTGGTCCGGATCCGGCTCGGTTCGACCATCGAGGAGTATGACGGCGCCCGCGTCCGGATCAGCGGCCCGGGCCTCCCTGCCGGCGGCGAATGGCTGGACGCGCCGGGGCCGCTACTTGTCTCACGGTCCGTGGTTCCGTTGGATGGCACGATCGCAGTTCAGGCCCGGGACGCTGCCCTGAGCAGCGCCGCCGGCGTACCGGTGACACTCGCCGGAACCGTGGTGGACCAGACGCCCGCCATCGCCTCCAACGCCGTCAAGAGCGGCTACGACGCGGCACAGCGGATCGCCGCCCAGCTGGCAACCGGCGCCACGGACCACAACGAACTGAGCCTGAACGGAGCACGATCATGACGCCCAACCTGCCCCGGCCCGTGGGCCTGGCCCAGCTGTCGCTGCTGAACACGGCACCTCCGGAACTCGTCGGCATCGCAGCAGAAGCCGGCTTTGACTTTATTGGCGTCAGGGTCCGGCCTGTCACACCCACGGAACGGCCTTACGATCTGCAGCCCGGTTCACCCCTGCTTCGCGAGACCCTGGTCCTGATGCAGGACACCGGCGTGACCGTCCGCGACATCGAATTCCTGCTGCTGGACGGCACCGACCAGCGGGACGCGTGGCTGCGGATGATGGAAGCGGGCCAGGCCCTGGGGGCGAGCTCCCTGACAGTGGCGGGCGCCGATCCGGACAGCAGCCGACTGGTGGAAACCCTGGCCCGGATGACCGAGGACGGCCGGGGTTTCGGCATCACCCCCACCCTCGAAGCGATTTCCTACCAGCCCGTTGCGTCGGTTGCCCAGGCGGCGGACGCAGCCCGGCGGGCCGGCTGCCGGATCGTCATTGACACCCTTCACTTCAACCGCTTCATCGGTTCCGGAGCGAGCCGCCAGTGGGAGGACCTGAGCGCCAACACAGACCTCGTACCGCTGCTCCAGTTGTGTGACGGACCAGCGGAGCGCCCCGCCGGCCGGGACGGGCTCGTCATGGAATCCCGTTCCGAACGGGAGGTGCCCGGCGAGGGCGGGTTCGGGCTGGCGGCCGTGGTGGCCGCCCTTCCTGACGGACTCCCCGTGAGTGCGGAGACGCCCTCGGACCGGCGCGTGGCTGAACTCGGCGGGCTCGGGTGGGCGAGACGGCTCAGATCCGGTGTGGATGCCGTCCTGGCTGACGCCGCCGAACGCCGGGCAACAACCCTCCATCTGGCGGCCACGAAATGAGCGCCACCGGCATGATCACGACGACGGACGTTACTCCGGGTGTGTCCATCCCGCTTATCGGCCTGGGAACGTGGCCCATGACGGGCGATGCTGCCACGGAAGCGGTGTTCCGGGCCATCGACAGCGGCTACCGGCACATCGACACCGCAGAGAACTACGCCAATGAAGCTGCCGTGGGGGAGGGCATCCGCCGCAGCGGCATCGACCGCCGTCAGCTGTTCCTCACCACAAAATTCAACACGGCATGGCATAGCCGGGCCGGGGTACGCGACGCTTTCGGCCAAGCCGTCAACCGGCTCGGAACGGACTATCTGGACCTGTTCCTGGTCCACTGGCCCAACCCCGCCCAGGGACGATTTGTCGAAGCCTGCGAAGGACTGCAGGATCTGGTCAGTGATGGTTCCATCCGGGCCTGGGGCGTGTCCAACTTCAAGCCGGACCACCTTCAGGCCGTCCAGGACGCGGGCCTTCGCGTGCCGGTGAACCAGGTCCAGGTTGATCCCGGGCATAGCCAACCCGCGCAGCTGGCCTACCAACGTGAGCACGGAATCCTCACCGCCGCCTACAGCCCGCTGGGCCGGAACGGCAGCTTCCTGACCCATCCCGCCGTCACGGGACCCGCCGAAGACTTCGGCAGGACACCCGCCCAGATCGTGCTGCGCTGGCATGTCCAAAACGGCCGTGTGGCCGTGCCCAAATCGGCGGACCCCCAACGCCAGCGCGACAACCTGGACGTCTTCGGTTTCGACCTGTCACAGGCACAACTTGATGCGATTGACGCTCTCGAAACAGGGGCACCGCCGCGCCTTGATTCCGCCACCTACTTCCACTGAGAAAGCACTGACAATGACTGCACCCTCCACCCCTTCACCCACAGGCCCGAGCGCGGATTGCGACGTCCTGGTCATCGGTTCCGGCGCAGGCGGTCTTTCCGCGGCTGTCACGGCCGCGTACCACGGGCTCAAAGTTGTCGTCGTGGAAAAAGCCGACGTGTGCGGCGGGGCCACGTCGTGGTCCGGCGGCTGGGCGTGGACCCCCGGAAACCCGCTCGCGAAGGCCGACGGCGTGAACGAGGACCGCGACCTTTTCCGCACCTACCTGCGCCACCGCCTTGGCAGGAACTACCAGGAGGAGCGGGTGGATGCCTTCCTTGAGGCCGTTCCGCACATGGTGGGCTTCTTCCAGGACAAGACCAGCCTCCAGTTCGTGCCCGGTGCAAGGATCAAGGACATCTACGGCAGCACGCCCGGCGCTGGAACCGGCCACCGGTCCGTGGGGCCGAAACCGTTCAACGCCCGCCGGATCAAGCCGGAGCTCAGGGCCAAGATGCGCCACCAGCTCTACGAAACCTCGTTCCTGGGCATGGGGATCATGGCAGGGCCTGACCTGTCCAAATTCCTGTCCGCCTCCCAGGGAAACATCCGGGGCATCTTCCATGCGGGCTGGCGGGTGGCATTCCACGTGCTGGACCTCCTGACGCACCGGCGCAACATGCAGCTGGTCAACGGGACGGCGCTGACGGGGAGGCTGCTGAAGTCTGCCGATGACCTCGGAGTGGAGATCCGCGTCTCTACTCCCGCGAAGCAGCTGCTGACCGACGGGTCCGGGAAGGTGACGGGCGCCGTCGTACGTTCTCCGGACGGCGAGCTGCGGATCAACGCCTCCCGCGGCGTCGTGCTTGCCGCGGGCGGGTTCCCCCAGGACGTTTCGCGGCGGAGGCAGCTGTTCCCCAAGACGCCCACGGGCACGGAGCACTGGACACTCGCGCCGAAGGAAACCACCGGCGACGGCATCACCATGGCCCAGGCCGTGGGGGCCCGGTTCGAGACGGATGTGGCGTCGCCGGCTGCGTGGTGCCCGGTGTCCCTGGTTCCGTACCGGAACGGGCGTACGGGAACGTTCCCGCACATCATGGACCGGGCCAAACCCGGCAGCATCGGAGTCCGCAGGGACGGCAAACGGTTCGTCAACGAGGCCAACGGCTACTACGACTACGTCGAGGGTCTGCTCCAGGCCACCCCTGAAGGCGAACCCGTGGAGGCCTGGCAAATTGCTGATGCCGCGTTCGTTCGGAAATTCCCGCTGGGCATGGCCAAGCCATTGCCGGTACCGCTCTTCCCGTACCTGCGCTCGGGTTACCTGAAGAAGGGAAAGACCCTCGAGGAACTCGCCGCGGCCTGCGGCATTGAGCCGCAGGCCCTCGCCGCCACGGTCGCAGGGTTCAACGAAAACGCCCGCAAGGGCATCGACCCCGACTTCCACCGCGGCGCCAGCGAATTCAACCGCTATGGCGGGGACCCGACGAACACGCCGAACCCCTCCCTGCGGCCGCTGGAAAAGGGCCCGTTCTATGCCGTCAAAATCGTTCCCGGCTCCTTCGGGACATTCGCCGGCCTCGCCGCGGATTCACGGGCACGCGTCCTGGACAACCAGGGACAGCCGATCGGAGGCCTGTACGTTGCGGGCAACGATCAGGCCTCCGTCATGGGCGGCCACTACCCGGCCGGGGGAATCAACCTCGGCCCGGCCCTGACCTTCGGATACATAGCCGGCCGCGACCTGGCCAACGCCACCCGGTATGAAGACGATGGAAGCACGGCACCGGGAACGGTGACAAGCGACGCTGCGGCCTGAACGCAGGTTTACTGGTAGTCGGCCAGCCAGAGATCAGGCCCGAACACTTCGTACTGGATGTCCCGGGGCCGGACTCCCTTGGCGATCAGGTCGCTCCGCACCGCCTGCAGGAACGGCAGCGGACCGCAGAGGTAGTACTCGGCGTCGATGGGCAACTCCACTGCGTTGACGTCCATGAACCCGGTGAACCCCGAGCCGGCAGTACCCTCGTCAGCGCCCGGATTCAGGAACCAGGTGTGCATGGATCCCTCGTTCAGCAGTGCGAGGTCTTCACTGACCTGCCTGCGAAGCGGAAACGAGTCCTCACTGTCATCGGCATGGAGCAGCATCACCTGGCGCTGGGACCTGGACTTCACGAGGTGGGAGAGCATCCCGGCCATGGGGGTGATGCCGATCCCGGCGCTGGCCAGAACCACCGGCCGGTCCGTGTACTCAAGCACCACATCGCCGAACGGGGCAGAAAGCACCACCTCATCGCCCACCCTGACGTCCTTGTGCAGCAGGTTGGACATCTCGCCGTCGGGAGTGCTGAGACCGTGGACCCTTTTGACGGCGAAATGCCGGTGCTTGCCGTCGTCGGCGCGGGTGAGGCTGTATTGCCGGGGCTGGTGCACGCCGTCCTTCATGAGCATCTTGATGGTCACATACTGTCCGGGCAGGGACGGCTTCACCTCCCGTTCGTCGGTCCTCTCCACCACGAAAGTGACGACGTCGTCCGTCTCCTGAATGCGCTCGGCCACGCGCCAGGTCCGCCAAATGGTTTCCGGTGAGAGATGGACCGCGTTATAGAGTCCGCGTTCCTGGTTGATCAGCAGGTTGCCCATCAGCCAGTAGACCTCGTCCCAGGCCGCCGCCACCTCCGGTGTGACGGCGTCCCCCAGCACATCCACGATCGCCCAGAACAGGTGCTCGTGGACTATGTGGTACTGGTCCGGGGCCAGGCCGAGCGAGACGTGTTTATGGGCTATCCGCGACAACAGATGGTCAGGGAGTTGATCCGGTTTTTCCAGCAGGAGGGTGGCGAACGCGGCGATTGATCCGGCGAGTGCCTGCTGTTGGCGGCCGTCCGCCTGGTTTCCACGGTTGAAGAGGCCGTCGAGCAGGTCCGGCCTTGCGTCGAACATGTGCTTGTAGAACCTTTTGGCGATCTCTTCGATGTTGGCGCCCACCACAGGCAGCGTTGCCTCGATGATGGGCCGGGAAGCGTCAGAGAGCATGGTGTGTCCTTCCGGAATGGACCGGCTGCTGCCAAGCCGTGCGTTGCCTTGGCTGTGCCAATCTAGCAGTCAGGGTATGCCCCAAGACCGGGCGATGGTCCCTTGTCCCGGCATCAAGAAAGGTGTAGGCGCGCCCAGCGCCAGATGATCCACGCCGGCGTTTCGGCCACGCAGATCACGCGCATCTGCCTCACCCACGTGCACGGCGACCACTGCTACGGGCTGCCGGGCGTGCTGTCACGGATGGCCCTGGACGGCGTGGCCCGCCCCGTCCACCTGCACTACCCCGCGTCAGGAAAGGAGATGGTCCGCGCGCTCGTTGCCATCGCCACGCCCGGGGTCGACCTGAGGCTGCACCCTCATGGCGGAGCCGGAACGGTCGCTCCCGGGCTCGAGGTCCGCGCCCTGAACCACCGCATCGAGACATACGGCTACCGGCTGACCGAACCCGACGGCCGGAGTCTCGTTCCTGAACGGCTGGCCGCCGCCGGGATCTCGGGACCCGACGTCGGGCGCCTCCAACGCGACGGCAGCCTTGCCGGGGTCCGGCTGAACTGGCCGACGGCGTCGACCTCCTGGTTGCCGAGTCCACCTTCAGCGATGACGACGCCGGTCTCGCGGCCGGGTACCGGCACCTCACCGCCGGGCATGCGGGGGAGTTGGCGGCCAGCGCCGCCGTCGGCCTGCTTGTTCTCACCCACTTCCCCTCACGCTATGGCGATGATGTCACAGCGCTCGCCGACCAGGCCCGTGCCCGGGCCGGCGTAGCGGGCGTGGTGGCGGCAAACGATCTGGACCGGATCCCCTTTCCCAAACGGCGACGCCCGTCCTGAATCCGGCCCGGCAGCAAAGGGGGGACGTTCCCCCTCGCGGGTGGGCAGAAGAGAGTAGGCTGGGATGACCGTTAGGCAGAACGCGGACGCCAGCCAAGTCTGGGCGTGGATCCCAGCATCCGGAAGGTTCCCCATGGCTGCCCGAGCTCCCCTTTCCTATCCAGCCGCCGACATCACCCGCCACGTCGAGGACCTCGTACTGAACTGTCCGGACCTCTCCGGCTTCCTCGAAGACCTCGCAGT
This sequence comes from Pseudarthrobacter cremeus, assembly GCF_051857465.1. Classification (NCBI taxonomy): domain Bacteria; kingdom Bacillati; phylum Actinomycetota; class Actinomycetes; order Micrococcales; family Micrococcaceae; genus Pseudarthrobacter; species Pseudarthrobacter cremeus. The sequence goes on along the minus strand of NZ_JBPZHC010000001.1, from coordinate 492,160 downwards.
TTTCTGCGCAGAGCAGCAGGCTTTTGTTTCCGGGGATGTGACCTGCGGAGTCACTGTGTTGAGGGCCTCCGGCTTGGCCCACACAGGCGGCTCCGAAGAGGCCACACGAAGCCTGGAGGACGTCCAGACCCAGTACCGCGAAGGGCCGGGGTTGTCGGCTGCCCTGGATGAGGCAATGGTCCTTGTCACGGATCTGAGATCCGAAGAGCGCTGGCCGAGCTTCATCGACGCTGCGAGGGGCGGGAAAGTGCTCTCAGTCCTCGCGTTGCCGGTTGGGCTGGAAGGCGCGGCCAGTGCCTCCTTGAGCTTCTACAGCCTCCGGCCCCACGGCTTCGGCCGTGATGCCATCGCCAGTGCACACGCTCTGGCAGCTGACGCTTCGAAGGGCCTGCGCCTCGTCATCCGGATCGCTTCCCTGCGCGAGACCGAGCAGAATCTCCGGACGGTGATGGCCGCCCGACCCCCGATTGACATAGCGGTCGGCGTGATCATCGGCCAGGAACACTGCAGCGAGGACGTAGCCCTTGAGTGGCTCTTCCGTGCCTCGCGGACCCGCAATGTCAGCATCCGCGATCTTGCTGCGGAGATCGTTGCCACGGCCGGCAATGCCCATCCGACCAAGGTTCATTCCGACGACTGACGGGACTGGGGATTTCAGATGGACACCGGAACGGTCAGCGCGCTGGTCGGCGGGTACTTTGCCGCCGTTGTTACTGTGTTTTTCCTGTACTCTCCGGTCCTGCTTCTCTTCGTTGGTTTGCTGATCACGGCAGGCGTGGTGCAACTGCTGGCCTGGCCGTTCCTCATTCTGTTCCGCAAGCTTCACCGGCATCGTCCAGAGCCCCCGTCGGACGGATCCTGGCTCCTGCACTGATCACGGGAAGGGGAGTGGCATGACGTGGATAGTGGTGCTTTTCCTCGTGGCCCATGGGCTGGTTCACCTGGGGATGTGGTGTACACCCTTTGACCCGGCGAAGGCTCCCTTCGATCCACACCGTTCATGGATCGCTGTCCGGCTGGGCCGGGAAGAATTGGCCCGGGGCTTCAGGGTGGCCTTCGCGGTGGGTGCCGCCGTTGCATTTGTTGCCGCCGGCATAGCGGTGATGGCCGGTGCGTCCTGGGCGCCCGCAGCCGCAATCACAGGTGCGGTCATATCACTGGTGCTCACCGCACTCTACTTCCACCGGTGGCTGATGTTGAATCTCCTGATCAACGCCGTCATCATCGCCGTGGCGCTGCAGTGAAGCGGCGGAGCGCGGCCAATGACCTGCCCGCCAGGTACCGGGCTGTTTAAATGGGTTCCTTGGCTAAGGCCTTGGTCTTGGCGGGCGTTTCGCGCCCGAGACGCTCATCAAGGGTGACCCGCAGCCTCGCAGCCGCGACTTGAACGCGGTGCTCGGCCGGGGAGGCCTTCTTGGCCGGCGCCGGGGAGGCGCTACGGGGCGTTTGGACGAAGCGGTGTTCAGATGTGCCTGCACTCACGGTCCGACCTCCTTGGCCTCGTCCTCTTGTGTTGTTCCATTCTCGCCCATGAACCCGCCGGAGTCCACGGCATCGGCGGGGGGCCCGCCAGCGGTCATCGCCCCGTCGGGTTCCTTCGCAGCGTCGGGTTCCTTCGCAGCGTCGGGTTCGTTCGCCGCGTAGGGTTCCCCGCCGTCCGCTTCGACGGCGTCGCCGTTGCCTTCCCCGTTGTCGTCGCCGGAGACGTTCTTCCAGGCAATGTCGAAAAGCTCGAGTTCCTCCTTGCGCGCCAGCTCACTGCGGGCCAGGACGTCCAGTGTCGCCAGCCCCAGGGCCTTGGTTCCTTCATCACCGTCCAGCGCCCGGTCCAAAGCCCACTGGGTGCGCCGCCACCATTCTGCGCGGCTGTCCGCTTCGGTCTTCTGTTGCAGGGCCCGGGCGTCCGCTTCGCGCTTCTGTTCCAGGGTGGTCTTGTCGGCGGCGGTTCGCTGCTTCAGGGTCCGCCAGTTGATATAGAAGGCGAGGAGAGCCGCGATCAGGACAGCCAGGGGCCCCAGCCCGGCAAGGATCACCCACCAGTCGGCCGGCCCTGAGTGGATGATGACGTCAAGGGGGTTCGGGGAGGGCGTCGGAGTCACGGGACCAGCTTAGGCCGAACTACCCCATGGAACTGTTGGCCAGGAGTGTCCGCAGCTCAGTGTGGGCTGCGGAGGTGAGCACGTTGAGGTCCGGGTAGCCGTCGCCGTCGGCAACCACCATGGCGTTGAACTGGCCGGCGTAGGACAATGCTCCAATGCCGAGGGACACGTTGCCGGTCAGATTTAGCAAGGGGAAGACCTCGAGCAGCCGGGCCCCGGCGAAATAGAGCTGCTGTTGCGGCCCTGGCAGGTCCGCCGTTTCGAGGTTGATCCGTTGGCGGACGATGAGCCGCAGCAGGACTGCACTCACCAGTTTGTTCCGGAAGGTGGTTCCGAGCGAGGGGCGCACCATGGCTTTCGCCCTGGCAGTCTCAGCCGCGATCACCTTGAGTGTCTGCACAGGATCGGCGGGGCTGATCGGGAGCCGGATCACCATCTGGGTAATGAGATTTCCTCTCACATTCGGTGTTCCCCTGGTTCGCAAGGACACCGGCACGTAGACCGGGAGGCTGACGCCCTGGACTTGCTCGCCACGGCTTTGGAGCAGCCCCCGCAATCCGCCGGCGGCGGCCGCGAGGAGTACGTCGTTGACTTTGGCCCCGTTGATTTGAGCGATGCGCCGGACCGGAGCGAGATCTGCGCGGAGCAGTCCGAGCGTGCGATCGGCGCCGACCACCCGGTTGAGGCTTGTGCGGGGTCCAGGCTCTTCGGCGATCAGCTCGCGCAGGGAGGGCCAGGCTGCACGGGCGTTGCGCAGGGCACCCACGGGGTCGGCGATGGCGGCGAGCGCATGCCTGAAGCCGGTGCCGCTTTGCCGGAGGTTGTCGGTGATGAGGTCCCTCGTCGTGGGCCTTGGTGTGGGGTCCCACGGCGGTGGATCAGGTGCTTGAGAATCAGGGGTGACGTCGAGGAAAGCTGCGAGGTCCGCGACTCCTGCGATGCCGTCGGCCACGACGTGGTGCAGCCTGATGAACAGACCGACGCGGGCTTCGGGGAGACCGGGCAGGAACCACATCTCCCATAACGGACGAGTGGGCTCCAGCCGGCAACGGCGCAGGCGTTCGACGGTCCGGAGGAGCCCGGTGTCATCTCCCGGAACGGGAACCTGTGCAACGTTGACGTGATGGCCGATGCTGAACCCGGGATCGTCCACCCAGAGCGGCCCACCGAGGCCCCTTTTGGGCGGAAAGAGAACCTGGCGGAACCGGGGGAGCAGGTGGAGGCGGCGCTCCACCGCCTTCTGGGCAGCGGCAAGGCGGAAGCGCCCGTCGGCCTCAAGGAACGCGCGGCCGTCGATGACTGCCAGCGCGCCGACGTCCTGGGGCCACCGCTCATCGGGCCAGAGCATGAGCCGGTCTTCGGCGGTGATTCTCTCCACGGCTTATCACCTCCCATCCATGGTTGGCGGCCTTGTGCATGGCGGTCCAGAGTCCTTGGACCCGCCCGCCGTTGCGCCTGCCCGCCGCCCCGGGAGCCGGCATGTACAAGCTCCGGGCGGACAGCGATACTGAAGGTCCCACCCCGATTCCCGCGCCGGGAACGAAACGCAACGTTGCTCTCGAGGCAGGTGATGGATATGGCTGTCACGGACTCCGAGCTGTGGCGGATGGGCGCCGGTGAGCTGGCCGGGGCCATCCGGTCAAAGCAGGCATCCAGCCGGGAAGTGGTGGAGTCGCACCTGGGGCGGATTTCGCAGGTTAATCCCGTCATCAATGCAGTGACGGTTGTACTGGCGGATGAGGCATTGGCGGCTGCGGCGGCAGCCGACCAGGCTACCGCGCGCGGGGCGGGGCTGCCCCCGCTGCACGGAGTCCCCTTTACGGTCAAGGCCAACATCGACCTGCTTGGCACACCGACCACCGCGGGACTTAAGGCGTTCACGGGGGCGTACCCGGCCCGGGACGCGCCCCAGGTCCAGCGACTGCGAAGGGCAGGGGCAATCCCGATCGGCCGGACCAACTGTCCCAACCTCGCGGCGCGGTGGCACACCGAAAGTGAGCTCTGGGGAGCCACTGTCAACCCCTGGGACCGTTCTCGAACGCCCGGCGCCTCCAGCGGCGGCGAGGCGGCGGCGCTCGCCACCGGCATGACGCCGCTTGGCCTCGGAAATGACGGCCTTGGCTCGCTCAGGTGGCCGGCACAGTGCTGCGGCGTCGCCGCCCTGAAGCCGTCCCTTGGCCGAATCCCCCATGCCACGGTTGACCCGGCAGTGACGCCGATCGGCGTCCAGCTGACGGATGTGGAAGGGCCCATGGCGCGGCGGATCGCGGACCTCCGGATGGCCTTCGAGATCATGGCAGGGCCCGACTGGCGCGACCCGTGGTCCGTCCCGGCGCCGCTCCGGGGGCCCGAACCCGCCAAACCCATCCACGTGGCACTCGTGCTGGACCCCGGCGGCCACGGAACCGCAAGCCAGGTGCAGGACGGTCTTTCCAAAGCAGCACAGGCGCTCAGCGATGCGGGCTACCTGGTCGAGGAAGTGGAGCCGCCATCAATCGACGAGGCCGCGAAAACTCTGCTCGACATGCTGAACACGGCCGAGGTCCGGGCGATGTGGGACACCATGGGCCCGCTGCTCCCGATGGACACCCAGCGCTTCTTTGCCGCATTCTACGAGGTTGCAGGGCCCTCCGACCCGGTCGCCACGATGAAGAGCTTCATGACGCGGCAGTCGTTGCTGCGCGCCTGGGGGAGTTCCAAACCACTTACCCACTCATCGCCGGACCCGTCTATACCGACGTTCCCTTCGAGGCCGGAACCGATCTTGACGAGGGAAAAGTGGCACAGACCATCAGGGGAATGCGGCTGACAACCGCGGTCAACGCCCTGGGCCTGCCTGCCGTGGCGCTGCCCGCGGGCCTGGAAGACGGCCTGCCGCAGGCGGTTCAGCTGATCGGGCCGCGATTCCGTGAAGACCTGTGCCTGGACGCCGCTGCGGCGATCGAGGAACGGCTCGGGATCCTCACTCCGATCGACCCGCATGGCTGACCGGCCACCCGGAAGAGGACACACCTGGAGGAGTTGAGTTACCGTGACCACCGCCCACGTCACCGGGGATGCCGGGCAGATCGATGAGGTTGCCGTGCGGGTGAAGGTCGCCGAGGTGCTGGGCCGCTGGCCCTCTGCGGGGGTGGCGGTGGCGATTGTCCGGAACGGAACGCCGCCATGGTTCCACGCATACGGCGTCGCAGACGTGGCCACGGGGAAACCGGTGACCGAAGAGACCGTGTTCCGGATCGGCTCGCTGACCAAAACGTTCACCGCTGTCGCGGTCATGCAGCTTTGGGAGCGCGGGCTGATCGACCTGGACGCGCCGGCTAACCACTACCTCACCACCTTCCGGCTGACGCCCGTTCGCCCGGACCTCCAGCCGGCAACAGTCCGGCACCTGCTCACGCACACGTCGGGCGTCGGCTACTGGCGCCGGGTCCCGGACCTGCTCCGGCCCGCCTTCGGCGCCGGCATCAGCGCCACCCGGCTGGTGCCGCTGGCCGACTACTACCGCAGGGGACTGCCGCAGGAGATCCAGCCCGGGACCAAATGGGCCTACAGCAACCACGGCTTCGCAGCGCTGGGCCAGATTGTCGAGGACGTCACGGGCCAGTCGCTGGGAGACTACTTTCGCGGACAGATCTTCGACCCGTTGGGAATGAACCACACGGACCTTGTCCGCTCCGACCGGGTACGGCCCGGGCTGGCAACCGGTTACGTCATTCGCCGCCGGGGGCTCGTCCCGGTGGCCGACTTTGAGGTGCCGACACCCGGGGGAGGAGGCGTGTACTCGACGGCAGCAGACATGGCCCGCTATGTGGCGTCGTTGCTTCAGGGAGGAGCCGCGGAGAGCGGGCCAATCCTGAAGCCTGCGACGGCGGAGATGATGTTCCAGCCACACTTCCAGCCTGACCCCCGCGTGCCGGGAGCGGCGCTGGGATTCAACATCGGTGCGGAAGGGAAGCACCGAACAGTGGGCAAGGACGGCATCTTGTCAGGCTTCCTGGCACATCTGGCCATGGCCCGGGGCGAGGGCGTCGGCGTGGTGGTCCTGACGAACACCGGCGCACTAAGCGGTCAAGGAGCCGCGGCGCCCCTCGGCACTGCACTGCTTCGGCACCTGCTCCGACTTCCCCACGAAGCGCTGCGGACCGACGTGCCGCCGCACGCAGAGGTGTGGGCCGCGCTGTGCGGCTGGTATGCGCCTGCCCCCGGGCCTGTCACCAACCTGTTCAATCGGTTGCTCATGGGTGCCGGCATCGAAGTCATCGTCCACCGCAACCAGCTGATGATGAAACCGCTCACACCCATTCCGGCCACACGCAAAGGGATGCGCCTGCATCCTGACAACGCCGACGATCCGTACGCCTTCCGCATCGACATGTCCGGGCTCGGTCTGGGAACAGTTCCAGTCGTGTTCACCCGTCCCGACGCAGGGAACAGCCAGCTCCTGCTGGACACGATCGCGTTTCAGAAGCGCCCCGACGCGCAGAACCCGAGGCGGTTGGCAACAGGAGCCCTGGCCGCAGGGGCAGCTGCTCTCACGATCCGGCGGGGTCTGCGTCCCTGGCCCAGGATGTGGGGCCCCCGCTCCGAAGGCAGCGGTCCGCGGGGTCGATGGCGCCCATGATCCGTTTTCCGATGCTGCCCAGCTGGCGGGACTGCGCCTTGGTGAGGGGATCGAACACGAGGTTGCGGACGGCCTCCACGTGCCCCGGAGCTGTCCGGACGATTTTCTGCCGGCCCTCGTCGGTGAGGGTGGCCAGCGTGATCCGACCATCGGAAGGGTCGGTGGAACGGCTAACCCAGCCACGCTTCTCCAGACGGCCCACCACCTGGGACAGGCGGGGCAGGCCGGACTCGGTGAATCCGGCAAGGTCGCTCATCCTGCGTGTGCCCGACGGCGCTTCGGACAGTCCGGCAAGAACCATGTATTCGAAGTGGCTCAGCCCGGCATCACGCTGCAGCTGTGCGTCCAATGCGGCGGGGAGCTTTATCATAACGCCCACCAGCGTCAGCCAGACATCGCGTTCATCGTTGCTCAGCCAGCGCGTCTCATCAGCATGATCCATTGGACAAGTATAGGGCATTTACTTCAGGCATGAACTTTTCTGGGCACGAAATCACTTGCGTCATGAACTAATGCCCTGTACGGTTTACTTTAATATTCAAGTAACACCGAAGGTTGGTGCCTTTCTCCCGAACGGCCGGCCTGTGACTTTGGTACCTGCCACCTTTGAACCTGCTTCCCGAGGAGCTGAGATGACCGTTTTGTCCGAGACCATGGTGCGTCCCTATGAACAACCGGCCACCGTTCGCAGCCAGGTCACAGTCCCGCTGCGCTTCCCCGACGGCTTCACTTCCACTGCCGAGGTGATGACGTTCCACGGACTGTCCGACGGTCAGGAGCACCTGCTGCTTGCGCTCGGTGAGTGGGAGCAGACCCTCCTCAACCAGGGACCGGCAGGCAAGGCGCCACTGGTCAGGCTCCACAGCGAGTGCCTCACCGGCGATGTCTTTGGCAGCGAGCGCTGCGACTGCGGGCCACAGCTGCGCGAGGCAGTCGAGGAAATTTCCGCCGTCGGGGGCTTCCTTCTGTACCTCCGGCAGGAAGGGCGCGGGATCGGGCTGTATTCCAAGCTTGACGCTTATGCCTTGCAGGACCAGGGCCTGGATACTTACGAAGCGAATGTAGCGCTGGGCCGCGGCGAGGACGAACGGGATTACAGCGCCGCAGCCCAGATGCTTGGCGCACTCGGCGCGGGCCGCATCAGCCTCCTGACCAACAACCCGGACAAGGCGGGGCAGCTCGCGGCCCTGGGCATCGATGTCGCGGAACAGGTTCCCACCGGGGTCCACCTCTCCGAGGCCAACCACCGCTACCTGGCCGCCAAGCGGAACCACACCGCCCACACCATCGAGCTCCCGGCCGCGGGCTCCCCGGCCAATGCAGCCGCCCGTGCCCATGCTGCCATTCCCACCCACGACGAGCTGCTGGCCCGCGTGGATGCCCTCATTCCCCGGCTCAGGGAGCGCGCTGAGGAGACCGAACGGATCCGGCAGGTTCCGGATGCCACCATGGCGGAGCTGAAGGAAGCGGGTGTGTTCCAGATGCTCGCGCCTCAGGCTGTGGGCGGATTCGGCATGGGCCTGGAAACCTACGTCCAGGTGGTGCGCCGGCTGGCCCAGGGTTGTGTCTCCACCGCATGGAGCGTGGGGCACCTCGTGGAGCACGTCTGGATGCTGGCACGTTGGCCCCAGGAGGCCCAGGACGAAGTCTTCGCCGACGGGCCCGCTCCGTTGGCGGCGGCTACCGGGGCGCCTCCGGGTCAGGCCGCGGAAGTTCCCGGCGGCTACGCCATCTCGGGCCGCTGGAGCTTTGCTTCAGGCGTCATGCACTCCGAATGGGCTCTCCTGGCCGCACAGCATGGCGATGCCCGGATGCAATTCCTGGTTCCGGTGGCTGACCTTGAACTGCTGGACGTTTGGCACACTGCCGGCCTGCGGGGGACAGGAAGCAACGATCTCAGGGCCGAAGGGCTCTTTGTCCCCGCGCACCGGGCGCTTGCCTGGGAGCGCCTGGCTGCAGCGGACAACCCCGGCAGCAGCATTCACCCGGATCCGAACATCCACATCCCCATGGCCACCTTCCTGAACATGGTTGCCCCCGCAGCTGCCCTTGGCGCCGCCGAGCACGCCATCGAGGTGTTCCGCGAGCTGATGATGGTGCGCAAAGTCAAGCAGACAGTGCAGAAGCGGCAGGCGGATTCGCCCCTCGCCCAGGCCCGCTTCACGCAGGCGTACGGCCAGGTTGCCACTGCGCGGTTGCACTGGGACGAAGCCGTCCGGGTGGTGTCCGGCTCCTATGGGCGCAGGCCAGTCACTTTCACGGACGGGGAGCGGGCCCGGTACCGGCTCTCGCTCGGTCTGAGCGGTGCGGCGTCGGCTGAGGCCGTCCGTCTCGTCCTTACCGGGTCAGGCGGCAGCGTTCACCGGCTCTCGCACCCCCTCCAGCGGATACAGCGCGATGTCAACGTCCTGCTTAACCACGCATCGCTGACCATGGATCCGATCCTGGAACAGGCCGGCCGCGGACTCCTGGACCTTGGCTTCACCATCCCGGCTGAACAGTTCTAGGACGCAGCAGTTCCCCGGCAACGCCGGGCTCTGCGGCACACTAACGGCCACCGGCCCTTGCACGACTGCCGGCCTTGGAGGAGGATGTTCGCCTCAGCCGAGGAGGCCAGTGATGATCGAGCTTGGAAAGTTTGAACGGTACCTGATCGAGGAATTCTTCGACGATTACCGGGCCGGGGCGATGTCCCACCGCACGTTCACCCGGCGGGTCGCGTTCATCATGGGAAGCATGGGCGCCGCGTCCACAGCGATGTCGCTTGTGGGCTGCACGCCGGAAGAAGTTCCCTCCAGCGGCGACCCGATGCCGGGCCCCGACCGCCCGTCCTCCTCCGCGGCGGGCAGCACGCCCGGCGGGGGTGCCGTGCCCGGGGCTAAAAGCCCCCTCTCCGTCCCGGAGGGTGCTGCGGGGCTCACGACGGCGACCGTCAGGTTCCCGTCCGCCGGCACCGACATCAGTGGTTACCTCGCCCGGCCGGAATCGGACCAGGCAGGTCCCGCGGTGCTGGTCTGTCACGAGAACCGGGGGCTCACACCCCATATCCAGGACGTTGCACGGCGTTTCGCCAAGGCCGGCTACACCGCTTTGGCCCTGGACCTGTTGAGCAGGGAGGGAGGCACCGCAAGCCTTGATGCCGACGCAGTATCAGGAGCCCTCACCCGCGCCGGAGCCCAACGCCACGTCGCTGACTTCGCGGCCGCCTTTGAGTACCTTCAGGCCCAGGACTTTGTGGACCCGGACCGCATTTGCATGAACGGATACTGCTTCGGCGGCGGCATCACCTGGCAGGCGGCAACCGAGTTGTCCGGCCTGAAAGCCACTGCTGCGTTCTATGGGCCTGCCCCGGACCTGAACAAGGTTCCCTCGATCAAGGCCGCGGTGTTCGGCATCTACGCTGAACTCGACCAGCGGATCACCGGGGCAATGCCCGCCCTCCGCGATGCTCTGGCAGCCAGCAACATCACCCATCAGGTCACCGTGTATCCCGGCGTCGACCACGCCTTCCACAACGACACCAGCGAGCGATACAACCAGGCGCAGGCCACCGCAGCCTGGAACGACACGCTGTCCTGGTTCAAGCAGCACGTCTGAGCGTTGGCTGCACATCGCTGTCGCGGGAAGAACGGCAACCGGGGTTGCCTGCCTGATTCGCCTCAGTGGGTGAATGTCCCGCGGGTAGTCTTGAACCATGAGAGCCGTAGCCGAAACCACGCTCACCTTCGAGGGCCGCTTCGCCAGTGAGTTCGAGGAGCTGGCGGTTCCCTGGAAGGCGGCGGAGGCCCCGGACCCGCAACTGCTGGCCCTGAATGAGGGAATGGCCTTGGAACTGGGCCTGAATCCGGCTGATCTGCGGACGCCCGAAGGGATACGCCTGCTGATCGGCAACCTGATCCCTAAAGGTGCCACGCCGGTTGCCCAGGCCTACGCCGGCCACCAGTTCGGCGGCTATTCGCCGATTCTGGGTGACGGACGGGCCCTGCTCCTCGGGGAGGTCACGGACGTCAACGGGCGGCTCCGCGATGTCCATCTCAAAGGCTCCGGCCGCACACCGTTTGCCCGTGCCGGGGATGGCTTCGCCGTCGTCGGTCCGATGCTGCGGGAGTACCTCGTCAGTGAATCCATGCACGCGATGGGCATCCCCACCACACGGTCCCTCGCGGTCGTAGGGACCGGACAGCCGGTCCGCCGCGAAACAATGCTGCCCGGCGCTGTGCTCACCCGGGTCGCGGACAGCCACCTGCGGGTGGGGAGTTTTCAGTTTGCCAGGGTCAACGGAGACACTGAGCTCCTCCGCCGCCTGGCGGACCATGCGATCAGCCGCCATTACCCTGCCGCGGCGGCGGCCCCGCAACCATATGTGGCGTTTTTCGATGCGGTGATAGCGGCCCAGGCGTCGCTGGTTGCCCGGTGGATGCTGGTGGGGTTCGTTCACGGCGTGATGAATACGGACAACATGGCAATCTCAGGCGAAACCATCGACTACGGCCCCTGCGCGTTCATGGACGCGTTCAACCCGGGCGCCGTCTACAGTTCGATCGATGAGGGCGGACGCTATGCCTACGCCAACCAGCCTCTCATCGCCGAATGGAATCTCACCAGGCTCGCCGAGGCGTTGCTGCCCCTGCTCCATGAGGACCAGGAGCAGGCTGTTGCGCTCGCCGTGGAGTCCCTCGGTGCCTTCCGCACGCAGTACAGCGCCGCGTGGTTGTCCGGGATGAAGGCCAAGCTCGGGCTGGGGGCGGGAGCAACCGAGGATATCGCGGCGCCGCTGGCGGACGACCTGCTGGCTCTGCTGCAGCAAGGGGAAGTGGACTACACCTCGTTTTTCCGCGGCCTCGGCTCAGCAGCCGGCGGAGCCACGGCAACGGTCCGGGCCCTCTTCGTGGATCCGGAGGCGTTCGAAGCATGGGCTGAACGCTGGCGGGCCCTGATGCCTGATGCGGAGGCCATGGACCGGGTCAACCCCGTGTACATCCCGCGGAACCATCTTGTTGAGGAGGCCCTTGCCGCGGCTACAGCCGGCGACCTGGGCCCGTTCAACCGTCTGGTGGATGTGCTGGCCGATCCTTACACGGAGCGGCCGGGCCAGGAACGCTATGCGGCCCCCGCCCCGGATGACTTCGGGAGCTACCGGACCTTCTGCGGGACCTGAGCATTGAATGGACGGACGACGGCGGCGGGTTGCTTGAGGCGGCCCGCCGCCGTCCGTTCCAGCCGGGATCACCCTACGCGGACGAAAGATGCTCCCGTAAGCCAGCTGATGGAGTGGACTTCGGTCTTGTAACCGTCCACGCCGCCGCTGACAACCTGGCCGTTGCCGGCATAGACGCCCACGTGGCCGGCAGTGATAACGAGGTCACCGGCGGCCGGGGTACCCACCACGCTGCCGTACTGGAAGAACTGGACGGGCGCCAGGTCCCCCACACTCTTGCCGACCGAGCGCAAAGCCTTCTCCACCATTGCGGTGCAGTCCTGCTGGATTCCCAGCTGGGAGTAGGCGGATGCCAGGATCGCCGGGCCGGCGGCGCCGGAAGGAGCCGGCGCCGCCTGGGCCGTTGTGGAAGCCAACCGGACCCCGGTGTTGGTCGGCGCTGCAGGGGCCGCAGCAGCCCTGGGAGCCGGAGCAGCGTAGCCGGCGCCCGGGATGCTGATCTGGTTGCCGGGGTAGATGATCGAGTCCATCGACAGGCCGTTGGCGGCCAGGACGTCTCCGAGGGCAACGCCGTAGGCGGCCGAAATGGCACCGAGCGTGTCACCCGAAACGACGGTGTGGACGTTGCCCGCTGCAGCGGGGGCAGCAGCGGCAACCGGGGCGGCTACCGGGGCAGCCGCCGGCGCGCTGGCCTGTCCCTGGATGTTGGCGGTTCCGGAGTTTTCCGGGCCATGGACACCGGCCTGGGCAGCAGTGCCGGCACTGAAAAGCATGCCTGAGGCGGCCACGGCCACAAGGGCCGGCCTGCCGATGGTGCGGGCGTGCGCCTTGGCTGCTGAGGACAGGCCAGTAAGCACAATGGAGCGGGCTGGAACGGCGCGGTGGCGTGCGGAAGCTGTGTTCTTTGACATGGTTGATCGCCTCTCCCATGCCTGCGGGGTGAGCTGTCGGGTTCGGGTCGGAGTCACCCGGCCGGCAACGCCTCCGCACGGGACGGAGTGTTGACGACTTAACCCCAAGACTTCCTGCGAAGCCGTGGAAATGTGGTTCCCCCGTCCCTGCCAGTTGAATGCGGCTGGGGTCCCGGGTCAGCGGCAGGGCTCGGCATACTGACGGGAATGTCCCGGCTTAAACCGGGGCACCGGACGACCATAACTTCTGTTCTGCGGCAATGTCACATTCCGGTAACGGAATGTAAGCGGTAGCGGTGCCTCGCTTTTGCTCCTGCGTGAACACCTGACGGTAACGATGTTGCAGGTCAGGGGCGCAATGGCGTATATGCCCGGTAGGCTCACAAACTATGTCGCGTTTTTTTCAAAAAGTGGGGCCGTCTGTCTCTGCCGCTGCTCTGGCGATGGCCTTTGCCGCCTCGTTATCGATGCTCCCCGCACACGCCGGTGACGACGCGCCCCCGGGCGGCTACCCGTCATGGCAGGACGTTCAGGATGCCAGGCAAAGTGAGGCCGGCAAAGCCGCAGAGGTCACCAGGATCAACGACCTTTTGGGCGGACTCCAGGCGCGGGCTGAAGAGCTGGGAAGCGCCGCGGTTACCTCTGCCGCCGAGTACGCGGTTGCCGATGCGGCCCTTCGGGACGCTACCGCCAGGCTGGATACCCTCGCCGCCCGGACGGCGCGCGCAACCGCTGACCTGGAACAGCACAAGAGGGAGATCGGAGCATTGGCTGCCCAGTCGTACAAGACCGGCGGCACCAATATGGGCTTCTTCGTAGCCCTGGATGCCGTGCAGACCAACAGCATCCAAGGCCTCAACATCGTCCAGATCGTCAGTGACAAAACAGCCGCACTGGTGAGCAAGGCCGCGGCGGCCGAACGGGTGTCCCATTCGCTGACCGACCAGGAGAAGGTGGCAAGGGCGGAGCGTGAGCGGCTGTCGGCCGAAGCGAAGGGCAAGCTGGAAACCGCCCAGGCGGCTCAGCAGGCCATGTCCCGCCAGATTACCGAGCAACAGGAGCATGGCGGGGAGCTCACTGCACAGCTTGCATCCCTCAAGGGCACCACCGCCGCGGTGGAAGGGGAATTCAGGCAGGGTCAGGCCGCCCAGGCCGCCTACGAAACGGCCCAGGCCGCCAAGCGCGCGGCGGCTGCAGAGCAGGCACGCCGGCAGGAAGAGGCGGCTGCCAAGGCAGCGGCCCTTGCTGCCGCGCAGAAACCGGTGAACCCGCCACCCGCGGCACCTGCCGCGCCGCCGGCCGCCGCACCCGCCGCACCACCGGCGGCCGCACCGGCACCAGTCCCGGGCCCGACGCCGGCCCCGCCACCGGTCGTCGTCGTACCTTCTGTCCCCGGCGGCGCGGTCAACGACCCGGCGGGGGCGAAGAGCTATGCGTCCGGGCGGCTTTCGGCGTTCGGGTGGGGTCAGGACCAGTTCCAGTGCCTGGCCCAGCTGTGGACCAAGGAATCCAATTGGCTGACCACGGCCACCAATCCCTATTCGGGCGCTTACGGCATAGCCCAGGCTTTGCCACCGGGAAAATACAGCTCTGCAGGGAGCGACTGGCTCACCAGCTACAGGACGCAGGTGGAGTGGGGCCTCGCCTATATCGCGGACAGGTACGGGTCACCGTGCGGTGCCTGGAACCACTCCGTTGCCAACAACTGGTACTGACCTGTCCGGACCCACAGTCCCGGCAGTTGGTGTCTGCCGTTCAGGCGCGACTGCCGAGCCGGTTGTGCATGGCCCGGCTAGGCTTTCCCCATGGCTGACTTCGAAAAGTTCCGGGTTCTCCTGGAGGAAGAACGTGCCCGGAAGCTTGCCCTGCTGCCGGCGCTGCGCGCAGACATTTCCTCAGCCAATGCCGCCCGGCAGGATTCCAATGTGGACGACGAGCACGACCCCGAGGGCGCCACGATCGCTTTCGAACTGTCCCAGGCATCGGCACTGCTGAACCAAAGCACCTCCGGGCTCGCCGACGTGGAGGCCGCCCTCCAGCGGATCCTGGAAGGAACGTACGGCACGTGCGCGGTCTGCGGCCGGCCCATCGCCGAGGGGCGCCTTGAGGCCCGGCCCTGGACGCCGTTCTGCATCAACCATGCCGCCACCGGGCGTCACGGACGGTAAGCCATGAACCAGAGGGTGCAGGATGCCGCCGCTTTCATCGACGCCACGCTGCAGAACGAGGGTTCGTGGTACCGGGCCGACAACGTCGAATCAAGGGTCGGCGCGGCGCTGTCGTCCTACGGGGCTTCGGTGGGAGCCATCCGCGGGACAGTCCGGGATGCAGGCCGGAAGTTCAGGGACCTGGACCACGACGAAGTGACGGCCCTGGCTTCGGTCCTTTGGGGCCAGCCAGGCCCCGGCCGACGGCCGGTTTTTGAACGCCGCCTGGCGGCAGTGGTGCTCTTGCAGTCGCGGGCTGTCCTGCTGCGGCATACTGATCTGACGCGGGTCGAGGGTTTCATCCGCACCGCCCACGCGGATGATCTGGTGGCCCCGCTCATTGCGGACGTTGTCCTCCCGCTGTTGGCCGCACTGAAGGGAAGGGACCGGCAGCGCGCGGAGACGGTCATCGGCCGGTGGAGCCAGGACCCGGACGGGCGGGTCAGCCACGCCGCGTCATTGACAACCGGGATCACCGCGGGGACCGCCTAGGTCAGCCCGAACCGAACAAAATACAGCCCGAACCGCTTTAAAGCAGGAGACATACATGAGTGATACCTACGACCTGGAACGCTTTGTTGAAGCCCAGGACAACTCGGGGACCTACGGCCAGGCGCTGGCAGAGCTGCAGCTCGGAAAGAAGACGGGCCACTGGATGTGGTTCATCTTTCCCCAGTACGCCGGGCTGGGCAGCAGCCCGACGTCGGTCAGGTACGCCATTGCCTCGCTGCCGGAAGCGCAGGCCTACCTCAAGCACGAGGTCCTTGGGCCGCGGCTCCTGGAGTGCGCGGCAGCGATCGCCACCCACGCCGGCCGTTCCGCTACGGATATCCTGGGCGGCATCGATGCCAGGAAGCTGCACTCCTCGATGACATTGTTCCTTCGCGCCGCGCCCGGTGAGACTGTCTTCAAGACTGTGCTGGCGCAGTTTTTCGACGGCGAGCCTGATCCGGCCACCGATGCGCTGCTCGCTGGGGACCGTGACTGACGCGGGCCGCTAAACAACGGCAGCGGTGCGCCCCGCTGCTGGAGCATGCCGCCGCCGTCGGTCTTTTGTTGCCCTGCCGAACCTAGGGCGAGGGTGTGCCGCCGTTCACGTTCAGCGTCTCGCCCACCACGTAACTGGACTCGGCGGAGGCGAGGAACACGTAGGCCGGGGCGAGCTCGGCAGGCTGGCCGGCGCGGCCCAGGGGAGTGGACTGCCCGAACCCGGGCAGGTCTTCCTTCGGCTGGCCACTGCTTACCTGAAGCGGCGTCCAAACGGGTCCGGGAGCCACAGCATTCACCCGGATGCCCTGGGGCGCAAGCTGCTGGGCCAGGCCTTTGGTGAAGTTGTTGATGGCCGCCTTGGTGGTGGCATAGTCCACCAGTGCGGGAGAATGGTTATAGGCCTGGATGGACGTGGTGTTGATGATGGCTGACCCCGGCGGCAGATGCGGAAGTGCGGCCTTGGTGAGCCAGAACATCGCGTAAACATTGGTCTTCAGTGTGTGGTCGAACTGTTCATCGGTGATGTCCGCAATGGTCTCCTGCGCCACCTGCTTGCCGGCGTTGTTGACCAGGATGTCCACGGCGCCCAGAACGGCGACGGCGGTGTCCACCAGTTCCTGGCACGCCACTTCATCCTTCAGGTCGCCGGGAACTTTGACGGCTTTCCGGCCCGCCGCCTCGATCAGCGCTGCAATGCGCGCTGCATCCTCTTCCTCCTCCGGCAGGTAGGAGAGTACGACGTCGGATCCCTCCCGGGCGAACGCGATTGCCGTCGCAGCCCCGATCCCGGAGTCCGCACCGGTCACGATGGCCTTTCGGCCCTCAAGGCGGCCGGTTCCGCGGTAGGTTTCCTCGCCCAGGTCAGCTTTGGGCCCAAGCTCCGCATCCAGGCCAGGCTCTGGCTGGTGCTGCTCCGGAGGCGATATCTTCTCATAGGCCGTCACGGGGTTCCGGAAGGTGTACTGATCCGTCATGGTGTTCCTCCTGTTGACTGCGAGCTGAAACGGGCAGGCGGTTCGCCCGAACCAAGAAAGCTAAGCATGCTTAGGGTCCCACCCTAGGCAATGAGGAGGGCACCTGCCAACCCCGGCACCAATCGATGCCGGTCACCTCTGTTCCAGCTGTGCTGTCAGTCGTAACCTAGGGCTGGGAGGTGATTGCCATGGAGGCAGCGCAGGGTGACAGGATCATCGTCCATGGGCGGACCGTAGGGGCCTCGGACCGGCACGGGGTGATTATGGAAGTCAGGGGACAGGGAGGCCACCCGCCGTACTTGGTCCGCTTTGACGACGGCCACGAAACCGTGATGTACCCCGGCGGCGACTTCGCCGTCGAGCGCGGGCACGGGAGCTAGGCGGCCGGCGCGCGGCAGTCCGCTGCGTCAGGGGAGGGTACCTGTCAGACTGGAGTCATGGATCATTCCCTGGCTGCCACGTTTACGGGTGCGAACGCCCGCTCAAGGCCCCCGCTGACCGGTCCGCGTGATCCCGGTGACGCGTGGGTGGAAGGTGCCCACGGCAGGTTTTGGGGGAGGTTCGGCGCCGCCGGAGTCCTGGCCTATGACCCGGCCAAGGGCGTCCTCCTTCAGCACCGGGCTCTCTGGAGCCACAACGGGGGGACCTGGGGGCTTCCGGGCGGAGCCCTGCACCAGGGCGAGGACGCCGTCACGGGCGCCCTCCGTGAAGCCTATGAGGAAGCCGCGGTTCCAGCCGCGGATGTCAACGTCCTGTTCAGCGCCGTTCTGGACGTCGGCTACTGGTCCTACACCACTGTTGTGGTGCACGTGGCCAGGCCGTTTGACCCCGTGATCAGCGACCCCGAAAGCCTTGAACTCAGCTGGGTTCCGGTGACAGAGGTGCAGCGCAAGGAACTCCATCCCGGTTTCGCGAAGTCCTGGCCCGGGCTCCGGCCGCGGATGCTGGAACGTGCCGCAGCGCTCCGTCAGTAGTCCTGGCCGTATTCGGCGCTGACCAGAATCGGCAGGTGGTCGGACTTGCCGCGCGGCAGGGTTTCCACGCTCTCGATGTCCAGGCCCAGGGACGTGGCGAAGTCGAAGTGGCCCTTGAAGAGTTTGTAACGGGTGTAGGTGCGGCGGTCACTGAGGGACAGCGCGTATCCCGTTTCCTTCATCTGGGTGTGAAGGTTCTTGGTGAAGAACGGATAATTGAAGTCGCCCACCATCAGCGTCATCAGGCCACTTCCCATGCTGAGCAGTTCGGCGTGGGCGGCGTGGATCTGCTTGCGCCGCAGCGAGTTCGAAGCGGTGAGCGGCGCGGCGTGGAAGGAGCCGATCACCAGTTCGTGCTGGGTTTCGTTGTCTACCACCCGGGTGCCGATCAGCCGTTCGTGGGCCGGCGCCAGCACCCTGTCGTGCATTGATTTCTTCAGGGCGAAGGACTGGGTGTCCAAGGCGGTAAACCGGCTGGTCCGGTAGTAAATGGCGAGTCCCAGCCGGTTGCCCTTGGTGGTGTCCGCAAGGTGCAGCGGGCCAAGGGTTGCCGGCAGGTCGCTCGAATCCACCTCCTGCAGGCAGAGTGCGTCAATGTCGAAATTCCGGGCAAGCGCGAGAAGCTCGCCGCTCGCCTTGTGCTTGCGAAGGTTGTAGCTGATGACGCGCATTCGTGGAACACCTCTTCAGAGGGTTGCTGACAGGACCAGGATTGAGTCTACCTAGGCCGAGTTCCCCTGCGCCCGCATTTCGCGGCTTCCGCCTAAGCCCCGGCCGCACCGGTACAGTTAATCCTCATTCACCCGGTACCACAGGAAGGGCCCATTTTGACCAAGGATCTGCCGGAACTGGCCGACGGTAACTTCTACTACGAAACCCTGGGGGGAGGCCGCTTCCGGTCCACTGTCCACGCTCAGGGCGCCTGGAACGTCCACGAGCAGCACATGGCACCCGCGTCAGGATTGCTTGCCGACAGCCTCGAACGCCATGAACCCCGCACCGGCATGCGGATGGCTCGGCTGAGCTACGAAATCCTGGGGCTGATCCCCGGCGGAGAGTTTCATATCGAGACCACCACCCTCCGCCCGGGCAGGACCATCGAGCTCCTGCAGGCAGAACTTATTGCCGGCACCAGGGTCGCCATCCGGGCCACCGCATGGCGAATGGTCACCAGTGATACCTCGGCAGTGGCCGCCATCGAGGACGCAGCCATACCCGCGCCCGAAGAATGCCAGCCCTACGACGGCCCAAGCGTGTGGCCGGGCGGCTACATCCGGTCCCTCGAGATGCGCGCGGCCGACGGCCACAGGCCCGGGGCCGGCAAGGTATGGCTGCGCACCGGTCACCCCCTGACGGACAAGGCGGACAGCGGTGACCTTGCCCGGCTCATTGGCCTGGTGGACACCGCCAACGGCATCGCGGCCCGGGTCCCACCCGGAAAAGACAGCTACGCGTTTCCCAACCTGGACCTGCAGATCCACATGTACCGCCGGCCGGCGGGCGAATGGCTGGGCCTGGACAATGCGGTGTCGTTCGGTGCTGACGGCATCGGGTTGACCTCCACCGTCCTGCACGACCTGCAGGGCCCCTTCGGGCGTGCCGAACAGATCCTGACACTCCGGAGATCCTGACACTGGGCAGGTCCTGATGCTGGCGGCTCCTGACACTGGGCAGGTCGTGATGCTGGCGGCTCCTAGTCGAGGCCCGCTTCCTTTTTGTAGCTGCGGACCGCGTTGTGGATGGTCGGGTAGAAGTGGTCGGCCGTGAACCGTGCGGCGGCCCCAAAACGGGTCAGCCTGTCCTTGACGGGCCCCTTCATTTCAGCGAAGACCAGGCTGATGCCCTGCTTCGCCAGTTCGTCGTCGAGCTGGACGAGCTCGTCCAGCGCCGTGGTGTCCAGATCCGTAATCGGTTCGGCGGCGACAATGACCCACCGCACCGGCGTCGGGGCGGCGGCCACCAGGGCGCGGATGTGTTCGGTGAAGACCTCGCCGTTGGCAAAAAACAGCGGCGCATCAAAGCGGGCGATGACAAGGCCTTCAACCCGTTGGCCCTCCGGATGCCTGCCAAGGTCGTGGAAACCCGGGACATCGTCCAGGCTCGCCAGCTCGGTCCGGTAGGGATCCCAGGCCCGGCGGACAAAGGCCATCAGTGACAGGCCGATTGCCACGACGATGCCCTCCAGGACCCCGACAAATGCCACACCGAGGAAGGCGGCGATCAGCAGGAGGGTCTCGGTCTTGCTCATCCTGATCAACCGGAAGAGCGCTTTGACGTCCACCAGCGACGACGCAGCCGCCATCACCACCGCGGCAAGGGTGGCAGTGGGCAGGAAGGCTGTCACGCCGGGCGCCGCCACCATGAAAACCACCACGATGGCCGCGGCCACGATGCCGCTGAACTGGGTCCGGGCCCCGGCATCGAGAACGATGGGGGTACGGGAGGAGCTGCCGCAGACGGGAAATCCACCCAGCAGTCCGCTGGCGGCGTTGGCAATCCCCAGGGCCCCCATTTCGTGGTTCCCGTTGACCTTGATCCCGCGGCGCGCGGCGAGGCTCTTGGAAAGCGTCGAGGTGTCGGCAAAGGCGATGAGGGCAATGCCCGCTGCCGGGGCCGCAAGCGACAGGACGTCCTGGAAGCTTATTCCGCCCAGGGCAGGCGATGGCAGACCGGCGGGCAGGGCGCCCACCACCGGAAGTTCGCCGGACAGGTTGAATGCGGCCGCAGCCGCGATGGATGCCGCCACGGCCACCAGCACGCCCGGGATCTTCCATGGCAGAAAACGCATGGCGATTATTGCCCCCAGGGTGCCGGCCCCGAAGGCCAGGGCCACGGGGTTGATCCCGCCGCGTGCGACCGCATCGACGGTGGCTGTGAAACGCCCAACCAAAGAATCGGCGTCGACGGAAATTCCCAGCAGCCGGGGAAGCTGGCTCACCATCACGGTCAGGGCAATGCCGTTCAGGTACCCCACCCGGATCGGACTGGACAGCAGTCCCGTGACGAATCCCAGCTTCAGGATCCGCCCGGCAAGCAGGAACACCCCGATCAGGATGGCCAGCAGCCCGGCCAACGCCACTGCGTGTTCGGGGTCCCGGCCGGCCAGGGGAAGTATTGCCGCGGCAATCATCGGCGCCAGCGACGAGTCCGGGCCCACAATGACCACCCGGGCCGGACCGAACAGGGCGTAGAAGAACATGGGGACCACCGAGGCGTAGAGGCCCGTCACGGCAGGGAGCCCGGACGCTTCCGCGTAGGCCATCCCGGCGGGAATCAGCGCCGCGCTCAGTGCGGCGCCAGCAGCGAGATCGGACTTCAGCCAGGAGCGCCGGTACGTGCGCGCCACGCCTATCGCCGGGACAGCCTTATCGATCCAGTCGCTGCGCAATCCGGGCCTCCGGAGTAGGTGTGGTCAGGGTGCCGGCCGGCCATTGGCCGGCGTGGACTCCTGGCCGTATTCGGCGGTTACCAGGATAGGGAGGTGGTCCGAAGCGCCGCGGGGCAGGGTTTCGACGTTCTCGATGTCCAGTCCCAGCGACGTGGCGAAATCAAAGTGGCCCTTGAAGACCTTGTACCGCGTGTAGGTCCTGCGGTTGCTGAGGGAGAGCTCATAGCCGGAATTCTTGAGGTGTTCGGTGAGGTTTTTGGTGAAGAGCGGGTAGTTGAAGTCCCCGACCATCAGCGTCATCAGGCCCGTTCCCATGCCCAGCAGTTCGGCGTGGGCAGCATGGATCTGGTTGCGCCGCAGCGAGTTGGTGGCCGTCAGCGGGGAAGCATGGAAGGAGGAGATCACAAGTTCGTGGTCGGTCTCGTTGTCCCGCACCCGCGTGCCGATCAGACGCTCGTGCGCGGGCGCCAGCACCATGTCGTGCAGGGACTTCTTCAGCGCGAAGGTCTTGGTTTCGTAGGCCGTGAACCGGTCGCGCCGGTAGTAGATGGCCAGGCCCAGGCGGTTGCCCTTGGTGGCGTCCGCAAGATGCAGCGGCCCCACCGTGTCCGGCAGCCGGGTTGTATCGCATTCCTGCAGGCAGAGTGCGTCTGCCTGGAAATCCTGGGCCAGATCGACCAGTTCCCCGCTGGCCTGGTGATTCCGGAGATTGTAGCTAATGACTCGTATCAGTGGATGACCTCTCCTGAGGATTGGCGGGTGGAACCAGTTCCTGAGTCTATCCACCTGGACTGCCGTGCCGGGCTAATCTGCCGCTGTGTGTCAGGTGCTGCGGAAGACCAGCCACCCGGCAAGGGTTGACAGTCCAGTCAGGGCCGCGCCCCACAGCATGTCCACGACGATGAGCTGCAGCGGCCAGGTCTTGAGCGTGGCGGCGTTCGTCAGGTCATAGGTCGCGTAGGCGAAGGCGCCCAGCGCCGCCCCATAGCCGACGGCGGTCAGCCAGCTGCCGCCGTCGAGCGCCGGCCGCAGCGCAAAGAAGACAATCCCCGCAATGTATATGACATAGAAGGCCACGGCGTACCCTAAATGGGGCTTGTCTGCCAGCAGGTCACCGATGTGGCTCCGGTAGAACGGGTTCATGACCTTGAGCCAGACGGCGTCAATGGCCGCGAACGCAGCGGCGACAACGAGGAATTGCAATATGACCATGAGGGAGCTTAGCAAGATGCAGCAGGGCCAGGCGGGACCCCGCGCGCTCACCGTCGTGCGGCAGGACCGTTCGCTGGGAGCGGCACGTGACCTGGAATTCGGGCTTGAGCTGCTGAGCCAGGCGAAGACCGGCAAGATCGGTCCCACCTTAAGGCTGTACCGTCCCGTTCCCACCGTCGCCTTTGGCCAGCGGGACACCCGCCTCCCCGGCTTCGCGGCAGCCGCCCAGGCGTGCCGGGACCTCGGTTTTGAACCACTGGTGCGGAAGGCCGGCGGGCGTGCTGCCGCCTACCATCAGGGCACTCTGGTGGTGGATCACGTGGAGCCCGACACGGATGCGATCGCCGGGTCGAAACTCAGGTTCGGTTTTTTCGGCGAGCTTCTGGCCGGGGCGCTGCGGGGTGTTGGCGTGCAGGCCGCGGTCGGCGAAATCCCGGGGGAGTACTGCCCGGGGGAGTACAGCGTCCACGGCAGCAACCCCGGTGATCCCTCCCACCCGGTCAAACTCGTGGGAACGGCGCAGCGGGTGGTGAGCGGCGGCTGGCTCTTCAGCTCCGTCATTGTGGTTGAAAATTCAGCACCCATCCGCAGGGTCCTCACCGAAAGCTACGCGGCCCTGGGCCTGGAGTGGGATCCGGCCACCGCCGGTGCGGCGAACGACCTCGTGCCCGGGCTGACAGTCCACGACCTCGAGGACGCGGTTATCGCCGCTTACGCGGGCCACACCTCCCTCCGGAACGCTGAGTTCAGCAGCTACGCCGGTCTGGCCGGCGGGGAGGCGTAGCCCGCGCCGCTGGCGGGCGGGCTGTCAGTGGCCCCGGGCGATCCATTCCTCCAGGTGCGGAGCTTCCGCGCCGATGGTGGTGGTGTCGCCGTGGCCCGTGCGGACCACGGTTTCGGCCGGAAGGGGCAGCAGCCAGGTCCGGATTGAATCGATGATCGTGGGGAAGTCGCTGTAGGACCTGCCCGTGGCTCCGGGACCGCCCTTGAACAGCGTGTCCCCGCTGAAAACGGTGCCTCCGCCGTCGGGCCCGTCCGCCAGGTGGAAGGACACCGAACCCGGCGAGTGCCCGGGGGTGTGCAGGGCCTTGAGCTTGGCGCCGGCAACTTCGAACACGTCGCCGTGGCTGATTTCGACGTCGGGATCCACCTCGGGATACACACTGTGCCAGAGCATCCAGTCAGCCTGGTGAAGGTGGATCGGAGCCTGGACGAGGTTCCGGAAGGCACCCACTGACCGGATGTGGTCGTCGTGGCCGTGCGTCAGCAGGATGGCCTTCAGGGTCCGGCCACCCACTGCGGCGGCAACGGCCTTGGCATCATGTGCGGGATCGATGACCACGCATTCCTCGTCGTTGCCCACGATCCAGACGTTGTTGTCCACGTCCCACGTGCCGCCGTCGAGCGAGAATGTCCCGGAGGTGACCAGGCGGTCGATCCGGAGGCTCACAGTTCCACCACCGAACGCAGGACGGAACCGGAGTGCATCTTCTCGAAGGCTTCCTCCACCTGGTCGATGCTGATCCGTTCAGTGACGAACGCGTCCAGGTCCAGCTTGCCTTGCTTGTAGAGGCTGATGAGCATGGGGAAATCCCTCGACGGCAGGCAGTCGCCGTACCAGGAGGACTTCAGCGATCCGCCGCGGCCGAACACGTCAAGCAGGGGGAGTTCGAGGGTCATCTCCGGCGTGGGGACGCCCACCAGCACGACGGTGCCGGCGAGGTCGCGGGCGTAGAACGCCTGCTTGTACGTTTCGGGACGGCCGACGGCGTCAATCACCACGTCTGCGCCGAAGCCGCCGGTGAGTTCGCGGATTTTCTCCACGGGGTCGTGCTCAGAGGAGTCCACCGTATGGGTGGCGCCAAGTTCCCCGGCCCGTTCCAGCTTTTTCGCGTCGATGTCCACCGCGATGATGGTGGTTGCGCCCGCGAGCGCAGCGCCGGCGATGGCAGCCACGCCCACGCCGCCGCAGCCGATGACGGCCACCGTGTCGCCACGCTTGACCCCGCCGGTGTTGATGGCGGCACCCAGGCCGGCCATCACGCCGCAGCCGAGCAGCCCGATCGCGGCAGCATCGGCGTCGGGATCCACTTTGGTGCACTGGCCGGCGGCCACGAGCGTCTTTTCGGTGAAGGCGCCGATTCCCAGGGCCGCGGACAGCTCAGTGCCGTCCTCAAGCGTCATTTTCTGGGTGGCATTGTGCGTGTTGAAGCAGTACTGGGCCTCGCCGCGGTTGCACGCACGGCAGTTGCCGCAAACGGCCCGCCAGTTCAGCACCACGCGGTCACCCGGGACGACGTTCGTGACGTCGGGGCCGACGGCGTTGACCACTCCGGTGGCCTCATGGCCGAGCAGGAACGGGAAATCATCACTGATGCCGCCGAGTTTGTAGTGCAGGTCGGTGTGGCAGACGCCGGACGTGAGGATGTCCACCAGCGCCTCACCCGGGCCGGGATCCGGGACCAGGATGGTCTCCAGAGTGACCGGGGCGCCCTTGGAACGGGCTACAACACCTTTGACTTTATGGACCACGGAAGGCTCCCTTAATGCAGATAGACAGAACGGGACCAACACGGATGTTGGTCCCGTTCTGTCTACCACATGTGCTGGGGAGAGCTAGGCCGCGAGGCGGCTCTTGACCTCTGCCAGGGAAGGGTTGGTGGCGGCTGTGCCGTCCGGGAAGAGCACGGTGGGGACGGTCTGGTTGCCGCCGTTAAGCTGCTCCACGAGCTCGGCCGTGCCCTCCACCTCTTCGATGTTGATCTCCGTGTAGCCGATGCCCTGTGCGTCCAGCTGCTTCTTCAGCCGGTTGCAGTAGCCGCACCAGGTGGTGGAAAACATGGTGATGGTGCCGTTCTCGGGGGTAAAGTCCACGGAGCTCTCCTGGATTCGTTGAGGGGGTTCGTTCCTGTCAACGGTAACCCGCAGCGGGGTATTCCCCGGTCCGGGTGGCTCCGGATGACAGTGCACTGCACTAATGGCATGCTGAAGCCATGTGTGGACGCTATGTGATGGCACGCGCCGTGGGGGATCTGCTGGCGGAGTTCGACGCGCAGCTGGAAGAGGATGTGGAGCTGCCGCCGTCCTGGAATGTGGCACCCACGGACGATGTACCCATTGTGCTGGAGCGCCTGATGGACGATACGACTGTGCGGCAGCTGCATGTGGCCCGGTGGGGCCTGGTCCCGTCCTGGGCCAAGGATCCCGGCATTGGCGCCAGGATGATCAACGCCCGGAGCGAGACGGTGCTGGACAAGCCGGCGTTCCGCAAGGCCATCCAGTCCCGCCGCTGCGCCGTTCCGGCGGACGGCTATTACGAGTGGAAGCAAGGCACGGGCAAAGCCAAGCAGCCCTACTATGTCCACCCCGGCAAGGGGAGCGGCCTGGTTTTCGCCGGCCTGTACGAATGGTGGAAGGACCCGTCCAGGTCAGAGGACGATCCCGGACGGTGGCTCCTCTCCACGTCCATCCTGACCGCAGACACTCCGCCGCCGGGCGCTGAATCGACCGTCTTCGGCAAGCTCACAGCCCTGCATGACCGTGTGCCGCTGCCTATGGACCGGGCCACGATGGAGTCCTGGATCGACCCGCAGATCGACGACGCCGCGTTTCTCGTGGACCTGGTCCGGGCCCATGTGAAGGACGTTGCCGCGGACTGGCACGTGGATTCCGTAGGCCGGGAGGTGGGAAACGTCCGCAACAATTCCCCGGAACTCATCCGGCCGGTGGAAGCACTCTTCTAACGCGGGATGCCCCTAAACGGTGACTTCGCCGTCGTCGTCCACTGCCCAGGTGGGGTTGTACGCAATCTCCCACCGGAAGCCGTCCGGATCGGCGAAATAGCCGCTGTAGCCTCCCCAGGGCTGCGTGACGGGCTCCGCGATAATGGCGGCGCCGGCAGCTGCGGCGTCGGCCAGGACCTGGTCCACTTCCTCGTGGCTGGCCAGATTGTGGCTGAGGGTGATGCACGGGACAGCGCCGGGGGCGTCCACCCCGGCCTCGGCCTGCATCTGCCTGGCATCCCACAGGGAAAGTATCAGGCCGTGGTTGACCTGGATGAACACCACGTCCCCGGGAATTTCGCGGTGGATGGGCCAGCCGAGGCCTTCCGCATAGAACCTGCGGGAGGCCTCAACGCTGCGGACACCTAGTGAGATGAAGTCGACTCTGGGCTGCATGCTTCGATACTGTCAGATGATGGCGACAATACAAGGAAACGATCGGGACGCTCTGGCCGACAAGGAGCAGCTTGCTGCCGTGCGTATTGCGGTGGATGAAGTGGACGACCAGATCGTCACCCTGATAGCGCGGCGTGAACGGCTGATCCGGATCGCCGGCACCCTGAAGGGCGACGACGCGGAAGTCCGTGCCCCCGGCCGGGTGGAACGGGTGATCGAGCACGTACGGAACGCTGCCGAAAAGAAGGACATCGATCCGGACATCGTGGAATCCACCTACAGGGCCATGATTTCGGGCTTTATCGAACTGGAAATGAAGGTACACAAAGAGACCAGCTAAAAGCCGGTCTCTTTACAGTGCTTCCTCGACCGGGAAGCCCCCCTGGAAATCGCGGCCGTCGGCCTCGCTGAACGCCGTCATGTAGTGCCCTTTGCCCAGGCCTTGAATGGCTGCCATGGGAAAGTTTCCCGTGATGGTGTTGCCCGAATGGGTCACTCCGGAAAGCTCGTAATTTTCCTCGGTGGTCTGGTCGTGGCAGAACGAGTAGAAGGCGATGGCCTCCCCGTTCAGGAATTCGATACCCAGCCGTCTTTGTGATGAATGGTCAGGGCTCGATGCCACCAGTCCCACAACG
The DNA here is from genome assembly GCF_051857465.1 of Pseudarthrobacter cremeus. Taxonomy (NCBI): domain Bacteria; kingdom Bacillati; phylum Actinomycetota; class Actinomycetes; order Micrococcales; family Micrococcaceae; genus Pseudarthrobacter; species Pseudarthrobacter cremeus. The sequence continues at coordinate 464,813 of NZ_JBPZHC010000001.1, read as the reverse complement.
TACGCACCTGCCCCCGGTATGTTGCCGTCGATATCAAAGTTGGCCACGAGCGTGTTGTCCTGGGCTTTGATGCTTACGTGCTTGAGGAGTGCGTCATGGGAGCTCATGGCACAATCCTGCCCCCCTGCTGGCCGTCCGTCCACCCCCGTCTAGGTTTTGTCATGGCACCGGCGTAGACTGGATTTATTCGAATATGTATTCGAACAATTCAGTGTGAAGGTCTGTATTTTCGGTTTCGGGAGGCACCCATGGGTATGTTCAGCGAGTCCGTGGATGTCCTCTGCACGCCTGCCGGCCAGCCGCTGGAACTCCGGTGGGCAGGGCGGCACTACATGGTGTGCGCCGAGCCTTCGCGGTGGTATGAACGCCGTCAGTGGTGGGCTGAAGAAAGCCGCGCACCCCTCGGCAGCGGGCCAGGGCTGGTTGATCACGAGATCTGGCGTGTCCAGGTCCGGGATGATACCCGGACCGGCGTTACCGGGGACGGCGGACCGGGGGATGGCGGGCAACCGCTCACCCTGGACCTGACACGTCATATCGGCAGCGGCCGCTGGAGGCTCCTGCGGATCCACGACGCCCTCCAGCCCAAAACAGCATGACCTTCACGCACCTCCACGTATCCACCGCCTTCAGCGCCCACTATGGGGTTTCCTGGCCTGACGAACTGGCTCAGGCGGCCGCCGCTGATGGGGCAACTGCGCTCGCCTGCACAGACCGGGACGGCCTTTACGGCACCATAAAACACCTCAAGGCCTGTATGGCTGCCGGCATTGATCCTGTTGTGGGCGTGGATCTTGCGGTCTTCGACGACGACGGCGACCACCGCACCCAGCTCGCCGGCAGGGTGGTGGTGCTCGCCCGTGGCCAGAACAACGGGGCAGGCTACCGCGCCTTGTGCAGGTTGGTGTCCGATGCCCACGCCCGCACGTCCGGCAAAGCCGGGGGAGCTGTGCCGGTGGCCGTCACCCGTGTCGAACTTGCCTCACGTACGCTTGACCCGAAAACCCTCAAGCCGGTACTGACCGTCCTGATAGGCCCGGATTCCGACGTCGGCCGGGCCATGGGCGGCAGGCGTTACCTGCTGCCGCGCACACTTTTCAAGCGCTGGGTCGAGGCCATGCCTGCTGGAACGCTGATTGCCGAAGTCGTCTCCCAGCTCAGTGCTCCCGGAGCGCCCCTGAGTACCTCCCATGCGGTGCGCATGCTGAAACTGGCGGAAGAACACGGCGTTCCTGCGGTGCTGACCAATGCTGTCCGTTACTGTGCCGAGGACGGTGCTGCCACAGCGGACGTGCTCGATTCCGCCCGGACGCTCAAGTCCCTGCCGGAACTTGCAGCCGAACCCCTGCTCCAGCCCAATGGACAGGGCTGGCTGAAATCGGCAGGGCAGATGCTTCAGCTGGGCAAGGAAATCATCCATGCCGCCGGGTATGGATCTGCTGACCTGAAACAGCTGATGGCTCAAACCGAGGCGCTCGCCGATTTCTGCCGGATCGATCCGGTGACGGACATGGGGTGGAAACAGCCGGTGGTCCCTGAGGCTTCAGTGATCGGCATCAGCCAGGACCCGCATCTTGAACTGGTGCAGCGCTGCGAGGCCGGCATCGGCCACCGCTTCCCCGGCATATCAGGCTCAGCCAGGGAAGAGATGCGACACCGGCTTGACCACGAGCTTGGCATTATCCGGAACCTTGGATTCTCCTCCTACTTCCTCACCGTGGCTGAAGTGTCCCGGATGATCCAGGACATGGGAGTCAGGGCGGCCGCCCGTGGTTCCGGAGCCTCCAGCCTGGTCAATTACCTGATCGAGGTCAGTCACGTTAACCCCCTGCAGCATGACCTGATCTTTGAGCGGTTCCTGTCCCGGGACCGTGCCACCCTGCCGGACATTGATATCGATGTTGAAAGCGCAGAACGGCACAACGTCTACCGAAGGATTTTTGACCGGTTCGGTGCTGAACGGGTCACCCTGATGAGTATGCAGAACGGGTACCGTGCCCGCGGTGCGGTCCGGGATGCCGGAATGGCATTGGGCATGGACGAGGGCGATGTTGGGGAGATCGCCAAGCAGCTGTGGCGGTTCTCGGCCCGGAAGTTCCGTGAGGCCCTGGTGGAGAAGCCTGAACTCCGGGAGTTCGCCGGCAGGGTGGAGCAAAGGGACTTTGCCGAAAACCAGCAGCTTGATCTTCTGGTGGACCTGACGGAGCGGCTGGACCGGCTTCCCCGCCATATTTCCATGCACCCCTGCGGAGTGATCCTGGGGGATGCCACGCTCCTTGACCGCACCCCCGTCCAGCCCAGCGGACTGGGGCTGCCCATGAGCCAGTTCGACAAACACGACATGGATCCCATGGGCATGCTCAAGCTCGATGTCCTGGGGGTCAGGATGCAAAGTGCCATGGCCTTTGCCGTCCGGGAAGTGATCAGGATCCATCCCTCCAAAGCCGAAGTTGTTGCAGCAGGCAGCCATCCCACCGGCCCAGACGGGACCGGGCCGGATTACATCGCCGGGAATGGCCTGATCAATCTCAATGCTGTGCCGCTTGATGATGAACCGACCTACGAACTGATCCGCAGCACCCACACGCTTGGCTGTTTCCAGATCGAGTCACCCGGCCAGCGCGAACTGATCGGCAAGATGGCACCGCGGGAGTTCAATGACCTCATCATCGACATCTCCCTGTTCCGGCCGGGACCGATGAAATCTGACATGGTGCGGCCCTTCCTGGAGCACCGGCACGGCTTCGCTCCGGAGGTCTATCCGCACCCTGACCTGAAACCGGTGCTGCAGGAAACCCATGGGGTCACTGTCTTCCATGAACAGATCCTCAAAACATTCGATGTCATGACAGGATGCGGGCTGGCACAGGCGGATGAGTTCCGCCGGGCGCTGGGCAATGAAGTCCTCGAACTGAAAGTTGAAGAATTCTTCCGGAAGGAAGCCAAGGCAAAGGGCTATACCCCCGAAGTGGTGGATAAGGTCTGGGGCACCCTCAAGGCGTTTGGCAGCTTCGGCTTCTGCAAAGCCCACGGAGCCGCTTTTGCCGTGCCCACCTACCAGTCGGCCTGGCTCAAAACCCACCATCCCGAGGCTTTCCTGGCCGGATTGTGGGAACACGATCCCGGCATGTACCCCAAACGGCTGCTGGTGGCGGAAGCCCGAAGGCTGGGAATTCCCATCCTTCCGCTGGACATCAACCGCAGCAACTCCGAGTACAGGGTTGAGCGGGTCATGGCCGGGCCGGATACCGGCAAGCTGGGGATCAGGCTAAGCCTCAACGGCATCTATGGGCTCTCGGGGGCCGAACTCAAACGTATTGTCGCCGGACAGCCCTACGACTCTTTGGCTGACCTGAGGGCCCGGTCCAGGCTAAGCAAGCCGAGCATCAAAAGGCTCGCCCAGCTCGGTGCCTTTGATTCGCTGCACCGGGATTCCGGCGGCGTGGCCAACCGCGCAGACCTCGTCCAGCATCTGCAAAAACTTCATTCCGCAGGCGGAACCCGGAAAGTCCCCGAGGTCATGGAGGGCCAGTTGTCCTTCCCGCTGGGGGATGTGGAACTCCGAAACGTCAAGCCAGGACTGCCGGCGCCTACCCTGGTGGAAAACGTCCGGGCGGAGCTGGATTTGATGGCCATTGACGTCAGCGGACACCTGATGGACAGCCACCGGCCCATGCTGGACCGGCTCGGGGTCACCACCGCGGACAAACTGCTTGGCCTGCGCAACGGCACCGAGGTGCTGGTGGCAGGGGTACGGATCGCCACCCAGACCCCGCCCATGCGTGGCGGTCGCCGGGTGGTGTTCATCAGTATCGATGACGGCACCGGCTGCATTGACTCGGTGTTCTTCCACGAAGCCCAGGAACAGGCGGGGCTCCTGTTGTTCGGGACCAGGCTGCTGCTGATCCGCGGCACCACCAGGCGCACAGGTCCCCGGGGAATCAGCCTGAGCGCCAACATGGCATGGGACCTGAGCCACGTGGAAACATTGCCGTTTCCGGCATCCCAGCCCCGGACCGCCGACATTCCGCACCCTCTGGACGGGATCAGCCGGAGCCTGGCAATTACCGGGATGGGCGGCTGAGAGTCCGCGGGTCCCGTTGGTCGGCCTCCCGGGAAACCGATAGCATTGACGATGGCTGGCTGTGGTCCCCGTACGCCACAAGCTATGAAGCCTAAACTTTGAATAGGAGACACCCGTGTCAGATGCCCAGCAGATCACCCTCATCGTCGATGGCGAAGAGACCAAGGTGACTACCGGGACAACCGGTGCGGAACTCTTCTTTGAGCGCCGCGACGTCGTTGTGGCCCGTGTCAACGGCGAGCTGAAGGACCTGGACCAGGAACTGCCCGAAGGTGCCGAAATCCAGGCCGTAACCATTGGTTCTCCCGATGGCCTCAACGTCCTCCGGCACTCCACAGCCCACGTCATGGCCCAGGCCGTGCAGCAGCTTCGGCCGGACGCCAAGCTGGGCATCGGCCCGTACATCACGGACGGCTTCTACTTCGACTTCGATGTCGCCGAACCCTTCACCCCCGAGGACCTCAAAACCCTCGAAAAGATGATGCTCAAGATCGTCAACCAGAACCAGAAATTCGTCCGGCGCGTCGTCAATGAGGACGAGGCCCGTGAGGCCATGAAGGACGAGCCCTACAAACTGGAGCTGCTGGGCAAGAAGGACGAGGCCGCCGATGCCGGCGAAGGCGTCAACGTGGAGGTCGGCGCCGGCGACATCACCATCTACGACAACGTTGACCGGAAGAGCGGTGACAGCGTCTGGTGCGACCTCTGCCGCGGCCCCCACCTGCCCAACACCAAGCTCATCTCCAACGCCTTCGCGCTGACCCGCTCTTCCTCGGCCTACTGGCTGGGGAACCAGAAGAACCAGCAGCTGCAGCGGATTTACGGCACGGCGTGGCCCACCAAGGACGAACTGAAGGCGTATCAGGAACGGATCGCCGAGGCTGAACGGCGCGACCACCGCAAGCTAGGCGTGGAGCTGGACCTGTTCTCGTTTCCGGACGAGCTTGGCTCCGGGCTGCCCGTCTTCCACCCCAGGGGCGGCATCATCCGCAAGGAGATGGAGGACTACTCGAGGCAGCGCCACGTCGACGCCGGCTACGAGTTCGTCTACACCCCGCACATCACCAAGGGCCACCTGTACGAGGTCTCGGGCCACCTTGACTGGTACAAAGAGGGAATGTTCCCGGCCATGCACGTGGACGCCGAACTCAATGAGGACGGCACCGTACGCAAGCCCGGCCAGGATTACTACCTGAAGCCGATGAACTGCCCCATGCACAACCTGATCTTCCGTTCCCGCGGCCGCTCGTACCGCGAGCTGCCCCTGCGGCTCTTCGAATTCGGAGCGGTCTACCGCTACGAGAAGTCCGGCGTGGTCCACGGCCTGACCCGGGTCCGGGGCATGACCCAGGACGACGCCCACATCTACTGCACGCGCGAGCAGATGAAGGACGAACTCACCAAGACCCTGAACTTCGTCCTGGACCTGCTCAAGGACTACGGCCTGAACGACTTCTACCTGGAACTTTCCACCAAGGACCCGGAGAAGTACGTCGGCGAAGACGCCGCGTGGGAAGAAGCCACCCGGACCCTCGCCGAAGTGGCAGAGGAATCCGGCCTGGAACTGGTTGCGGACCCGGGCGGCGCTGCTTTCTACGGCCCCAAGATTTCCGTGCAGGCAAAGGACGCCCTGGGCCGGACCTGGCAGATGTCCACCATCCAGCTGGACTTCAACCTCCCCGAACGCTTCGAACTGGAATTCCAGGCCGCCGATGGCACGCGCCAGCGTCCCGTGATGATCCACCGTGCGCTCTTCGGTTCCATCGAGCGCTTCATGGGTGTCCTCACGGAGCATTACGCCGGAGCATTCCCGGCGTGGCTGTCACCGGTCCAGGTGGTGGGCATCCCCGTGGCCGAAGCCTTCAATGACTACATGTTCGACGTCGTTGATCAGCTCAAGGCGGCGGGAATCCGCGCCGAGGTCGACACGTCCTCGGACAGGTTCCCCAAGAAGATCCGCACCGCCAGCAAGGACAAGGTCCCCTTTGTCCTGATCGCGGGAGGCGACGACGCCGAGGCCGGAGCGGTGTCATTCCGGTTCCGTGACGGAAGCCAGGACAACGGCGTGCAGGTGGCCGAGGCAGTCAAACGGATCACAGAAGCCGTCCGTAACCGGACCAGCTAGCGGAAACGGACAGACCACGGTGCAAGAGAACACAGGCGCTGGGTATCCAGGCGATGCCGGCGTAACCGACGATTTTGATCTCGCGGGCGTGCCGGATGCTTTCCAGCGCCTGTGGACTCCCCACCGGATGGCCTACATCAAGGGCGGCCAGCACCAGTTCAAAAACGAGCACGACTGCCCGTTCTGCGTGGGACCCGGGCGGAGCGATGAAGAATCCCTCATCGTGTACCGGGGGAAGACCTGCTACGTGGTCCTCAACCTCTTTCCGTACAACCCCGGCCACCTGCTGGTCTGCCCCTACCGGCACGTGCCTGACTACACGGACCTGACACTGGAGGAGACCGCAGAGTTCGCGGAGATCACCCAGACGGCCATGAAGGTCCTGCGCAAGGTGGCAAACCCTGGCGGCTTCAACCTGGGCATGAACCAGGGAGTGGTTGGCGGGGCGGGGATCGCCGCTCATCTACATCAGCACATCGTTCCGCGCTGGGGCGGCGACGGCAACTTCTTCCCCATCATCGCCCAGACCAAGGCCATCACGCAGACCCTTGACGAGGTCCGCCAGCAGGTCGCTGAGGCGTGGCCCGGGGAGACGGATGCTGAATAAGCACGCTCGCGGGTTTTTCACCGCGCTGTTCACCCCGCTGGCCCGCTGGCTTCTGAAAATAGGTGTTTCCCCTGATGCGGTGACGGTCATTGGAACCGGCGGCGTTGTGGCGGGCGCCCTGGTCTTCTACCCCCTCGGCCAGCTGTGGTGGGGGACGCTGTTCATCACGGCATTCATCTTCTCTGACGTCCTGGACGGAATCATGGCCAGGATGCGGGACACCGAGGGGCGGTGGGGCAACTTCCTGGACTCCACCCTTGACAGGATCGCTGATGGCGCACTGTTCGCCGGCGTCGCCATCTGGTTCTTCACCGGGGGCGCGGACTACGCCATCGCCGTCGCTGCGATGCTCTGCCTTATTCTGGGGATGGTTGTCTCCTACGCGAGGGCCAAAGCCGAGTCCCTCGGATTCACCGCCAATGTGGGCATCGCGGAGCGCGCCGAACGGCTGGTTTCGGTCCTGGTGGTTACAGGATTCACCGGCCTTGGACTGCCGCCGGTGGTCCTGCTGGTGACGCTCGGGCTGCTGGCCCTGGCCAGCCTCGTCACGGTAATCCAGCGCATCGCTTCTGTCCGGCGCCAGGCCCTCAGCGAGACCACCGCGGCCGATTAACCCTGATTAAGTCCGCTGGCCGCGGTGGGACTACTATTAGGACTGCCCGGTCATTGGATCCGGCAATCCGTGTGTGTAAATTTCGGCACCTCCGTGCCACCTCACGCCCGGCGAAGGTCATCTATCTACCCATAGGGGTTTTTGTGTCTACACCTGATGTAAGCAGCGAAGCCGGTTCGTCCGCGAACAGCGTCACGGGCAGCAACCGCGTCAAGCGCGGTATGGCTGAGATGCTCAAGGGCGGCGTCATCATGGACGTCGTCAACGTCGAACAGGCCCGCATCGCCGAAGATGCCGGTGCCGTGGCAGTCATGGCGCTGGAACGCGTTCCGGCCGATATCCGCGCCCAGGGCGGCGTGTCCCGCATGTCTGACCCGGACATGATCGACAAGATCATCGACGCCGTGTCCGTGCCCGTGATGGCCAAGGCCAGGATCGGCCACTTCGTCGAGGCGCAGATCCTGCAGTCACTCGGCGTGGACTACATTGACGAGTCCGAGGTCCTGACACCCGCCGACTACACCAACCACATCGACAAGTGGAAATTCACCGTTCCCTTCGTCTGTGGCGCCACCAACCTCGGTGAGGCCCTGCGCCGCATCAACGAGGGCGCGGCGATGATCCGGTCCAAGGGCGAGGCCGGTACCGGCGATGTCTCCAACGCCACCACCCACATGCGCCAGATCCGCGCCGAGATCCTCAAGCTCGCGTCCCTGCCCGAGGACGAGCTCTACGTCGCGGCCAAGGAACTGCAGGCCCCGTACGAACTGGTCAAGGAAATCGCCTCCACCGGAAAGCTTCCCGTGGTGCTGTTCACCGCCGGCGGCATCGCCACCCCGGCCGACGCCGCGATGATGATGCAGCTCGGCGCCGACGGCGTGTTCGTCGGTTCCGGCATCTTCAAGTCCGGCAACCCGGCCCAGCGTGCCGCCGCCGTCGTGAAGGCCACCACGTACTTCGATGACCCCGACGTCATCGCCAAGGCCTCCCGCGGCCTGGGCGAAGCCATGGTGGGCATCAACGTGGACGAAATCCCGCAGCCCCACCGCCTCGCCGAGCGCGGCTGGTAACAGAGACACAAGAAGTACGACGCCGGTCCCTCACCTTTTCTGGTGGGGGACCGGCGTCGTTATTTGTTTAGGGGGGTTGGGGTTAGTCCAGGTCGCGGCGCTTCAGCAGCGGCTCCAGCCGCGCCTCGCGTCCCCGGAGCGCCCGGAAGGATTCCAGCGGGTCCCGGCTGTTGCCACGAGCGAGCAGTTCGTTGCGGAACGTTTCCCCGTTGGTCCGGGTCATACCGCCGTTTTCGGTGAACCAGTCCACTGTCTCAGCATCCAGCACCTCGCTCCAGATATAGGAGTAGTACCCGGCTGCGTAACCGTCGCCGGCGAAGATGTGCTGGAAATAGCCGGTGCGGTATCGCGGCGGGATGAGGGCGTGCGCCACTCCGGCGGCTGCCAGCGCCTTGTCCTCGAAGGCGAGGGCATCGTCCGGGACAGCGGTGGCGTCAAGCGTGTGCCACGCCAGGTCCAGCAGTGCTGCTCCGAGGTACTCGGTGGTCCCGAAGCCCTCGCCCCAGAGCCGTGCGGCGTCCAGCCTGGCCACAACTTCCTGCGGAAGCGGTTCGCCGGTGACGTGGTGCCGCGCGTAGTTGGCCAGCACCTCCGGCCAAAGAATCCACATCTCGTTGACCTGCGAGGGGTACTCCACGAAGTCACGCGGGACCGCGGTCCCGGAAAAACGCGGGTACGTCACGTGGGAGAACAGGCCGTGGAGTGCGTGCCCGAACTCGTGGAACGTGGTCCGAAGCTCGTCCAGTGTCAGAAGCGTGGGCTCGCCCGCGGGAGGCCTGGAGATGTTGAGGTTGTTGATCACCACTGGACGCGTGCCGAGAAGGTCCGACTGTTCAACCAGCGAGTTCATCCAGGCACCGCCCCGCTTGGACGGCCGCGTGTAGTAATCGCCGAGGAACAGCCCCAGTCCACTCCCGTCCTGGTCCCGGACCTCCCAGACACGGACATCGGGATGGTAGCCGGCCAGGTCAGGGCGTTCGTGGAAGGTGATGCCGTAGAGGGACGTGGCGGCGAAGAAGACGCCGTCCCGCAGGACGCGGTCCAGCTCGAAATACGGACGGAGCGCATGCTCGTCCACCGCATATTTTTCACGCCGCACTTTGGCTGAGTAGTAAGCCCAGTCCCACGCTTCCAGCGGATGCCCGGCCGTCCCGGCCAAGGCAGCAGCCTCGGCGTCGGCATTGCGGACTGCAGCGGGGGCCAGCCTGTTCAGCATGGACTGCACAGCGTCGAAATCGGGGGCAGTCTGCCGGTCCACCACCAGTTCGGCATAGTTCGCGAACCCGAGCAGGGCAGCTTTTTCCGCCCGAAGGCGTGCCATCGACCTGGCGTGCTCCAGGACGTCCAGGCTCCCGCCGTCGCTGCCGCGGCTTATGGAGGCCTCAAACAGCCGACGGCGGATGTCCCGGTTGTCGAGGGCAGCCATGGCGGGCTGGTTGCTGGGTTGGATCAGTGTCAGCAGGTATTTACCGTCGTGGCCGGCAGCGTGGGCGGCCTCGGCGGCGCTGGCGACATCGTCTGCAGGCAGCCCCGCTAACTCCTCCGCACTGTCCAGCAGCAGGGCCGCCGACTTCATGCCCTCCTTCACCCGCTGGCCAAACTCCGTGCCGAGCCTGGACAGTTCGGCGTTGATTTCCTTAAGGTGTTCCTGGCCTGCCGGATCGAGCTGGATGCCGGACTGGCGGAATTCCTTCAGGTACTCCTCCACCAGCCGGACGGATTCAGGGCCGAGGCCGGAGGTGTCAATCGCCGCGAACCGCTCGAACAGGGCGCGGTTGAGGAAGATATCGTCCTGGTGGGCGGCGAACCGTGGCGAGAGCTCGGTTTCCAGGTGGTTGATCTCCTCGGACGCGTCGGCCGAGACCAGGGTAAAGAAGGACGCGGCGGCCCTTTGGAGCAGTTGGCCTGCCCGTTCCATGGCCACGGCAGTGTTTTCGAAGGTTGCCGGTGCCGCGATGTCTACGATCGCCTGGATTTCAGCCAGGTGTTCGGCCAAGCCTGCGTCCACAGCTTCGGCGTAATCCGCGGGGCTGAGCCGGGCAAATGGGGGAAGCCGGTAGGGCAGGGGGCTGGTGCTGAGGAGCGGATTCGTCATCCCGCAAACCTTTCATACCGGCGCCGGCTTCTCAATGCATGGATATCCGCTTCATCCGCGCCGGCCGAACCTACAATGGCGCTTATGGCGAACACACGTGGTGGTGCTGCCGTTCGACCAGGGGCGGTGCTTTCGGCATTCTTCCTTGCGGCGACGCTCGCTGGCTGCGGCCTCGTGGCCGAACAGCAGGGGACTGCCACCTCCGGAGCTGCCGGCAAGGAGTCCGCCGCAGGACGGCCTGTCGCCACGCCGACGACCACCCCTACACCCACGACCACCCCTACACCCGTGCCCACCCCGACGCCGGGCGCCGGGCCGGCTTGCCCCACGCTGCGCTGCACATCGGTACTGGTCACCGGCGACATGCTGGTCCACACCCAGCTCTGGCAGCAGGCGCGCGATGACGCCGCCGCTGCCGGGAAGGCCGGGCTGGACTTCGGGCCGCTGCTCGAGGGTCAGCGCCGGTATATCCAGCACAGCGATCTCGCCATCTGCCACCAGGAAACACCGGTTGCGGGGCCTGAGGGGCCGTTCGCGGCCTACCCGTCATTCAATGTTCCCCCGCAGATCATCGCGGCGTCCAAGGCCGTTGGGTACCAGGCGTGCACCACCGCAAGCAACCACACGATCGACCGCAACACTGACGGCCTGCTGCGCACCCTGGATGCCCTGGACGCCGCAGGGCTGAAGCACACCGGTTCCTACCGCACCCAAACCGAGTCCCAGGGCATCCTGATCCTTCCCACGAAGGCCGCGAAGATCGCCATCATCGAAGGGACCTATGGCCTCAACGGCCAGTACCCCGAATACGGCTGGCAGGTGGACATGCTGGACGCGCCGGCCATGATCGCCAAGGCCATTAAAGCCCGGGCGCTGGGCGCGGACATAGTCCTGGGCGCCATGCACGCAGGGGATGAGTATGCCAGCGAAGCGAACGCCCAGCAACAGGAAGCAGCCCACGCCCTGGTGGACAGCGGGCAGTTCACCATGATCTACGGCCATCACACGCACTCTGTGCTGCCGATCGAAAACTACAAGGGCACCTGGATCGTCTACGGGCTGGGCAACGGCGTCACCGAACTGTCCCCGTGGTACGTGGTGAACAACGAAGGACTTCTGGTGCGCGCACAGTTCAGCCAAAATGCAGCAGGCAAATGGTCGGCGTCGGACCTTGCGTGGGCACCCTCGGTCATCGTCCGCGATCCGTACCGCTGGTGCTCCGTGGCGTCGGACGCACCGCAAGGTGTCTGCGCCACCCCCGAGGCGGACGCCGCCACGCGCCTGAGGACATCCACTGTGGTGGAGTCCATGGGCGCTGCTGCCGGAGCCCATGAACTGCTTATCACGAAGGAGCCCTGACCCGTGTCCGGCACACATTCGGCGACCCGCCAGAGGCGTGCCGCAATCCTCGGCGTGCCGGTCCGGCTGACAGGTCCGCTGGCCATCGGATTCCTGGCTGCCGCTTACCTGGTGCTGTGGCTGGTGGCACGCCCTGAAGGCGAACCCCTTACGCGACACCTCGGTCAGCTGTTCGGCGGGGAATCGGTCCTGCTGATGTCCATCGCGCTCGTCCTGATCAGCACCCTGCCGCACGTCGAGCTCGGTTTTGGCGGCATCGACTACGCAGCCATCTGGCACCGTCGCCTCGCCATCGCCGGGGCATTGCTCTTGCTGCCCCATGTGGAACTGGCGTCCAACCCGCAGGCCACTGCCCTGGGCAAGGCGCTGGCAGTTCCGGCAGCTGTGGGTCTGGCCGCACTGATCGTCTGGGCCATCCTGCCGCGCTGGCGCACCATGTTGCCGCCGGCCGTCCACGGCGCAGTGCTCCGAACCCGCGAAACGTGGCCGGTGAAACTTGTCACGCGTGTCCTGGGCGGCTATGAACGATGGCGCGGCTTTCACCGTTTGACGGGCCTGTTCGTGGCGGCTGGCTTCTTCCACGGGCTCCTGGACGCCACGGCTTTTGAATCGACGCCGGTGCTGCGCTGGAGCTACGTGGTGATAGGCGGGGTCGGACTGGGGTTCTACGCCTACCGTGAACTGGTGGCCCGCCATTTCCTCCCGCATCACGACTACCAGGTGGACGAGGTACGCACCGTGGCGCCCGGACTCGTCGATGTGCACCTGAAGCCTCTGGGGAGGCCCCTTAACTTCAGGCCAGGCCAGTTCGCCATGATCTACCTGGAGACGCAGGATGGCTGGCAGCGGCATCCGTTCTCAATTTCCGGGGCGCCTGCGGACAAGGGCATCCGCATCACGGTCAAGGCGCTGGGAGACCATACAACGAAACTTCCGGAGGTGGTCCAGCCAGGCATGCCTGCGGTTGTCAGCGGGCCTTACGGCAGGTTTGACCGATTAACTGGCACAGCCCGCCAGGTCTGGATCGCCGGTGGTGTCGGCATCACGCCGTTCCTGAGCTGGCTTAGGTCCCTCGACGGGGAACTGAACGAAGCCGTGGACCTCTTTGTCACCTCTTCCGGCCGTTCACCGTTCGCCGACGAGGTCCAGGCCATTGCCAAGGCCCACCCTCGCCTTGCAGTCCACCTGATCGACACCACAACCGGCGGCCGCCTGACGCCGCAGCACGTACTGGCGGCTGTTCAGGCAGATCCCCGTGAGCTCTCGGTCTTCATGGGCGGTCCGGACCCCATGCTTAAAGAGTTCCGGCGGGCGTTCCGGGCCGCCGGCGTCCGCCCTGCCAACATCCACCGGGAATACTTCCACTGGCGCTGACGCAGGGCCGGGCGTCAGCGTGGACGGCGGGCGGCGTGTTCGCGCGCCAGGACGGCGTAGTGGTCGTCCGGTGCGCCCGGGTCAAAGGTTCCGAACTTTCGTTCCGCGGCGGTCCGGATGAGGAAGTCCGCGATGGCCGGGTTCTTGGGCAGCAATGACCCGTGCAGGTAGCTGGCCACCACATTTTTATAGCGCGCCCCTTCGTTGCCGTCCTTGCTGTTGTTGCCTGTTCCCCTGGCCACCGTACCCAGCGGGCGTACGCCGCTTCCGAGAGTCGTCTGCCCGCTGTGGTTCTCATACCCGAGCACCTCACCGAATTCCGGCGTCGACACTTTGACGTTGCCGATCAGGCGTTCGTCAGTGCCGTGGGTCTCGACGTCGAGGATGCCGATTCCCGGAATGACGGTCCCCAGGCGGGTCTTGAAGAAGCGTCCGAACAGCTGGTAGAGGCCACAGATGACCAGCATCGGGGCACCATCCTCAGCCAGTTCCGTAAGGGTGCCCGCGCGCAGCTGAAGGTCGTCCTGGATGATCAGTTGGCCGCTGTCCTGGCCGCCGCCGCCGACGATGATGTCCACGTCCGCCGGGAAGTCGTCGCCCGGGTTGTACTCCAGCAGTTCAGGGGTGTAGCCGTGCCACTGGACGCGACGCTGCAGCACCAGCGCGTTGCCCCAGTCGCCGTAGATGTTCATGTCCCGCGGATACAGCTGAAGGATCCGGATGGTGCCCTTGCCTTCGTCCTTGCCGGGGCCCGCACCGGCGCCCGCGCCGGCCCGGGCGGCCTGTGATTCCCCGGTCATGAGACCACCTCGACTGTGGTGATTTTGGACAGCTCGCGGCGGATGGCCAGCATGGCTGTGTATGTGCAGAAAACCCGCTTCGGTTTGCCTTTGGCCTCGCGGATAAAGGCGGCCAGGGCAGGGGCGATGTCCGGCTCGACGGCGCCGATCGCCACGTTGTCATACTGCAGCCGCAGGGCCATGTCGTACGCGCGGGACCCCGTCAGCTGGTCCACGCCGCCGTTGCGGAGCGAATCAAATTCCACATCCCACAGCCAGGACATGTCCCGGCCGTCGGCGTAGTTGTCATTGATGGCGATCATGGTGGCATAGCCGCCGGCGGAAAAGGACTTGAGGCCGAGGCGGAATCCGCTGGGGTTCTTGACCAGCACCAGGTCAAGGGGCTGGCCGTCCACGGTCAGGCTCTCGCCCCGGCCGAACGCGGGTTCAACCTTCGACAGTGCAGTGAGCAGGGTGCTGTGGTCGGCAGTCGCGGCACCGGAACCGCAGATGCTGCGGGCAAGGGCAAGCGCGGCGGCGGCATTGAAGATGTTGTAGACCCCGCGGAGCTTCATCGCGGTGCTGACCGTGACGCCGTCGTACTCAAAATCAGCGGTGTCCGGTCCCACCTTGCGGAGTACGACGTCGGCGTGCGGCTTTTCCGGCAGGGCTGCGGGAAGGGGACTCCCCGGCGCCGCACGCATGTCGTCGTCGTTGGGAAACGTGCTCAGCAGCGAATCGTCCAGGCCGAAATACTGGACCTGCTGCCCGGTCAGGGTCTCCGCAATGCGTGCCACCCGGGGGTCCTCCCGGTTCAGCACCACCGTTCCGGTGGTTTTGTCCGCAACGTGCTGGAGGAGCTGGGCGGTTTTGTCGATCTCGCCGAAACGGTCCAGCTGGTCCCGCAGGACGTTGAGCAGGAGGCAGTACCGGGGCGGGACGCGGTTCACGAAGTGCACGGCGTGGGCCTCGTCGAGCTCCAGGACGGCCACATCTGCCTGCAGGCGGCCGCGCCAGTCCACCTCGCCCAGCAGGGCCGCGGCCACCCCGCGGGTGAAATTGCTGCCTGTGCGGTTGGTGAAGACCTTCAGGCCCTGGCTCTCCAGGAGCTCAACCACCATCTTGGTGGTGGTGGTTTTTCCGTTGGTTCCGCTGACCACGGCAACACCATGGGGGAGGGTGGAGAGTGTCCGCTGCATAAAGCCGGGATCGATTTTTTCGACCACCAGACCGGGCAGGGCGGACCCGCCACCCCTGAGCCGGGACACCCGGCGGACCAGCTTGCCGAGCGGAACACTGATGTAAAGCATGCTCTGTAATATATCCCAGCTACGGCATGGAACCCTGACGGGGATGGCCGTCCACGGCCAGGCCGGGCGCTCCGGCCATTATGCTGAATGGATGACAAACCCCCTCTCCGCCGCTTCCGCACGCGTGGGCTCAGGCCTGCGGATCGGCGTCCTGGCGCTTCAGGGCGACTTCCGCGAGCACCTCCGGGCCGTGGAAGCAGCCGGTGCCGCCGGCGTCGGAATCCGCAGGCCCGTGGAACTGGATGGCCTGGACGGCCTGATTATTCCCGGTGGCGAGTCCACTGCCATCGACAAGCTGGCCCGCGCCTTTGACCTTGCCGGGCCGCTGACCGAGAGCATCCGCGGCGGCCTCCCCACCTACGGTTCCTGTGCCGGCATGATCCTCCTTGCCGATAACATCGCCGACCCGGCAACGGACCTCTCCGGAAAACCGCAGCAGACCTTCGGCGGCCTGGACATCACCGTGCGGCGCAACGCGTTCGGGCGGCAACGGGAATCGTTCGAAACGGACCTCGACTTCAAAGGCCTCGAGTTCAGCGCCACTGCCTCCGGCGTGGCTCCCGTCCATGCCGTGTTCATCCGCGGCCCCTGGGTGGAGCGGGTCGGTCCCGGCGTCGAGATCCTGGCCCAGGTTGAGCCGGCCGATCCCGT
Organism: Pseudarthrobacter cremeus; assembly: GCF_051857465.1. NCBI lineage: Bacteria > Bacillati > Actinomycetota > Actinomycetes > Micrococcales > Micrococcaceae > Pseudarthrobacter > Pseudarthrobacter cremeus. The sequence goes on along the minus strand of NZ_JBPZHC010000001.1, from coordinate 448,746 downwards.
CCACGCGTCCCACGCGGCGAGCCTGCCGGGGACGGCTAGAATTGTTGCAGTGCGTTCGGGCCACCTGCTGGCCACCTCCTTCCATCCGGAAGTGACTGGGGAGAAACGCGTACATGAACTTTTTATCCGCATGATCAGAGGAGAAGCGTAAAGCATGTCAGGCCACTCCAAATGGGCAACGACCAAGCACAAGAAGGCCATCCTCGATAGCCGCCGCGCCAAGTCGTTCGCCAAGCTGATCAAGAACATCGAAGTCGCTGCACGCATGGGCGGCCCGGACCTCCAGGGCAACCCGGGCCTGGAACTTGCCGTCACCAAGGCCAAGAAGACTTCCGTCCCGGCCGACAACATCGACCGCGCCATCAAGCGCGGTGCCGGCCTGACCGGTGAAGTGGTTGACTACACCGAGATCATGTACGAATGCCGTGGCCCGCAGGGCTCCGCTCTGTTGATCGAGTGCCTGACGGACAACAAGAACCGGGCGGCCTCCGAAGTCCGCCTCGCCATCTCCCGCAACGGCGGCACCATCGCCGATCCCGGTTCCGTGAGCTATCTGTTCAGCCGCAAGGGTGTGGTGTCCCTGCCCAAGAAGGACCTGACCGAGGACGATGTCCTGATGGCAGTCCTGGATGCCGGCGCCGAAGAAGTCAAGGACAACGGCGACACCTTCGAAATCCACTCGGAGCCCACGGACCTCCAGGCCGTCCGCGATGCACTCAAAGAAGCCGGAATCGAGTACGACACTGACGAAGCCGAATTCGTTCCGTCGATGCAGGTTCCGCTTGACCTGGAAGCCGCCAAGAAGTTCATGAAGCTCGTGGACGCCCTCGAAGAGCTCGACGACGTCCAGAACGTCTACAGCAACGCCGACCTCAGCGACGAAGTCCAGGCCGCCCTCGAAGAAGCCGAGTGACCTTCGGCTTTGCGGCGTAGGACGGTTGGGCGCCGGTGACGCTGCGCGTACTCGGGGTTGACCCGGGCCTCACCCGCTGCGGCATCGGAGTGGTCGACGTCGAACGGAACCGGCGGGCCACAATGGTGGCCTTCGGCGTGGTGGGAACCTCTCCGGAGGACTCCCTGGATCAGCGGCTGCTGGTGATCGCCCTGGCCATCGACGAGTGGCTGGACCGCCATGAGCCCCACGTCCTCGCCGTCGAGCGCGTTTTCTCACAACTGAATGTCAGCACTGTGATGGGGGTGGCGCAGGCTTCCGGCGTGGTGATTGCCGCAGCTGCCCGGCGCGGGATCCCGGTGGCGCTGCACACGCCGTCGGAGGTCAAGGCCGCCGTCACCGGCAGCGGCACCTCGAACAAGGACGCCGTGACCAAGCTCGTCACCAAGATCCTCCGGCTCGACGCTCCACCCCGTCCGGCTGACGCGGCGGACGCCCTCGCCCTGGCCATCACCCACGCCTGGCGCGCGGGCAGCGGGGCGGCAGTGGCCACGACGGGTCCCGGCAGCCTCTCGCTGACAGCCGCCCAGCGCGCATGGGCCGACGCCGAGGCCCAAGCGCGCCGCGCACGGTGAATGTCCCGCTGTGCCGACACAGGACTTGCTAGGGTATTCGTAGATATGTTCGGATAGTCGGCTGTGCCGGCAGTTTACACAGGAGCCCGGCCTTGATCAGTTTCCTTCGCGGAACCGTAGCCCACGTAGGTCTTTCCAGCGCGGTCATCGACCTCAACGGCGCCGGCATGAGCGTCAACGCCACGCCCCAGACCCTGAGCAAACTCCGCACCGGTGAGGAAGGCAAACTCTTCACCTCGCTGATCGTCCGCGAGGATTCCCTCACCCTGTTCGGATTCGCCTCCGACGACGAACGTGAAGTTTTCGACGTCCTCCTCAGTGTCAGCGGCGTGGGGCCCCGCCTCGCGCTTGCCGTGCTGGCCGTCCACGAGCCGGAGTCCATCCGGGTGGCCGCGCACACCGGTGACAGCAAGACCTTCACCAAGGTTCCCGGCATTGGACCCAAAGTGGGTGCCCGGATCGTGCTCGAACTTGCCGGCAAGCTGGTGCCGCACGGAACCCCTGGTTCTCCCGCCGTGGCTACACCGGCGGAGGCTGCCTGGAAGCCGCAGGTGGTGGCCGCCATGACCAGCCTGGGCTGGTCCGAGAAGGACGCCACGGCCAGCATCGACAAAGCCCTGGCCGATGACCCAGAGGTCTCCTTCCGCGGCAATGTGGCCGAAATCCTGCGGACCACGCTCCGCTGGCTGGGCCAGGATGGCGCGCGGGCCGGAAACCGCGTAGGCAGCCGTGGCTGAACCGTCCGTGGTAGCGGCGGTGGAGGAACCGGAAGACCGTGCCATAGAGGCTGCCCTCCGGCCCAAAAACCTGGACGACTTCGTGGGCCAGCACCGCGTCCGGAAGCAGCTCTCCCTGGTCCTGCAGGCTTCCCGCATGCGCGGCCGCAGCGCCGACCACGTGCTCTTTTCAGGCCCGCCTGGCCTCGGCAAGACAACGCTCGCCATGATTGTCGCCTCCGAAATGAACGCACCCCTGCGGATCAGCAGCGGCCCGGCCATCCAGCACGCCGGTGACCTCGCCGCCATCCTGTCCTCACTGTCGGAGGGCGAGGTCCTGTTCCTGGATGAAATCCACCGGATGTCACGCCCTGCCGAGGAAATGCTCTACATGGCCATGGAAGATTTCCGGGTGGACATCGTGGTGGGCAAGGGCGCCGGTGCCACCGCCATTCCCCTCGAGCTCCCGCCGTTCACGCTGGTGGGTGCCACCACCCGTGCCGGGCTGCTGCCCGGGCCATTGCGGGACAGATTCGGGTTCACGGGGCATCTGGAGTTCTACAGCGTGGCCGAGCTCGAACTGGTACTCCGGCGGTCCGCCGGCCTGCTGGACCTCAAGGTCAATTCCGCGGGCTTCAGCGAAATCGCGGGACGCTCGCGCGGTACGCCCCGTATCGCCAACCGCCTCCTGCGGCGGGTACGCGACTGGGCGCTGGTGCACGGGATCGAGCAGATTGATGCCCGCACCGCCTCTGCCGCCCTGGATATGTATGAAGTGGACAAGCGTGGCCTGGACCGCCTGGACCGGGCAGTCCTCGAAGCGCTGATCACCAAGTTCGGCGGCGGACCGGTGGGTCTCTCAACCCTGGCCATTGCCGTGGGGGAGGAGACCGAAACAGTGGAAACGGTGGCGGAACCATTCCTGGTGCGCGAAGGCCTCCTGGGCAGGACACCCCGCGGCCGCATCGCGATGGCACCGGCCTGGACCCATTTGGGTTATGCCGTACCGGCCGGAGTTTTTGCGCAGGAGCCGCTTGATCTGTTCGAAACCGGCCCGGACAGCGTTGAGCCCGCGGCCGACCGGGCGCCGAACAGCCCATAAGACTGTCCTTTCAGCTTTTCCCTTTAGACTGGTATGACACCCGGCACGTTCGGGTCTTTGTTCCCGCCGGCGGCTCTGACCAGCCGATGCCTGCCAGGCACGATTTTTCTGCAACGTGGAACGAAGCGGACGCAGCCAAACCCTCGATACGCCAGTACAGAACGGAATCTTTCCTGTGGATCCAATGAACATCGTCTTGTTCGCAATGCTCGGAATCTTCATCTTCATGATGTTCCGCCGGAACAAGAAGACGAAAGAGCAGCAGGCACAGCTGCAGTCCCAGTTCGCTCCCGGTGTTGAGGTCATGACCACCTTCGGACTCTTCGGCCGGATCGTCTCCATGGACGAAGCCGAAAACAAGGTTGTCCTCGAACTTTCTCCCGGCAACCTGGCCACGGTGCACCGCCAGGCAGTGACCAAGATCGTGGAGCCTCCCGTAGTGGCCGGGGATGAGCCTGCAGTTGTCCCCAACGATGCTTCCTCGCTGACGGCAAGTGACGCCGGAACCCCCGCGCCCACGGCCGAGACACCGGACGAAACCCTTAAGCGCCTCAACGACGAGGGCAAGAAGGACAACTAGTCCCGCCGCACTGCACGCGCTTACAACACCTCTACGGCTTGGGGATTGCCGCCGGGGGAGCAACAGCTCCCTTTCGGTGGTTCTTCCGTAAATAAGAGAAAGATCTTTCAATGGCACGAACTGGCCCCAAGAAACCAGGCCTCAGGGTACTGGTGTGGCTCGGCGTAATCCTTGCCGTGCTGACCGCCGTCCTGGCCGGCGGCACCGTTGCCGGACAGGCAAGCTGGGCACCCAAACTGGCGCTTGACCTCGAGGGTGGCACCCAGATGATCCTGGCGCCCAAGGTCGAGGGCGGTTCGGACATTAACGAAGAGCAGCTCAACCAGGCCGTGGCCATCATCCGCCAGCGGGTGGATGGCTCAGGTGTAGCAGAAGCGGAAATCAGCACTCAGTCCGGACGCAATGTTGTGGTCAGCCTTCCGGGTACGCCTTCCACCGCCACCCGGGCCCTGATCCAGGCCTCCGCCGACATGAACTTCCGCCCGGTCATCCTGAACGGGGCCGGAGCCGCTGTGCCGGCTGAGTCCCTCACGCCCGAGGATCAACTGCCGAAACCCACCGCGGAACCTGCCAACAGCAGTGACACCAACTGGATTACGCCCGAGATCTACCGCCAGTTCGAGACCCTTGACTGCGACAACCCGTCCCAGGACAAGCAGGAACGTTCGGACCCCGCCAAGCCGCTGGTCACCTGCGAGCCCGCCACGGCGACGACGCCTGCACTGAAGTACATCCTGGGCCCCGTTGAGGTCAAGGGCAGCAACATCGTCACGTCCTCCTTCCAGCTGCAGCGGGGATCCCAGGGCGCCGTCACGAACCAGTGGGCAGTCAACATCCAGTTCGACGAGGAGGGCACGGCCAAGTTCAAAGAGGTCACCCAGCGCCTGAACCAGTTTTACGCAGCCGCTGGCGGCGAAGCGGGGAATGATCCGAAGGCGCAGTTTGCCATTGTCCTGGACGACCAGGTGATTTCCGCGCCGCGCTCCCTGGCAGTCATCACCGACGGCCGGCCGCAGATCACCGGAAACTTCACTGAGCAGACCGCCAAGGCCCTGTCCGACCAGCTCCGGTTCGGCGCACTCCCCATCAGCTTCGAGATCCAGAGCGAGCAGCAGATTTCCGCCACCCTCGGCGGCGAGCAGTTGCGCATGGGCCTGCTGGCCGGCGTTATTGGCCTGTTGCTGGTGGTGGTGTATTCGCTCTTCCAGTACCGCGCCCTCGGGTTTGTGACCATCGCGTCCCTGGTGGTGGCAGGAGCGCTGACCTATCTCGCCATCGCCATCCTGGGATGGACCGAGAACTATCGTCTTTCCCTTGCCGGTGTGGCGGGCCTCATCGTGGCAATCGGCCAGACCGCGGACTCGTTCATTGTCTACTTCGAACGTATCCGCGACGAGCTGCGGGAGGGCCGTGGCCTGGTCTCCGCCGTCGAGAACGGCTGGAAGCGCGCCAAACGAACGGTGCTTGCCTCCAAGGCTGTCAACCTGCTGGCCGCACTGGTGCTCTACTTTGTGGCCGTCGGTAACGTCCGCGGCTTCGCTTTCACCCTCGGCCTGACGGCCATTGCCGACCTCATCGTCGTTTTTATGTTCACCCACCCCACCCTGCAGTTGATTGCGCGCACCAGGTTCTTCGGCGAAGGCCACGCCTTCTCCGGCCTTGACCCCAAGCGCCTCGGCGTTGTGCCGCTTTACCGCGGTGCAGGGCGCCTTCGCACTCCGGAGGCAAAGCCTGCTGTGGTCCGGGCCAAAAACACCGGCGCGGCAGCAGAGGCCGAACGCCGGATGACCATCGCCGAACGCCGCCTCGCGGAAAAGCAGGAGCAGCTCACAGGCTCCTCCAAGGGCGCAGCCAAGGAGAACAAGTAATGTCCAGCAGCTTCGCCACTTTCGGCAACGAGCTCTACACCGGCAAGCGCTCCTACAACTTTGTGGGCGCCAAGAAACTCTGGTTCCTTATCGCGGCGGTGGCGGTGGCCCTGTCCATCCTCATCCCGGTGGCCAAGGGCGGGTTCAACCTTGGCATTGAATTCCGGGGCGGTTCCGAATTCACGGTGTCCAACGTCAAGACCACCGATGCCGACATCGGGGAGAAAGCGGTCCAGGACGTCGTGTCTGGCGCTATTCCCCGCGTTGCCAACGTGGCAGGCAGCACCATGCGGATCCAGACCGACAAACTCACAGAGGATGAGACCCTCAAAATCAAGTCCGGGCTGACGTCCGCCTACGGCGTTACGGACAATGAAGTGACGTCCACGTTCGTGGGGCCAACGTGGGGAGCCGACGTCACCAAGCAGGCCTTGATCGGCCTGGTGGTGTTTGTCCTCCTCGCGGCGGTCCTCATGGCGCTTTACTTCCGGACGTGGAAGATGTCGCTTTCTGCCATTGCGGGCATGCTCGTCACCATGTTCATAACCGCCGGAGTCTATGCGCTCAGCGACTTTGAGGTCACCCCGTCAGCCATTATCGGCTTCCTCACCGTCCTCAGCTATTCGCTGTACGACACAGTGGTGGTGTTCGACAAGATCAGGGAAAACACGGTTGACCTTTCGGCATCGACGCGGCGCACCTTCGCCGAAGAGGTGAACCTCGCCGTGAACCAGACCCTGGTCCGCTCCATCAACACCATGATGGTTGCCATTCTCCCGGTGGGTGCCATCCTGTTCATCGGTGCAGGACTGCTGGGCGCCGGAACCCTCCGCGACCTCTCCCTTGCACTGTTTGTGGGAATCCTGATCGGAACCGCTGCCACGATTTTCATTGCTGCGCCGATGTATGCGTGGCTTCGGCAGAGCGAGCCGGACCTGATGAAGCAGGCCAAGAGGGTGGAGCAGCGGAGAGCCGAGAGTTCAGCCCGAACGGACGCTTCCACCGCCGCCGCAAAGGCGTGACCACGCAACACCAGGCGGCCTGACCCCGCCGTTTGAAGGGCCGGGCGGCATCGGAATACCGACGCCGCCCGGCCCTTTGGCGTTTAAGCCTTCAGTTAGAGAACTGAACTCACTGGGGAATAGACTGGGGTAATTAAACAGGTGTGAGGGGTGCTTCATTGGAAGAGCGTTCGGCGTCGGTGCCAGCGGCAGGCGGGGATGAGAATCCGGGCCACGGACCACAGACCGGGCTCGCCGCTTCAGCACGCCCCGGGCCGGTGGTCCCGGTGGACAACTCCGGCGCGCGTCCCACGTTCCCCGGCCGCCGCGAACGGACCCGCTCGCGCCTGGCCCGGCTGACAGGCTTCAGTGCGGCCAGCTATTCCCCCATTCTTGAGCCATTGCTCCGCACCGTCCGGGCGAACAACCCCAAAGAAGACTTTGACCTGATCCAGCGTGCGTTCGAAGTGGCGGAGCGCTGCCACCGGGGGCAGAAGCGCAAGAGCGGCGATCCCTACATCACCCATCCGGTGGCCGTCGCCACCATCCTCGCCGAACTCGGCCTCAGCGGCACCACCCTCGCCGCAGCACTGCTCCATGACACCGTGGAAGACACCTCCTACACCCTGGCGGACCTGAAACGGGACTTCGGCCCTGAGGTGGCCATGCTGGTGGACGGTGTGACCAAGCTGGACAAAGTCAGCTTCGGTGAGGCTGCGCAGTCCGAGACGGTCCGCAAGATGGTTGTGGCCATGGCCAAGGACATCCGTGTCCTCATGATCAAACTCGCGGACAGGCTCCACAACGCCCGGACGTGGCGCTTTGTCTCCGCGGAATCATCTGCCAGAAAAGCCCGGGAGACTCTGGAGATCTTTGCACCGCTGGCCCACCGGCTGGGCATGAACACCATCAAATGGGAGCTGGAGGACCTGTCCTTCGCCGCCCTCTACCCGAAGGTCTACGAGGAAATCGTCCGGATGGTGGGGGACCGCACCCCGGAACGGGAGAAGAGCCTCAGCGTCATCCGGGACCAGATCACCGAAGACCTCCGCGCCGCCAAGATCAAAGCCACCATCACTGGCAGGCCCAAGCACTACTACTCGATCTACCAGAAAATGGTGGTCCGGGACAAAGACTTTGACGACATCAACGACCTCATGGGCGTGCGGGTCCTGGTCGATTCCGTCCGGGACTGCTACGCCGCTTTGGGCACCATGCATTCCCGGTGGAACCCCCTGCCGGGGCGGTTCAAAGACTACATCGCCATGCCCAAGTTCAACATGTACCAGTCACTGCACACCACAGTGATCGGTCCGGGCGGCAAACCGGTGGAGATCCAGATCAGGACCCACGAAATGCACCGCCGCGCCGAGTACGGTGTGGCCGCGCACTGGAAGTACAAGGACCAGCCCAACCGCACGGCTGTTGGCCCCGGGAGTCCGCGCGACGGCGACATGGGCTGGCTGAGGTCCCTCGTTGACTGGCAGCAGGAAACCTCCGATCCGGGGGAGTTCCTTGATTCCCTGCGGTTCGAGATCAACGCCCGCGAAGTCTTCGTGTTCACTCCCAAGGGCGAAGTCATGGCCCTCCCGGCCGGATCAACCCCGGTTGACTTCGCCTACGCCGTGCACACCGAAGTAGGGCACCGGACCATCGGCGCGCGGGTCAATGGCAAGCTGGTTCCCTTGAACAGCGAGCTGAACCACGGCGACTGGGTGGAGATCTTCACGTCCAAGGCCGAGGGTGCCGGTCCCAGCCAGGACTGGCAGCACTTCGTCAAGAGTGCCCGCGCGCGGAACAAGATCCGTCAGTGGTTCAGCAAGGAACGCCGCGAAGAAGCGATCGACCGCGGCAAGGAACTGCTGACCAGGGCCATGCGGAAGCAGAACCTGCCCCTGCAGCGGCTGATGACACACGAGGCCCTGGCTGCCGTGGCCGCCGAATTCAAGTACGTGGACATCTCCGGGCTCTACGCCGGTGTTGGAGACGGGCATACGTCAGCGCAGTCGGTGATGGAGAAGCTCGTCGAAAGCCTCGGCGGCAACGAGAGCACCGATGAAGACGTCAGCGAAGTCAGTATTCCCACACATGTGGCCAAGACCAAGTTCTCGGATTCCGGGGTGGTGGTCCGCGGCGTTGGCGATGTCTGGGTAAAGCTGGCCCGTTGCTGTACTCCTGTTCCGCCGGACCCGATCCTGGGGTTCGTCACGCGCGGCTCCGGCGTGTCTGTGCACCGCACAGACTGCACCAATATTTCGGACCTCAAGGACCAGCCCGACAGGATTGTCGACGTCGACTGGGCTCCCACCCAATCCAGTGTCTTCCTGGTGGAGATCCAGGTGGAGGCCTTGGACCGGAAGTCCCTGCTCTCGGACGTCACCCGCGTGTTGTCCGAGAACCACGTCAATATCCTGGCCGCCAGCGTGAATACCTCCAGCGACAGGGTGGCCATCTCAAGGTTCGCCTTTGAGATGGGGGATCCCAAGTACCTCAGCCACGTCCTCAGCGCCGTCCGGCGGATAGACGGCGTCTTCGACGTCTACCGGACCACGGGAAACAAGCGCCGGAGCTAGCAGGGCTAGCTTTTCCAGGGCAGCCCTCTTGTGCGGGACCCTGGGAGTGGCTTCGATGGCCAGGACCAGCAGGCGGAGGCGTACATCCTTTTCCGGCCGCGCCAGCAATCCCTGCAACGCCGGCAACGCGCGGGGTGCCTCCACGTGCAGGGCAATGTCCACAGCAGTACGGAGCGGACTGGACACCATCAGCCCTCCCATGCTGACGACGTCGAACGGCCCAAGCCTGACCTCGTGGAGCGTGCAGCCCCGGGTGTTCCGCAGGCCGGAAATCCGACGTTTGGCATCCACCAGCAACGCCAGCTTGTCCGGCTCGGCCGCGCAGCCGTAGATCCAGGCCGCAGTCATGCGTCCGGCCACCACGCGCTGCCTCACCGCTGCGGAAATGGCATTGGCGGCTGCCCTGGCCCGCAGCTGGGGTGACGCCGGTGCTTCAGGGAGCGTAAAGCCGTGCTGGTGGAACTGCGCCAGGACACCGTCTGCGGCGAGCGACTGGAGTTCCGGCCACGCGAATGGCCGCCCCGGTGAGTACAGCTCGGGGTGCTGCGTTGATGATGGTGAGGCCATCCATCCATCCTGCCGCGCCCGCTCATTAAACGCACAGGCCCGGCGCCGGTTATGTGGATAAACCGGAGCCGGGCCTGGACAGCCTCACTGTTCGCCGTGGGTAACGGCCGGTGAGTCTCTGGTGCGGTGTCCTAGGACAGTTCGCTGGCGGACCGCTGGATCTGGTCCAGCCATGCCTGCCGCGCCTCGAGGGCTTCCTTGGCGGCCTTGATCTTCCGCTGGTCACCGAGCTTCTCAGCCTTGGCCAGGTCGTCCTGCAAACCGGAAATGGCGGCTTCCAGCTGCGAAAGGGCGCTGTTGGTGCGGGCCTTCGTTTCCGGGTTGGAGCGCTGCCAGTTTTCCTCTTCCGCGTGGCGGACAGCGTCCTCGACCTTCCGGAGACCGGCTTCGATCCGGCCCATGTCGGCACGGGGGACCTTGCCGGCTTCTTCCCAGCGGTCCCGGACGGACTGGAGCGCCTTTTTGGCAGCATTCAGGTCCTTGACCGGGAGGATGGCGTTCGCTTCAACCAGGAGGGCTTCCTTCACCGTGAGGTTGGCCGCGTATTCCTGGTCAATCTCTTCGTTGGCTGCCTGGCGGGAGGTGAAGAACACGTCCTGAGCTGCGCGGAAACGCGCCCACAGAGCGTCGTCGTCCTTGCGGCTTGCCCGCGGGGAGGCCTTCCATTCATCCATCAGGCGGCGGTATTCTCCGGCCGCGAATCCCCAGTCCGTGGAGGAGGAAAGCGCCTCCGCCTCAACGATGAGCTTCTCCTTGGCAGTCTTGGCGGCCGAATTGGTGCTGTCCAGCTGGGAGAAGTACGCACGGCGGTGGCGGTCAAAGACGGTGCGGGCAGCGCGGAACCGCTTCCACAAGGCGTCCTCGTTGCTGCGTCCCAGCCGGACGCCGCTCTTCTGGGCAGTCTTCCAGCTTTCAAACAGCTCGTTCATCCGGGCGCTGGAGGTCTTCCACTGGATCTGGGCGGGATCCTGGCCGGAGATTTCTTCGGCCTCTGCCACAATGGCTTCGCGGGCAGAGAGCTCGGCAGCACGAACGGCGTCGTGCTCTGCCTTCTCTGACTTCTCAAGTTCCGAAATCTGCGCCGAAAGGGCATCCAGGCGCGCTTCGGCGGCGCGGAGATCGCCCACCATGTTCCGCTCCGCGAGCTGCTCGCGGAGGTGGGTGACGGTTTTCTGCATGTCGGTGCTGGGCGCCTTCGAGCTGACACGCTGCTCCAGGAGCACTATCTGCGACACGATGTCGTCATACTTCCGGGCGAAATACCCGAGCGCCTCGTCATTGCTGACACCGGGGTATTGGCCCACCGGGTGTTCTTCGCCGTCGATGGTCAGGAAGACGTGGCCGTCTCCTTCAACGCGGCCCCAACGGGCAGCCTCGGCCAGTGACGTCGCTGACGCGACCGGTGCGGGCGCGGCCGCCGGCGCAGCTGCTGCAGGCTTGGGCCGGGCGGCGAATGCTGCCGGTGAGGGTGCAGGACGTGCCGCCGGCGAGGGAGCAGGCGCAGGAACCACCGGAGCCTGGGTGGCCGCGGGCTCCTCAGCGGGGCTCTCTTCAGCCGGGGCCTCGGCGGCTGCAGGCTCTTCGACCGGGGCCGGCGTGGCCGCGCTGTCTTCAACTGCAGGCTCTTCGACCGGCGTAGCCGTGGCCGTGCTGTCTTGTTCCACGGTCTTTTCAACCGTGGCCTGGTCAGCTGCTTCCTGGTCAACGACGGGGGCCGTTGCCTCGGTCATGTCTGCTGCTGTTTCGTCGGATTTCTGACTGTCTGTCACCGCTAAAAGTCTTTCGCTTGGAGGGAAATACTCGCATACGCACCGCAGCCATGAAGGCCGGGCTTCCTACTTCAGAGAAAACGAGTCTATCGTGACTGGTTCCACGGGCGCGCCGTCCGTGTCGCTGTTGACCGGGGTGATTCCCCCGGCAGCCACGGCGGATACCACGTCCAGTCCCGACGTCACCTTGCCCACCACGGTATAGCCACCGGCCGAGTCCGCCGGAATCACTGTGTCCTTATAGACGATGAAGAACTGTGTTCCGTTTCCGTAGGCGTTGTTGCCCGTCCGCGCCACGGCGATGGTGCCCGCAGGATAGGTGTTGTCTGCCGGGACGTTTTCCAGGGGACCCCACGTGTAGTCGGGATTCCCGCTGCCGTTGCCGTCCGCGGACCCGCACTGCAGCACGCCGAAGGTTTCACCGGTGGTCAGCCGATGGCAGGACTTGCCGGCGAAGTAGCCCTCTTCGCTAAGGGACCTGAACACCGCGGCAGCCTGGGGGGCTTTTGTGCCGTCGAGTTCCACGCCGAGTGCACCTTTGTTCAGGACGAGTTCGCCGGTGAAGACCTTCCCGGCAGCAGTATCCGGTGCAGGGATGTTGGCGGCGTTCGACGGCGACGCTGACGGATTGGGGGTGGCGGAAGCGGAAGGACTGGTCAGGCCGGCCTCTGCCGCGGCAAACTCGTCTTCGGTCGGGTTGTTGGAGAAGGCGGTGAGCTGAAGAACGACGGCGAGCACCACGGCGGCGGCTCCAGCGCCGGCGGCGATGAGGTTGTCCCGCTTCCGCCGTGACTCCTGGTCCCGCCGCAACTCGCGCTTTGCCTCCATCTGCTGGATGCGCCGTTTGGCTTCACGGGCACTGCGTGAACTGGCCGCCAAGGATCCTCCTGTGGTGTCGGGCCGCGTCTGGTTACTTGAAGGGATGACGCGGCTGCTGGGTGGCAGCCTTCCCCGGCGCCGGCCGCCTTATTAGAGATGAAGGCGGATGGCGCATAAACTGACTGCCGCACATAGTTTATGCACGACTGACTGGACTGCCGCCGTTCCGGGCCCGTTTCGGGGGAATGCCGTGCAAAGTCCCAGCCGCCTTTCATCCAGAGGAGAATTTCCACCATGGCACGCACAGCCTCCCTGTCCGGATTCCCCGAGTGGCTTCCCGAGGAACGGCTGGTGGAGCTGCATGTGCTGGACACGCTCCGCAGGGTCTTTGAACTTCACGGTTTTGGTTCCATCGAGACCCGGGCCGTGGAGACCGTGAGCCAACTGCTCCGCAAAGGCGAGATCGACAAAGAAGTCTACGGACTGAGCCGGCTCCAGGATGATGAGGATGACGCCTCGGATGGTGCCAAAGCCGGAAAGTCCGATCCGCACGCCCTGGCGCTTCACTTCGACCTGACCGTGCCTTTTGCCCGCTACGTGGTGGAAAACGCCGGCTACCTTGCTTTCCCGTTCCGGCGCTACCAGATCCAGAAAGTCTGGCGCGGCGAACGCCCGCAGGAAGGCCGTGCCCGCGAATTCACCCAGGCGGACATCGACGTCGTGGGCGACGGCGAACTGCCCTTCCGCTACGACGTGGAGATTGCACTGGTCATCGCCGAGGCCCTCAGCGCGCTGCCCATCCCTGACTTCCGCCTGCGCATCAACAACCGGAAGCTGGCCGAGGGCTTCTACCGGGGGATCGGCCTGGAGGACACTGCGGGCGTCCTCCGCAGCATCGACAAGCTGGAAAAGATCGGACCCGCCAAGGTGGCGGATCTGCTGAAGACGGAGCTGGGCGCATCCGACCAGCAGGCTGAGCTGGCGCTGAAGCTGGCCGGGATCCGCACCGAAGACACCTCGTTCGTTGCCGAGGTCCGCGCGCTCGGCGTCAGCAATGACCTGCTCGAGGAAGGCCTGAACGAACTGGAACAGGTGATTGACGCGGCCGTGCAGCGCGCCCCTGGCAAGGTGGTTGCCGATCTCAGCATTGCCCGCGGCCTGGACTATTACACGGGCACCGTGGTGGAGACCGTGCTGGTGGGCCACGAACAGCTCGGTTCCATTTGCTCCGGCGGGCGCTATGACGCACTCGCTTCCAAGGGCAACCGCAAGTTTCCCGGCGTCGGCCTGTCGATCGGGGTCACCCGGCTGGTGTCACGCATCCTCAGCCAGGACCTGGCCAAGGCCTCACGTTCGGTGCCCACCGCCGTTCTGGTCGCCCTTACCCACGATGGCAGTTGGGGTGCAGCGCAGGACGTGGCCGCCCAGCTCCGCAGCCGTGGCATTGCCACTGAAGTTGCCGCCAAGGCAGAAAAGTTCGGCAAGCAGATCAAGTTCGCTGACCGCCGCGGGATTCCGTTTGTCTGGTTTACGGACGACGACGGCAACCACCAGGTCAAGGACATCCGGTCAGGAGAGCAGGTGGTGGCCTTCCCGGAAATCTGGACACCGCCGTCGGAAGATCTCACCGTTCAGGTCACCACCGTTGAGAAGGAGACGGCAGCCGCCCAGCCGGCCTGACGCGGCGCCCTTCAGACGCAGCCTAGCGGCGGAACCGGAGCACCACGAACCTCCCTGCTGCTCCGACCGCCAGGACAGCGGCCATCCCCAAAACTGAAGCAGCCGGCAGGGTGAAGGCCAGGAGCAGGCAGCTGAAGAAGCCCGCCACATTGAGCCATTTGGGCGCGTGGGCCGGGTGCGCGTCCAGCGTGTAGGCCGCGGCATTGGCAACCGCGTAATAGATGAGGACGCCAAAGCTGGAGAACCCCACCACGGTCATCACATCCGTTGTGAGCAGCAGGAGTACGACGGCGGCGGCCACGCTCAGTTCCGCGACGTACGGCACGGTGTGCCTGCCGCCGACCCGGGCCAGTGCGCCGGGCAGGTCACGTTCCCTGGCCATCGCCAGGGCAGTCCGTCCGATCCCGGTGATGAGTGCCAGGAGCGCACCCAGGCACGCCGCCGCCGCACCGGCCTGGACCAGCGGCGCTCCGGCCCCCAGCCGCGAATTGGCCACGGCATCCAGCAGGGGAGCCGTGGATGCCGCGAGCTGGCCGCCAGGTAAATGGTTGAGCAGGAGCACTGCCATGGCGAGGTAGATGGCGAATGCTCCGGCCAGGGCGGCAAGGATGGCGCGGGGGATTGTCCTGGCGGGATCCTTAACCTCTTCGCCCAGCGTGGCGATCCGCGCGTAGCCGGCGAAGGCAAAGAACATCAGGCCGGCGGCCGGCAGCACACCGCCCACGCCTCCGTCAGCGGCCGGGGATGCTCCGGCGCCGGACGGATGCGGCCCAAGGACGGCGGCAGCGGCAACGAACGCGAGGGTGGCCACCACAATCCCGAGCAGGATCTTGGTCAGGAAAGCTGTGCGGGTGATGCCGAACAGGTTGACTGCCGTCAACGCGACCACAGCTGCGATGGCAATGGGCACGGTATAGGACGGTGCCACGTAGTGTCCGAAGGTCAGGGCCACCGCCGCGCAGGAGGCCGTCTTTCCCGTAACGAACCCCCAGCCGGCCAGGAAACCGGGCCATTCGCCCAGCTGTTTGCGGCCGTAGATGTACGTTCCGCCGCTTGCCGGGTAGCGTGCGGCCAGTTCCGCGGAAGCCACCGCGTTGCAGTACGCCACGGCACCGGCCAGCACAACAGCGAGGACGAGGTAGTTCCCGGCCAGCCCTGCCGCGGGGGCAAAGACCACAAAGACGCCCGCCCCCAGCATGGATCCGAGTCCGATGGCGGTGGCGTCAACTGCGCCCAGCCTCCGCTGAAGCTGCCGGTGCGGTGACATTGGGGGAGGGGCGCCTTTCCAACGGGTAAACTCAGACGGGATTGTTCCCGGAACGATCCTATGCATTTTTAGTCTCTGTTTTCCTGCTGTCTCTTTCAGAAAGGCGTGCTGTGCTGCGCACACATGACCTCGGATCCCTTCGCTCCGAGCACATTGGACAAACCGTAACCCTGGCCGGCTGGGTAGGCCGCCGCCGAGATCACGGTGGTGTCGCATTCGTGGACCTGCGCGATGCCTCCGGTGTGGCCCAGGTGGTGGTCCGTGAGGAGGAAGTCTTCCACGGCCTGCGCAACGAGTACGTCCTCCAGATCACCGGCACCGTTTCCAAACGGCCCGAGGGCAACGAAAACCCGGCCCTGGCGACCGGCGAGATCGAGGTCATGGCGGACAAGGTGGTCATCCTTAACACCTCGGATCCGCTGCCGTTCCAGATTGACGAGCACGTTGAAGTGGGCGAGGAAGCCCGCCTGAAGCACCGATACCTGGACCTGCGCCGCCCGGGCCCTTCCCGCAACCTCCGGTTGCGCTCCGAGGCAAACCGGATTGCCCGCGAACTGCTCCACCAGGACGGGTATGTCGAGATCGAGACGCCCACGCTGACCCGTTCGACGCCGGAAGGCGCCCGCGACTTCGTTGTCCCCGCACGCCTGGCGCCGGGCTCGTGGTACGCACTTCCGCAGTCCCCGCAGCTCTTCAAGCAGCTTCTGCAGGTTGGCGGCTTTGAGAAGTACTACCAGATCGCGCGCTGCTACCGCGATGAGGATTTCCGCGCCGACCGCCAGCCGGAATTCACCCAGCTGGACATCGAAGCCAGCTTCGTGGACCAGGACGACATCATCGCCCTGGGCGAAAACATCGTCAAAGCACTGTGGAAACTGATCGACGTGGAGATCCCCACGCCCATCCAGCGCATCACCTACGCAGACGCGGTGGCGCGGTACGGCTCCGACAAGCCGGACCTCCGTTTCGGCGTTGAGCTGACGGAGCTGACAGAGTTCTTCAAGGACACCGGCTTCGGCGTCTTCAAGGCCCCGTATGTCGGTGCCGTGGTGATGCCCGGTGGCGCCTCGCAGCCGCGCCGGACCCTGGACGGCTGGCAGGAATTTGCCAAACAGCGCGGCCACAAGGGCCTGGCATACGTCCTCTTCAAGGAAGACGGCGAACTGGCCGGTCCGGTTGCCAAGAACCTGACCGAAACGGAGCGTTCCGGCCTGGCCGGCGCAGTGGGTGCCAAGCCCGGTGACTGCATCTTCTTCGCCGCCGGCGAGAAGTCCGCCGCCCGCGCCCTGCTTGGTGCTGCCCGCGTGGAGATCGGCCACCGCACCGGCCTGATCGATCCCAGCGCCTGGGCCTTCTGCTGGGTGGTTGACGCGCCCATGTTCGAACCGGCCGCCGCTGCGGTGGCTTCCGGCGATGTGGCAGTCGGTGCCGGCACGTGGACCGCCGTCCACCACGCTTTCACCTCGCCCAAGCCCGAGTTCATGGACACGTTTGACCAGGACCCCGAATCAGCCCTTTCCTACGCCTACGACATCGTCTGCAACGGCAACGAAATCGGCGGCGGTTCCATCCGTATCCATGAGCGCGATGTCCAGGAGCGCGTCTTTGAACTGATGGGGCTGGACCGGGCGGATGCCCAGACCAAATTCGGCTTCCTGCTGGAGGGCTTCAAGTTCGGCGCCCCTCCGCATGGCGGCATCGCGTTCGGCTGGGACCGCGTAGTGGCGCTGCTGGCAGGCGTCGAGTCCATCCGGGACGTCATTGCCTTCCCGAAGACCGGCAACGGCTACGACCCGCTGACCCAGGCCCCGGCCCCGATCACGGCCCAGCAGCGCAAGGAAGCCGGCGTTGACTTCAAGCCGGAGGCCAAAAAGCCCGAAGCGTAAGGCATGAACAAAAGGCTCCCCGGGCAACCGGGGAGCCTTTTGCCTTCGGAAGGTGGAACGCCATGACAGGTCCAACCCTGCCCGGGCTGGAGGTCCTGATGGATGCTGCATGGCCCGCCCCGGACCGGGCGGAATCCGCAGGATGGGTGCTTCGGGCGGCGTCCGGCGTCACCCAGCGCGCCAATTCCGTTTGGGTCCGGGTTCCTGACGGCGACCCCCACCATCAGCGGACGGCCCTGCGGGAGGCCCGGCTCTGGTACAGGGCGCTGCAGCTTCCCCTGATCTTCCAGGTGTTCACCGATCACCGTTCTGTGGCCTTGAATGCCATGCTGGACAATGAGGGCTTCACACGGCAGTCCGAAACCCTGATCATGACCCTGGACTCTGCCGGCGCGGGCCATCTGGAAGGCGGGCCGGCCGGCGTCGAAATATCAGGGACGCCGTCAGAGGACTGGCTGCAGCTCTGGTGGAGCGTTGATGGCCGCGGCGGGCCGGCCGGGCGGGAGACTGCCCGCGACATCCTGGTGGGCTGCCCGGCGCTGTATGCGTTGGTGAGGGACGACGACGGCGTTCCCGCCGCCGTCGGCCGGCTCGCCGTTCCTGATGGTGAGGGCGGTTCCGGGGGCATCTACTGTATGGCAACGAGCCCGGATGCCCGGCGGCGCGGCCACGCTACCCGGATCCTGCAGGGGCTGCTGCGTGACGGAGAGGCCCGCGGCCTCAGCAGCTATTGGCTCCTCGTGATGGCTTCCAATGCCGGTGCCCTGGAGCTTTACATTGGTGCCGGATTCACGGAGGCCGGCCGCTATCTCTACCGGCAGGAGCGGCCCAAGCGGCACCTGACCGGCTGCTGATAGCGTGGCCGTTGCAGTTCCGCACCCACAAAGGAAACGGCCAAATGTCCAGTGCACAGCCCAGGCGGCGTCCAGACCTGCCCAAATACCGGTTTGGGACCGGAGGGTGGAACAACGAGGGCGTCGTCCATGCCTATTCGCGTGAGGAGTGGGGTCTGGGAGGCCACAGTGCCACCGAATCCGCCAACATGGCCAACAGCTTTATTGGCCAGAGCATCGTCGCGCTGCTGATGACCGTCCCCGCTGTCCTGGCCCCGATCGGAGTGCTCCTCGGGATAGTGGTTACGCTCAGGTCGATCCCGGATCCGGGGGATATGAGCATGGGCCTGGTATTGATATTTGGCTCCCTGATGTGCACGCTCCTTTTCACCGGGGGCTGGCTCCTGAGCATCGGTTCCCTTCGCGGAGAACTCCGTGCACGCAAGCTCCGCAAGCCCAAGGGACTGCCAAAGCCCATGTACGCCGTCACCGACGATCAGGCACGCGCCTGGTTCGAGCAGCATCCCGGAACCCTTGAAATCACCAGGGAGAATTTCCCGTACAGTAACCGTCCCTTTCCCGGGGAGCCGGGCTTTACCGCTCCCGGAGGAACCGACACGTTTTATAGTTGAAGCTTCAACTAAAATGAGCTATGATGTTCGTATGACGCAGATACCAGGCCTTCCTCCCGTACTCTTCCTCAGCCATGGAGCGCCGCCGCTTGCCGACGACGCCACCTGGACGCGGCAACTCCGTGACTGGTCGGGCACTTTCGGCAAGCCCAAGGACATCCTCATGGTGTCCGCGCACTGGGAAAACGCGCCTGTCACGCTCAGCGCCACCCGGCGGGACCCGGGCCTGGTGTATGACTTCGGCGGCTTTGCGCAGAAGTACTACGAGGTCACCTACGACGCACCACAGGCCCCCGGGCTTGCCGAGGAGGTGGAGCGGCTGGTGGGCGGCCACGGCCACCATGTTGCCCGCGATGAGAGCCGGGGACTGGACCACGGCGCTTATGTGCCACTGAAGGAGATGTATCCGGAGGCGGACGTGCCGGTTGTCCAGATGTCGATGCCCACGCTCGATCCGCAGGGCCTGTTCAATCTCGGCATGTCCCTGGCACCGCTGCGCGACCGCGGCACCATGATCGTCGGTTCAGGGTTCACCACGCATAACCTGCGCTGGTTCAACCCCGCCGGAGGCCCGGACAGCACCCCGCCGGCAGCCTCCAGCGAATTCGACCAGTGGGCCGAAGAAGCCATGGCCCGCGGCGATATCGACTCCATCCTGGACTTCCTGCACAAGGCCCCGGCAGCACGGGAGGCGCACCCGCGCAGCGAGCACTGGGCTCCGCTGTACGTGGCGCTCGGTGCCGCCTACGGTTCCGGAACCCTGGAAGCCAAGACGGCAATCGACGGTTTCTGGTTCGGGCTGTCAAAGCGCTCCTGGACGCTCACCTAAAGGTACGGGCCCTCAGCCCGGGTCAGTTACATGGATCCGCACGGCGCAGGCATCCACGGCCGCCTTCCGGAGCACCTCCGACCTGGGGTCCGGTACATCCAGGTAGGCGAGTCGCGGGAGGCGTGCGTAATCCTTCAGGAGCGGATCGTCCAGCACCAGATCAGCCAGCGTGCGGTCCCCGCCGGGAACAATGTATTCAAAGGACCGGCCGCTGAACACCAGCCGGGCCTGCCTGGCGACAGCCTGCAGCAGCGAATCCGCCTGGTTGGAGCGGCGGCGGGCAAACCGCTGCTGCGACTGGCCTCCGGCGGCCGTCTTTGACTGAACATACTTGGAGCCCACTTTGGACGCGATGATGACGCCCTCGCTGGCCACCGCAAGGCCATAACCGCCGCGGCGTACCAGCACCAGGCCGAGCCGGCGCGGTTGGGACGCAAGCGACGCCAGCCGTTCCAGCCCGTCCGCTCCCCGTCCCGGACGGCCGTCCGGTGGCCACGGAGCCTGCAGGAGCGCTTCGGAGCCGTCGGCCGCCAGGAGCCGCAGGCCGGTGTCGTCCTCCTTGGCCTCGAAGCCGCCATGAGCGGCACCGAACCTCGCTGCCCAGCCCTCCAGCCGCGCTCCCGGAACGTAGGCTGTCCGGACGGACGCCGGACGGCCGCCGGCTGGAGTGGCTGGGGTCATGGGCTAATCCCTTGCAATGGTTGGACGCTTGTCCGGGGTTGGCGGCGGAAGCCGATGGGCGAACTAGAAGTAGCCTATCTATGTGGATGATCTCTTCGGCCAGGAGCCAGGCAATGACGACGACGACGGTGGGAACGGCCCGTCGGCGGCCGGCGGCAGCGGGGATCGCCGGAATGCTTCGCCCCGCAGCCCGTTGGCTGTCCGGATGCGGCCCCGCACCCTGGACGACGTGGTGGGCCAGCAGCATTTGCTGGGCCAGGGATCGCCTCTCCGGCAGCTCGCTGCAGGGACCGATGCCGTGGGGCCTGCGGGTCCGAGCTCGCTGATTCTTTGGGGGCCGCCCGGCACGGGAAAAACGACCCTGGCGCATGTGATCGCCAAAGGGACGGGGCGGAAGTTCGTGGAACTGTCCGCGATCACCGCCGGGGTCAAGGATGTCCGCCGGGTCATGGACGACGCCCTGACGGCCCGGGACCTCTACAAGACCACCACGGTTCTTTTCCTTGACGAGATCCACCGGTTCAACAAGGCCCAACAGGACGCGCTGTTGCCCGGGGTGGAGAACCGGTGGGTGGTGCTGGTGGCCGCCACCACCGAGAACCCCTCTTTCTCCGTAGTCTCGCCGTTGCTCTCCAGGTCCCTCCTGCTGACACTGAAACCCCTGACCGAAGCGGACATTGAAGGGCTGCTGCAGCGGGCAGTGTCCGACGAACGTGGCCTGAACGGCAAAGTCGAACTCAGCACGGAAGCGCTGGCCCACCTGGTCCGCTTGTCAGGCGGTGATGCCCGGCGGGCGCTGACGGCCCTGGAAGCGGCCGCGGGGGTGGCGTTCGGCGACGCGGATGACGCTGTTGACGAAGACGCGTCTGTCACCGTGGAGCTGAAGCACACGGAACGGGCCCTCGATGTGGCAGCAGTCCGCTACGACCGCGCCGGGGACCAGCACTATGACGTTGCCAGTGCCTTCATCAAGTCGGTCCGCGGCTCCGACGTCGATGCCTCGCTGCATTACCTGGCACGGATGCTGGAGGCGGGGGAGGACCCGCGCTTCATTGCCCGGCGCATTGTGATTTCCGCCGCAGAGGATGTGGGCATGGCAGACCCCAGTGCCCTGCAGACGGCGGTTGCAGCGGCCCAGGCGGTCCAGCTGATAGGCATGCCGGAGGCTCGGATCGTGCTTGCCGAAGCAGTGGTGCATCTGGCCACCGCCCCGAAGTCCAATGCCGCGTACATGGGCATCAACAAGGCCATCGCAGACGTCCGCGCCGGACTGGGAAACGGGATCCCGGCACACCTGCGTGATGCGCACTACCCCGGTTCCAAGCAGCTGGGCCACGGCAAAGGCTACAAATACGCCCACGACGCCCCGCATTCGGTGGCCAGCCAGCAGTACCCGCCGGATGATCTCGTCGGCCGCGACTACTATGAACCCACCGCCAACGGTGCGGAGCGCGACATTGCAGTGCGCCTGGAACGGCTGCGAAAGATCATCCGCGGCAGTTGACCCGGGAACGGCCGCTGCCGAACCGGCGCGAACCCGCCGTGAAGTGCAGCGCAGGCGGGAATCCTGCTAAGATGGTTCGTTGTCTGGCAAGGCACGGACGCAATCCCCAACATCCTTCAGTTTTTTCTGCTGTTTGTCGGGGTAGCCCTGTGCCCAGTAGCAAAAGGCAGCGGTTGGCCGATGCTCTCCATCGTGGAGGCCAGTAACACTGACACACCGCAGATATTGGAAGGACACAAGTGGCTAACAACACTCGTGCTCGCCGTACAGCACGCCTCTCGCGTGCACTCGGCATTGCTCTGACCCCCAAGGCCGCCAAGTACATGGAGCGCCGCCCGTACGGCCCCGGTGAGCATGGCCGTGCCCGCAAGAAGCAGGACTCCGACTACGCCGTACGTCTGCGCGAAAAGCAGCGTCTGCGCGCCCAGTACGGCATCCGCGAAGCCCAGAT
The DNA here is from genome assembly GCF_051857465.1 of Pseudarthrobacter cremeus. Taxonomy (NCBI): domain Bacteria; kingdom Bacillati; phylum Actinomycetota; class Actinomycetes; order Micrococcales; family Micrococcaceae; genus Pseudarthrobacter; species Pseudarthrobacter cremeus. The sequence continues at coordinate 426,461 of NZ_JBPZHC010000001.1, read as the reverse complement.
GACCCGTGCCTTCGAAGAAGCGCGCCGCACCAAGGGCCTGACCGGTGAGAACCTGATCGAACTGCTCGAAATGCGTCTCGACGCCCTCGTGCTGCGTGCAGGCTTCGCCCGCACCATCGCCCAGGCCCGCCAGCTCGTTGTGCACCGCCACATCATGGTCGACGGCATCCGCGTTGACCGCCCGTCCTTCCGCGTCGGCGAGGGCCAGCTGGTCCACGTCCACACCCGCAGCGAGACCATGGTTCCGCTCCAGGTCGCCGCAGCCGGCGCGCACCGCGACGTCCTTCCCCAGGTTCCGGCCTACCTGGACGTCAAGCTTGACGCCCTGCAGGCACGCCTGGTCCGACGCCCGAAGCGCTCCGAGGTTCCCGTAACCTGCGAAGAGCAGCTCGTCGTCGAATTCTACGCACGCTAAATCCCAGCAGCGTATCCAAAGAAGCCCGTGGCAAGCGCCACGGGCTTCTTTGTATGTAAGGTACTTGGGGGACATCTGCGGAACGCATTAAGGCAGCGTGCGCGGAGGTTACGGATCCACGTCAGTTTCAAGGAGATGAACGTCTATGTCTGGTGGCGATATTGCCGGCCTGATCGCAGCCGGAGTGTTTGCGCTCCTGGTGCTGCTGCTCGCTGTGCCCATCCTGAAGCTTGGCAGCGTATTTGATGAAATCAGGACTTCCATCCGCTCCATCAGCGACGGCGCCACGCCCCTCATGGACGAGGTCACCGCCACGGTGTCCACCACCAACCAGCAGCTGAAGAAGGTGGACGGCATCGCCTCCAACGTTTCCGATGCTTCAGCGAACCTTTCAGCGCTTTCCTCGCTCGTGGCCGCCACGGTCGGTTCACCGCTGATCAAGGTTGCCGCCTTCAGCTACGGCGTGCGCACTGCCCTCGCCTCCCGCAAGAAGCCAGCCGCCGCCGGCCGGCGCAGCCGCTAGACCACCCGGAGAAATTGATATGAAACGACTTGTCTGGATGGGAATCGGCGTGGCGATCGGAGTCATCGCCTTCCGAAAGATCAGCGAGGCCCAATCGAACCTGGGACCCGAAGGCCTCAACCGTGCCGTTGGCCGGCTTGCCGACGGCGTCTACGACTTCGCAGACGCCGTCCGGGCAGGAATGCAGGAGCGTGAGACAGACCTCCGGGCCGCTCTCGGCGTCGAGTCCCCGGCAGTCCAGCAGCGGGCTGCAGTCGCACGCTGAACGCGCGGCCGGAAAACGCGCGGCCGGAAAAAACACGGCCGGAAAACGCGCAGCCAAAATCGCGCGAGAATTAAACCAGCAGTTCCTGCGTGCGGGCACTGCCGTCTGAATAGAACTCTCACGCGCCCCAGGTGCGTGAACCAAGAAGGGTATGTAATCAGCTCATGAAGTCGCAGGAGATCACAAAGCGCTGGGTGGACTTTTTTGTCAGCAAAGGCCACACCGCCGTTCCCTCCGCCTCGCTGGTCTCCAGCGACCCCTCACTGCTGTTCACGGTGGCCGGCATGGTCCCGTTCATCCCCTACCTGACTGCACGTGAAGAAGCCCCCTTCGCCCGCGCCACCAGCATCCAGAAGTGCATCCGCACCGGCGACATCGAGGAAGTCGGCAAGACGGCCCGCCACGGCACCTTTTTCCAGATGTGCGGCAACTTCTCCTTCGGTGACTACTTCAAGGAAGACGCCATCAGGTTCGCGTGGGAACTGCTCACCACGAGCGTGGACGACGGCGGCTACGGACTGCCGCCCGAACGCCTGTGGGTGACCGTCTACGAAGAGGATGACGAAGCCAAGGAACTGTGGCTGAAGAACACCGGTGTCCCTGAAGAACGCATCCAGCGCATGGGCAAGGCCGACAACTACTGGCACACGGGCCAGCCGGGACCGGCCGGACCCTGCTCGGAAATCTACTACGACCGCGGACCCGCGTACGGCGTCGAAGGCGGTCCGATCGCCGACGAGAACCGTTATGTAGAGATCTGGAACCTGGTTTTCATGCAGTACCAGATCGACAACGTCCGCTCGAAGGACGACTTCGACATCGTGGGCGAACTGCCCAAGAAAAACATCGACACCGGCCTCGGCATGGAACGCCTTGCCATGATCCTGCAGGGCGTCGAGAACATGTACGAGACCGACCAGGTCCGGCCTGTGATCGACAAGGCAGCCGAGCTGTCCGGCAAGGAATACACGTCGGCCGAAACACCTGATGATCCGCACCACACCGACGACGTCCGGATGCGTGTGGTGGGTGACCACATCCGGTCGGCCCTGATGCTGATCGCCGACGGCGTGACCCCCTCGAACGAAGGCCGCGGCTACGTCCTGCGCCGCCTCATCCGGCGGGCAGTCCGCTCGATGCGCCTGCTCGGCGTCGAGAAAGCCTGCCTTCCGGACCTGCTGCCGGCCTCACGCGACGCCATGAAGGGTGTCTACCCGGTGGTGGAGACCGACTTCGACCGCATCAGCCGGATCGCCTACGCCGAAGAGCGCGCGTTCCTGCGCACCATTGCCTCGGGGACCGCCCGCCTTGAGGACGCTGTCACGGAGTCCAAGGCTGCCGGCCAGCCCCTCTCCGGCGCTGACGCCTTTGCCCTGCACGACACCTACGGATTCCCGATCGACCTCACGCTTGAAATGGCGGAGGAAGCCGGGCTCAAGGTGGACGAACCGGAATTCCGCAGGCTGATGCTTGAACAGCGCCGGCGCGCCCAGGCGGACGCCAAGGGCAAAAAGGGCGGCCACGCCGATCTCAGCGCTTTCCAGGAACTCCTGGGCCAGGGCGAGACGGTGTTCACCGGCTACACGGATCTTGACGGTGAATCGCGGGTCCGCGGGATCCTGAGCGGCGGACGGCCGGTGGCACAGGCCTCGACGGGGGACGAGATTGAACTCGTCCTCGCCGAGACGCCCTTCTACGCCGAGGCCGGTGGCCAGGCGGCCGATACCGGCCTCATCACCGGTGACGGATTCGTCGTTGAGGTCCTCGACGTCCAGCGCCCGCTGAAGGGACTGAGCGTCCACAAGGCCATTGTCCGCGAAGGCGAGATCGGCTCCGATTCGCTGGTACGGGCTGCCGTGGACCGGGAACGCCGCCACGCCGCCGAACAGGCGCACACCGGCACGCACATTGTGCATGCTGCCCTGCACCAGATCCTCGGGCCGGAAGCCACCCAGCGCGGATCCTTCAACAAGGCAGGCTACCTGCGCTTCGACTTCGCCTGGGGCGAGGGACTCAGCGCAGCCACGCGCTCCGAGATCGAGGAAGTTTCCAACCTCGCCATCCGAAACAACTACCGGGTGGACACCAAGGTCATGGGGCTCGCCGAAGCCAAAGCCCTTGGCGCCATGGCGCTGTTCGGCGAGAACTACGGCAGCGAGGTCCGCGTTGTGGAGATCGACGGCGCCTGGTCCCGTGAGCTCTGCGGCGGCACGCACGTGGCCAACACCTCCCTCATCGGCAGCCTTTCGCTGCTGGGGGAGCAGTCTGTCGGTTCAGGCAACCGCCGCGTCGAAGCCTTTGTCGGCATGGACGCGTTCCGCCACCTCGCCGCCGAACGCGCTCTGGTGACCGAACTGACTGAACTGCTCAAGGTTCCGTCAGGTCAGCTTGCCGACCGGATTGCCAGCACCCTGAACAAGCTCAAGGCAACGGAGAAGGAACTCGACCGGCTGCGGAAGGAACAGCTCTCCGCGGCGGCAGCCAATCTCGTGGGCACCGCCAAGGACGCTGCCGGGGTCCGTGTCATCGCGCACGACGCCGGCCAGATCGGCGGCGCCGACGACGTCCGCAACCTCGCCCTGGACCTGCGCAGCCGGCTCGGCTCACAGGCCTCCACCGTCGCCGTTGCAGGTGTCAGCAACGACCGTCCCATGATCCTGGTTGCCACCAACGAGGCAGCACGGGAGGCCGGAGTCAAGGCCGGCGCCCTGGTGCGGCTCGCCGCGGGAATTCTTGGCGGCGGTGGCGGCGGCAAGGATGACGTGGCCCAGGGCGGCGGCACCGACCCCAGTAAGGTCGCACCGGCGCTTGCCGCCGTTGTGGACGCTATCTCCGGGCGATAAGGATCCAGTGACACAAGCACTTGCAGCCGGCGGCTACCCCCAGGGAATCAAACTGGGGGTAGACGTGGGCACCGTCAGGGTAGGTGTGGCGGTCTGCGACCGTGATGCCATCCTGGCCACCCCGTATAAGACACTGGACCGCAACCCGAAGAAGAATTCCGACGTGCGGGTCATTGCCTCACTGGCGGAGGAACTCGGTGCCGTTCAGGTCATTGTGGGGCTGCCGCGCACCATGAAGGGGGAGGAACACGCCTCCGCCCGCATGGCCACAGACTACGCGGAGCTGCTGGTGGCCGAGCTTGCCCGCCGCGGCATGGAGGTACCGGTGAACCTTGTTGACGAGCGCCTCAGCAGCGTCACCGCCCACCGGAACCTCCACGAAGCTGGCATGAGCAGCCGGAACCACCGTAAAGTGGTGGATCAGGTTGCGGCCGCCGGGATTCTCCAGCACGCCATCGACATGCAAAAAGCCAGGGGAGCGGACGTTGGCACCCGCGTGGGCGCACCGCCTGAACACCGGCCTTCCGTAGCCGTTCCGGCAGCTGAGAGCACCGAATCCCGCGCGGAAGACCAGTCTCGATCCCAGAACACGGAAGGCTACAGTGAGCCCGTCCTATAACGGCGACGCCTCAGGCACCATGGGTAACCATGGTGGCAGGCCGCTGACCCGCAAGGAACTCCGCGAACAGGAAAAGGCGTTGCGAAGCGAAAGCAACGACGCCGTCCCCGAGCAGGCCTACGAAACGGGGCACGACGACCCGGAAGCAGCAGATCCCCATGTTGCCCCGGCCGCCAGCCATCACCGGCCTGCAGCCAGCCCCGAACCGGCTCCCGCACCCGAAGCCGGCCCCGTCATCCCGGCTGTGCCCGAATCTGCGCCCTCCATTCAGCATGCGGAGCCTGCGCAGCAGGAGCCTGTCCAGGAGGAACCCCTCCAGCACGAGCCTGTCGGGGAGGAAAATCTCCTGCACGAGCCTGTCCAGTACGAGCCCCCGGCCTTGCCTGAAGACCTCGAAGCCCATGATGTTCACGCAGTTCATGAGGACCATATGGTCCACGCCGGGCATGGAGTCCGTGAGGACCCTGAAGCCCACGAGGCACTTTCAGCCCACGACGTCCATGCAGCGTATGAGCCGGACGGCCATTACTACGACGACGCCCATGGCGAATACCATCCGGACCCCCATCATGACGAATACCATCCGGACGTCCACCATGATGACGGCATCCTTGGCGGCGCTGCAGCGGCAACCGTAGTCCGGGGGCCATCCAAGAAAGTGCGTCGCCGCCGTCGCTTCCTCGCACTCTTCCTGACCCTGGCCGTTTTTGTTACTGCGGTGGCTGTCGGTGCACAGTTCCTCAAGCCGTTGCTGGGTAATGACAAGCCTGCGGATTACCCTGGCCCCGGTACGGGCGAAGTCAAGGTCTCCGTGGCGCCCGGCGAAGGCACCGGGTCCATGGCTGCGAAACTGGAAAGCCAGAAAGTGGTTGCCAACGCAGATACCTTCCTGAAGGCCTTCGCTTCATCAGGCGGTATCCTCTCGCCGGGGGATTACACGTTCAAGATGGAGATGAAGAACGCCGACGCCGTCAACGTCCTGCTCGGGGCGGACAAGAGCAAGGTCATCTATTTCGCTTTGAGCGCGGGGCTGAGGGTCGGCGAATCGCTGCAGGCGATCGCGGAAGGCTCTGGTGTTTCCCTTCAGCAGTTGAAGGAACTCAGCAACGCTCCCGCACAGTTCGGGCTGCCGGCCAATGCCAAGAACCTCGAAGGATTCCTGGCGCCGGGGGAGTACCGCTTCCCGCTGGGAACCCCGGCCAAGGAGATTCTGCAGAGCCTCGTCAAGGTGACTCTCGATGAACTCGTGGCCCAGGGCATCACCGACCCTGCCAAGCAGTACCAGGCCGTGATCGTGGCCAGCATCGTGCAGGCCGAAGGCGGCCAGGCTGAGTACGGCGACGTCGCCGGGGCCATCTACAACCGGCTCAAGCCCAATGACCAGACCAACGGTTACCTTCAGGTGGACTCGGCGGTGACGTACGGTCTCGGCACGAAGAGCTTCAACTTCACGGACGAACAGCGCCAGGACAAGTCCAACCCGTACAACACCTACGCGAATCCAGGGCTGCCCCCGGGCCCGATCGGCTCGCCCGGCAAGACGGCAATCGACGCAGCCGCCAAGCCCAAAACCAATGACTACCTCTACTGGGTGACCATTAACCTGGACACCAAGGAGACTAAGTTCTCCAAGACGCTGGCGGAGCACAATGTCTTTGTGGAGCAGTACAACGCGTGGTGCAAGGCCAACGTGGGCCGGTGCACATGAGCCTTCGGGCCGCCGTTCTTGGTCACCCGATCAGCCACTCCAAGTCACCTGCCCTTCATCTGGCGGCTTACGCCAAGCTGGGCGTCGACATCGGCTACACGGCCATTGACGTGACCGAGGCGGGGCTGCCCGCCCTGATGGCCCGGATCAGGACCGAGGACGGCTGGCGGGGCCTGTCCGTGACCATGCCCCTGAAGACCGGCATGGTGGCCGAAGTGGACGAAGTCCGCGGTGTGGCCCGCACGCTGGGAGTGGTCAATACGGTCGCTTTCGAAGATCAGGGCGGCGTTGTCAGGCTCGCCGGATACAACACCGACGTCGCCGGAATAGTGAATGCCGTACGTAACGCCGGCGTGGTCTCCAGCCCTGCCGCTGTGGTCCTGGGTGGCGGCGGTACGGCAGCCTCCGCCGTCGCTGCACTCAAAGAGCTGGGCACGGAGCACGCGGACATATTTGTCCGGGACATCTCAAGGGCCGCGGAGGCGCGTGCCGCCGCCGCCGGCGTCGGACTCTCCATCAGCGTGAGGCCGTTGGCGGAGGCCGCCGCTCCCACGGCGCACGCCGACGTCGTCATTTCCACGCTCCCGCCCCGCGGGGCGGACGGCCTTGCGGTGCAGATCGGCGCACTTGGCACCGGAACACCGGGTGTGCTGCTCGATGTGGCCTACGATCCCTGGCCCAGCCGGATCGCTGCGGTGTGGCAGGACGGCGGCGGTGCAGTGGTCCCGGGACTTGAGATGCTGCTGTACCAGGCAGTGGAGCAAGTGCGTCTTTTCACCGGCCTCGGTGAGGAAGTTAATGCAGCTGTCATAGATGTGATGTGTGACGCAGTCGACCTTCCCCGACGGGCGATCTGAACGCCATACGTGGCAGGATGGAAATTATGTTGCGTTGGTTGACTGCCGGTGAATCCCATGGTCCGGCTCTGATGGGAATTATTGAAGGCGTACCTGCCGGTGTGGAAATCACCAGCGGGCAGATCGCCGATTCGCTGGCCCGCCGCCGCCTCGGTTACGGCCGTGGTGCGCGCATGAAGTTTGAGCAGGACGTCGTCACGATCCTTGGCGGCGTCCGGCACGGCCTGACCCAGGGCGGCCCGGTGGCCATCCAGGTCGGCAACACCGAGTGGCCCAAATGGGAGCAGATCATGTCTGCGGACCCCGTGGATCCTGACATCCTGGCCGATCAGGCACGCAATGCACCGCTCACGCGCCCGCGCCCCGGTCATGCCGATTTCACCGGGATGCAGAAGTACGGCTTTGACGAAGCACGTCCGGTCCTCGAACGCGCCAGCGCCCGCGAAACCGCCACCCGCGTTGCCATGGGTACCGTGGCGTCCCAGTTCCTCCAGCACCTCGGCATCGAACTCGTCAGCCATACCGTCTCCATCGCGAGCGTGACAGTGCCTGAAGGGCGCCCGTTGCCGGTCCCTGCCAACGTCATCGCACTCGACGCCGATCCTCTGCGCTGCTTCGACCGTGAGACGTCCGACGCCATGGTGGCCGAAGTGGACGCCGCGCACAAAGAAGGCGAAACCCTCGGAGGTGTCGTCGAGGTCCTCGCGTACGGCCTGCCGCCCGGGCTGGGCAGTTACGTCCACTGGGACCGCCGCCTCGACTCGCGCCTGGCTGCAGCCCTGATGGGCATACAGGCCATCAAGGGCGTGGAAGTAGGCGACGGCTTCCTCACCGCCGCCCGCCGCGGTTCGGCAGCCCACGACGAAATCGTCAAGGACGCCAACGGCAAAATCATCCGCACGTCCAACCGCGCCGGTGGCATTGAAGGCGGCATGAGCATCGGGGACGTGCTGCGTGTCCGGGCCGCCATGAAGCCCATCGCCACTGTGCCCCGCGCCCTGCGGACGGTTGACGTCAGCACGGGGGAGGCGGCCAAAGCGCACCACCAGCGTTCGGACGTCTGTGCCGTGCCGGCGGCGGGCGTCGTCGCGGAAGCGATGGTGGCACTGGTCCTGGCAGAAGCCGTTATGGAAAAGTTCGGCGGCGACTCCGTGGCAGAGACCGCACGCAACATCAAGGGTTACCTGGACAACATTCCGGCATCCCTGGACTCGATCGGCCACTAGTGCCCCGGAGCAGCAAAGCCGTTGTCCCGGCTAACAGGCCCATCGTGCTGATTGGGCCGATGGCGGTGGGCAAGTCAACCATAGGCCAGGAACTTGCCCAGCAACTGCGCGTACCTTTCGTGGACACGGACGTCCTTATCGTTGAGTCACATGGCAGCATCGCCGGTATTTTCGCCGGCCGCGGCGAGCACGCGTTCCGGGAGATCGAGGCCCGGACCGTAGCCGCTGCCTTGGAGCACGCAGAGGGAACCGGCACCGTGGTTTCACTGGGCGGCGGGGCTGTGCTGGACTCGGGAACCCAACAGCTCCTGGCCCGCTGCACTGTTGTCTACCTCGAATGCGATGAGGAAACCGTGGCCAGCCGGATTGCCCGGAATTCCGGCAGGCCGCTTCTGGCCGGCGACGGAATGGCGCGCTGGTCCACGTTATTTGCCACCAGGAAGCCCGTTTACGAACGGCTGGCCGACGTGGTTCTAGACGTCCGCCACGGCTCGGTCACCGAGCTGGGACACCGGCTGCAGGTCGCGCTGAGCGACTACTCAGCCGCCAAACAGGAAGTTGAAAAGTGAGCGTCGATTCAACAATCATCAAGGTCACCGGTGAGTCCGCAGGGCAGAACTACGACGTCGTAGTGGGCCGGGGACTGCTGGGAAGCCTTCCGGAACTGCTGGGGGAACGGGTCCGCCGCGTCCTGGTCATCCACCCACGGGCCTTGCGCCTCACCGGTGACACTGTGCGCGATGAGCTTGCCGCTGCAGGGTTTACAGCCCTGACCGCGGAAATCCCGGACGCCGAAGAAGGCAAGCACATCCAGGTTGCCGCGTTCTGCTGGCAGGTCCTGGGCCAGAACGACTTCACCCGCTCGGACGCCATCGTGGCTGTTGGCGGGGGAGCCGTGACAGACCTTGCGGGGTTTGTGGCGGCCACCTGGCTCAGGGGAGTCAAGGTCATCCACATGCCCACCAGCCTGCTGGGCATGGTGGACGCTTCCGTAGGTGGCAAGACCGGCATCAACACGGCCGAAGGCAAAAACCTCGTGGGTGCCTTCCACCCGCCCGCCGGAGTCCTGGTCGATCTGGACACACTCAAAACGCTGCCCCGGAATGAGATCGTCTCCGGAATGGCCGAAGTCATCAAGTGCGGCTTCATCTCCGATCGGGCCATCCTGGAGCTCATCGAACGTGACCCGGCAGCGGCCACAGACCCCGGATCGGACGCACTGCGTGAACTGATTGAACGCGCTATTGCGGTTAAGGCCAAAGTGGTTTCGGAGGACCTCAAGGAATCAGGCCTCCGCGAAATCCTGAACTACGGCCATACGCTGGGCCACGCCATCGAACTTGTGGAGCGCTATTCCTGGCGACATGGCGCGGCGGTGTCCGTGGGCATGATGTTCGCAGCGGAGCTCGCCCGCAGCGTCGGCCGGCTCAGCGACGCGGACGCGGACCGTCACCGGAGCATCCTGGAGACCCTGGGGCTTCCGGTCACTTACCGTCGGGACCGGTGGCAGGGGCTCCTCGATGGCATGCGCCGGGACAAGAAATCCCGCGGTGACCTGCTGCGCTTCGTGGTCCTGGACGGCATCGCCAAACCAGGCATCCTCGACGTGCCCGACACCTCACTGCTTTTCGCGGCCTACCAGGAAATCGCCTCCTGATGCAGGGCGACCTTGCGGGCACGGGGGACTGGCCCGAGGCAGGCTTCCCGGGCATCAGGATCAACCCGTTGTCGCTGCTGCCGGAGATTGTCAACGGGGACGCCTGCCAGGCTGCCTTGACGGCGTCCACCGACCCCGCAGACCGCGTTTTCGTCCTGATCGCCGGGGGACACCCGTCCGAAGCGGCCGAGCTGCTGGCTGAGGCCCGCTTCAAGGACCCGGAGTCTTTCCACCTGCGCGCCTGCGAGGCCGAGCTGCTCCGGATCACGCAGCGCACCGACCGGGCCATAGACCTGTTCCGGCAGCTGCTGGCAGAGTTTCACGGAACCGACCGCGAGGCCCTCATCCAGCAGTACCTGGGCAGGGCGCATTACTCCGCCGGGCACAACTCGGCCGCCGTGGAGGCCTTTGCCAGGGCATTGGACCTTCACGTTGCACAGTCTGCCGACGCGGCGCTGATCTACTCCTCCACCGTGGCCCTCCAGCGCGCACGCGACGTTCTGGACCTGGCCTGCTGACCCTCCCGTCCGGAGCAGCCCAGTGCCGAGGGAAAGCCCGTGAACAAGGCCACCCCGGATTTGCCGGTAGAATGGTTCTTGGATTTTTGATAAACACGCGCTCGGCGCCCTAGGGGCGTGACCGGCCGGCATAGAACGTCTGACAACTGACCAGACATTAGAAACCAGAGGAAACCAGTGGCAACCACTAACGACATCAAGAACGGCACGGTCCTTAAGCTCGAGGGCCAGCTCTGGAACATCATCGAATTCCAGCACGTCAAGCCCGGCAAGGGCGGCGCCTTCGTGCGTACCAAAATGCGCAATGTGATGTCCGGCAAGGTTGTGGACAAGACGTTCAACGCCGGACTCAAGATCGAGACCGCAACGGTCGATCGCCGCGATTACCAGTACCTGTACCAGGACGGCGCGGATTACGTTTTCATGGACACTGTGGACTACGACCAGATCACCGTCTCGGGCGCGACAGTGGGCGACGCCACCAATTTCATGCTTGAGAACCAGATGGTCAACATTGCCATCCACGAGGGCAACCCGCTGTACATCGAACTCCCGCCCAGCGTTGTCCTGGAGATCACCTACACTGAGCCTGGCCTCCAGGGCGACCGCTCCTCGGCCGGCACCAAGCCGGCGACGCTGGAAACCGGCTACGAGATCCAGGTTCCGCTGTTCGTCGAAAACAACACCAAGGTCAAGGTTGACACCCGCGACGGCAGCTACCTCGGCCGGGTCAGCGAGTAGTGAGCGCACGCGGTAAGGCCCGCAACCGGGCACTGGACGTACTTTTCGAAGCTGAGCAGCGCTCGGTTTCCGCGTTTGACGTTCTGCGGGGCCGGCGTGAACTGACAGATCAGATCGTAAACCCGTACACCCTTGAAATCGTGGAGGGTGTGGTTTCCCAGCAGCCCGCCATCGACGAATTCCTGGAGACCTATTCGCAGGGCTGGACCCTGGAGCGCATGCCCTCGGTGGACCGCATCATCCTGCGCATCGGCACCTGGGAACTCCTGTACAACGACGACGTCCCCGACGGCGTCGCGGTCAGTGAGGCAGTGGCCCTGGCCAAGACGCTCTCAACCGATGAGTCGCCGTCGTTCATTAACGGCCTCCTGGGGCGCCTGCAGCAGCTGAAGCCCTCGCTGCTCGCCTAAACGCAGAACCCCGGCAAAGGGACCGGCGTCCACTTAAGGTGGAGGCCGGTCCCTTTTTCACGTTAGCGGGCAACGGCGGCGCGCAGCGCAATGATCCGGTGCAGCTGCTGCTGTTCCTCGGCCTGGTGCAGCCCGATGTCGCGGCCGCTGAGGATCCGCTGCCGGATAAAGGCCAGCCGGGTGGCAGCCTGCAGGAACGATTTCATCTGCGGCCGGCGGTTGTAGCCAGCCGCCCAACGCAAAGCAGTCCGCCTGCCGCGCGGTGTGGCCAGCAGTTCCACCTCGGCCGGGCTGAACCAGCCGGCTGCGGAATATTCAAGAAGCCTTTGGCGGGTGAGCCGGTTTTCCGCGACCCGGAGCAGGATGACCCCGATGACGGCGAGGACAAAGGTCGGCACCTGGATGAGGATGTACTCGCCCAGGAAAGCCTCGCCCATGCTGTTCCATCTGTTGTGCAGGAGCATCGCCGGCAGCAGCCCCACGAAGAAAGCCGCGACAGAGGCGCCCGAGTGCCACCGGCGGGCGGCGAAACCCATGATCAGGCCGGTGGTACCGGTGAAGATGGCATGCGCAAAAGGTGACATCACACCGCGCAGCAGGAAGATCTGGGCCAGGTCCGTTGCCGGGCTGGCGGACTCTGCGATGGCCCGCCCGAAGTAGAGGATGTTCTCGGTGAAGGCGAAGCCGCCGGCGATGGTGAAGGCAAACACCACACCGTCCACGGGACCATCGAAGTGCTTCCGCGCCAGCAGGAGCAACAGCAGCAAGCCCAAAGACTTGGCGAACTCCTCCACCACCGGGGCCTGGACCGTGGCCATATACGTCTGGAAATCGGCTTGGTCACTGAACTGGAAGGTCAGCGCAAAGACCGGCTGGATGAGAAGCGTGACCGCAACCGAGACCGCCGCACCCCAGGTAAAGGCAAGAAACAGGAGCCGTTTGGGTTCCGGTTCCCAGCGGTCGATCGCATGGACGGTCAGGAGCACAACGGACAGCGGAATCAGCGACACCACGAACCCCACGGCGAACCCGCCCACTCCGGTGCTCGCCAGCAGGAACGGCACCACCAGGAACAGGCTCAGGAACACCAGGGCGGCCCCGCCAAGCATCAGTGCGAGGAGGCCGGCCGACCGCATGCGGCCGTTCGAGTCCACCCCGCCTGGGAGGGGAGGCCCCACGGACGGAAGTGGAGCGCCCGTGTTCCCGGGAGCCGGGCGGTAGTAACCGGGCTCCACCCGGCCCATCCAGCTGGGGTTGGCCTGACGGGCCAGGACCGGCTGTGATCCTGCTGACAGGCCGGGCGGGCCGCCCCCTTCACCGGCATGGCCGGACTCGCCGGAAGGGGGCTGCTGAGGGTGCATGGACATACTGGAAAGCCTATTGCGCCGCCGCCGGTGTGGTAATTTTGAAACGCAAATGATCCTTTTTTAATTCCGTCCCGTGAGGCGGGGAAAGGGGAGACAAGAGTTGACTGCTGTCACCAGCGCACCGGTTCCAGCCAGGGTTGTCCTCAACCAGGCGGACATTGACCGTGCACTCACTCGAATCGCCCATGAGATCCTTGAGGCCAACAAGGGGTCCAAAGACCTGGTCCTGCTGGGTATCCCGCGCCGCGGCTACCCGCTGGCAGTCCGGCTGGCACAGAAGATCGCCGCCGCTGATCCCACCGTTGACGCCGCCGCCATCGTCGGCCAGCTCGATGTCACCATGTTCCGCGATGACCTTTCCCATCAGCCCACCAGGCCGCCGCTGCCCACCCAGCTGCCCCGGACGGGGATCGACAACAAAGTTGTGGTGCTGATCGATGATGTCCTCTACTCCGGCCGCACCATCCGCGCAGCCCTCGACGCCCTGATCGACCTCGGCCGTCCCCGCATCGTGAGGCTGGCTGTCCTGATCGACCGCGGGCACCGCGAGCTCCCCATCCGGGCCGACCACGTAGGCAAGAACCTGCCCACCTCGTCCGCTGAAAAGGTCCGGGTCCGGCTGGCGGAAACGGACAGGGATGCCAGCGGCGCGGCCATCAACGAAGTGGTTATCGAGGGCGGCGCGTGAAACACCTCCTCTCCACCGAAGACCTCAGCCTGGCCAACGCCGTCCGCATCCTCGACACCGCCGAAGAAATGGCCGCCGTAGGGGACCGCGAAGTCAAGAAACTCCCCGCACTGCGCGGGCGCACCGTGGTGAACCTGTTCTTCGAGGACTCAACCCGCACGCGGATCTCCTTCGAGGCTGCCGCCAAGCGCCTGTCCGCCGACGTCATCAACTTCGCCGCGAAGGGCTCCTCGGTCTCCAAGGGTGAGTCCCTCAAGGACACGGCACAGACACTGGCAGCAATGGGGGCGGACGCCGTCGTGATCCGTCACTGGGCATCGGGGGCCCCGCACCGGCTGGCGGCCACGGACTGGATCGATGCCGCAGTCATCAACGCCGGCGACGGCACCCACGAACACCCCACGCAGGCATTGCTGGACGCGTTCACCATGCGCCGGCACTGGTCCAGACTGGCCGGTACCGGGTCCACCGGCGCAGACCTGACGGGCATGCGCGTGGCCATCGCCGGCGACGTCCTGCACTCCCGCGTTGCCCGCTCCAACGTGTGGCTGCTCCGGACCCTTGGCGCGGAGGTAACCCTCGTGGCGCCTCCCACCCTGCTGCCCATCGGCGTCGAGCAGTGGCCGTGCAAGGTCAGCTACAACCTGGACGAAACCCTTGAAAAGGGTGTGGACGCGGTCATGATGCTGCGGGTCCAGGGCGAGCGGATGAACGCCTCATTCTTCCCGTCCACCCGCGAATACTCCCGTCGCTGGGGTTTCGATGACAACCGGCTCCGGACCCTGGACACCCTGGGGCTCAAAGACACCATCATCATGCACCCCGGACCCATGAACCGGGGACTGGAAATTTCCGCCGCCGCCGCCGACTCGCCCCGCTCCACCGTGCTCGCCCAGGTGCGGAACGGCGTCTCGGTCCGGATGGCCACCCTGTACTTGCTGCTCTCCGGTGATACCCGCGAACCAGCCGCCGCGGGTATCGCCCGCACCAACGACGCCCCGGCGTACGCCGCACATTCCACCAAGGAGAGCAACTGATGGCAGAGAACAACGGAACCTACCTGATCCGCGGTGCAGCGGTCCTGGGCTCCGCGGCCGAGGACCTGCTCATCCGCGACGGCGTCATCGCCGCCCGGGGGACCGCCGCAGCAACCAGCCCCTACGCAGACGGCGCAACAGTGATCGAAGCCGCAGGCCTGGTGGCCCTGCCCGGCATGGTGGACGTGCACACCCACCTGCGCGAGCCCGGACGCGAAGACGCCGAAACGGTTGAAACCGGTACCCGGGCTGCTGCGCTGGGCGGCTACACCGCAGTCCACGCCATGGCCAACAGCACACCGGTGGCGGACACCGCCGGCGTGGTGGAACAGGTCTACAGCCTGGGCCGCGCCGCCGGTTGGGTGGACGTCCGCCCCGTCGGCGCAGTGACAGTGGGCCTTGCGGGGGAACAGCTCGCAGAGCTCGGCGCCATGGCCGACTCCCGCGCCCGGGTCCGGATGTTCTCCGACGACGGCATCTGCGTCCACGATCCGGTGCTGATGCGCCGGGCGCTCGAGTACGTCAAAGCGTTCGACGGCGTCGTGGCCCAGCACGCGCAGGAACCGCGGCTCACCGCCGGGGCCCAGATGAACGAGGGCGAAGTGTCCGCCGTCCTGGGACTCACCGGCTGGCCGGCCGTTGCCGAGGAAAGCATCATCGCCCGGGACGTCCTGCTGGCACAGCACGTGAACTCCCGCCTGCACGTCTGCCACGTGTCAACCGCCGGTTCCGTGGAGATCATCCGCTGGGCCAAGCAACGCGGCATCAACGTCACAGCCGAGGTCACCCCGCACCACCTGCTGCTCACGGACAGCCTCGTCCGCAGCTACAACCCCGTCTACAAGGTCAACCCGCCGCTCCGGACTGACGCCGACGTGCAGGCACTCCGCGCAGGCCTCGCCGACGGCACCATCGACGTTGTGGGAACCGACCACGCACCGCACCCCAGCGAACACAAGGAATGCGAGTGGGCCCAGGCAGCCATGGGCATGACCGGACTGGAAACCGCCTTGTCGGTGGTCCAGCACGCCATGATCGAAACGGGCCTGATGACCTGGGCGGATTTTGCCCGCGTGACCTCCACTGCCGCGGCCCGGATCGGCCGGCTGGCGGACCAGGGCCGCCCCCTCGAAGCAGGCGAACCCGCCAACCTCATTCTGGTCGACCCCGCCGCCCGCTGGACCGTGGACCCCGCCAAGATGGCCACCATGGGCCGTAATTCGCCGTTCGCCGGACTGGAACTGCCGGGCAAGGTGGTGGCCACCTTCTATAAGGGCCATCCCACGGTCCTGGACGGCAAGCTCAACACCCCGTACAGGCACCTGGCCGACTCAACGGCGGGCGCGGCCTGATGGAAAACCAGACCCTCACGCTCGTCATCACGCTGGCGCTGGTCGCCGCCGCGCTGGTCCTGATCGGCATCGGCTGGCGCAACCGCCTCAGGCGGCAGGCCGACGTCGCACCTTTGCCTGCCGTGCCGGAAGCCGCCGGAGTGCCGGTGGCCCGCGCGGAGGGCCAGTACGTTGCCTCCACCACGGCCGGTGACTGGCTCGACCGGATCGCCGTGCACGGCCTCGGCCTGCGGACCAACGCTGTCCTCAGCGTGTTCTCCCACGGCGTCCTCTTCGACCGCTCCGGCGCACCCGCGCTCTACATCCCGGCGGCCAGCCTGACCGGGGTCCGGCAGGAAAGCGGAATGGCCGGCAAGTTCGTGGAGAAGGAAGGGCTGCTGGTCCTCACCTGGCACCTCGGGAGCCACGAACTGGATACCGGCTTCCGCACCCGCAGGGCTGCCGACAAAACCGTCCTCGATGACTCGCTTCAGCAATTGATCGCCGCCGCCCGCCAAGAACATTCCCAGGATCCCCAGAGTGGAAAGTAAGACAGTGACAGAAACAGTGACAGCAAACCCAGCGGCTTCGGCTCCGTCCACCCCGGCGGCCTTCGTGCTGGAGGACGGCCGGATCTTCCGCGGCACCAGCTACGGCGCGCAGGGCAAGGCCCTGGGGGAAGCGGTCTTCGCCACCGGCATGACCGGCTACCAGGAAACCATCACCGATCCCTCCTACGCCCGCCAGCTGGTAGTGCAGACCGCTCCGCACATCGGCAACACCGGCGTGAACAACGACGACGCCGAGTCCCGCCGCATCTGGGTGGCCGGCTACATCGTCCGGGACGCCGCGAGGCGGCCGTCCAACTGGCGCTCCGAGCGTTCCCTGGACGAGGAACTGGTGGAGCAGGGGATTGTGGGAATCCAAGGCGTGGACACCCGCGCCATCACCCGGCACCTGCGCGAGCACAAGACCATGCGCGCCGGCATCTTCTCCGGCGAGGCGGCCCAGGCAACCGACAAGGAACTCCTGGACGCTGTCCTGGCCAGTGCCCCGATGGAAGGCGCCCGCCTGGCTGAAGAAGTCAGCGTAGACGAGGCATACGTGGTGGAACCCCGGGACCACGGCTGGGACGGAGAGGCGCGTTTCAGCATTGCCGCGATCGACCTCGGCATCAAGGCCATGACCCCCGTCCGCTTCGCCGAGCGCGGCGTCCGCGTGCATGTCCTGCCCGCCACCGCCACGCTGGAGGATGTGAAGGCCGTCAACCCGGATGGCTTCTTTATGTCAAACGGTCCCGGCGACCCCGCTACCGCTGACGCGCAGGTCAAGCTGCTCCGTTCGGTCCTGGACGAGAAGCTTCCGTACTTCGGCATCTGCTTCGGCAACCAGATCCTCGGACGGGCGCTGGGCTTCGGTACCTACAAGCTCCGCTACGGCCACCGCGGCATCAACCAGCCCGTGCTGGACCGGCGCACCGGCAAGGTGGAGATCACCTCGCAGAACCACGGTTTCGCCGTGGACGCACCGCTCGACGGCGCCACGCAGGCACCGGAGGAGCGCTACGGCCGGGTGGAGGTCAGCCACATCAGCCTGAACGACGACGTCGTGGAAGGCCTCGCCTGCCTGGACATCCCCGCCTTCTCGGTCCAGTACCACCCGGAAGCGGCCGCCGGCCCGCACGACGCCGCGTACCTGTTCGACCGTTTCATCGACCTCATGGCAGAGACCAAAGAAGCTGTTGCCGGCGCGCAGAACACCACCGACTCCAAGACTGAGGACAAGAAGTAATGCCCAAGAGAACTGACCTTAAGAGCGTCCTGGTCATCGGCTCCGGCCCGATCGTCATCGGCCAGGCCGCCGAATTCGACTACTCCGGTACCCAGGCACTGCGTGTCCTCAAGGAGGAGGGCCTCCGGGTCATCCTGGTGAACTCCAACCCCGCCACCATCATGACGGACCCCGAGTTCGCCGATGCCACCTACATCGAGCCCATCACCCCCGAGGTGGTGGAGAAGATCATCGCCAAGGAGCGGCCGGACGCCATCCTGCCCACCCTGGGCGGGCAGACGGCCCTGAACACCGCCATCGCCCTGGACAAGAACGGTGTGCTGGCGAAGTACAACGTCGAACTCATCGGCGCGAACATCGCCGCGATCGAGCTCGGCGAGGACCGCGAAAAGTTCAAGGGCGTGGTGGAACGCTGTGGCGCCGAATCAGCCCGCAGCCACATCATCCACACCATCGACGAGGCCCTCAAAGCCGCCGAGGACCTCGGCTACCCCATGGTGGTCCGGCCCTCATTCACCATGGGCGGCCTCGGCTCCGGCCTCGCCTATGACGAAGGCGACCTCCGCCGCATCGTCGGACAGGGCCTGCAGTACAGCCCAACATCCGAGGTCCTGCTCGAAGAGAGCATCCTCGGGTGGAAGGAATACGAGCTCGAGATGATGCGGGACAAGAACGACAACGTGGTTGTGGTCTGTTCCATCGAAAACTTCGACCCCGTAGGCGTCCACACCGGCGACTCCATCACCGTGGCACCGGCACTGACCCTCACGGACCGCGAATACCAGCGGCTGCGCGACATCTCCATCGCCGTGATCCGCGAAGTGGGCGTGGACACCGGCGGCTGCAACATCCAGTTCGCCGTCGAGCCGGACACCGGCCGCGTGGTGGTCATCGAGATGAACCCGCGCGTGTCCCGTTCCTCCGCCCTGGCTTCCAAGGCCACAGGATTTGCCATCGCCAAGATTGCCACGAAGCTTTCCCTCGGCTACACCCTGGACGAAATCCCGAACGACATCACGCAGAAGACGCCCGCGTCCTTCGAGCCCACCCTGGACTACGTGGTGGTCAAGGTTCCGAGGTTCGCCTTCGAGAAATTCCCGGCCGCCGACGACACCCTCACCACCACCATGAAGTCGGTGGGTGAAGCGATGGCGATGGGACGCAACTTCACCGAGGCGCTGCAGAAGGCCCTCCGTTCCCTGGAGCAGAAGGGCTCCCAGCTGGATTTCAGCTCCGTCCCGGAGTGGGAAGTCGCGGAGCTCATCGAGAAGTCCAAACGTCCCACCACGGAGCGCCTGCACCAGGTCCAGCGTGCGCTCCTGGGCGGCGCCAGCGTGGAGGAGCTTTTCGAAGCCACCAAGATCGACCCCTGGTACCTTGACCAGCTCCAGCTCCTGAACGAGATCTCCCACGAGATCCGCCAGGCCGGTTCCCTGACCGTGGAGATGCTTAAGCGGGCCAAGCGCCACGGCTTCTCGGACGAGCAGATCGGTGCCCTGACGCACAACTCGGAGGCCGTGGTCCGCGGCGTCCGCCAGGCCCTGGGAATCCGTCCGGTCTACAAGACTGTGGACACCTGCGCTGCCGAGTTCGCTGCCTACACGCCGTACCACTACTCCTCCTACGACGAGGAGGACGAGGTTGCGCTGCACGCCAAGCCGTCCATCCTGATCCTCGGCTCCGGTCCCAACCGCATCGGCCAGGGCATCGAGTTCGACTACTCCTGCGTCCACGCGTCAATGGCACTGCGCAAGGCCGGCTACGAGACAGTGATGGTCAACTGCAACCCGGAAACCGTCTCCACCGACTACGACGTCTCCACCCGCCTGTACTTCGAGCCGCTGACGCTTGAGGACGTCCTGGAGGTCATCGCGGCCGAGGAACGGACCGGCGGCGTGATGGGCGTCTTCGTCCAGCTCGGCGGCCAGACCCCGCTGAAGCTTGCCCAGCAGCTGGCCGACGCCGGTGTGCCCATCCTGGGCACGTCCCCGGAAGCGATCGACCTCGCCGAGCACCGCGGCGCCTTCTCCCGCGTCCTGGACAGGGCCGGCCTGATCTCCCCGAAGAACGGCACAGCCGTGTCCTTCGAGGACGCCAAGAAGATCGCTGACGAGATCGGCTACCCCGTCCTGGTCCGTCCGTCCTACGTCCTCGGCGGCCGCGGCATGGAGATCGTCTACGACGAGCCGAACCTCTCCCGCTACATCGCCAACGCCACCGAAATCACTCCGGACCACCCGGTCCTGATCGACCGGTTCCTCGAAGACGCCGTCGAAATCGACGTCGACGCGCTCTTCGACGGCACGGACATGTACCTGGGCGGCATCATGGAGCACATCGAGGAAGCCGGTATCCACTCCGGTGATTCCGCCTGCGTCCTGCCGCCCATCACGCTGGGCAACAACGTCCTCGAACGTGTCCGCACCGCCACCCGGGCCATCGCCGAGGGCGTGGGCGTGCGGGGCCTGATCAACATCCAGTTCGCGCTTGCCTCCGATGTCCTGTACGTCCTGGAAGCGAACCCGCGTGCCTCCCGCACCGTCCCGTTCGTCTCCAAGGCCACCGGCGTCCAGATGGCCAAGGCGGCCGCCCTGATCGGCACCGGTGTCACCATCCACCAGCTCCGGACCGCTTATAAGATGCTGCCGGAAACCGGCGACGGCTCCACGCTGCCGCTGGACGCGCCGGTCTCGGTCAAGGAAGCTGTCCTGCCGTTCAGCCGGTTCCGCACACTGGAGGGCAAGGTGGTGGACTCGCTGCTCGGCCCCGAAATGCGCTCCACCGGCGAGGTGATGGGCATCGACAAGCACTTCGACACCGCGTTTGCCAAGAGCCAGGCAGCCGCCAACAACGCGCTGCCCACGGAAGGCAAGATCTTCGTGTCCGTGGCAAACCGCGACAAGCGCTCGGTCATCATGGGCGTCAAGCGGCTCTCCGATCTCGGCTTCGAGATCGTCTCCACCGGCGGAACCGCGGACGTCCTGCGCCGCAACGGCATCCAGGCCACCCCGGTCCGCAAGGTCGCCGAGGGCAGCAGCGCCGAAGGCGAAGGCACCATCGCGGACCTGGTCATTGCCGGCGAGATCGACATGGTGTTCAACACCCCGTCCGGCGGCGAAGCCCGCAGCGACGGCTACGAACTCCGCGCAGCTGCCACGTCCATCGGCATTCCCTGCATCACCACTGTGGCCGAGTTCAACGCCGCCGTCCAGGCGATCGAGGCCATGCGCACCTACGAGTGGTCGGTGACCAGCCTGCAGGAGCATGCAGCAGCGCTGACCGCCTCGCAGCATGCGGCCGCACAGAACGCTGCACCGCAGGATGCGGCTCTCGATTCAGCGGTTTCGCAGAATGCCTGAGGCCGGCCCGTCATCAGCCGCTGCGGGCCGGGAGTCCTTCGGCTCCCGGCTCGGCGCCGCCATGTCCGCCCGCGGGCCGCTCTGCGTGGGCATTGACCCCCACCCGGCGCTGCTCAAGGCGTGGGGACTGGACGACGACGCCGCCGGGCTGAGGCGCTTTTCGCTGACAGTCCTGGAAGCCGTGGGTTCGCTCGCTGCCGCGGTGAAGCCGCAGGTGGCGCTCTACGAACGCCACGGATCGGCGGGGATGGCCGTCCTTGAGGAACTCCTTGCCGAGGCCCGGGACGAGTCGGTCCTCACCATCGCCGACGCCAAGCGCGGCGACATCGGCTCCACCATGGCCGCCTACGCGGACGCCTGGCTCCGGGACAGCTCACCGCTCGCGGCCGACTCGGTAACCCTTAGCCCGTACCTGGGCTTCGAGTCGCTCCGGCCGGCGCTGGACCTTGCAGCCGAGACCGGCCGCGGTGTCTTCGTCCTGGCGCTGACCTCCAACCCGGAAGGGGCATCCGTGCAGCACGTTGGCGGAGCCGATTCCGTGGCGCGGCGGATCGTCGAGGCTGCAGCGGCCGAGAACCGGCGTTATCCCGGCGCCCTCGGCTCGGTGGGCCTGGTTGTCGGGGCCACCGTGGGCTCGGCGCTGTCCGACCTGCAGCTGGACCTTGGGGCCGTCCGCGGTCCCATCCTCGCTCCTGGACTGGGCGCACAGGGTGCAACGGCGGCTGACCTGCGGAGGACATTCGGCGCAGCCTACCCACAGGTCCTGGGAACCTCCAGCCGCGATATTCTGGCAGCCGGTCCCGCTGCCCACGCACTCCGGGAAGCCGCCCTCCGCACGCTTGACGGGCTCCGGGGCGAATAGCCGCACCTGGTTGCGCCGCGGGTGCGCTTCAGGTGCGCTGAAGGTGTATGCAGGCGGGATGCATTGATTCGCTGCCCCCCAAGGGGTAGGTTTCTGGACAAGTCCAATGGCGGCCGCCTTGGATGCATCCGTCCCACCGGGGGTGTCCACAATGAGTCTGCGACCCTTATCCGCGTCGGAACGCACAGCTGCCCTGCAAAAGGCCGCGGCTGCCCGTGCAGCCAGGGCTGCGGTGAAGGAAAGGCTCAAGAACGGCCAGACGTCGGCTGCGGACATCATCAGCTCGGCCGCCGCTGACGATGCCCTGGCCAGGATGCGGGTGGCGGAGCTGCTTGAAGCCCTGCCCGGCATCGGCAAGGTCCGGGCAGCGGCCATCATGGAACAGCTGGGAATCGCGGCCTCCCGGCGTGTCCGGGGACTGGGCATCCACCAGCGCCAGGCGCTGGTAGATTTTATAGACGAGAAGTAGGGCGTGCCACGGTCCGCCCCATCCGAACTCCGGCACAAAGGAATACGTGAGCAAGAAACCGGGACTGACAGTCCTCGCAGGTCCGACGGCTGTTGGCAAAGGCACCGTATCCACCTACATCAGGGATAACTACCCCGAAGTCTGGCTTTCCGTATCGGCCACCACCCGTGCACCCCGGCCGGGGGAGCAGGACGGCGTTCACTACTTCTTCAAGTCAAAGGAAGAATTCGAATCACTGGTGGCGGCCGGCGACTTGCTGGAGTGGGCCGTAGTTCACGGCCAGAACACCTACGGCACGCTGAAAAGCACCGTCAAGGAGGCCATCGCGGGTGGCAAGTCCGTCCTGCTGGAGATTGACCTGCAGGGCGCCCGGCAGGTCAAAGCTGCTGTCCCCGATGCACAATTCATCTTCCTCGCCCCGCCCAGCTGGGACGAAATGGTGCGCCGGCTGGTAGGCCGTGGCACTGAAACCGCGGACGAACAGCGGCAACGGCTGGAAACCGCTAAACTAGAACTTGCCGCTGAACCGGAGTTTGACCACACCGTCATCAATGATGACGTTCGCCGGGCAGCGGACGAGCTTGTTTCACTCATGGGGCTGACACCGCACCCGCACTAGCTGCCGGTACCGTTCAGCCCGTTAGAATTTGGAGAATTCGTGTCCACGAACCTTGAAGGCATCATCAACCCGCCGATCGACTCACTGCTTGAGGCAGCTGATTCCAAGTACGGCCTGGTGATCTTCGGCGCCAAGCGTGCACGCCAGATCAACGCTTACTACGCCCAGCTGCACGAGGGCCTGTTCGAGTACGTGGGCCCGCTGGTCGACACCAAGCTGAACGAGAAGTCGCTGTCCATCGCCCTGCGCGAGATCAACGAAGGCAAGCTCGTTTCCACGCCGATCGAACACGCAGAGTAACGCAGCGGTCGGGCAACAAGATCACGCAGACTTACCCGTTGACGGAGATCACGTGCGCATAGTCCTCGGAGTCGGGGGAGGGATTGCCGCCTACAAGGTGGCGTCGCTCCTCCGGCTTTTTACTGAAGCCGGGCATGACGTCACCGTGATCCCAACCGACGCCGCCACCCGTTTTGTCGGTGTTGCCACCTGGGAAGCCCTGTCCGGCAACCCGGTGACCAACAGCGTCTTTGACGAGGTTCATCAGGTCAACCACGTCAAGCTCGGGCACGAGGCCGACCTGATCGTGGTGGCGCCCGCAACAGCTGATCTGCTGGCGCGCGCGGCCACCGGCCAGGCCAACGACCTCCTCACCAACACGCTGCTGATGGCACGGGGACCCGTGCTGTTTGCCCCCGCCATGCACACCGAGATGTGGCAGCATGCCGCCACCCGGGCGAACGTGGAGACCCTGCGGGGCAGGGGAGTGGCGGTGCTGGAACCCGCCAGCGGACGCCTGACCGGCTCCGACTCCGGTCCCGGCCGCCTGCCGGAGCCTGAAGCCATCTTCGATGCCGCCATGGCCCTTGCCCAGGGCAAGCCGGACTACCAGCTTCCCCTCGCCGGTAAGACGGTCACCATCAGTGCCGGCGGCACACGTGAACCCTTGGACCCCGTGCGCTTCCTGGGCAACAGGTCCTCCGGCAAGCAGGGCGTCGCGTTGGCCGTTGCCGCGCGCAACGCCGGCGCCACTGTGCGGCTGCTCGCCGCGCATATGGAGGTCCCGCCCCCAGCCGGCGTCGAGGTTGTGGCAGTGGAGACTGCCCTGCAGCTGCGGGAGGCCGCGCTGGCCGCGGCAGCGGATTCCGACGTCGTCATCATGGCCGCAGCCGTTGCAGACTTCCGTCCTGCGGAGATCTCCGGCACCAAGATCAAGAAGCGTGAGGACACCGCGGATCCGGTGATTACGCTGGTCCGCAACCCCGATATCCTGCAGGAGCTCGTGGAACTGCGCGGCCAGGCCCTGGAACATGACTCAGTCCGCCGCAACCAACTGATCATCGGGTTCGCCGCCGAAACCGGTGACGGGCAGGGCGACGTCCTGGCCTACGCGGAGGCCAAGCTCAAGCGCAAGGGCTGTGACCTCCTGGTCCTCAACCACGTGGGCACGGACAAGGTCTTCGGCCAGGACACCAATTCCGTAGTCATCCTGGCCCGCTCCGGCGCCGAACCACAATTGGCCGCCGGCACCAAGACCGAGGTTTCGGCCGCCATTATTAACCGGATCGGCTTCGAGCTGAACCGCGTTTCGCCCCGCGCCTGACGCCAGGCACGGCAGGGTTTCCTTAGCACGGGGACACACGCCGCCGGACGTCCGATTCCTAACCAGTAAGGTAGTTGAGTGACTTTACCGCTGCACATTCCCCAGACCCACGGGACCACGCCCCCCGCACTCCGGCTCTTCACGTCCGAATCGGTCACTGAAGGCCACCCGGACAAGATCTGTGACCAGATCAGCGACGCCATCCTGGACGCGCTCCTCGCGGCAGACCCGGAGTCCCGCGTGGCCGTCGAGACCATGGCCACCACCGGCCTGGTCCATGTTGCCGGCGAAGTCACCACCGACGCCTACGTTGAAATCCCGCAAATCGTCCGCGAGACCATCCTGGGCATTGGCTACGACTCCTCTGCCAACGGGTTCGACGGCGCCCGTTGTGGCGTGTCGGTATCCATCGGCCAGCAGTCCAACGACATCGCCGGGGGCGTCTTCAACTCCCTCGAAGCCCGTGAGGGCCGCCAGGAGGACGACTACGACCTCCAGGGCGCCGGCGACCAGGGCCTGATGTTCGGCTACGCGAGCGACGAAACGCCGTCGTACATGCCCACCCCCATCTGGCTGGCGCACCGCCTCTCCGAACGCCTTACCGAGGTGCGCAAGTCCGGCCTGCTGGCCTACCTGCGCCCCGACGGCAAGACCCAGGTCACGGTGGGGTACGACAAAGACGTTCCGGTATCAGTGGAAACCGTGGTCATCTCCAGCCAGCACGCCGAAGGCACCAGCCTGGACCGGCTCCGGGCCGACCTCGCGGCCATGGTGATTGATCCCGTGCTTGCCGCCGCCAACCTGGACATTTCACGGGCTGCGAACATTCTTAACCCCGCCGGCGAGTTCGTCATCGGCGGACCCGTGGGCGACGCCGGCCTGACCGGGCGGAAGATCATCGTGGACACCTACGGCGGCATGGCCCGTCACGGCGGCGGCGCATTCTCGGGCAAGGACCCGTCCAAGGTGGACCGGTCCGCTGCGTATGCCATGCGCTGGGTTGCCAAGAACGTGGTGGCCGCCGGCCTCGCCAAGCGCGCCGAAATCCAGATTGCCTACGCGATCGGCCAGGCCCGGCCCGTCGGGACCTACGTGGAGACTTTCGGCACCGAAACCGTGGACCCCGCGAAGATCAGTGCCGCGATCGCCGAAATCTTCGACCTCCGTCCGCGGGCCATCATCGATGCCCTGGACCTGAAGCGTCCCATCTACGCCAAGACTGCCGCGCACGGACACTTCGGCCGCGACGATCCCGATTTCACGTGGGAACGCCTCGACCGCGTTGACGACCTCAAGGCCTTCTTCAACGCCTAAGGCCGGACCGCCCGCGGCGGACGCGGCAGACGGAATGTCAGAGGCCCATGGTTGGCTTGACGTGTCCGGACAAACCGGACCTGCCAGGTCCGGCGCAGAATGTTGAACGGGGGTGAGGGCCGTGGCCGCTAAGGAGACTGCTGTCCAGCCATCGCTTCTGCAGGGCTTCCCCTCAAAAGCCAGGCCGGCGGGCCCGCGGCTGGCCGGCCACCTCCCCGTTGCCAGGGTCCTCGTAGAGACTCCGCTGCCGCATCTGGACCGTCCGTTCGATTACAGCGTCCCGGACGAATTGGACGAGGCGGCGCAGCCCGGCGTCCGGGTCAAGGTCAAGTTCAATGGCCAGGACCTGTCCGGTTTCATCATGGAACGCGCTGCGGAGTCCGACGCCGGCCATGCCCTGGTGCCGCTGCATAAAGTCATCTCCCCGGTCGCCGTTCTGACGCCCCCGGTCCGGGACCTTGTTTCCGCCGTTGCAGCGCGGTACGCGGGCACCGTCAGCGACGTCCTTCGGGTGGCCGTGCCGCCGCGCGTAGCCAAGCTGGACAAGGAGTTTTCCGCAGGATTACTCCCTGGATCCACCGGTGAAGCCGCTGCCGGCTCCGGGCCGGAACGCGATGCACAGGCCGGCGGGTCAGGCGCCCTGCAGGACCAGGAAGCTGACTGGGACGGGTACACGAACGGACCCGCCTTTGTCCGGCACCTCAGGGAAGGCGGATCCCCGCGGGCAGTCTTCAGCCCGCTGCAGGGATTCGGCCAGGCCGCCTGGCCGCGGCTGGTGGCGGCCGCGGTGGCGGCCGTACGGGCCTCCGGCCGTGGTGCATTGGTAGTCGTACCTGACCACCGTGACCTCGACCAGCTCGAAGCGGCGCTGCTCGACGTACTGCCGGCCAGCGACATCGCCCGCCTCACCGCAGATGACGGGCCCACGCCGCGCTACCGGAATTTCCTCCGCCTCCTGGCCGGAACGGCGCGGGTCGCCATCGGGACACGTTCGGCGGCCTACGCCCCTGTGCATGACGTGGGCCTGGTGGCCTGCTGGGACGACGGCGACGACCTCCACATCGAACAGCGCGCTCCGTACGCCCACGCCCGCGAGGTCCTGTTGCTTCGGGCCGACCAGGAAGGCGCTGCCTGCCTGATGGCGGCCCATTCCAGGAGCACTGAACTGCAACGGCTGGTGGAGGCCGGCTGGGCCATGCCCATCGACGCCGAGCGGCCCTACCTGCGCCGGACCGTTCCGCGCGTGCTCAACACGGCTGACAGCTTTGAACAGGAACGCGACCCCCTGGCGCGGATCGCCAGGCTCCCCGGGGCCGCGTGGCGGGCCGCCAAGGAAGGACTGGAACGCGGCCCGGTCCTGGTGCAGGTGGCCCGCGCCGGCTACGCCCCGTCCCTGGTATGCGAGACCTGCCGCGAGCCTGCCCGGTGCCAGTCCTGCCAGGGCCCGCTGGCCCTCGCAGGCGCCAGCGGTTCGGCCTCGATTCCGCAATGCCGGTGGTGTTCCACACCCTCTCCTGACTGGCACTGCGTCCACTGCTCAGGGCGCAGGCTCCGAAAGGGAGCCACGGGAGTCATGCGGACGGCCGAAGAGCTGGGCCGGGCTTTTCCCGGGAAGGCCGTCGTCACCTCGTCGGGAGACCACGTCAAAGCACGGGTGGGCAGCACCAACGCCCTGGTGGTGGCGACGGTCGGCGCGGAACCCGTGGCTGACGGCGGATACGCCGCGGCCCTGCTTCTCGACGGCGACTCGCTGCTGCGGCGTGAAAATCTCCGCGCCGGCGAGGACACGGTCCGCCGCTGGTTCAATGCCGCGGCCCTGGTACGCCCCGCGTCCGACGGCGGACTGGTGGTCATCACCGCGACGGAGAGTGTCGCCGTCGGCGCGCTGCTGCGGTGGGACCCGGCCGGCTATGCCCGGCGGGAGCTGGAACTCCGGATGGAACTCCAGTTGCCCCCCGCTGTCCGCATCGCATCCGTCACCGGTCCCCGGGCCGCCGTCGTGCATTTCACCGCTGCTGTGGAACACCAGCTGGCCGCCTCGGGCCTGACGCTGCGGACCGCTGGACCGGCGCCGGTGCTGCTCGTCGGTCTCCCCACACCGCAGCGGGTCGGAGAAGACGTCCGGACCCTGCTGTTCTTCCCCTATGGCCAGGCCGGCACCGTCACCCGTGTCCTGCGCGCAACGAAGGCGGCCGCAGCCGCCAAAAGGAGCGACGAACCGGTGCAGGTCAGGCTCGACGGCGTTGACGTCCTCTAGCAGTGCCCTCTGGCCGTGCCCGCTGGCAGTGTCCGCCAACAGTGTCCGTTACCGGCTGCGCCGCGCCACGATGTCGTGGGCCACGTCCACCAGCTGGCGCGCGGATTCATCCCAGCTGAACTCCCCGGCACGCGCCACGGAGCGGCGGGACACATCCTGCCAGTGTGCGTCATCGCGCAGTCTCTGCACTGCCGCAGCGAACTCCGCAGGGGAGGCCGGATCCACATACGATGCTGCATCGCCGCCGACCTCACGGAAAATAGGGATGTCGCTGGCGATCACGGGCGTGCCCAGTGCCATGGCCTCCACCAGCGGCAGACCGTAGCCCTCGGCGTGGGAGAGGCTCACCAGTGCCGTGGCGCGCTTCAGGAGTGTCCAGTATTCGTCATCGGTGACGCCGTTATGGAAGACCACATTTGCCCCGGCGGGGATCATGAGCTCCAGTTCGGCCCGGCGCTGCGGGGTGATCCGGCTCAACAGGTGAAGGGTGAAATCAGGCAGCTCCGCCATCCCGGCCACCATCGTTCCGACGTTTTTGTACGGCATGAACGAACCCATGTAGATCAGCGAGTGGTCCGCCCCGGCGGACGGGTCCCGCGGGTCCTGTGCAGGCTGGGGCGCGTTGCTGATGATCCGCACGGGCCGTTTGGTGAGCCGGTACTTGGCCATCAGTGCCTCCGTGGTCCTGCTGATGGTGGCCACAATGTCCGCCCGGTTGAGCAGCAGCCGCTGGGGCCAGAAGGCCTTGTGATAGAGCCGCCACAGGATCCTGACGGGCGCCGGCAGGAAGCCCGGAGGTGCCGGGTGCTCGTAGTAGATGAGGTCGTGCAGGGTCAGCACCAGGCCGTACTTGCGTCCCCAGCTGCCCATGGTCTGCATGGGACACACCACAACGTCGGCCCCGAGGGGGTTGATCTTTCGGGCAACGAACAGCTCCCGCGGCGACAGTGGACTGTTGATCAGCGTGTACGGGACATCCGGAAGCAACGCCAGCTGCCGGGGGTCGCTGATGAGCATGGAGACATCGGCGATTTTCGACGTCGCCGCGATGAGGCTGGCCCCGTACCGGCTGATGCCGTCATGGTGGTCGGTCCTGGTGAAGCGGGCATCTATGACAATCTTCACGCGGGGTGGTCCTTAAGGAAGCTGCGGATGAAACCGGCGGCCGGTTCGGGCGTTTCGTAATGGATCAGGTGGCCGACGCCGGGAATCACCTTCAGGACCCCGTCCGGGAGGAGGGCGGCGAGGCGTTGCTGGTCCGGGAGCATGGCAATTTCGTCCTTTTCGCCGGCGATAAGCAGAACCGGCAGGTTCAGCTTGTCCGCTATCTCGGCCACATGGCTGGACACTGAGGCCGTAAACGATTCGAGGAGGCTTTCCCGGTCAGCGAAGGCGCTGAAGTAAGCATGGTGCTGCCCGTGGATAAACCGGCGAAGGTCCTTGTTGCCGGTCTTGGCCATGGCCTCGCTCATGACGCGGACAATCAGGGGGCTGCGCAGCAGGGCCAGTCCCAGCGGGCGGGGGAGCCTTGCCGCGAGGCGGTAGTAGAGCACCGCCAGTTTCGTCATGATCCCCTTCGGGCCTTCCAGCGCGGGCGCGGCGATGGGGTTGATGAGGATCAGCGGTGTGACAGTCCCGGGATGGGCTGCCACGAAATGGGACGCCACGATCGAGCCGAAGGAGTGCCCCAGGAGAACAGTGTCCGGGCCGAGTCCCAGCGCGGCCATGAAGTCCGTGATGAAGGTGCCGTAGTTGGCCACAGAGTGATCCGCGGCCGCGAACGCTTCAGAACTGCCGAAGCCGGGCAGGTCCGGCATGATGACACGCATCTCCGGGAGCTGGTCCGCCACCCGGAGCAGGCCGTGATGGTCACCCCGGAAGCCATGGATGACCAGGATGGTGCGGGTATCGGATGTTGCCTGGACGGGTTCATAGGTCCAGTACGCCACGGTGCTTCCGTTCAGCGTGACGGTGGCGGCATGGGTGCGTGCGGTGAGACCGTCGCTGAAGTAGGACGGCGCGGAAGTCGGCTGGGGAGCGGCTGTTTTCATTGGCCCTGTGTCCTAATTGACGTTATCGGGGTGGGAGCCGGTGCGCTGGCCGCGGTCGAGCTCAGCCAGGGCAGCCATGTCCCGCGGGGAAAGTTCAAAGCCGAAGACGTCCAGGTTCTCCCGGAGCCGGGCCTCGGAGCTTGCCTTCGGGACAGTGAGGTTCCCGAGCTGGATTTGCCACCGGAGGACGATCTGGGCCGGCGTCCGTCCATGCTCGGCCGCAAGAGCCAGGACAACGGGATCGGCCAGGACGTGTCCCCGCGCCAGCGGGCTCCATGCCTCGGTCAGGATTCCCAGGTCCTTGTGCTTCTTGCTGAGCTCGTGCTGCTGGAGCCAGGGATGCAGTTCGATCTGGTTCACGGCCGGTACTACTTCCGCCTTTTGGAGCAAGAGGTCCAGGTGCTTCGGCTGGAAGTTGCAGACACCGACGGCCCGTACCTTTCCTTCGCGGTACAGCGTTTCCAGGGCGCGGTAGGTTTCGGTGAAAAGGCCCCGGCGGGCGCAGGGCCAGTGGATGAGGTACAGGTCCACATAGTCCAGACCCAGGTTGACCATGGAGGTGTCGAAGGCGCGGAGCGTCCTGTCGTATCCCTGGTCGTCGTTCCAGACTTTGGTGGTGATGAAGACATCCTCACGCCTCAGGCCGGGGGCAGCTTCCCCTGAGCCTCCGCTTCCGCCCTCGGTTCCGAAGGCAGAACTGAGTCCCCTGGCCACGCCGGTCTCGTTGCCGTACATGGCAGCCGTATCGAAACGGCGGTAGCCTGCACCCAGCGCCATGGACACCAGACCGGGTGCGGCCGCCGCCGGAACCTTATATAGCCCTAATCCCAGTTGGTCGATCAGGACACCGTTGTTCAGGCTGAGACGGGGAGAGGGTTTCATAGCATTGACTTTACCCACTGGGTCAGGCGACGCCGCGAAAGCCTGCCGGGCGGCGCGCGGTGGCTTCATTGGATATTCTTCGAACGGGACCTGGCCACCTCTGCCCCGGACAAGGACGTCACCATGAACCAGTACGTAATCGCCCTCGACCAGGGAACCACCAGCACCCGCGCCATCATCTTTGACCACTCCGGAATCATCGTTTCCTCCGGGCAGATGGAACACGAGCAGATCTTCCCGCGGGCGGGGTGGGTGGAGCACAATCCTGCCGAGATCTGGACCAATACCCGTGAGGTCATCGCCTCCGCCCTGTCGAAGGCGAACGTGACGCGGCACGATATCGCCGCCATCGGAATCACCAACCAGCGTGAGACCGCCGTGGTGTGGGACAGGACCACGGGTGAGCCTGTTTACAACGCGATTGTCTGGCAGGACACCAGGACTCAGGACATCGTGGACGGGTTGGCCAGCGACGGTGGGCTGGACCGGTTCAAGAAGAAGGTGGGGCTGCCGCTGGCCACGTATTTCTCCGGCACCAAGATCAAGTGGATCCTGGATAACGTGGACGGCGCCCGGGACAGGGCCGAGGCCGGCGATCTGCTGTTCGGCACCACTGATTCCTGGGTCCTGTGGAATCTGACCGGCGGAGTGGACGGCGGGGTGCACGTCACGGATGTCACCAACGCCTCGCGGACCTTGTTCATGGACCTGGAAACACTCGAATGGGACTCAGAGATCCTGGACATCTTCGGCGTTCCCCGGAGTATGTTGCCTGAGATCAGGTCCTCCTCCGAGGTCTACGGCACCGTCCACACGTCCCAGCTGCTGCGGGAAGTTCCGGTCGCGGGGATCCTGGGTGACCAGCAGGCAGCCACCTTCGGCCAGGCGGCGTTCAAGGCGGGGGAGGCCAAGAACACTTACGGCACGGGCTGCTTCCTGATCTTCAACACGGGCGAGGAGATCGTCCACTCCAGTAACGGACTGCTGACCACGGTCGGGTACAAGCTCGGTGAGGCTGCGCCGCACTACGCGCTGGAAGGCTCCATTGCCGTCACCGGATCGCTGATCCAGTGGCTGCGGGACAACCTGGGCATGATCAGGAACGCCGCCGACGTGGAAACGCTCGCCGCGGCGGTGAAGGACAACGGCGGGGTGTACTTCGTGCCGGCGTTCTCCGGGCTCTTTGCGCCCTATTGGCGCGCCGACGCCCGCGGCGCCATCGTGGGCCTGACCCGTTTCGCCACCAAGAACCACATCGCCCGGGCCGCCCTGGAGGCCACGGCTTTCCAGACCCGGGAGGTGCTCGATGCCGTCAACGCGGACACCGGCGTGCCGCTTACCGAACTGAAGGTCGACGGCGGCATGGTGGCCAACGAGGCGTTGATGCAGTTCCAGGCCGACATCCTCGGCGTTCCGGTCATCCGGCCCAGGGTGGTGGAAACGACCGCCCTCGGCGCCGCTTACGCTGCCGGCCTCGCCGTCGGCTTCTGGAAGGACCTCGGCGAGCTGTCAGCCAACTGGTCCGAAGACAAGCGCTGGGAACCCAGGATGGACCAGGCGGAGCAGGACCGGCAGCTCCGCCTGTGGAGGAAAGCCGTCACCAAGTCCATGGACTGGGTGGACGGGGACGTTCGCTGAGGCACTCTCAGTCCAGCTGTGCCGGCGGTGTCTTGGCGTAGACGCTACGGCTGACCTGGTACCCCCTCGCGTCCTGCTCGAGTGCCTGCGCATTGGCATCTGCGAACTCTGCGGCGCTGAGCTTCTTCACTTTCACGAGGTCCATGAATTCCTGGTCAGGGCCGCCAACGGCCGTGACCTTTACCAGACCCGTCCCGGCTGCGTAGTACTTTCGTTGGTGCCCGGCCTCGGGCGGCTCCAGCGGGTTGTATTCATCTATGACCAGGACATTGTTGTAGCACCCTGCGGGAACGCTGACGTGCTGGTGCTTTTGGATCACTTGACCGCAGTCCAGGAAATCGACTTTGGGGGCGTAGGCCTGGACGTAGGCTGGTGTTTCTGTGCGGGGGAGCGCCTGCATGGCGATACCTGCCTGCGCCTTGGCTATGCCACTGATGAACGTGCTGGGCGCGCCGGTAAATTCACCATTTTCGTATTCCTCCGGGTATTCCCCGAACAGCCAGACAGCGCCCTTCCGGGTCTGCGCGAAGAAGGCAAGCTCCGACTCCACCAGATCCCCGTTGTCGTAGTCACGGTCCCACATGACGCGAGTCTGAACGCCATCGATCAACTTGGTGAGCCCGGTGACCGTGTGAACCACTGAATGCTCGCTGACCCCATCAGCGGACGTCACGGTGCCGGTGGTGGTGAACTGCATGCCTGGCTGGAGGGGGAACCACTTGTTGTCGATCTGCGGTGAGGACTGGAAGGCCGACCGGTCAAAGTTGATTTCCGATCCCGGCCCGCACAGTTCCGCGGGGGGAGGACCCGCGGCCGCTGGTGCAGCCGACACCGCGGTCAGCGACCCAAAGGCGAGGAGTAATGCGGCCCCGTGGGCCGCGAATTGCCTTACCGGAGAAGCCATCGGACGTGCCTTTCGTTGGGAGGAATGTTGCGACTATACGGCCGGGGCCGGCTGCGGATTACGCGATCCGCGGCGGCGTCCGCCGGCCTTGGCGAAGCGCAGGTAAAGCGACGGGACGATGAACAGGTTGACCAACGTCGATGTCACCAGGCCGCCGAGGATCACCACCGCCATGGGGTGCTCGATTTCATGGCCCGGGATGTTGCCCATGACCACCAGCGGCACCAACGCGAGGGCGGTCGCCAGTGTCGTCATCAGGATTGGTGACAGGCGTTCGGCGGCCCCGCGAAGCACGAGGGCCGGTCCAAAGGGCACGCCCTCGAACTGTTCCAGGTGCTGGCAGTGGTTGATGAGCAGGATGCCGTTACGGGCGGCTATCCCCATCAGGGTCAGGAAGCCGACCAGCGAACCCAGGGAGAGGATTCCACCGCTGAGATGGGCGGCGATCACCCCGCCCACGAGCGCCACGGGCAACGTCAGGATGGCCAGGGTTGCCAGCCGCCAACTCTTGAAGGCGGCCTGGAGCAGCAGGTAAACCATGATCACCGCGGCTATCGAGAACAGCGACAGGCGCTGCGCTGCGGCCTGCCGTTCGACGTATTCGCCGAGCACCACGGCACTGTACCCGACCGGGAACTCAATGGCGGTCATGCCGGACTTGAGCTTTTCCACGACCTTGGCCAGGTCGCCTTCCTTGACGTTGGCACTGACGTCGATGCGCCTGGATCCCTCCGAGCGCTCAATCACGTTCGGTGTGGGTTTGATCGAAACCGTGGCCACATCCGCCATCCGGATCTTTTGCCCCGCAGGGGTGTCCAGGACGAGGTTTTCAATGCTGGTCACGCTCGTCCGGGTCTCCGGCGGGCTCCATACCTGGACGTCGTACGCCTTCCCGTCCCGGTAGACATCGCCCACCTCCTCACCCGCAACCATCGTGGCCGCAGCACGCCGGACATCGCCCGGCTTCAGGCCGAACCGGTTTGCCGCTTCAAGGTTCACTTCCACATCGATCTGGGGAATGTTCGCCTGAAGCGCCACCTTGGCGCCGATGGCTCCGTCAATGCCGCCCAGGATCCCCTTGATCTTGTCCGCCTCCTGACGAAGCGTCGCAAGGTCATCGCCATAGACACGCACGACGACGGCGTAGCCTGTGCCTGTCAGCACCTCACGGATGCGTTCCTTAAGATACGTCTGGACGTCGCGCTGGATTCCCGGGTAGCCCTCAACCACAGATTGTATGGATGCCAGGGTGTCGTCGTAGTCAACGCCAGGGTCAACGCTGATCCAGTTTTCGCCGAAGTTGACGCCCACCACCTCATCGGCGGCGAACGCCTGGCCAATATGCGACCCGCAGTTGTTCACCCCGGGAATTGTCATCAGCTCGTTGCAGGCGAGCTGGCTGACCCTGACTTCCTCGGCATTTGAGGTACCGGGCTGTGTGACCCAGTGCATCAGGAAGTCCCGCTCCTTGAAAGAGGGCAACAGTGACTGGCCCAGCAGGGGCGCCGCCACGATGCCCACAACACCAAATGCGGCAAGGGCCAGGTATCCGGGGACCGGACGGCGGACGATGGGGCGGAGCCCTTTGGCGTACCAGCGCTTCAGGACCCGCACCAGTGGCGGGTCGCGGTCCTCCAGCTTGGCGTTGCGGAGAACGATGTAGGCCATGGCCGGCGTGACCGTCAGTGCCACCACCATCGAGGCAACGACCGCCAGGGTGTAGGACGTCGCCAGTGGCCGGAAAAACGCGCCGGTGAGCCCAT
Source organism: Pseudarthrobacter cremeus (assembly GCF_051857465.1). Classification (NCBI taxonomy): domain Bacteria; kingdom Bacillati; phylum Actinomycetota; class Actinomycetes; order Micrococcales; family Micrococcaceae; genus Pseudarthrobacter; species Pseudarthrobacter cremeus. The sequence goes on along the minus strand of NZ_JBPZHC010000001.1, from coordinate 390,744 downwards.
CGAGGAAGAAGATCGGAAGGGTGGCAACGACGATGATCAACGTCGCGTAGACGATCGGTCCCCGGACCTCAAGCGAAGCATTGACCACCACTCTCGCGGTGCTTCCGCCGCCGCCCGTGGCCCTGTGGTGCCGTAGCCGCCTGACGATATTTTCGACGTCGATGATGGCATCGTCCACCACCACCCCGACGGCGATCACCAATCCCGCCAGCACCATGGTATTGACGGTGCCGCCGGTCCAATACAGGACGAGGGCGGCCGCCACCAGCGAAAGCGGGATGGCCAACACGCTGACCAGGGCGGTCCGCCATTGGAAGAGGAACACGCTCAACACCAGGATGACCAGGAGGCAGCCGAGCAACAGCGCGATGCCCAGGTTGCCCAAGGACTCTTCAATGAAGGTGGCCGGCCGGAAGATGGTGGTGTCCACGTTTATTCCGCTCAGGCCCGGCTCCAGCTGCTTCAAGGCTTCTTCCACTCCGCGGGTCACTTCGAGGGTGTTGCCCCAGGGCAGCTTTTCCACGATCAGCATCAGGCCGGGACCGCCGTTGATGACGGCATCACCGATGAGTTGCTGGTGGTCTTCGACCACGTTGGCCACGTCACTGAGCCGGAGCGGGGGCTTTCCCTCCTCGCGGTCCTCCAAGGCGACCTTGGCGAGGTCCTCCGGGGAGGTGATCGCCTGGACGTGCCTGACCCCGAAAGACTGGCTCGGAGTGTCCAGGGAACCTCCCGTGCCGATCAGGGCACCGGAGGAATATTTGAGCAGCCCGGCGTCGAGCGCGTTTGCCGTCGAGCTCATCACCGTTTCCAGGGTGACGTTATGAGCCGCGAGCTTGGCGGGATCGGCCTGGACCTGCAGCATCTGGAGGCGTTCACCCCAGATCGCGACGTTCGCCACCCCAGGCACCCGCAGCAGGTGCGCCCTGATGTTCCAGTAGGAGATCATGGACATCTCGATGAGGGAGCGGGTGTCCGAAGACAGCCCGATCTTCATGACCCTGCTGGTGGAAGACAGCGGCTGCAGCATCAGCGGCGGCGCTGCCCACGTCGGCAGCGTCGGAATCACCGTTGCCATCCGCTCCGATACCAGCTGCCGCGCGGTCAGCAGATCCGTGCCGTTCTCAAATTCCATCACAATGGAGGACAGCTGGGGTACCGACTTGGACCGCATGTGGTCGAGCCCGTCGATGCCGTTGAAGGCTTCCTCCATCGGAACCGATACGAGCTCCTCCACTTCGGCGGCGGTGAGTCCCAAACAGGCCGTCTGGACTTCGACCTTGGGTGGGGCGAATTCGGGGAACACATCCACCGAAGCACTGCTCAATTGCGTGCCGCCCACGATCATCAGTGCAGCCGCCATAGCGATGACGATCGATCTGAACCTTAGGCTGGCCGCGACTATGCGACGCATGTCATTTACCTGTGTTGAATTCTGCGCCGAAAAGCTCAGCAGCCCCGACCGTCACCAATGCAGTGCCCGGGGCGGGACCTGCACTGGCTGTGACCGAGCCGGCTTCCACTTTGGCAACCGTGACGGCCTGCCTTTCGTAAACGCGCGGCGAGGAATTGACATACACCCAGGTTTTCCCCTGGGCGTCGTAAAGAAGCGCAGCGTAGGGGATCACAACGCCGGCTCCCCCGGGCGCCGGGGCTGCGGCGTCGGTGCGGAGCTCCAGCCGGTCAATGGCCCGCTGGCTGAGCGTAATGCGGGCTATGCCGGTGGTGGCGTTCTTCTCCACAGTGGCCGGTGCCTCGTGCGCCGACTCAGCAATTGCTGATGGTTGTGCGCAGGCGGGCAGCAGAAACAGTATGGCTGCACACGCGGCGGACGCCATAGGCAGGCGCCGCACCGAACTCTGGAGGGTCATGATACTTCCACCTTTTCCTGCGTGACGGGAGAGACTGGTGTTTCCGATTGGTAGACTTCCGACCACTCTTCGGGCGCGGTGCGGGGACCGAACCAAAGCATGAGCAGCGGAAGGACAAAGATCCCCACGAGCGTGGTGGTCACAAGCCCTCCGGCAACGACCAGCAGCATCGGCCTCAGCAGGGCCTCGCCGACGGCGCCGCCAAGGAAAGCCGGCGGAATCAGCACGAGGAACGTGATGAGGGCCGACTTCAGGATCGGGGATACCCGGTCCCTGGCCGCGGTCATCACCACGTCAGTGCGGGAAACTTCTGCGGAGTCCCGCAGGAGTTCGTCGACGCGTGCAGAGAGGAGGGCTGCGTTCCGTGCGGCGATGGCCAGGACGGCCGCAAATGCGGTCATCGACAGCCACGACAGGGACGGTGCCCCGATCCAGGCGGCGATCGCCGCGCCTGCCAACGCAGCAGGCATGGACAGGAAGACGGCGAGCGAAAGCTTCCAGCTTCGTACAGCGGTCTGGAGCAGGAGCAGCACTGCCAGTACCGCAGCAGCCCCGAGGCCCTGCATCAAGGTGTCCGCTGCCTGGATCTGGCTGTATTTGGCCGGAACCTCGGCATGGTACTCAAGCGGGAACTGGATTTGGCGGATCGCCGCCTCGATATCGCGCTGGACGTCGGCAAGCGGCCGTCCGCTGATGTCTGCGACCACATCGATGCGCCGGGACGTATCGTCATGCTGGATGACGACTTCGTTGGGGACCATCCGGACGTCCGCGACCTGGCCCAGCTGGACATGGCCGCCGTTGGGTGTGTCCAGGAGCAGCTCACGAATGCTGGTGAGGTCGTCCCGGACGCCAACCGCCCCACGGACCACGACTTCGAACACCTTCTGCTGTTCGAACAGATTTCCCACGACGATCCCCTGCATCAGAGTGGCTGCTGCCCGGCGTGCGTCGCCCGGTTTGATGCCAAACTTTTGCGCGGCCTCCAGGTTGACCTCCACCTCCACGATGGGTGTCATGGCCGTGGCGTTGATCGCCGGATTATTCACACCGTCAATCTTCTGGATGGCCTGCCGGACCTCTTCGGCCTTTTCTCGAAGCACGGACATTTCTGTCCCGTAGACGCGGACCGCAAAACCTGGCTCCATGCTGGTGCGGGTGTCGCCGATGGTCTGCTGCGAGTAGTTCAGTACATTGTTGGCGATGCCAGGGTAGCCCTGCACGACGTCACGGACTGCTCTCTCCGTCTCGCCGAAGTTGGCACCCGGTGCGACAGTCACCCACAGCTCCGCTGAGCTGTTTCCGACGACCTGGTCCGCGGAGATGGCGCGTCCAATATGTCCGCCGACACCGGAAACACCCGGCAGCGTCCTCAGTTCATTCGAAGCGAGTGCGGCGACGCGGCGGACCTCGTCGTTGGATGTACCGGCCATGGTGTCCCACTGAACGAGCAGGGTCCGGTCCGGCATGGTGGGAATGAGCGGCCTGTTGCCGGCGAATTGCCAGCCTGCAGTGATGCCGAGGATTCCGATTACTGCCACCGCCCCGAGGGCGGGAAGCCGGCGCGAACCCGCTGCGCCGAGGGAACGGACGTAGTAGTCCTTGCCCCGCCGGACGGCAGGAACCTCCCTGCGCGGTTCCGAGGTGGCCGGTAGCAGGAAATGGGCCAGGACAGGGGTGACGGAGAGGCCCACCAGCATAGCCGCGGCCATAGCCAGGGCCAGTGACCAGAAAAGGGACGAGAAGAACGGGCCGCCGACCCCCGGAACAAAGAGCGTGGGGATCAAAACGGCGATCATGATCAGCGACGCAAGGAACAGCGGAGTGCGGACCCCTCTGGCGAGGTTGCTGATCCGCGACTTTGGCGCGGTTCCGGCCCCGGCTGCCTCCAAAGCGTTGGGGCGCCGGCGGTGGGCCTGGATGTCTTCAACGATGTCGCCCACAATCACGGACATGCCGAGCAGGATGCCCAACAGGACTGTGATGTTGAGGGTCGCATTCTGGGCGAAAAGAATCACCGCCGCCGTCATCACGGTGGTGGCGATTGCCACCAACGCGATCAGTGCAGCGCGCCAGGACCGGAAGAGCAGCCAGAACAGCGCAACAGCAACCAGGAGGCTGATCAGGAGCGCAAGGCCAAGACCGTCGACGGATTCCTGCACACCGGTGGCAGGCCGGAAAACCGACGTGTCGATCTCAATCCCCTTCAGGCCGGGAAGCATGTCCTGCAGGGCGGCTTCGACGTCCTGTGTGACCTGTACGGTGCTGGTTCCGGGGAATTTCTCGATTACCAGCAACAGGCCGGCATCCTGTCCGACAATGGCGTCGCCGATCAGGGGCTGGTGGTCTTCCCTGACCTGGGCAATGTCGCCGAGGACCAGTGCGGGGTTTGTCTCCTCGACGCTGACCTTGGCCAGATCGGCCGGTGTGCGGATAGGCAGGACGTGCTGGATACCGAGGCGCTGGCTGGGGGACTCGACGAATCCGCCAGTGCCGGGGGTCGACGCTTCGAGGAAGCTCAGGGGCGAGACCCAGACGGCGTTTCCGGTGGTCTTGACGAGCTGCTCCAGGGTGACGCCCTTGTCACGCAGTTGCGTCGGGGTGACCTCGACCTGAAGCTGTTGTTCGCGTTGGCCCCAGATGGAAACGTTGGCCACCCCGGGGATACCGATCAGCCGTGGTTTGATTTTCCACCGTGCAAGGACGGACATGTCGATGCCGGAGAGTTCCTTGGAATTCATTTTGACCATCAGCACCCGGCTGGTGGATGACAAGGGCTGCATGATGAGGGGCGGCGAGGACACGTTTGGCAGCGCGTGGGCCTGCGTCATCCGCTCGGCAACAAGCTGGCGTGCCCTCAGCAGGTCAGTGCCCGGTTCGAACACGAGCTGGATCGAGGACAGGCCCGGCACGGATTTCGAGCGGATCTCGTCGAGCCAGGCAACACCATTGAGGAGGTCGGCTTCCATCGGTGCCGTGATGAGCTGTTCAACTTCAACAGCGGAGAGCCCCAGGGCTTCTGTCTGGATCTCAACCTGTGCGGGGGCGAACTCCGGCATGGTGTCCACAGCGATGTGTGGGACGTTGACGACGCCGAAACCAATGAGGCCCGCCGCAACCGCGAGAACCAGAATCCGGAACTGCATACTGAACCGGGTAATCCAGCCAAACACGGCCAGTCCTCACTAGCTCATCGCAGCGGTGGAGTGGGAATAATTCGGTCCGTCGCAGCCAAGTGAGGGACGATAACGCCAAGAATACATTTGAGGCTCCTGACCTGAGACCGTCTAGTTTCCCCACAGACTTGGGATAACTGTGGGCCAGGCGCACCCGTTTTAGCAAGGGGATAGGATACCCTATTTGGCTGGGAATCAGCGGCATATTCCCCGTCAATTCCCCCCTAACTACCTAACGGGCCCGGCAGCTGTTTCCCCTCCAGGTTCCCGGAACTCTCCGGTTCCGCTTACGGGGGTTCGCTCCCGCCGTCGGACAGTGCGCTAAAGTAGTCCTATGCGTGCGATCCTTCTGCTTAGCTAGCCGCCCGGAATCCGAAAACCAATCGGATGGCCGTGCGGCAGCCCCTCCATGGCGAGGGGCTTTTGTGTGTCCGGACCGGTTTGGGTGCGGACAGCGGGAGGATCAGACCGTGGTGGCAGCACCGATGCCACCACTGAACAGAAGAGGGCAGCAGTGGGCGTTCAGCCGGAGACAGACACCGGAACAGCAGCAGCGACAGCGGAAACCCCCGAGGAGGGGGCGTACAGCTTCGCGGCGATGGAGGCAAGGTGGCCCCAGGTATGGGAAGACCTCAAGGTCTTCACCCCCGTCGACGACGGATCCCGCGAGCGCCGCTACGTGCTGGACATGTTCCCGTACCCGTCCGGCGACCTCCACATGGGGCACGCTGAAGCTTTTGCCATGGGCGATGTGGTGGCGCGTTACCTGCGCCAGAAGGGCTTTGACGTCCTGCACCCGATCGGTTGGGATTCCTTTGGCCTGCCCGCGGAGAACGCCGCCATTAAGCGCAACGCCCACCCCAGCGAGTGGACCTACGCCAATATCGACACCCAGGCGGCATCGTTCAAACGCTATGCGATTTCGGCCGACTGGTCGCGCCGGCTGCACACCTCCGACCCCGGGTACTACAGGTGGACGCAGTGGCTGTTCAAACGCTTCTACGAGCGCGGCCTCGCCTACCGCAAGGACTCCCCGGTCAACTGGTGCCCCAAAGACCAGACGGTGCTGGCCAACGAGCAGGTTGTCAACGGTGCCTGCGAACGCTGCGGCACCCCCGTCACCAAGAAGTCCCTGAACCAGTGGTATTTCAAAATCACCGAGTACGCTGACCGGCTGCTCGATGACATGGACGAGCTCCGAGGCCACTGGCCCGAGCGTGTCCTGGCCATGCAGAAGAACTGGATCGGACGTTCAGAAGGCGCCCACGTCAACTTCGTGATTGAGGCCGACGGCGGCAAGCCCGCCAAGGACGTCACCGTGTTCACCACCCGGCCGGACACTCTCTACGGCGCCACGTTCTTCGTCGTAGCAGCCGACGCCCCGCTCGCCGTCGAACTGGTGACCGGGGAGCATGCTGCCGCGCTGGACGCCTACCGCGAGCAGGTCAAGGCGCTCACGGAAATTGAACGCCAGTCCACTGAACGCGAAAAGACCGGCGTTTTCACCGGCCGCTACGCTATTAACCCGCTGAACGGGGAGAGTCTGCCGGTATGGGCAGCCGACTACGTTCTGGCTGACTACGGCACCGGTGCCATCATGGCCGTCCCGGCACACGACCAGCGTGACCTCGATTTCGCCAGGACGTTCGACCTGCCTGTCCGGGCCGTACTGGACACCGGCGGGGAGGACCCTGCGGTTTCAGGCAAGGCGACCTCCGGCGAAGGGACCCTGATCAACTCGGGTGTCCTCGACGGGCTGCCGAAGGCCGAGGCGATCCCCGCCGCCATCGAGATGCTCGAAAAGCAGGGAACGGGCGAGAAATTCGTCAACTTCCGCCTGCGTGACTGGCTGCTGAGCCGCCAGCGCTTCTGGGGAACCCCCATCCCCATCATCCACTGCCCCTCCTGCGGCGAGGTGCCGGTCCCGGACGAGCAGCTGCCCGTCACCCTCCCGGCCGACCTGCGCGGCGAGGACCTGTCCCCGAAGGGAACGTCGCCGCTGGCCGCGGCTGAGGCCTGGGTCAATGTCGAATGCCCCAACTGCCACGGACCGGCCAAGCGAGACACCGACACCATGGACACCTTCGTGGACTCGTCGTGGTACTTCCTGCGGTTTGTCTCCCCGCAGTACACCGAAGGTCCTTTCGACCCCGCGAAGATCAACGACTGGATGCCGGTGGGGCAGTACGTGGGCGGGGTGGAGCACGCCATCCTGCACCTGCTGTACGCGCGGTTCTTCACCAAAGTCATCCACGACCTGGGCATGATCGAAGCCGACGAGCCCTTCAGCGCCCTGCTCAACCAGGGCCAGGTCCTCAACGGCGGCAAAGCCATGTCCAAGTCCCTGGGCAACGGCGTTGACCTGGGGGAGCAGTTGGATAAATACGGTGTGGACGCCGTCCGCCTGACCATGATCTTCGCCTCCCCGCCGGAAGACGACGTGGACTGGGCGGATGTTTCGCCGTCGGGCTCGGCGAAGTTCCTGGCCCGTGCCTGGCGGCTTGCCCAGGACGTCACCAGTGACCCTGGCACCGGCCCTGAGTCCGGAGACCGCGCGCTGCGCTCGGTCACGCACCGCACCATCGCTGACGCCGCCGCGTTGCTGGACACCAACAAGTTCAACGTCGTGGTGGCCAAGCTCATGGAGTTGGTCAACGCCACACGGAAGACCATCGATTCCGGCGCCGGCGGGTCTGATCCCGCTGTCCGGGAAGCCGCCGAAGCGGTCTCCATCATCCTGAGCCTTTTCGCGCCCTACACGGCTGAGGACATGTGGAGTGTCCTGGGCCACCCGGCCTCCGTGGCGAACGCGGGCTGGCCCGCCCACGACGAAGCGCTGCTGGTCCAGGCCACCGTCACCGCCGTCGTGCAGGTCCAGGGGAAGGTCCGCGACCGCCTCGAGGTCTCCCCGGAGATCGGCGAGGACGAGCTGAGGGAGCTGGCCCTGGCCAGCGAAAACGTGCAGCGGGCCCTTGATGGCCGCGGCATCCGCACGGTAATCGTCCGGGCGCCTAAACTGGTCAACATCGTCCCGGCCTAATACGAAGGAAGGGCTGTGCACCGGCCACCGGATCCGTCCGGTGGCCGTCCCGGACCCAGGAGGCCACCTTGCCCGACCGCGACGCCGCTGCCTGGCTCTGGCTCCGGGAGCGTCTGTCTGCCCTGCGGCCCGCGCCCCGTCCCGGCGCGACGGCAGCGGAGGCCGCCGCCGTCGTCCGTACAGCTGTGGTGACGGACTCCGCCGCCGCCCTGCCTGCCGACTGGGTAGGGGCGTGTGCCAGTGACGGCCGGCTGACGGTCATCCCCATGCCCGTCATGGTGGGTGACGAAATATATGGCGAGGGCGAAGACGACATCACCGACACCATCGCGCTGGCGATGGCGGCCGGAAAGTCGGTCAAGACTTCCCGTCCCTCACCCGGCCAGTTTGAGCAGGCCTTCCTTGCCGCGGAACGCAGAGGCTACGAAGGAATTGTGTCCATCCATATTTCAGGCGGGCTGTCCGGTACGGCGGATGCCGCCCGGCTGGCTGCTGGTCGCGTTGGCATTCCGGTGGAAATCCTTGACTCGGGCACTGTCGGCATGGCGCTGGGCATGGGCGTGCAGAGCGCGGTCCTCGCGGCCGCAGCCGGACAGGACCTTCATGAGGTGCGCTCCAGGGCGGCGGAGCAGCTGGCCCGGACCAAGGTCTACTTTTACGTTCCCAGTCTCGAGCAACTGCGCCGGGGGGGACGGATTGGAGCTGCCGCGTCGCTCCTGGGGACGATGTTCGCCATCAAGCCCATCCTTGCCGTCGAGGACGGAAAGATCGTGCCGCTCGAAAAGGTGAGGTCGGCAGCCCGTGCTGTCGCCCGGCTCGAGGAGATCGCCGCGGCGGATGCCGCCTCGCGCCCGGCCGGCCAGGCCCGTTTGGCCGTCCACCACTTTGGGAACCCGGAAGAAGCCGAGGCCCTTGCCGGCCGGCTCGCTGCCGCTCTACCGGAGTGCCCGCGGGCGCAGATCAGCTCCCTGCCTGCGGTTCTGGCTGCCCACGCAGGCCTGGGCGTGCTCGCCGTCATCGTGGGGGAGACCGGCGCCGCCGCCGCCGAAGCGGGGCCTCCCGCGGTTTCCACCTAGCTGCACCCCTGCCGGTTTCCACATAGGCCGGTCCGAGGCTGTCACCGGACCGGGGTATTCCCTAGCGTTGGGACCATGTCACGCCGGGACCCTGGAGCAGCACGTCAGGAAGCCCGTCATGCCCGCGACCGGCTGAAGTCCACGCTGGGCGGGGGCGGCCTGCTCCTGACCGGCGGCGAGCCCTTCGAGTACGACGGCGGAGCCCATCCCGCCGTCGAAGGCCCGGACGCCGGCGTTGCCGGCGAGGCCGGGGCCGGGACAGGCAAAACCGGACCAGCCCTGAGATGGCGCGTCGGATTCAGGGTTGCCCTCCTCATCGGGGCGTTTGCGGTTCTGGGCGGCGCCTGGTTTTGGTGGCAGGTGGGGGCCGGGCAGCCGCAAGTGGTGCCGCTGAGCGACGTCTCACCCCAAGAGAGTCCCCCCGCGGACCCGGGGACCCTCCCGGGTCAGGATGCGGAGGGCCCGGACCCGCCGGACCCTCCCGGTGGAAGTGCTCTGCCAGGGGTGGTCGTCGTCCACGTTGCCGGTGCCGTCGCCTCGCCGGGAGTGGTGCAGCTGGCTGCAGGCAGCAGGGTGCACCAGGCCATCGCCGCAGCTGGCGGCGCAACGCCGGCCGCGGACCTCAACCGCCTGAACCTTGCAGCGGTGCTCGCTGACGGCGGGAAGCTGTATGTTCCCCAGGCCGGTGAACAAATCCCGTCCGGCGAGTCCGGTTCGGGCGGCCAGCCATCCGACGGAGGCCCCGGAGGCGGCGTCCCCGGGGCCGGCGGAAAGGTCAACCTGAACACCGCCGGCGTCGAAGAACTGGACACCCTCCCCAAGGTCGGTCCGGTCCTGGCTCAGCGCATTGTGGACTGGCGCAAGGAACATGGGCCGTTCAAATCTGTCGAGGAGCTCGACGCTGTAGACGGTGTGGGACCGAAGATGCTCGAATCGCTCCTGCCGCTGGTGGGAATCTGACGTGGCTGCCCGTAGCCGTTGGAGCCGCTTCGTCGATTCGGCAGTGCGGGGCCAGGAGGTCGGCGCAGACAACGTACAGCCAAGGCGCCAGGCGACGGGCACGTCAGCGGCGCCTCGCTCTGGCCCGGCAGGCACCGGTCCGGCAGGTAACGGTCCGGCGGGGGCCGGCCGGATGCGTGCTGCCCGGCTGGATGCAGCCCGGTTCGGCGAACACGTCAGCAAGAAGCTGCGTGGTCAAGAAGCAGTTCCACCTGCCGAAACGCCCCGGCGCCGGACCGACGTTCGGCTTGCCCTGCCTGCCGTGCTTGTCTGGGGCGCTGCCGTGGCTGGCGCTTGGCTTGCCCCTGCGGCGCTGCTGGTGGTATGCGGCGGGTGCGTGCTCCTGGCCGCTGTGCTGCTGGGCAGGACTGCCCGCGGCGCGGGACTGGCGGCCGGCCGGCGCAGCTTCCTGATGACCACAGCCATAGCCTTGGTGTTGGCCGCTGCGGCAGCATCGCACTCTGCGGTTTCCTCGTCCCAGCGCAATGACGGCCCCCTCGCAGACGCCGTCAACTCCGGAAAGTCGGTGGTGGCCATCGTGGAGGTCACAGGATCCCCTCGTGCCCTGTCGGGAGCCGCAGGGCGGCCGGGGCGATGGTCCGTTCCCGTGCGGACAGAGGAAGTCACAGTCGGCGGCCAAATCGTGCGGACCCGCGCAATGTTCGTGGTGACGGGCGGCCGCGGCTGGGAAAACCTGGTGCCCGGCCAGGTGGTCCGCACCGCCGGCAAACTGAAGTCCCCGGACCCCGGCCAGGAGGAAGCGGCGGTTCTGGCGGCATCGCTGCCCCCTGTCGCCCGGGGCGGTGCCGGTGCCGTTGGAAGGGGCTGGGAAGTAACAGCCAGTGAACTGCGCGGCCGGTACGTGTCATCGGCGGCATTCCTTGCCGCCGATCCGGCCGGCCTCCTTCCCGGCATGGTCACGGGGGACACCAGTGCCTTGGACGAGGGCCTCACCGCGGCCATGAAAGCGGTTGGCATGACACACCTGACAGCGGTCAGCGGGGCCAACTGCAGCCTCGTCCTCGGTGCCCTGCTGGTGCTGGCACGCGGCTTGCGGCTGCCGCGCATTCCGGCCGCCGCGCTGGCGTTGGCAGGCCTGGGGATGTTTGTGGTGCTGGTGGGCCCGGACGCCAGTGTGCTGAGGGCTGCGTTAATGGGCTCGATCGGGCTGGCATCGTTGGCCGGAGGCCGCACCGGGCGTGGGCTCAGTTTTCTCTGCCTCGCTGTGATCGGCCTGCTGCTGACTGACCCTGGCCTGGGAACCAGCTTCGGCTTCCTGCTCTCCGTCCTGGCGACACTGGGGATCATCGTCCTGGGCCGAAGGATGGTCGATTGGACCCCGGCTGTGATTCCGCGCTGGGCGGCTGCGGCCTGGGCCGTTCCGTTGTCGGCCCAGCTGCTGTGCGGCCCAGTCATTGTGCTGCTGCAGCCGCAGTTTTCGACGTACTCGCTGCTGGCGAACATTGTGGCCGCACCCCTGGTGGCACCGGTAACGCTTTTGGGCACTGCCGCCGTACCGTTGCTGGTCGTGGCGCCCTGGGCGGCCACTGCCATGATTGCGGTGGCCGGAACCCTCTGTGCCGGTGTGGCGGGGACGGCCCGAATGGCGGCCGGTCTGCCTGGTGCCTCCCTGCCGTGGCCTGAGGGCATCTTTGGACTGGCCACCATGGTGTTCTTCTCGGCGGTGACTCTCGCCGGGGTCTGGGTTGCAGTCCGGCCGCGCCAAGTGCTCCGCATGGTCCGGGCCCTCCACGCTCGGACGGTGGCTTTGCTGGATTTTGTCGAACGGCGGATGCACCGACGACGGCCATAGTGCCGGCGGCGTAGGACCACCAGCCAGCCAGCCCGGTCAATGACGAAGGCAACTCCACGGACCAGGAAACGCCGGCGCACTCCACGACGCCGGGTATTTGCCAACTGATAGCGTGGCAAGCGGTCAGACGGGTGTGGTTTGAGCATTTTCTGAGGCGGGGGAGCATGACGGAATGGAAGCCTGGCTGGTGGGCGCGCGCTCTCAGGGGAACGGGGGCATGGGTCCTGTCGCTTAGTGAAGGCAGACTGCAGGTCCGCGGGATCCGACCAGACGTGGACGCCGATGTACTGGACATCCCCGGTCTCCACGCTCACCAGGATTCCAAGCGGATCGTCATCGTGATGGCTCAGGGCGCGGAGCTGTGCTCGATGGGCTCTCCCGCCGTGCGGTGCGGGAGGTCGAAGCCGCGTACCGCTTGCAGGTTGACGAACGGCGGCATCTCGCTGCTCTGATCTTGGCTGCGGAGAAGCAGGGTGAGGAGGCCCGCCTGTGGTGGTCCCGGGTGCAGGAGGTTATGGACCGACCCAGGTGGGCGGACCAGGACACCATCGCCTCGCTCGGGCGCGTCCGTCCAGACGTCGCCCTTTGGATGGCTGCCGCCAGCGATCCGAGGCTCTCCGGATTTCCTGTGGGCAACCGTGAGGACCAACGTGCCGCAGTCGAGGCTTCCCGCACCATTGACTTGCCGGGGTGGGCTGCCCAACGGAACGCGGCTTTCTTCGAATGGGAGAAAAACGAACTGGCGGACTTCTTCCGGACGGTTGAGAAATCGCCTTTGACGGAGGAGCAGGCGAGGGCGACAGTCTGTTTCGATAACCGGGTGCGCGTGATCGCGGCCGCGGGCTCCGGTAAGACCTCCACAATGGTGGCACGCGCCGGCTACGCGGTGCGGCGCGGCATCGCACAGCCGGCCGGGATCCTCGCTCTCGCGTTCAACAAGAAGGCAGCCGGTGAACTTACGGACCGGCTCGTCTCCCGCCTGGGAGATGATGGTGCCGGGGTGGCGTCAAGCACATTCCATGCCTTCGGGCTGCGAATTATCGGTGAAGCGACGGGCCGCAAGCCTTCCCTTCCCGACGACGTGGTCACCGACAACGGGATCGGGCGGCTTGCCAGGATCGTGGACGTCCTCCGCGACCAGGACGCGGCCTTCCGTCGGGAGTGGGACCTTTTCCGGCTCGTCTTCGGCAGGCAGCTGCCCGACTTCGGGGATGAAGCCGAGTCCGACAAGGTTGACCGGCGCACGGGCACGGTCGGATTCGAGACCCTCGCCGGGGAGGTCGTGAAGAGCCAGGAAGAGGTGATGGTCGCCAACTGGCTTTTCCTGAACGGCGTCCGGTACGAGTATGAGCGGCCGTATGCGCACGACGTCGCCGACGCCCACCACCGGCAGTACCAGCCGGACTTCTACTACCCTGACATTGACGTTTGGCATGAGCACTGGGCGCTCGGGCCCGACGGCAACCCTCCGCCCCACTTCGACGGGTACGCGGAGAGCTTGAAGTGGCGGCGTCAGACACACGCGCGTTTCAGTACCCGGTTGATCGAGACGACGTCAGCAACAATAAGGGGAGGTTCCGGATTCGATCATCTCGAGCAGGAACTCCGCAGGCATGGAATCCAGCTCAACGAGGACCCCTACCGGGAGGCCGCGGGGGAGCCTCCGATCAGCGATGCGGCCATGGTGAAACTGATGCGCGCGTTCATGGTCCATGCGAAGGGCAACCACCTCGCTCCCGACGTGCTGGGGCAGCGGGCCGGCCACGTCTTGCGCAACAGGCTCTTTGTCCGCCTGTTCTCGGCGGTCTCTGCTGAATGGGACCGGCGGCTCCAGGCAGCTGGCCAGATTGATTTCGAGGACATGCTGAATCTCGCGACAGATCACGTCGAGTCGGGCCGGTGGACGAGTCCCTACCGGCTCGTCATGGTCGACGAGATGCAGGACACGAGTGCTGCGCGCGCGGCGCTCGTGCGGGCACTGCTAAAGACCTCTGACACCTACCTCTATGCGGTGGGCGACGACTGGCAGTCCATCAACCGGTTCGCTGGCTCAGACCTCAGCGTGATGACGAGTTTCGATGACTGGTTCGGCGCGGCATCGACGATCCGGCTGGACCGCACCTTCCGGTCCCCGCAGTCCCTGTGTGATGTTGCAAGCGGGTTCGTGATGAAGAACCCGGCTCAGATCCCTAAGAACGTCCAATCTTCGGCGCCGGATACTGAGGAATCAGTACTCGCGGTCAGCGTGCGGGATCGGAGTCAATACGGACCCGCCGTTCGGCAATACCTCATGGGCCTTGACGCAGCTCTCACGGCACCGGCGACCGCCCTGCTCCTTGGCCGGTATGCCCGTTCCAAGGACGATGTAACCTCAGCCCTGGACGACAGATACGCCAGACTTACCGTTGAGTTCAACACGGTGCACGCCTCAAAGGGGAAGGAAGCGGACTACGTCGTCGTACTCGGCCTTGAGAGGAGGGGATTTCCCAGCACTATTGAAGACGATCCGATCCTGCAGCTGGCCATGGCGGTACCCGATCATTACCCGTATGCCGAGGAACGGCGCCTGTTCTATGTCGCGCTGACACGTGCACGGCGTTCCGCGCTCCTGGTCACCCGCAGCGGTGGAGAATCGGCATTCCTCCTCGAGCTGGTCAGAGACCGCGTGGTCAAGATCCGGTCTGCCACTGGAGATGACATCACCCCGGTGGTCTGCCCGAAATGCTTGAAGCGCACCATGAAGGAACGCAAAGGGCGATACGGTCAGTTCTTTGGCTGCACGGGCTACCCGGTATGCGCCGGGACGATGAAGCTCGCGGAAGGTGCATAGGCGCCGCAGCGGGGACATGCGACGCCAGAGCTTAGGGGCCGGCTTGGACGGAGGCCCCGCTGGAAATGCTGGAGAGCCTGGTTCGAACTGCACAAGGGGCAGCGGGCAGCGCGGCACGGCGAGGGGCGTCCGCGGCTTGGAGGGGACCGCCGGCCATGGCAGTCTTAGAGACTGCACCAGAATTTCCGGGAGGAATCCACAATGGCCGCTGCCCAAACCACACGGAGCAAAGCACAGGCGACAAACGTCGCATCCTGGCGGGACGTGACGCCCGCAGGAGTCGTACTGGTGGGCGGTCCCGAGGAATATCTGGGAATACGCGCTATGGACCACATCCGGTCACAAGTGCGGGCTGCGTTCCCCGACGTTGAAGTCAGTCACCTGACTGCCGGTATCTACGAACCGGGTGCCCTTGCCATGAACGTCAGTCCCTCACTCTTTGGCGAGCGAAAGCTGATTGAAGTCGAAGGCGTTGAAGCGATGAACGACGCCTTCCTGGCTGACGCACTCGCGTATCTTGCCCATCCGGAGCCGGAGGCCGTCCTGGTCCTGCGGCACGCAGGGGGAGTCCGCGGCAAGAAGCTCCTTGACGCGGTCAAGAGCGGCGGCTGGCCGGTGGTGGACTGCCAACCGCTGAAGAAGGATGCGGACAAAGCGGCATTCGTCACTGCTGAGTTCAGGACAGCCGGGCGGAAGGTCAGCTCTGAGGCTGTCCACGCGCTGGTGAAAGCGGTCGGAGCCAACCTTTCGGAGTTGGCGGCCGCCTGCAGCCAGCTGATCGCGGATGCCCCCGGAGCGGTGACACCGGAAGTGGTGGACCGGTACTACGGCGGCCGCATTGAGGCAACGGCGTTCAAAGTCGCAGATGCCGCCATGGTGGGGAACGGTCCGGTGGCGCTTTCGACCCTTCGCCATGCCCTGGCCACCGGGGCGGACCCGGTACCGATCGTGGCGGCGCTGGCAGCCAAGCTGCGGACCGTGGCAAAAGTCGCCGGCGCGCACGGATCCCCGGCACAGATCGCACGCGAGTTGGGCATGCAGCCCTGGCTGGTGGAGCAGGCCCAGCGCGATGTGCGCCGCTGGACGCCCGAAGGCCTGGTCCGCTCCATCCAGGCGACAGCCGAGGCCGATGCGCAGGTCAAGGGCCTGTCGCGCGATCCGGTCTACGCCGTCGAGCACGCTGTCACTGTTATCGCAACGTCGGCGCAGCGTCACTGACGCAGTCCCGCCGGGACGATAGCGGCCAACGAACCGGCCGGCGCGTTGGGGCACGCCCAAAGAACCGGCACACGCTTAAAGAGTTGAGGCCGGCACCCAAATCGGGTGCCGGCCTCAATCATCAGTTCAACAGAACTGGAAACCTTACAGTGCGTTGACCTTCTTGGAGATCGCCGACTTGCGGTTCGCTGCGTTGTTCTTGTGCAGAACACCCTTGCTGACAGCCTTGTCCAGCTTGCGGCCGGCAGCAACCAGGGCAGCAGCAGCTGCATCCTTGTCGGTGGACTCAACGGCGGTGTTGACGGCGCGGATGGCCGTCTTCAGCTCAGACTTGACTGCGTTGTTGCGCAGGCGTGCCTTCTCGTTGGTGAGGATGCGCTTCTTCTGGGACTTGATATTAGCCACGTGTGAACTCTCTTTTTAATGCGGAAATGGTCTAGAGGGCTTTCAGATTGGCCATTGACTGAGCGGCGTGGGGATACCTATGGCGGCCAACCATCAGTGGCCGTCGACCTGCACGGACACACAGCTATAAAGAATAGCAGACCCCGCACCGGAGTGGCCATTTGAGCAGGCTACTTCCAGCCGTGTCGGTGACGCAGCCCGGCCGCAACCGCTTCAAAGCGCTTCCGGTCCAACACAGCGCCCTCCCGCCGGATGCTGTCCGGGCTGATCTGCAGGACGCGTCCCAGATTCGCTTCGCTGGGGCGCTGCTGACGGTCCCAGTTGCCGGTTCCGATGTCCACGTAGTCTTCGGACCTGTTGCCGTCCTGGTCGTGGTCCTTGCTGGTCAGCATCAGGGCCAGCAGGTGCGGGCCGTGATGGCCGACCAGCAGGACAGGCCGGTCTTTTCCTCGGGAGTGGTCCTCCTCGTACGGCACCCACGTCCATACGACCTCGCCGGGATCGGGGCTACCGTCGGGCTGTGGTGCGTAGCGGACGGCGGAGACGCCCCGGAAATCGCCGGCGTACGAGGCGGCCTGTGCAGGCGGGACCGTGGCGGACCGGCCAACCGTCTTGGCTGCGGAAGGTCCGGGAGATTGGGTTGCACCGAATCGGAATCTCTCCAGGGCCCTGACTGTCGTCCGGAAGGCACTGGCCAAGGAGCGGAGGTTAATAGGCATGGGGCAACAATATCGCCGGCCCGGTGTTGTCCGCGGAATGTCCGGCTTCGCCCGCGGAATGCAGTGCGATGGGCTCCGGCGTGGGACACTGGAGGTTCAAAATGTGCGGCCCGGCCGCAGGGTGCTTTCGTTGCGTCCTGCAGGCGGCCGCGTGAATGCCAACAGTAAGGACCCTGCGTGTCTCCCATGGCCCGCACCGCCCCGGTGCCCGCCGCGACAGATCCGGCCATCATTCGGAATTTCTGCATCATCGCGCACATTGACCACGGTAAGTCCACCCTGGCCGACCGCATGCTGCAGTTCACCGGGGTCGTCAAGTCCCGCGACATGAAGGCCCAGTACCTGGACCGCATGGACATCGAACGCGAGCGCGGCATCACCATCAAGTCCCAGGCGGTACGCATGCCGTGGGAACTCGACGGCAACAGCTACGCCTTGAACATGATCGACACGCCCGGCCACGTTGACTTCACCTATGAGGTCTCCCGGTCGCTGGCAGCCTGCGAAGGTGCAGTGCTGCTCGTTGACGCAGCGCAGGGCATCGAGGCCCAGACGCTCGCCAACCTTTACCTGGCGATGGAAAACAACCTCACCATCATCCCGGTCCTGAACAAGATCGACCTCCCGGCCGCGCAGCCCGAGAAGTACGCGGCGGAGCTGGCCAGCCTGATCGGCGGAGACCCGGACGATGTCCTCCGGGTCTCCGGCAAGACCGGCATGGGTGTTGAGGCCCTGCTGGACAAGATCGTGCGCGACCTGCCCGCGCCCAAGGGTGATCCGAACGCCCCTGCCCGCGCCATGATCTTCGACTCCGTGTACGACACCTACCGCGGCGTGGTGACCTATGTCCGCGTGGTGGACGGCATGCTCCACCCCCGTGAACGTATCCAGATGATGTCCACCCGGGCCACGCACGAACTCCTCGAAATCGGCGTAAGCTCACCGGAACCAACCCCCTCAAAGGGCCTTGGCGTGGGCGAGGTCGGCTACCTGATCACGGGTGTGAAGGACGTCCGGCTCTCCAAAGTGGGCGACACCGTCACCAACCTTGCCAAGCCGGCCGCCGAATCCCTTCCCGGCTACGCGGATGCGAAGCCGATGGTCTTCTCCGGCCTGTATCCCCTGGACGGCACCGACTACCCGGTCCTGCGTGACGCGCTGGAAAAGCTCATGCTCAATGACGCCGCGCTCGTCTACGAACCCGAGACCTCAGCGGCGCTGGGATTCGGCTTCCGCGTGGGCTTCCTGGGCCTGCTGCACCTGGAGATCACCCGGGAGCGGCTCGAACGCGAGTACAACCTGGACCTGATCTCCACGGCCCCTAACGTCGAGTACGAGGTGACGCTGGAGGACAAGAAGGTGGTCCATGTGACCAACCCCAGCGAATACCCCACCGGAAAAGTCGCCGAAGTCCGCGAACCGATGGTTTCGGCGACCATCCTGGCGCCCAACGAATTTGTCGGTGCCATCATGGAACTGTGCCAGAGCCGCCGCGGCGTAATCGGCGGCATGGACTACCTTTCTGAAGACCGGGTGGAAATCCGGTACCGCCTTCCGCTCGCGGAAATCGTTTTTGACTTCTTCGACATCCTCAAGTCCAAGACCCGCGGCTATGGCTCGCTGGACTGGAAGGCCGACGGCGACCAGGTGGCCGATCTCGTCAAGGTGGACATCATGCTCCAGGGCGAGCAGGTTGACGCTTTCTCCGCCATCACCCACCGGGACAAGGCCTACGCCTATGGCGTCATGATGACCACCAAGCTCCGCGAACTCATTCCGCGCCAGCAGTTCGAGGTGCCCATCCAGGCCGCCATTGGCTCCAGGATCATTGCCCGGGAAAGCATCAGGGCCATCCGCAAGGACGTCCTGGCCAAGTGCTACGGCGGTGACATCTCCCGTAAGCGCAAGCTGCTGGAAAAGCAAAAAGAAGGCAAGAAGCGCATGAAGATGGTGGGCCGCGTAGAGGTTCCCCAGGAAGCCTTCATCGCTGCGCTGACCACGGACGAGTCCAAGGACAAGGCCAAGAAGTAATGATCAGAGTGGCCCGAACCACCGGAGGCCGCCGCAATGCCTAGCACTCTTCCCCTCGGTGACCCGGCGCCGTCGGACGGTCTGTTGCCCGGCCAGGCAACGGACGGTGCGGCGGAGCGGGCCTTCGGGCTGTACGTGCACATTCCGTTTTGTGCTGTGCGCTGCGGGTACTGCGACTTCAACACCTATACGGCCACCGAACTCGGCGGCGGGGCTTCCCAGGATGCCTACGCTTCCACCGCCGTGTCGGAGGTGGACTTCGCGGCGACCGTCCTGCGGGAGTCGAAGCTGCCGGACAGGCCGTTGAGCACCGTTTTCTTCGGCGGCGGGACCCCCACACTCCTCCCTGCTGAGGACCTTGCGCAGATCCTGAGTGCCGCCGTCGGGCATTGGGGCCTGGAACCGGGCGCCGAGGTCACCACTGAAGCGAACCCGGACTCAGTCACCCCCGAATCTTTGGCTGTCCTTAAGGAAGCCGGTTTCACCAGGGTCTCCTTCGGCATGCAGTCCGCCGTTCCCCACGTCCTGAAAGTCCTGGACCGCACGCACACGCCCAGCCGTGTTCCCCAAGTGGTGCAGTGGGCGCGCGACGCCGGCCTGGCCGTCAGCCTGGACCTTATCTACGGAACGCCGGGGGAGTCCCTGGCCGATTGGCGCTACTCCCTGGAGACTGCGCTGTCCTACGAACCGGACCACATCAGCGCCTACGCGCTGATAGTGGAAGACGGTACGAAGCTTGCCGCCCAGATCCGCCGGGGCGAAGTCCCCGGAATCGACGACGACGACCACGCCGACAAGTACGAACTCGCCGACGAGCTCATCACGGCGGCCGGGCTGGGCTGGTACGAGGTCAGCAACTGGGCGCGTACTCCGGAACAGGCGTGCAGGCACAACCTGGCGTACTGGCGCGGGGATGACTGGTGGGGAATCGGGCCCGGCGCCCACTCCCACGTGGGCGGCGTGCGGTGGTGGAACGTCAAGCACCCCACTGCCTACGCCGGAAGGCTGGCCCAAGGGCTCTCACCGGCCGCCGGACGGGAAACCCTGGACGCAGAAACCCGTGAGGTGGAGCGGGTCATGCTCGAGGCCCGGCTCGTGTCCGGGTTGGCTGTCTCAACACTGGGGGAGCCGGGCCGTCACGCGATGGCCGGGCTCATCGCCGATGGCCTGGTGGAGGCGCCGGCGGCCTTCCGCGGAAAGCTGGTGCTGACCCTCAAGGGCCGCCTGCTGGCCGACGCCGTGGTGCGGCGGATCCTGCCGGACTGAACCCCGCCACAGCAACGCGGGGTCACTTCCGGCCCGATATCCTCGCTGGATTGGGCCGGGAGTGACCCCGCGTTGGTTGAGTGTGGCTGGGTACTACTTGATCCAGCGCAGGTTGTACTGGTAGCGGTGGGGCTGGCCCTTGTTGACGTGGATGCCGGCGGCGACCGAGTAGCAGGTCAGGGCGATCCAGATCAGGGTGGCGATGACCGCAAAAATGTTTCCTACCACCGGTATGAAGACCAGGAGGTTTGCCACGAGTGCCGCAATGGTGGGCGGAAGGCTGAAATTCAAGGCCTCTTTGGACTCCTGAGCCGTGAACGGGCCGCGCTCACGGAAGATCAGGAATATCAGGAGCGACGGAACGCAGCCGAGGATTCCGCCGAAGTGGGCCAGCGTAGCCCACTGACGGTCCTCGCTGGCCGTAAGGGGCAATGCATTTGCGGGAACGCCCTGGTACTCGGAACGGCCTTGGTGGCTTTGGTCGTCCCGGTGCCCGCGTGCGTTTTGTGCCACTGTTTCTTCCTTCGAGAGTGCAATAGTGCTTGGTGGAGAATGCCGGCATGAAGAAACAACAGCCTCCGCAGTACCAAGAATACTGGCTTGTTGGACAAAAGCCCCGCTGCCGCCCGCAGACCGAACCTAAGGCACCGTCAGGAAGTCGATGACTTCCTCCACCCGGCCCAGGAGCGATGCTTCCAGGTCCGCGTAGCTGTGGACCGCGCCCAGCAGCTTCTGCCAGCCGAGCCCGATGTCCTCCTTGGTGGAGTGGGGCCAGCCGAACGCCGCCAGAATGCCCGTCTTCCAGTCCTGCCCCCGGGGCACCACAGGCCACTGGGCAATACCCAGCACGGAGGGCCGGATCGCCTGCCACACGTCAACGTAGGGATGCCCGACGATCAGGACGTTGCCCGAGGCTCCCGGTGAAGCCATGACCCCCGCCGCGATCCGCGACTCTTTTGAGTCAGCCACCAGGTGGTCCACCAGGACCCCCAGCCGCCTGCCGGGACCGGGCTGGAACGCGGCCACCGCACCCGCGAGGTCATCGATCCCATGCAACGGTTCGACGACGATGCCTTCCACGCGCAAGTCATCGCCCCAGACCTTTTCGATGAGTTCGGCGTCGTGCTTTCCCTCCACCCAGATCCTGCTCGCCTTTGCCACCTGGGCACGCTGTCCGGCCACGCGGACTGAACCGGAGGCCGTCCGTCCGGCCGCAGCAGTGGAGGCGGTGGCGGCCTGCCGGGGAGCGGGGGGCATCAGCCGGATGGGCTGCCCCTCCAGGAGGAAACCAAAGCCAAGCTTGAAGGACCGGGACTTGCCACGCCGGTCTTCAAGGGCCACCAGGTGCATGCCGCCGGATTTCTCCACCCTGGTCACAGCGCCTACCCAGCCCGACTGTGCGTCCTCGAGGACCATTCCCCGTTCTGCAGGAACCTCGGGGAGTTCACTCCTGACGGGCGCTTTGATTTCCTGCGGACCCCAACTCTGGTACTGCATCGATTCACTCCGCCTTGCGCTAGATGACCCGCCCGGAGTTTCGCCCGGAGCGGTACCAATGCTAACAACGGGGAGAGTCATATTAGACTGTTAGCACTTAGGCATGTCGAGTGCTAACGCTGGCTGGTCCGTCCTGACCGCCCCGTCCGTCTGGACCACGGGGATGCCGGTGGCCCGGCCAGGCAGGCTGTGACCCGTAGATGGAGGTGGAGTGTGAGCGAGCCGCGCAAACTTGAAGTACTGCGTGCCATCGTGGAGGACTACGTTCACTCCCGTGAGCCGGTGGGGTCCAAAGCCCTGGTGGAACGCCATCACCTTGGCGTCTCCAGCGCCACAATCCGCAACGACATGGCGGCGCTGGAAGACGAAGGCCTGATCACAGCGCCGCATACCAGCGCGGGCCGGATTCCCACCGACAAGGGCTACCGGCTGTTCGTCGACCAGATTTCCGCGGTCAAACCGCTTTCCGCGGCAGAGCGCCGCGCTATCCAGTCGTTGCTGGAAGGCTCAGATGACCTGGATGACGTCCTGGAGCGGACGGTCAGGCTGCTGTCCCAGCTGACCAACCAGGTGGCCGTGGTCCAGTACCCGCACCTGAGCCGCGCCACTATCCGCCACATCGAGTTCGTCCTCCTTGCGCCACGACGGGTCCTCGTGGTCCTGATTGCCAACACCGGCAAAGTGGAGCAACGGGTGACCGACGTCGGCCAGGACCTGGGCGAGGACGCCATCGCCAACCTGCGGACGCACTTCCTCGGGTCGCTGTCGGGCACGCCGCTGAGCCTCCTGACGCAGTCCCTGGCGGCAGTGGTTTCGTCGGTAAGCCCCGGCCAGCGGGCAGCCGCGCAGGCGCTGGCGCAGGGGCTGGAAACACTCGCCCACAGCAGCCGGGAAGACCGGATGGTCATGGCGGGTACCGCGAACCTCGCCAGGTCCAACGTGGACTTCCCGTTGAGTATCGGCCCTGTGCTTGAGGCCCTGGAAGAACAAGTGGTGATGCTCAGGCTTCTGAGCGAAATGGCACAGGATCCCCGTGGCGTAACCGTGAGCATCGGACGCGAGAACCCCTACGTTGGCCTTGCCGAAGCATCCGTGGTGGCCACGGGCTACGGGCCGGACAGTACCGCGAAGATCGGTGTACTGGGTCCCACCCGGATGGACTATCCCACCACCATGGCCGCCGTCAGGGCAGTAGCCCGTTACCTTTCAAGAATTCTGGGTCCGTAAAAGCCGTTCGGTCCAGCACCAGAAGCAGTGCAGGCAGCCCGGCTGCCTGGAGTACAACAAGGAAGAGATACGAACTTTGAGCAGCCACTACGACGTCCTCGGGGTCTCGCCGGAAGCCACCGGAGAAGAGATCAAGAAGGCCTACCGCAAGCTGGCCCGCACACTTCACCCGGATGTCAATCCCGGGGACGATGCGTCGGACCGCTTCAAGGCCGTGACCCACGCCTACGAGGTGCTTTCGGATCCCCAGAAGCGCCGGATCTATGACACCACCGGCAACGAAAACGGAACGGACAACGGATTCGGCGGCGGCGGATACGCCGGACAGGGCTTCGCGTTCCAGGACATCTTCGATACCTTCTTTGGCGCCGGAGGGTCCGCGGGCCCCGCTTCCCGGGTCCGCCGCGGCCAGGATGCGCTCATCAGCGTCCGGATCGAACTCCGGGATGCCGTGTTCGGGGTCAACAAGAAACTCGAAGTTGACACAGCCGTCACGTGCCCCACCTGCAACGGCTCGTGCTGCCGTGAGGGCAGCCACCCTGAACGCTGCGATATCTGCGGCGGCAGCGGCCAGGTCCAGCGCGCCGTCCGCTCCATCCTCGGCCAGGTCATGACGGCGGCTCCGTGTGGCAGCTGCGAAGGCTTCGGAACCGTCATCAAGGATCCCTGCAATGAGTGCAACGGCCAGGGCCGCATCCGCAGCCGCCGGTCACTCACCATCAAGGTGCCCGCCGGTGTGGCCACGGGCACCCGCATCCAGCTCTCGGGCCAGGGCGAAGCAGGCCCGGCCGGCGGACCCGCCGGAGACCTGTACGTCGAAATCCGCGTCAACAACGATGCCACCTACGCCCGCGACGGCGACGACCTCCACGCCACGCTGAATATCCCGATGACGGCCGCTGCCCTGGGCACTGAGCTGTCACTGGAAACCTTCGACGGGCTTCAGGAGATCGACGTGAAGGCGGGGACGCAGTCCGGCGAGATCATCACGCTCCGCGGCCTGGGAGTGACCCACCTGCGCGGGTACGGCCGCGGCGACCTCATGGTCCACCTCCAGGTGGAGACGCCGGCGAAGCTGGATGCCGCGCAGGAGGACCTCCTTCGTCAGCTGGCGAAGCTGCGCGGAGAACAGTTCACCGAGGGCAAGCTCGCCGTCAGCGGCGGTGTGTTCGCCAAGCTGCGGGACCGGTTCGGTAACCTGTAGCGGTGAGCAACCCCGTCTTCTTCAGCGGTCCCGGGGCGCTGGACCATATGACGCCCGGCGCCCTGTTTGTCCTTGACGGTCCTGAAGCGCGCCATGCCGTGGCCGTGAAGCGGCTTTCGCCGGGGGAGCCGGTGGACATCGCCGACGGCGCCGGGAAACGGCTGACCGGAAGAGTCGTTTCGGCGTCTCCTGCTGAACTCACCGTCGAATGCGGCGCGCTGGCCGTGGAGGAGCAGCCCGGTACCAGGCTGGTGCTGGTCCAGGCGCTGGCCAAGGGGGACCGCGATGAACTGGCCATTGAAACGGCCACGGAACTGGGGATAGACGCCGTGATCCCCTGGCAGTCGGAACGTTCCATTGTGCGCTGGAAAGGTGAGCGTGCTGCCAAGGCCCATGGCAAATGGCAGTCGGTGGTTACCGCCGCGGCCAAACAGGCCCGGCGTGCCTGGATCCCTGAGGTGCGTGCCGCCGTCGAGACGCCCGGCCTTGCTGCCGCCGTTGCTGCCGCGGACCTGGCAGTGATCCTCCACGAAGACGCGGTGCGGCCGTTCCGCTCAGTCCTGGAAACGTGGCAGACGCGGCAGCCGGAGCCCGGGGCCGGTGCGCTGGAAATCCTGCTGATTGTGGGCCCGGAGGGCGGCATCAGCCCGCGCGAAGTCACCAGGCTCTGCGACGCCGGCGCCGTGACGGCTTTGCTGGGGCATCACGTCCTGAGGTCCTCCACGGCCGGTCCTGCCGCCGTGGTCCTGGCGAGCGATGTCCTGGGGCGCTGGAGCGCTACCCGACTCTGAAGGTCCGGGTATCCACGTTCAGCTGCTGGCCGGTTCCGGCGTCCACCTGCGCGACACGGAGCTCATACTTGCCGGTGGACAGACTCAGGGCGAGGGTGAAGAGTCCGGAGTGGGCCGCTTCGGTTCCGGCCGTGGTCTCCCCGGTCAGGTAAGGCGTTTTGTCCCCGTTTCCTTCCACCCGCAGGATCTGCCAGGCAAGCTTGCCTCCCGCAAGGGTGCTTCGGCCGGTGATCTTAACACTGCCACCCGCCATATCCGTCCCTTCCTGCGGGTCGATGATCCACACGGGAGCCACCAGCCCGGCGGCACGCGACATCGGGTCGCCCAGCTGGACGTGGTCAAACGCCACGTAGTCCGTATGACCGTCCACAAGTACCCGGACCTGGATCTGCTGGCCGGAGTCGATCAGGCCGGAGCTGGCCGCTGCTGCCGTAGCTGTGTAGACCAGCTGCTGTACGGCGCGGACAGCCATGTCGGCGTCGAGATTGCTGTTGAACGCATCCTCGGAGAGGTCAACCGTGATCACATTCTTGCCCGAAATTGACGATGCCAGCTTTTCCGGGTTTTGCCACGGCGTGAAGTAATCCGGGTCCAGCGGCTTCTCAGACATCATGGCCCGCAGGGCGCGCGTCACAGGATTATCCTGGTCCGGCACGTCGCGGAACTCGCGGTAAAGGAAGACGCTGCCGTTGCTGCGGCCAATCCAGTAGACGGGCGCCTTGTTCGAGGACTGAGTGGTCTCCAGCGGTGCGCTGGTGGACGGGACGCCAGGCGAGCCCGTTGCCGCGGCAGTGGAATTTCCCGGCAGGGTGGCTTCCGGGCCAGGCTCCGCAATGCAGCCGGTGAGCAGCAGGACAGCGGGAAACAGGCCCAGGATTACCCGCAGACGGAACCGCCGAAGGGCAGGTGCCGCACGGAGGGGCGTCGTTTTTTCCGGCACTCTGGTGACCCTGTCCTTCCTGGTTCCGAACAATGAGGCATGCGCTTCCCGAGCCGGTCCCCGGACGGCTTGGATTCCCAGCATTGCATGGCGGACCATCCCAAAAGAGCCCAATTACGTCCCCGATGCCCAACTGCAACGGGAACGATATGAGCCCGATATGAAGTTGATACCTAATGACGGGCCGGCACGTCCGAATCGCTGGTGGGGCACTCCCGCCAGGACACATCCCCGGCGCCACCGGTCAGTGGCTGCTGGCGTAAGATAGAGGGAGTCCGCTGGCTCCTGCGTACCTGGCAAACAGGCCACGCACACAGGAGCTGTCGGCAGGTAAATTCGAACTGGAGGGGACCACGGGCCTGCGGGCCAGCACCATGACTGAATCAGCGAACGGAAAGCGCCGGCTCAATACCGACCGCGCCGCCGGAGAATTCCCCCACTCACTTCCCGGTGTCCGGACGGAGGTGGTTCTCTTTGACAACTCCGATCAGATGGTCCAATCGCTCGGCAGCCATGACGAGGCCCTGCGTTTCATCGAAGAGCAGTTCCCCTCCGTGAACTTCCATGTCCGTGGAAACGAGCTGTCCATCAGCGGTCCGGCCACCGAAGTGCCCCGCATCATGCGGCTGCTGCATGAGGTCCGCGGACTCGTGGCCCGCGGCACGGTCATCAGCCCGGCGGTGCTGCAACAGCTCGTGGCGCTGCTCCGGAGCCAGTCCCAGTCCCTGCAGAACCCCGTGGACATCCTGACGCACGACATCCTCTCCAGCCGCGGAAAAACCATCAGGCCCAAAACCCTCAACCAAAAGAATTACGTTGACGCGATTGACGCGAACACCGTCATCTTCGGAATAGGTCCCGCAGGCACGGGCAAGACCTACCTGGCAATGGCCAAAGCGGTCCAGGCGCTGCAGCAGAAGGAAGTCAGCCGGATCATCCTGACCAGGCCCGCGGTTGAAGCGGGCGAGCGGCTCGGCTTCCTGCCCGGCACCCTGAGCGACAAGATCGACCCCTACCTGCGGCCGCTTTACGATGCACTCCACGACATGATGGACCCCGAGTCCATCCCGCGCCTCATGGCCGCCGGGACCATCGAAGTGGCGCCGCTCGCTTACATGCGCGGACGCACCCTGAACGACGCCTTCATCATCCTGGACGAGGCACAGAACACCACGCCCGAGCAGATGAAGATGTTCCTGACCCGGCTGGGCTTCGGCTCCAAAATGGTTGTCACCGGCGATGTCACACAGGTGGACCTGCCCTTTGGCACCCGCTCCGGGTTGCGGATTGTGGAAGAAATCCTGCAGGGAATCGAGGACGTCAACTTCACGGTCCTGGACTCCACCGATGTGGTACGGCACCGCCTGGTGGGTGACATCGTCCGCGCCTACAGCCTGTGGGACGATGTCCAGCGCAGCAAGGTCAAGCACTCGGTCAGCCGCGAAAAGCGGGGGGAGCACGCATGAGCATCGAGGTGAACAACGAATCCGGCGTCCAGGTGGACGAAGCGGAGCTCGTGGCCCTGTCGCGGTTCATCTTCGAGCAGCTGTACATCCACCCGCAGGCCGAACTCTCGATCCTCCTGGTGGACGAACCTGCCATGGAGAAGCTTCACATCGAGCTGATGGACGAGCCGGGCTCGACCGATGTGCTCTCAGTCCCCATGGATGAACTGACTCCCGGAACCCCGGACCGGCCCACGCCCCAGGGGATGTTGGGGGACATCGCGGTGTGCCCTCAGGTGGCACAGGCCCAGGCCAAAAACGCGGGCCACTCACTGCAGGATGAAATGCTTCTCCTGACCACACACGGGATCCTCCACCTGCTCGGCTACGACCATGCCGAGCCGGAGGAGAAGGAAGAAATGTTCGGCCTCCAGCGCCAGCTGCTCTCGGGATTCACCGGCAAAGACGCACCCGCCGAGACCACGCAGTGACGCCCCTGCTCCTTGTTGGCATGGCCCTGGCGTTCCTCAGTACTGCTGCACTCCTGACCGCGGCGGAGGCCGCTTTCACCTACCTTCCCCGGCACGACGCCGAAGAGGCGCTCCTGAAGAGCCGCGGCAATGCCATGAAGCGCATCCTTGCCCAGCCGGTGGCGCACATCCGGGCCCTGAGGTTCTGGCGTGTGTGGTTCGAGATGGCTTCTGCGGTGGCCGTAGCGGTCCTGCTGCACAGCCTGCTCGACAACATCTGGCTCGCCGGTCTTGCCGCGACCGGAATCATGGCCCTGCTGGGGTTCGTCATCGTCGGAGTTTCGCCGCGCCAGATCGGCAGGCTCCACTCGGCAGCCGTTGTCCGCCACACCGCCGGCCTCATCCGGTTCCTGACATGGGTCCTTGGGCCCATCCCCGGGTGGCTCGTGGCCCTGGGAAGTGCCGCCGCGCCGGGCGCACCGGCCGGCGATGAAGCCTTCTTCAGCGAACAGGAATTCCGGGAACTTGTGGACCGGGCCTCCGAATCGGACATGATCGAGGACACTGAGGCGGAAATGATCCAGTCCGTCTTTGACTTCGGGGACACCCTGGTACGCGCCGTCATGGTGCCCCGGACGGACATTCTCACCATCGACGCCGGCTCAAGCCTCAGGCGGGCCATGTCGCTGTTCCTGCGTTCCGGCTATTCGCGGATGCCCGTGATCCGCGACAACGCGGACCAGATCCTGGGGATTGTCTATCTCAAGGATGTCGCCGCGACGCTGCACGAACTGGGGCCCGACGACGAACAGCCCCCGGTCGAGGCCCTGGCCCGCGAAGTCCGCTACGTCCCCGAGTCCAAGCCGGTAAGCGACCTGCTGCGGGAACTGCAGAAGGAATCCACCCACGTGGCCATCGTCATCGACGAGTACGGCGGCACAGCCGGCCTCGTCACCCTCGAGGACCTCATCGAGGAAATCGTCGGCGAGATCGTGGACGAGTACGATACCGAGAGCGCCGAGGCCGTTGCCCTCGGAGACGGCTCCTACCGCGTCAGCGCACGGATGAGCATCGACGATCTCGGCGAACTTTTCGATATTGAGCTCGACGACGACGAGGTGGACACCGTAGGCGGCCTGTTGGCCAAGGCGTTGGGCCGCGTACCGATCGTGGGAAGCACCGTGGAAGTCGGCGGGATCTCATTGCGCGCCGAAAGGCTCGAAGGCCGGCGCAACCGGGTCAGCCACATCATTGCCGCAGCAGCACCACCAGTAGACACTGACCTTGAAGACCTCCTCGACGAGGCGGAAGCAACCCAGCAGGGAGTTTCACGTGAACAAGAAAAATAGGCCCCCGGCCAACCAGAATTCCGCCGGTGAAGACTTCGGCGGCTACCGGGCCGGCTTCGCCGTCCTGGTGGGGCGACCGAACGCGGGAAAATCAACCCTCACCAACGCCCTGGTGGGCCAGAAGGTTGCCATCACCTCCGCCAAACCGCAGACCACCCGGCACACCATCCGCGGGATCGTCCACCGCGACGACGCCCAGCTGGTCCTGGTTGACACCCCGGGCCTGCACCGCCCCCGCACGCTGCTGGGCAAGCGCCTCAACGACCTCGTGGCAGACACCCTTGCCGAGGTCGACGCGATCGGCTTCTGCCTGCCCGCCAACGAAAAAATCGGCCCGGGTGACAAGTACATCGCCGCGCAGCTTGCAGCCCTCGGCGGAAAACCCGTTATCGCCATCGTGACCAAAGCGGACACGGTTGACCGTCAAGGACTGACCGAGCAGCTGCTCGCCGTCGCTGCGCTCGGCCGGGAGGTCGTGGGGGAGGACGGCTGGAAGGACATCGTGCCCGTCTCCGCCGCTGACGGCTTCCAGGTAAGCACTGTCGCCGATGTGCTGATCGGCCACATGCCGCCGTCGCCCCCGCTTTATCCCGACGGCCACCTGACGGACGAACCGGAAGCGGTGATGATCGCCGAACTCATCAGGGAAGCCGCCCTCGAAGGCGTCCGCGACGAACTGCCGCACTCCCTGGCCGTCGTCGTCGATGAAATCGTCCCGCGTGAGGGCAGGCCTGAAGACCGGCCGTTCCTCGATGTCCGGGTCAACCTCTATGTGGAACGTCCGTCCCAGAAAGCCATCATCATCGGCAAGGGCGGTGCCCGGCTCCGCGAAGTCGGCACCAATGCACGCAAGGCAATCGAGGCGTTGCTCGGCGCCCGGATCTACCTGGATCTCCACGTGAAGGTGGCAAAGGACTGGCAACGGGACCCCAAACAGCTGGTCAAGCTGGGGTTCTGACCCGGTCATAATCCTCCTGCCCGGGCCGGCCACCGGGAAGTTCCCAGCATGGGCAACTAAAATGGGCCGGATTCAGATTTCAGAGGAAGGTACACCACATGGGGCGAACCCGCGACAATCGCGAGTACGGAGCCGACTCCGCCGCCGGAAACGGGCCGGTTTCCCGGCACGCGGATGACACTGCCGTGGGCGTCGCCCGGCACCTCGGATCCCATCGCCGGATGCCGGGCTGGCTGAAAGTGACTGCCGCGCTGCTCACCGTCCTGGTGGTCGGCGGCCTGGGGTTCGCCGGGTATTGGTACTTCCGGCTGCAGTCGAACATCACTACCGCGCCCCTGACCGCCGGTGACGGCACGGCAAGCGATGTCAACGATTCCTCTGACAGAATGCAGATCCTGATCCTGGGATCAGACACGAGGGACGGAAAAAACTCCGAGTACGGCGGCGCGGACGAGTCGACGGGCTACGGGAAGTCCGATGTGATGATGCTGATGGACATATCGGCGGATAACAAGCGTGTCAGCGTTATCAGCTTCCCGCGGGACCTTTTGGTTGACATCCCGCAGTGCACGGACCCTCAGACCAAACGCGTCTACCCGGCCCGCAGCGGCGTCATGATCAATGAAGCCATGGGAGAGGCAGGCATCGGTTGCGCCGTCGACACAGTCAATAAGCTGACCGGCCTGGAAATCGACCACTTCATGATGGCCGACTTCAATGCCGTCAAAGAGCTCTCCAATACGGTGGGCGGAGTGGACGTCTGCATCAGCGACGCCGTCTACGATCCTGACT
The DNA here is from genome assembly GCF_051857465.1 of Pseudarthrobacter cremeus. Taxonomy (NCBI): domain Bacteria; kingdom Bacillati; phylum Actinomycetota; class Actinomycetes; order Micrococcales; family Micrococcaceae; genus Pseudarthrobacter; species Pseudarthrobacter cremeus. Next base: position 359,627 of record NZ_JBPZHC010000001.1, on the reverse strand, counting down.
CACAGCTCCGGCTGCCGGCCGGCACATCAGCGGTCCAGGGCGAGATGGCACTCGCCTTCCTGCGGACCCGGCACGCATTCGCCGACGGCGGCGATCTCGGCCGCATCAAGGCCCAGCAGGGCTTCCTGTCCTCCCTCACCCGCAAGATCAAAGACGACGGAACCCTTTCGGACCCCGCCAAAATGCTCAAGATCGCGGATGTGGTCACCCAGAACCTGACAGTGGACAACGGACTGGCTTCGGTTCCCTCACTGGTCACCATCGGGAACCGGCTCAAAAACATCGATATCAGCAAGGTGGCGTTTGTGGCAGTGCCCACCACTCCGGCAGTCACGGACCTCAACCGGCTGCAGATCGCGGAGCCGGCAGGTTCCCAGCTTTTCGCGGCACTCCGCGGGGACGTTGACCTTACCGATCCCACAGCCCCTGCCACACCGTCCCCGAAGCCGACAGAAACCACGGGCCCTTCGGCTGTTCCCACCGAAACAGCCCCGCCGGTGGCCCCGTACAACAAGGCCCTGCAGCCCGTGACCGTGGCCAACGGCACCGGCGTCACCGGACGGTCGCAGGAAATCGTGCAGGCCCTGGTTGCGGGCGGCTTCACGCAGGCAGGACAGTTCGCGGCCAACCCGGTGGCGCAGTCGGTGATCTACTACGGACCGGACTTTGCGGATGTGGCCTCTGACGTCGCCGCTTTGCTGGGGATCCCGGCCGCGCAGGTACAGCCTGCCCCTGCCATTCCGGGCGTCCAGGTCTACCTGGGGACGGACTTTGCTTCCGGCACCTCGTATGGAGCTGCCGCCGCCCTGCCGGAGAACATCGTCAACCAGACGGCAGGGGACACCGTTTGCCAGCAGGCCAACCCGGTGCTCATCGTGCGGGACTGACGGACAGTTCGTCCAGACCGGACCAGTAACTATCCACTGAAGGCAGAAGAGGCGGGGCCAGCGCGGCCCCGCCTCTTCTGCTTTGGCTGCCGGTGACTCCTACCAGATGCTGACGCGTGCCTCCGGCGCCATCCACATGCCGTCCTGTTCGGTCACGCCAAAGGCCTCCTGGAACGCGTCCAGGTTCTTCGCGATGGCGTTGGTCCTGAACTCATTGGGGGAGTGGGGATCGGTGGCGAGCCGCCGGATTGCTTCCTCCGGGCGGATCACCTGGCGCCAGCCCGCCGCCCAGGAGGCGAAGAACCGCTGCTGCCCGGTAAGCCCGTCCAGCACCTCAGGCTCCTGGCCGTCAAGGCTGAGCAGGTAGGCCTTGTACGCAATCGTCAGGCCGCCAAGATCGCCGATGTTTTCCCCCAGCGTCAGTTTGCCGTTCACGGTGTGGCCAGGAGCGGCGTAAGGGGACAACACCTCAAACTGGGCTACCAGCTTGGCAGTCAGCTCCTCGAAGGCCTTGCGGTCCCCTTCCGTCCACCAGTTCCGCAGGGCGCCCCCGCCGTCAAACTGTGAACCCTGGTCATCAAAACCATGGCCGATCTCATGCCCGATCACGGCACCGATACCGCCGTAGTTGACGGCGTCATCGGCCTCCGCCGTGAAGAACGGCGGCTGCAGGATGGCGGCCGGAAAGACGATCTCGTTGAGCATCGGGTGGTAATAGGCATTCACCGTCTGCGGTGTCATGAGCCACTTGTTGCGGTCCACCGGCTTGCCCACCTCGTCCAGGTGACGGTCGACGTCGGCGTTATGGGCGCGCTCCACGTTACCCAGGAGGTCGGTGGGGTCGATTTCCACGGCGGAATAGTCGATCCACTCGTCCGGGTAGCCGATCTTCGCACGGAACGCCTCAAGTTTCCTTAGGGCTTCGGCCTTCGTTTCCTCGCCCATCCATTCCAAAGCCGTGATGCTCTGCCGGTAGGCCTCGATCAGGTTTGCCACCAAGGTCTGCATGCGGGCCTTGTGGGATTCGGGGAAATGTTTTGAGACGTAGATCTGGCCGACTGCTTCGCCCAGTCCGGCTTCGACCACGGCGACTCCACGCTTCCAGCGGTCCTTGTTGCGGGGAGTGCCGCTGATGGTGGTTCCGTAGAAGGCAAAGTTGGCGTCCACAAACTCCGCGGAGAGATAAGGCGCAGCGGCGTTGATGACCCGCAGGGCCAGCCATTCCTGCCACACGGACAATGGCTCGGAATCCAGCAGCCCGGCGGCTCCGCTGAAGAAGTCTGGTGTGCTGACCACGATTTCCTGCCGTTTGTCGGCGTCAACTCCCGCGGCCTCGAACCAGGTGCCGAGGAGGGGGAAGAGAGCACTTGCTTCGTCGGCGGACTTGAGGTTGTAGGTCTTCTGCGGATCCCGCAGGGTCACGTTGTCCCAGTGGTGGGACGCGAGGCTGGTTTCGAGGGCAACCACGCGGGCGGCCGCGGAAGGGGCATCATCAACCCCCGCCAGCGTCAGCATGGTCCGCACATGGTCTGTGTAAGAACTGACCATCGGGGCGAACTTCTCTTCCCGGTAATAGGACTCGTCCGGCAGTCCCAGACCACCCTGGCCCGTATAGAGCAGGATACGGTCCGGGTTGCCTGCATCCGGCGCCGGGTAGATGTAGAAGAGCCCTGAGACGTCCGACCGGAACAGCCTGCCGGCCAAGGCCACTAGCTCGGATATCGAGGCGGTGGCAAAAACCTCGGCCAGCCGCCCGCGGATGGGTTCCATTCCCTTGGACTCCACGGTGGCCTCGTCCATGAAGCTGTTGTAGAGCTCGCCGACCTTGCGTTCTATGCCGCTGGCCGCTTCGCCCTTGCCCGCTGCCTCTTCGATGATCTCGCGGACCGCAATTTCCGCCCCGTCCCGCAGGGCAGTGAAGGTCCCCTCCAGCGGCCGGTCATCAGGAATCTCCGTGGCTTTGAGCCATGCGCCGTTGACGTGCTGGTAAAGGTCATCCTGCGGCCGGACGGTGTGGTCGATGTTGGACAGGTCGATCCCGGAGATGGGCACGAAAGCTCCTTCGTGTGACGTGCCGCCGCCGGCGCTGGCACCGGTGCGGCGTCTGCATGGTGGACGTTACAGGAGGTGTAGCTCCTCCATCTTACGCACGCGTGTTACTCTCAAATGGTGCGCGCAGAGCTCCTCCTTCTTAGCTGCCGCGGCGAGGCCTCAGACGCGATCTAGCGCAGGCCCATCCTCGTCGCGGAGTTTGTGTTGCCCGGCCTCCCTTTCACAAGAACCATAGAAAAGGCCCGATTGTAATGCGAAACGCACAGAAGCCCTCAGGAATGCCTGCCCACCGTTACCGCCCGTTCCAGGACCTGATCACGGTGGAGATGCCGGACCGGACCTGGCCGGACAAGGTCATCACGAAAGCCCCCCGCTGGTGCGCCGTGGACCTGCGTGACGGAAACCAGGCACTGATCGACCCCATGAGCCCGGCACGCAAGATGAAGATGTTCGAACTGCTGGTGGGCATGGGCTACAAGGAAATCGAAGTCGGCTTCCCGTCCGCATCCCAGACAGACTTCGATTTTGTCCGCCAGCTCATAGAGGGCAACCGCATCCCGGACGACGTCACCATCCAGGTGCTGACCCAGGCCCGCGAACACCTGATCGAGCGGACCTATGAGTCCCTGGTGGGGGCCAAGCAGGCCATCGTCCACCTGTACAATTCCACGTCGGTCCTGCAGCGACGCGTCGTGTTCAACCAGGACCAGGACGGAATCCTGGACATTGCCCTGCAGGGCGCGCGGCTATGCAAGAAGTACGAGGAAACCCTCGTCGACACCCACGTGACCTACGAATACTCCCCGGAGTCCTTCACCGGCACAGAGCTGGATTACGCCGTCCGGGTCTGCAACGCCATCGCCGATGTTTTCGAAGCCTCGGCCGACAACCAGGTCATCATCAACCTGCCCGCCACCGTTGAGATGGCCACTCCCAACGTCTACGCCGATTCCATCGAGTGGATGAGCCGGCACCTCCACCCGCGCGAGGGCATCATCCTGTCCCTGCACCCGCACAACGACAGGGGCACCGGGGTGGCGGCCGCCGAGCTGGGCTACCTGGCCGGCGCGGACCGGATCGAAGGCTGCCTGTTCGGCAACGGCGAGCGGACCGGCAACGTTGACCTCGTCACTCTGGGACTGAACATGTTTGTCCAGGGCATCGACCCTATGATCGATTTCTCCAACATCGATGAGATCCGCCGCACCGTCGAGTACTGCAACCAGCTGCCGGTCGCCGAACGTTCACCGTACGGCGGTGACCTTGTCTTCACCGCTTTTTCCGGTTCACACCAGGACGCCATCAAGAAGGGGTTCGAGGCGCTGGAGAAGGACGCCGCTGCAGCAGGAGTGGACGTTGCGGACTACAACTGGGAGGTACCGTACCTGCCTATTGACCCCAAGGACCTCGGCCGCACCTACGAGGCCGTCATCCGTGTCAATTCACAGTCCGGCAAGGGCGGTGTGGCCTACCTGCTCAAGAACGAGCACAGCCTGGACCTGCCGCGCCGTGCCCAGATGGAATTCTCCGGCGTCATCCAGAAGCGTACCGATACCGTGGGCGGCGAAGTCAGCGGCGCGCAGCTGTGGCAGGCGTTCCAGGACGAGTATCTGCCCTCCAGTCAGGCGGACGGACAGTGGGGGCGCTACGCCCTGGGCGCAGTCAGCACCGAAACCGCTGAAGACGGCGGCATGACGCTGCACGCCAACCTGACCGTGGACGGTGCACAGGTCCGCCGGACCGGGACCGGAAACGGGCCGATCGCCGCACTGCTGAGCATCCTGCGCGAAGACGGCATGGACGTCCGTGTCCTGGACTACAGCGAACATGCGCTGTCCGAAGGCGGGAACGCCCTGGCAGCCGCCTATGTCGAATGTGCCGTGGGGGAGCGGGTCCTGTGGGGTGTCGGCATTGATGCCAACACCAGCATGTCCTCGCTGAAGGCAGTCATTTCCGCTGTCAACCGCGCCGTCCGGGACGCCCGCGCCTGATCCCGTTGTGCGTTGCGTGCCGGTATCCCGGCACGCAACGCGCCGGGATTGCCGGCTTTCCGGCAGTCAGTGCGAAGATTAACCGTGGTCCAACAATCCTTTGCCTCGCGGTCCTACCGCGATGACGCCGTCGTGCTCCGGACGCATAAGCTGGGCGAGGCGGACCGCATCATCACGCTATTGACCAAGCATCACGGCCAGATCCGCGCCGTCGCGAAGGGCGTGCGCCGGACCAGCAGCAAATTCGGCGCCCGGCTGGAGCCGTTTATGGTGGCCGACCTTCAGCTCGTGTCCGGCCGCACACTGGATATTGTCACCCAGGCCGTGGCCAAGGGTGCCTATGGCGGCAGTATCGCCGCCGATTACGCCAGCTACACCGTGGCGGCAGCGATGACTGAAACAGCGGAGAAGCTGACCGACGTCGACGGCGAGGCCGGAACCGCCCAGTACAACCTCCTCGTGGGCGCCCTGGCGTCCCTGAGCCGCGCTGAACATGCGCCCGGGCTGATCCTCGATTCTTATTTGCTCCGTGCCCTCTCCACCGGAGGCTGGGCGCCCAGCTTCACGGACTGTGCGCGCTGCGGGCGGCCGGGGCCGCATACAGCGTTTTCCGCTCCCATCGGCGGCATGGTCTGTGCTGACTGCCGGCCCCCGGGCTCGCCCGCCCCTGCAGCTGAGACCGTCAGCCTGCTGGCGGCGTTGCTGACGGGGAACTGGACGGCGGCGGACGGCTCGCAGGAGCCGCACCGCAGGGAGGCAGCCGGCCTGGTGGCAGCCTACCTGCAATGGCATCTCGAACGGGTCCTCAAATCCCTCAAACATGTGGAGCGTAGCTGACAGTGGCACTGGGAAAAAAGCACAACCCTTCGCGGAAGCGGACCACCCCTGTGATCGCGCCGTATCCTCACCCTTCCGGTGCAGTCGCCCCGGCGATCCCCGCGGAATTCATTCCACGGCATGTCGCCATCGTCATGGACGGTAACGGCCGGTGGGCCAACCAGCGGGGCCTGCCGAGGATCGAAGGTCATAAGGCCGGTGAGCCGGCCCTCCTGGACGTGATGGCCGGCGCCATTGAACTGGGCATCGAATACGTCAGCGTTTATGCCTTCTCCACCGAAAACTGGCGGCGCTCACCCGAAGAGGTGCGCTTCCTGATGGGTTTTAACAAGGACGTGCTACGCAGGCAGCGGAACCAACTGGACGAATGGGGCGTCCGCGTACGCTGGTCCGGCCGCCGGCCACGGTTGTGGGGCTCGGTCATCCGGGAACTCGAAGAGGCTGAGGAGTTCACCGCGGGCAACAGCACCGTCACGTTGAACATGTGTGTTAATTACGGCGGTCGGGCCGAAATCACCGATGCCGTGACGGCAATCGCCGCCGAGGTGGCGGCCGGACGGCTCAAGCCCGGAGCAATCAGCGAGAAAACCATCCAGAAGTACCTGGACGAACCGGACCTGCCCGATGTTGACCTGTTCCTGCGGAGCTCGGGGGAACAGCGGCTGTCGAACTTCCTGCTCTGGCAGTCGGCTTACGCGGAGTTCGTCTTTATGGATACCCTGTGGCCTGATGTTGACCGCCGGACCCTCTGGAAGGCCGTGGAGATCTACGCCCAGCGGGACCGGCGTTACGGCGGCGCCGTCGACGCGGCGGTCTCCGAAGAGCCGGACCGCACCCACCGGACCACGTCCCGGTAAGCCTCCTCGCGGATCCGCTGCGAGGAGAGAAACACGTCGTGCATCGCGCCTGGATAGCGGAACACCGAAACCCTCCGACCGAGTCGAAGTGCCCGCGTGGCGGTCTCCTCGACGTCGATCACGGCGTCGACATGCATCAGTTCGGCGGTCCATTCGGCCTGGATCCTCGTCCGGTCTGAAAGCAACACCAGCACGGGGGCTGTGATGTCCAGGCCCCTGGCGATCTCCGAGTGGCCGGCGAGGACCGCCTTTGCCCAACCCGCCCGGATGGGGAACGACGACGCCGGCCGCCACACCGGATTAAGCTGCCACTCGCCGTGCGCTTCGCTGCTCATGCTCTGCCAGTAGCCGGGCATGTCGGGAAAGTGGAAGGGACGCCGGGGATCGGAGCGGGCCACAGGTTCCACCAGGTGCATGGCGATATTCCTGACCAGGCTGCTGCCCTGGAGCTCCAGCCAGGGGGCATTGAGGATCAGGGTAGACAGTGCGCCTGGATGACGGTCAGCCCATCTGGCCGCAATTAGCCCGCCGAAGGAATGGGCCAGGAGGTGGACATCCGGCGGTGCATCCGGTCCCGTGAGATGCGCGACGTCGGCCCTGATGGCCGCCAGTGCGGCTGCCAGGTCCTCGTCGTAGACGTCCAGGTCCGTGGCGTACCCGGGGGTTTGCCAGTCCCGCAGGCTGCGCCCAAACTTCCTGAGGTCCACAGCATAGAAATGGATCCCCTGGCTCGCCACGTACCGGGCAAGTTCCGCCTGCAGAAAGTAGTCCGCCCATCCATGCAGGTAGAGCACCACTCTGACGGGGGCACGGTCATTGTTGCCGGTGCCTTGACTGTGCGGCCTTGGCGGTCTGACAGAACACCGGACGAGGCTGGCCACCACCTCGCCCTCGTCGTCGGGGGCAAGCGGCAATTCGCGGACCTGAAAGGCCGGTCCCAGGAAGTCTTCGGCCCAGAGGTCCGATGGCCTGCCCGTTGCCGGCACCAAGGCCGCACCTGGTTGGGCGCCATTCGCCGCCCGGGTCATATGCCGGCTCCGGGTCCGCCGCTTCCAGGGGGGCCGTAGGCACGCAGCCACCGGGAAAGCCTCGAATAAGCGTCCGCCCGTATCCGGGCAGGGGAGAGGAAGACGTCATGGAGGGCCCCTTCAATCCGCTCTACCGTGACGGTACGCCCCAGCGTCAGTGCCCGGAGGGCGATGATGTTGACGTCCAGGACAGCGTCGGTCCGCCGCATTTCCTCGGTCCAGAATGGCCCGTTTGCACTTCCCCGCGAGAGCAGGACCAGTATGGGGATATTGATGGCCAGCCCACGGGCCACCTTGGCATGACCGGACAGGACGGCACTTAGCCAGCCGGCCCTCAGCGGGAAAGCCATCGGCGGCCGAAACCTGTCATCCAGCGCCCACTCGCCCTCGGCCGAACTGCTGATGGTCCGCCAATAGAATCCGCGCTCGGGCAGCCGAAGGACTGCCTCGGGACGGAAACGCGCCACCGGCCCCACCATGGTGGACGCTGCGCGGCGGACCAGCGAGCTGCCGTGCATTTCCAGCCAAGGGCTGTTTAGCACGAGCTGGGAAACGGTGTCTGGGTGTCGGCTGACCCACAAGGCCGCCACCAAACCGCCGGTGGAATGTCCCATCAGCGTCAGTGACATTGGCTCATCGGAAGCGGGCACGGACTGGCCGGCAGGTTCGATGTGATGCGCGTCGGCGCGGATGAGCTCGATGGCGTGCTCGATCTCGGCGTCGTAATCGGCAAGGTTGGCCACGTAACCGCCGGGGCTGTCCGGGCGCAGGCTGCGCCCGTGGTTGTGCATGTCCAGCGCATAGAACTCGAACCCGTTACGGGTCCAGAATTCAGCCAGGTCAACATTGAAGAAATAGTCGCTCCAGCCGTGCAGGAACAACACTGTCCTTCGTGGCGCGCGTGCCACGTCAACCCCGGCCCCGGGCTGTTCGACGGACCGTTCCCCGGCCCGGAAGCGCACCAGCGTGGCGGTCCGCTGAACACGGTCGGCGCCGGAAGCCTGGAAGGTCCAGGCTTCGAAGCCTTCGCCGAGGATGTCTGGCTGCCAGGTCATGGTTTTATGCTAGCCGGGCGAAACCGCAGCTGCCCGGTTTGGTCCTGACCGGCCAAGACGGAAAACTAGAGCCATGCGCGTATATCCCACATTCTTCAGGCTGGCCTTTTCATGGATGGACGCCGAACGCGCCCACAAGATCGGATTCAAGGGGATCAGGCTCGTCCATGCTTCAGGGGCAGGCCGTGTCCTGGCGAGGTTCACGGCCCCCGAACCGTCCCTGCAGACCACGGCGTTCGGTGTCACCTTCCCGTCCCCGTTTGGCCTGGCCGCAGGATTCGACAAGGAGGGCCTGGGCATCGAGGCCCTCGCTGAGCTTGGCTTCGGCCATGTGGAAGTGGGGACCATCACCGGCCAGGCACAGCCAGGCAACGGGAAACCACGCCTGTTCCGGCTCATCGAGGACCGCGCAGTGATCAACCGGATGGGGTTCAACAACGACGGCGCGGCCGCCGTCGAACCCCGGCTCAAGGCGGCCCGGGCTGCCCTGCAGCGCAGGCACCCGAACGTCCGCCCGGTGATCGGGGTAAACATCGGCAAAAGCAAAGTAGTGGAGCTCGACGAGGCCGTGGCTGACTACCTCATCAGTGCCCGGAGCCTTGCCCCGGCCGCCGACTACCTGGTGGTCAACGTGAGTTCGCCCAACACGCCAGGGCTCCGCCTCCTGCAGGATGTCCAGACACTTCGGCCGCTGCTGACGGCCGTGGGGGAGGAGGCCGACCGGGCCGCCGGGCGCCACGTGCCATTGCTGGTAAAGATTGCCCCGGACCTCAGCGATGAAGACATCGACGACGTCGCCCGGCTGGCGCTGGACCTGAAGCTGGACGGAATCATCGCCACCAATACGACCATCGGCCGCAGCGGTCTGACGACACCGGCCGCGAAGGTCGCGGACTGCGGCGCCGGGGGGCTTTCCGGTGCGCCATTGAAGCAGCGGTCGCTGGAAGTCCTCCGCCGGCTCAAGGAGGCCACCGGGGACGCGCTTACCCTCGTCTCGGTTGGCGGCGTGGAGACGGCCCGGGATGTGCAGGAGCGGCTGGACGCCGGAGCAACCCTGGTCCAGGGTTACACGGCCTTCCTCTACGAGGGGCCCTTCTGGGCCGCGCGGATCAACCGCGAACTGGCCAGGGCGCGGGCCGGCAGGAAGCGCACCTGACGGGGAAGACCAAGGCCGGCAATCCGACAACCGGCAAAGACGAGCAAACCCCGGCGGTAAGACCGCCGGGGTTTGCTGGTTGAACAACGGAGTGAGCCTCGAACAATGGAGTGAGCCGCCGGGCCCACCCGGGCAGGCATATCAGGACGGGTATTGTCCGCGCTTCACGAGCGGCTTGGGCAGCCGCAGCTTGCGGAACTGCAATGAGCGCATTGAGCCGTACCAGACGGTGCCGCGCTCCACCTCGCCGAATTTGGCGGCCAGCTTCTTGCGGAGCTGCCGGGACAGGATGAACACGTCCACAAAGACGGCCAGGAACATTACCCAGAAGCCGCCCAGGACGTAAATCATCTGCTCGCTGGAGGCCGGGACGATCAAGGAAATGATGACAAACACCAGGGCCCCGAACATCAGGTATTCACCCAGGCTGAACCGCGCATCCACATAGTCGCGGGCGAAACGCTTCTGTGGTCCCTTGTCACGCAGGGGCAGGAACTTCTCGTCACCGGTATCAAGTGCCTGACGCATTTTGGTCCGCTGGTCCTGGATGGCCTGGCGCTCGGCAGCTTTGGATGCCTTGCGGTCCTCCGGCACCAGGGGCCGCTTCCTCGCAGCTTCCTGGGCCCTACGGGTTGGCGTGGGTGCACCCTTGCCAAACGCGGCATCCTGCCGGGCGGCCGCTTCAGCGGCCTGCTGGTCTATTGATTGCTGCGCCGTTGGCGCTTCTTTTTTACGTCCGAACACCTCAACAGAATACCTTGCGGCCTGCAGAGATTCCGCGCGGGTATTGTGATCGCCATGACTTCCTCTCCAGCGGGCACTCCGCGCGATGCCGGCAGCCCCGACAACCCCCACTCTGCTGTGTCCAGTGCTGTAACGATTGATACGGCTGCGCTCCGGCTGTCCGTCAGCAGGTCCTTCGAGGCAACCATGGCCCGGCTCAAGGAGCTCGTGGCAATCCCGGGCATTGCCTGGCCCAGTTTCGATCCCGCCCCGCTGGAAGCCAGCGCCCAGTCCGTAGCGGAGTTGCTCCGCGCGGCGGGACTTGAGGAAGTCCAGGTCCTGCGCAGCGCAAAGGCGGACGGAACCGCCGGCGGACCCGCCGTCGTCGCACGCCGCCAGGCGGCGGCCGGGAAGCCGACCATCCTTTTATACGCCCACCACGACGTCCAGCCGCCGGGCGATCCGGCACTATGGGAATCAGAGCCGTTCACCGCCGTCGAGCGTGACGGCCGGCTCTACGGCCGTGGCGCTGCCGACGACAAGGCCGGCATCATGACCCATGTGGCTGCCTACACTGCCGCTGTTGAGGTGCTGGGGCGCGAATTCGGCCTCGGGGTGACGTTCTTTATCGAAGGCGAGGAGGAGGCCGGCTCGCCCACCTTCCGCCCCTTCCTGGAAACCCATCGGGATTTGCTTCAGGCGGACGTCATCGTCGTCGCCGATTCAAGCAACTGGAAGGTGGGCATTCCCGCCTTGACCACCAGCCTGCGGGGCCTCGTGGATGGAACCATCGAGGTGCAGGTGCTCGAGCACGCTGTCCATTCAGGCATGTTTGGCGGCCCCGTGCTCGATGCCCCCACCCTGCTTTCCAGGCTCATCGCTACCCTCCATGATGAGGACGGCAACGTGGCGATCGAGGGTCTGGTTTCCACCGACAACGTGGCCGTTGACCTCACCGAAGCGGAGTACCGGGCCGACTCCTCGGTTCTTGACGGCGTGCGGCTTGCCGGCACAGGCAGCATTGCTTCGCGTCTGTGGACCAAGCCCGCACTGTCCATCATTGGCTTTGATGCCCCCGCGGTGGATGTGGCGTCGAATACGCTCCTGCCACGGGCACGCGCCAAGTTCAGCCTCCGCCTGGCACCTGGCCAGGTGCCCGCAGACGCGATGGACGCTGTCCGGCGCCACGTTGAAGCCAACGCACCCTTTGGTGCGAAAGTGGTTTTCACTCCGGGTGAGAGCGGTAATTCGTTCCTGACCGACACCGCATCCAAGGCTGCGGAATTGGCCATGTGGGCCCTCGGGGAGTCCTGGGGTGTTCCTGCCGTGGAGATGGGAATCGGCGGATCGATCCCGTTCATTTCGGACCTGACAGAGCTCTACCCTGACGTCCAGATCCTGGTTACCGGCGTCGAAGACCCGGATTCGCGCGCCCACAGTGCCAACGAGTCCCTCCATATCGGCGATTTCAAGAATGCTGTGGTGGCCGAGGCCCTGCTCCTGGCCCGGCTGAACGCCGAAGGCCTCGCCTGATTCCACAGCCTCGACGGCGCTCCCCCCTGCTGCAGGGAACAATCCGCCGGCACTCATGGTTACGCCAGCAGTTAGAGCTACACGCCTGACCGAAGTAGCATGTAGCTATAGCCCGTACCGTATCCGTAGGGGCAGGTGCCGCCCAGGCGGCGCCGCCAGGACCCGTCCTAAGAAGGTAGGCCAATGAGCACCGCAACCAATGAGAACAGCACCGAAACCACCAGTGCCGGCAGTGACGAACTGGCCGCCCATGAGGTCAAGCTGACCGACGTCGCCGCAGGCAAGGTACGCAGTCTTCTCGAACAGGAAGGCCGCACCGACCTTCGCCTCCGGGTTGCTGTCCAGCCCGGCGGATGTTCGGGACTGATCTACCAGCTTTACTTTGATGAGCGGCTGCTCGACGGCGACGCCGTCCGTGACTACGACGGCGTCGAAGTCGTCGTTGACAAGATGAGCGTGCCCTACCTCAGCGGCGCCAGCATCGACTTCGAGGACACCATCTCTAAGCAGGGTTTCACCATCGACAATCCCAACGCCGGCGGCTCCTGCGCCTGCGGTGATTCGTTCCACTAACCGGTCTTTTCGCCCGATGCCGGCGCCTGTTTTCCGTCCCTGATAAACGGGACGGAGCCACGGCGCCGACATGTGGGCGAAACGCCCGGCGGAGCGGTAAGCTCTACACCGAGTAGTAAAACTTTTAGTGTGCCCGGGACTGCTTTTTGCTTGCCGGGCTCCAGCAACAAGTAGGAAGGGCCGTCTGTGAGTTCGCAGAACCGAACCGGCAGCCGACGCACAACGATCACTACGATCTCAGCCTTGGCAATCGCCGGCGCGTTGGTTTTGACTGGATGTTCGCCAGAGGTAGAGAGAGGGTGGCTGCCCACTGAACGTGGGACCACCAGTAACACCGACCGGATCATGGACCTCTGGGTCAACTCATGGATTGCTGCCTTGGTTGTGGGCACCATTACCTGGGGCCTGATCATCTGGTGCATCGTGGCCTACCGCCGCCGCAAGGGGACAGTAGGTTTTCCCCGGCAGACCAGCTTCAACCTGCCGCTGGAAGTCTTCTACCTGACCATCCCGATTTTCATGGTCCTGGTCTTCTTCTACTTCACTGACCGCGACCAGCAGGCCATTGATGACCGTTCCAAGCCTGCCGACGTCGTCGTTGACGTCCGTGGCAAGCAGTGGGCCTGGGACTTCAACTACAAAGCCGGCGACGTCATCGAAGAAGACGTCTACGAAGCCGGTGAACAGGCGCACCTGACCGGCAACACGATTGACAAGGAAAAGCTTCCTACGCTCTACCTGCCGGTCAACAAGTCAGTTGACCTCGAGCTCAATGCACGCGATGTGATCCACTCCTTCTGGGTCCCCGCCTTCCTGCAGAAGCGCGACATGATCCCCGGCAAGACCAACTACATCAGGTTTACCCCCACCAAAGAGGGGACGTACGACGGCAAGTGTGCCGAACTCTGTGGCGAGTACCACTCCGAGATGCTGTTCCGGGTCAAGGTGGTGTCGGAATCTGAATTCCAGACCCACATGGACGAGCTCCGGTCAGCCGGAAACGTTGGCCTCCTCGGCGAAGAGTACGACCGCAACCCCAACCTGAACGAAATTAAGTAAGGGGAGCGACGTGGCTACGTACACTCAATCCGCACCCACCACCGGCGTCCTCACGGCCCCCGTGGTTCCCAAATCCAAGGGACGCATCGTCGTCAACTGGATCACCTCCACCGACCACAAGACCATCGGGTACATGTACCTGATCGCGTCCTTCGTGTTCTTCTGCTTCGGCGGCGTGATGGCCCTGCTGATCCGCGCCGAGCTGTTCGAACCCGGTATGCAGATCCTGCAGACCAAGGAACAGTACAACCAGCTGTTCACCATGCACGGCACGGTGATGCTGCTGATGTTCGCTACACCCTTGTTTGCCGGCTTCACCAACGTGATCATGCCGCTGCAGATCGGCGCCCCGGACGTGGCCTTCCCCCGTCTGAACGCGCTGGCCTTCTGGTTCTTCCTCTTCGGCTCAACCATTGCGGTCTCCGGTTTCATTACCCCGCAGGGTGCCGCTTCGTTCGGTTGGTTCGCTTACGCGCCGCTGTCTAACACCACCTTCAGCCCGGGCGTCGGCGGTGACCTGTGGGTCTTCGGCCTGGCCCTGTCCGGCTTCGGAACCATCCTCGGTGCGGTCAACTTCATCACCACCATCGTGTGCATGCGTGCCCCGGGCATGACCATGTGGCGGATGCCGATTTTCACCTGGAACGCCCTGATCACGTCCATCCTGGTCCTGATGGCCTTCCCGCCGCTGGCGGCTGCACTGTTCGCACTCGGTGCGGACCGCCGCTTCGGTGCCCATATATTTGATCCGGAAAACGGAGGTGCCGTCCTCTGGCAGCACCTGTTCTGGTTCTTCGGCCACCCCGAGGTGTACATCATCGCGCTGCCGTTCTTCGGCATCGTCTCGGAGATCTTCCCGGTCTTCAGCCGGAAGCCCATCTTCGGCTACAAGGGCCTGATCTACGCGACCATCTCCATCGCCGCCCTGTCCGTGACGGTGTGGGCGCACCACATGTACGTGACCGGCTCGGTCCTGCTGCCGTTCTTCGCGTTCATGACCATGCTGATCGCAGTACCCACCGGCGTGAAGTTCTTCAACTGGATCGGCACCATGTGGCGGGGGTCCCTGACCTTTGAGACCCCGATGCTGTGGAGCATCGGCTTCCTCATCACCTTCCTCTTCGGTGGCCTGACCGGCATCATCCTGGCCTCACCGCCGCTGGACTTCCACGTCTCTGACTCCTACTTCGTGGTTGCGCACTTCCACTACGTGGTGTTCGGCACCGTGGTGTTTGCGATGTTCGCAGGCTTCTACTTCTGGTGGCCCAAGTTCACGGGCAAGATGCTGAACGAGCGTCTGGGCAAGATCCACTTCTGGCTCCTGTTCCTGGGCTTCCACGGCACGTTCCTCATCCAGCACTGGCTCGGTGTCGAGGGCATGCCCCGCCGCTACGCCGACTACCTGGTGGAGGACAACTTCACCTGGATGAACCAGTTCTCCACGGTTGCGTCCTTCGTGCTGGGTGCTTCGCTGATTCCGTTCTTCTGGAACGTGTACATCACCTGGCGCAGTGCCGAGCGTGTGGAAGTGGACGATCCCTGGGGCTTCGGTGCGTCCCTTGAGTGGGCAACCTCCTGCCCGCCTCCCCGCCACAACTTCACCTCCCTGCCGCGCATCCGTTCGGAACGCCCGGCATTGGACCTGCACCACCCCGAGCTCTCCCAGGTACACACAGTGGAATCACCGGCTCCGGCCGCAGCGGTTCTCGGTAACGCCGACCAGAAGGACACAGCCAAGTGAAGATCGAATCATGGATTTTTGGAGGCGGCGTTTTCTTCTTCATTCCGGTCGCCTTGGTTTATGGTTTCCTGACCAACTGGAATGAGCCCGTGGGCCTGCTGGGTGTCCTGCTGTTGGCCGGCCTTGCCGGCATGATCGGCGCCTACCTCGGCTTCACCGGCAAGCGCGTCGGTCCCCGTCCGGAGGACCGCAGCGACGCCGAGGTCCATGAGGGCGCCGGCGAGCAGGGTCACTTCAGCCCTTGGAGCTGGTGGCCGCTGGTCCTGGGTCTTGCCTGTGCAGGCGGATTCCTTGGCCTGGCAGTCGGCTTCTGGATTGTGTTCATTGCCGGCGGACTCGCTGTTGTCGCCCTTGTTGGCTGGGTCTTCGAATACAGCCGCGGAGACCACGCACACTAGTACCTCTGAAGTACTGAAGTTTCACGCAACGACGTCGGGCCCCACCGTTGGTGGGGCCCGACGTCGTTGTCTGCCATTCCGCATCCAGTCCACCGGAAACGCTCAGGCACTTGCTGCGGGCTACCGGTACCCGGTTCAGCGGGTCATGGCCAGCAGAAGGTGAAAGAGCGTTGGCTTTAATGCCGCGGAAGATGAAAGTGCGTTGGGGAGAACACTGCAGGAAGTGCCAGAGCGTCCCGGGGACGACGGCGGGGTTCAGTCTCCGCCTCCACGGGCGTCAGCGTGCCCCCTGGGACTCCAGGAGTTGGGCGAGGGACTGGAGGGCCGCTTGTGCTGTCTGCAGGCCGGAGGGGCCATCCACGGCGGTGTCAGGAACCGAAAGTTCAACTTCGCAGCCAAACTCGAAGTCGGCCGTCATAACTTCGAGAAGCGACCTTGCGTCGACAGCTTCAATGCCGGCCTTACTGATTCGGACGGGAAGCCCTGTTTCAGTCACGGCCCTGACGAACACCGCGGCAGGGCGGGCGTGAAGGCCGATCGACGCTGATACAACGGCCTTGTGCACCGGCAACTGGGCTCCCTTTTCCCTGACGGCCCCCACCGTCTTCTGCTGAAATTTCCTGTCCAATTATCCGGCCGGCGGTCTGCTCATCCAAATACGGTCCACGGTCCTTAGGCCGCAGCTGGTCTAGACCTGCTTGAAATTGCTTTAAGATTGGAGGGTGAACACAGAAGCAGAAGTGTCCCTCCGTGGCTGCTGATGCCCGCGGAGTTGCCGGTGAGATTGACCGCAGCAACGGGATTGCCATTTATGTCCAACTGAGGGAGATTCTCAGGGCTTACATCAGCGATTCGTGCCCGCCGGGGTCCGCGCTGCCGTCCGAACGCGATCTGGCGACACGCTTCGGCCTGGCCCGGATGACGGTCCGCCAGGCCATCGATGCCCTCGTGGGCGAGGAGGTTATCGAGCGCGTAGTCGGTCTCGGCACTTTCGTCCGAAAGCCAAAACTGGACCTTCAGGTTAAGCTCACCTCCTACAGTGAGGAGATGCAGCGCCGAGGAATGGTCCCGGCGGCGAAGGTCCTTAGCTTCGAGCAGATTGGCGCCAGCGCGTTTCTGGCCCGCGAGCTCCAGGTCGAGGAGGGGACACCCCTGGTCCGTTTCCGGCGGCTCCTGCTGGCGGACGGCGAACCCATGAGCGTGGATGAGAACTTCATCCCGGCCCACCGTGTGCCTGGGCTGCTGGACGGCGATCCGCCAACGTCGCTCTACAACGTGCTCAGTGAGCAGTTCGGCCTTGTCATGGAGTGGGGAGAGGACATGATTGAGGCGACGGCGGCCTCACCGTCCACCGCCCGGCTGCTCAACGTGGATGTGGGCACACCGCTGCTCAAAATCCAGCGCCACGCCTTTGTTGCCAGGGCAATGGTGGACTACTCCGTTTCGTACTACCGGGCGGACAGGTACAAACTCTGGGTGCCCCTGCAGCGGCCCGGCGCCAGGCCTGCCCGCGGCCATTCCTCGGGATACCGCAGCCACTAGAGGCCTATCAAGCCCAACCCACAGTCAAGACGAAAGGCCCGTTCCAATGGAACGGGCCTTTCGTCTTGACTCAAAACCGGCTGTGGATCAGTGGCTGAGGCTCTTGCTTTCCTCTGCCGCCTCCACTGCGGGGGCGTGGTGGCCATGTGCGGCCTCCAGCTCGGCCGGAGTGGCCGGAGCAACGCGGTCCTCGAAGAACCACCGCGACAGGAACGCACGCCGCTTTTCCTTGCGCGTTACGACGCCGTGGTCGTTGGGGACTGCAGGCAACGGGAGCGGGGACTCAAAACCGACCAGCTTGTAACGCTTGTACTCGTCCAAGGGCGCGTGCACTTCGATGAATTCGCCATGCGGCAGGCGCACGATGCGACCGGTTTCGCGGCCGTGCAATGCGATCTCGCGGTCCTTGCGCTGAAGCGCCAGAGCCACACGCTTGGTCACAACGAAGGCAATGATCGGGCCGATGAAGAACAGCGTCCGCAACCAGTAGGTGACGTCGTTCAGCGACACGTGGAAGTGGGTGGCGATGAGGTCTGAACCTGCGGCTGCCCACATCACGCAGTACCAGACGAAGCCTGCAACACCAATGGCCGTACGGGTGGGGGCGTTGCGCGGGCGGTCCAGGACGTGGTGTTCACGATTGTCCTTGGTGACCCAGCTTTCGATCCACGGGTACATGAACATCACCGTGAACAGGATGCCTGCCGGCACCAGGGCCGGAAGCAGGACGTTCAGGGTCAGCACGTAACCGAAGACCACGTACTCGAAGTGGAAATCGCCGAGTACACCCGGCATGAGCCTCAAGGCACCGTCAACGAAGCCGATGTACCAGTCAGGCTGCGTACCGGCGGACACCGGTGAGGGGTCGTACGGCCCGTAGTTCCAGATCGGGTTGATGGTGAAGAAGGCTGCCATCAGGGCCACAACGCCAAAGACGATGAAGAAGAACCCGCCGGCCTTGGCTGCGTATACCGGTCCGAGCGGGTAACCCACCACGTTGCCGTCGTTGCGGCCCGGGCCGGGGTACTGGGTGTGCTTGTGGACAACCACCATGAAGAGGTGCAGGACGATCATCAGCAGGATGAGCGCAGGCACAAGCAGGATGTGCAGCATGTACAGGCGGCCGATGACCATGGAGCCGGGGAACTCTCCGCCGAAGAAGAAGAACGAAGCGTACGTTCCGATAACGGGGATGGCTTTCATGACGCCGTCGATGATCCGCAGGCCGTTGCCGGAGAGCAGGTCATCGGGGAGGGAGTATCCGGTAAAGCCAGCGGCCATGGCCAGGATAAGCAGGACGCCGCCCACTACCCAGTTCATTTCGCGCGGCTTGCGGAATGCGCCGGTGAAGAACACCCGGAGCATGTGCACGGCAATCGAGGCTACGAACAGCAATGCCGACCAGTGGTGTACCTGGCGCATGAAGAGGCCGCCGCGGACGTCGAAGGAGATATTCAGCGACGAGCTGTAGGCCACCGACATTTCAACGTTCTTCAGGGGAACGTAGGACCCGTCATAGTGCGTTTCCGCCATGGAGGGGTCAAAGAAGAAGGTCAGGAACGTGCCCGACAGCAAGAGGATGACGAAGGAATACAGCGCGACTTCACCGAACATAAACGACCAGTGGTCGGGAAATACTTTTCGTCCGAATTCGCGCAGGATGCCCGATCCGCCGACGCGTGAGTCGACAAAATCAGTGATACGTCCGGCTTTGGTCTTGGCGACGAAGGCGGGGGCTTCAGCTCTTGATGCTGCGCTCATGCTCATCACGCTCCCAGTAACTTGGTCCTACGGGTTCATTGAAGTCGCTGGTGGCGACCAGGTAGCCTTCGTCGTCAACTGCGATGGGCAGCTGGGGGAGGGGCCGGCTGGCCGGGCCAAAGATCACTTTGCACTCATTGGTGAGGTCAAAAGTGGACTGGTGGCACGGGCACAGCAGATGGTGCGTTTGCTGCTCGTAAAGGGCAACGGGGCAACCGACGTGGGTGCAGATCTTGGAGTAGGCAACGATGCCGTTGTAGCTCCAGTCCTCACGGCCTTTTGACGGGTTCAGCGAGGCAGGGTCAAGGCGCATCAGGAGAACAACGGCTTTTGCCTTCTCGTTGAGTTTGCCTTCGTGCAGTTCGTTCAGGCCTTCCGGAATGACGTGGAAGGCGGAGCCGATGGTCACGTCAGAGGCCTTGATCGGCGTGCCGTCGGGGTCGCGGGTGAGGCGCTTGAGCTTGCCTTCCTGCGGTGCCCACATGGTGTGGGCCAGTTTGTTATCCGGGCGGGGGCCAAGGTCACCGAAAATCGCCAGGGCGGGCAGCGGTGCCAGGGCAACGGCGCCAAGGAGGGTGTTACGGATGAGGGGGCGGCGCTTGATGCCGGTCTCTTCCACGATGTCGTCCACGATCCGGACTGCAGCCTGGCGGTCCTCTTCGTGGCGGATCGCGTGGCGCTCCTCGGAGACTTCGTGGTCCGGCATCAGGGCCTTGGCCCAGTGCACGATGCCGGTTCCGATGCCCAGCATGGCAAACGCCGTGCCAAGGCCCAGCAGGGCATTCTGCAGCCGGATGGTGGCGATGCTCGCGTCGCCCAGATCGATGGCGAAGTACGCCACCAGGAACAACAGGGTGCCCACCACGGAGGCGCCGAAGAGCAGGGCAACCTGCCGTTCTGCACGCTTTGCGGCCCTCGGGTCCGTGTCGGCCAGGCGCAAACGGTGCGGGGGAATTCCAGGATCCTGGAACTTCTCCACCTCATTCTGACCAGCCGTAGCTACGGTGCCCGAGTGGTTCGGACTGCCGTCACTATGGTTGCCCATAATTCGCCTCATCCTTCTCTCGTCCCGGCGTCTGCCGAGTTAGTTTTCAATGTCAAACTGCTGACTGGGCAGCAGAAGTTTTTTTGTGTAGGTGCAGCGTCCTAGGACGTGCGGGAGGTCAGCCAGATCGTAAAGGCGATGATGACGCCGAGACCTGCAACCCAGACGAAGAGACCTTCAGCGACGGGGCCGAGCGCACCGAGGTCAGCGCCGCCGGGGGAGCCGTTGGCTTCGATCTGCTTCAGGAACGTGATGATGTCGCGCTTACCCTCAGGGGAAACGTTTGCGTCACTGAAGACGGGCATGTTCTGCGGGCCGGTGACCATTGCCTCGTAGATGTGCTTTCCTGAGACGTCAGCGAGGGCTGGCGCGAACTTGCCACGGGTCAGGGCACCGCCGGCTGCGGCTGCGTTGTGGCACATGGCACAGTTCACGCGGAAGAGCTCGCCACCGGCTGCTGCATCGCCCTTTTCGTCCAACAGGCCCTCTTCAGGAATTGCCGGGCCTGCTCCCAGGGAAGCCACATAGGCTGAAAGCTGGTGGGTCTGCTCATCGTTGAACTGGGCAGGCTTCTTGTAGGCCTGGGGGCCGTTCATCTGCATCGGCATGCGGCCGGTGCCGACCTGGAAGTCAACCGCGGCTGCACCGACACCCACGAGGGAGGGGCCGTCCTTGGTACCGCTGGCACCCATGCCATGGCAGGTTGCGCAGTTTGCGGCAAAAAGCTTTCCGCCTTCAGCAGTGTCAGTGGCACTGAAGCTGGTGGTGGAGGCCTTGGCCTGGTTGACGGTGGTGGCTACGGCATAAAGCCCACCAGTGACGAGGAGTCCCATCAGGAGCAGCGCTATTACTGCAAGTGGGTGACGCCGCTTTTGCGAGAGAGCCTTCACGTGGTGGTTCCTTTATTCGATCCTGCGCCGGCTCCGTGAGCCGCTTCTTGAAATTCTGCCTCTTGTAGAAAAGGAATCAAAGCTGACTACTTCAGTACGTAGATGACCAGGAAGAGGCCGATCCAGACAACGTCGACAAAGTGCCAGTAGTAAGACGTGACAATCGCCGAGGTTGCTTCGAAGTGGCCGAACTTCTTCGCCGCGAATGAGCGGCCGATGATGAAGAGGAAGGCGATGAGGCCGCCGATGACGTGGAGGCCGTGGAAGCCGGTGGTGATGTAGAACGCGGAGCCGTAGGCGTTGGATGAGAGCGAGACGTGCTCTGAAACCAGCATGGCGTATTCCGTGGTCTGACCGGCGACGAAGAACGCCCCCATGATGAACGTCAGCGTAAACCATTCATTCATTCCCCAGCGGACAAACTGGAACAGGCCGCCGGTCTTGCGCGGCTGCAGCCGTTCGGCGGCGAACACGCCCATCTGGCAGGTAAACGAACTGGCCACGAGGACGATGGTGTTGACGAGCGCAAAGGGGAAGTTGAGCTTCGCTGTCTCTTCCGCCCACATCTGCCCGCTCGTGGAGCGCAGCGTGAAGTACATGGCGAAGAGACCGGCGAAGAACATCAACTCGCTGGAGAGCCAGACTACGGTTCCGACAGAAACCATATTGGGGCGGTTCAGCGTGGGGTGCGCCGGGGTACTGGGGGCATGGGTCGCAGATGTCACATAGACATTATGTCTATAAAAGTCCGGACTTCCCAACGCAAACCGCCTTTTCCGGGGACTTTTTCTACAAAGACGCGAAATCACTGCGAAAAGTTCCCGCTGCCGTTCGCATTGGTCACGGCCGGGGTCGCTGGATAGCATCAGGAGGTGACTTCTCAGGCAACGGCATCAGCGGCCAGCTACACCTGGCCGCGGCTCATCTCCGCTCTCATCAATGGCACCGACCTGACTGCGGACACCACTGCATGGGCCATGGACACCATCATGTCCGGGGAGGCGACGCCTTCCCAGATAGCCGGATTCCTTGTTGCGCTCAGTGCCAAAGGCGAGACCGTTGACGAAATCTCGGGGCTCGTCGATGCAATGCTGGGGCACGCGAGGCCCATCACCATCCCGGGTGAAAAGCTGGACATCGTGGGCACAGGTGGTGACCAGCTGAACACCGTCAACATCTCCACCATGGCCGCCCTCGTGGCCGCCGGTGCAGGTGCAAAGGTGGTGAAGCACGGGAACCGCGCAGCGTCGTCGTCATCCGGTTCGGCCGACGTGCTTGAAGCGCTTGGCGTCCGGCTTGACCTGGCCGTTCAGCAGGTGGCGCGGAACGCGGTGGAGGCGGGCATTACTTTCTGCTTCGCTCAGGTGTTCCACCCCTCCTTCCGCCACACGGCGGTGCCTCGGCGCGAACTCGCGATTCCCACTGCCTTCAATTTTCTTGGCCCTCTGACCAACCCTGCGCTGGTTCAGGCTTCTGCCGTGGGTGTTGCCAACGCCCGCATGGCACCGCTGGTTGCCGGGGTCCTGGCGAAGCGGGGCAGCCGCGGACTGGTATTCCGTGGCAATGACGGGTTGGACGAGCTCACCACGACCGGGCCTTCCACCGTGTGGGAAATCCGCAACGGAGGGGTGTCCCAGCTGACTTTCTCACCCGCCGATCTGGGGATTCGTCCCGTAACGGTAGAGGAACTCCGTGGCGGGGACGCCAAGGCGAACGCCGCCGTCGTCCGTGATGTGCTGGCGGGCAAGGGAGGGGCAGCCAGGGATGCGGTCCTGGTCAACGCTGCGGCCGGCCTGGTCGCGTTCGATCTGACGGCGGAGGGTCCGTTCCTTGAGCGCATGCGCTCAGCACTGGCACGGGCGGCACAGTCAATAGACTCAGGCGCCGCCGCGGCCGTCCTCGATAAATGGGTGTCGCTCACGCAGCCCTGAATAATTTCCAGGAAAATCGGGGGCCCGGCACCAAGCCGGGCCCCCGCTTCTGGCATCCGGAGCGACTGCCTACTGTTCGAAGCCGAGGGCGAAAGCCGCGTCGAGATCGTGCTGCGAGTAGGCGCGGAAAGCGATATGGGTGGTGGTGTGGACGACGGCGGGCACCTTGGAGAGTTTGTCGGCAATGACGTCAGCCAGGTCTTCGTGCCGTGCAACACGGGCGACGGCGATGAGGTCCCATTCTCCGGTGACCGAATAGACCTCGCTGATGCCAGGGATGGCCGAAATCTGTTCAGCGGTTTCCGGAATGCGGGCGGCGTCGGTCTTGATCAGAACGAATGCGGTGATCACTTGTCAATCCTTCCGGATCTGTTGGCCGTGCCTTTGCCCGGCAAGTCTGTTGGTGTTGCCAGCCTATTACACGCCGGCGCTGATCAACGCTGGCTTCGCGTCCAGCCAAGCCTGCGTGCGCCGGCCAGGAGAAGCCGGTAACCAACGAGGAAAATTCCCAGGCTAAGGGATGCCACAACCACAAATGCGATCACGACGGTTTGCCCTGTGAGGGCCCGGAGGACCATGCCGCCGGCAACGGCGCCGATCCACACCGCCAGCCCCGACGGGCGCACGGACAGCGGACGCCGCCACACCCTGGCGGCGAGCCAGCCAAGTGCTGCGCCGGCGAGAAACGGCCAGGCAGTCAGGAGCACACCGGTGAGGATCTCTCCCCGCTGGTGCGCGTCCCTGCCTATCGCGGCGAACAACATGATCAGGAGGGCATCGGCAAGAGCTGCGCCGGCCACGGCGCGCCCGGCAGTGCGCCGGCGGCCGGAGGCGGGTCGCGGCTGTGTCTCGGAAGTCATCGTTTACCAGCCTAACGTGGCCGCTCCTGTCCGCCGGCACCGGTCCCTGAACGTGGTGTGGCCAGCAGGCCGGGACCAGGCCCCGGACCATCCGGGAGATGCCGGAAGGGACCAGGTTATCCATGAAGGCTGACACTGGCGGCCGGATCGTTCCATAATGTGCCAATGAATAGTGCACTGTGGATCGGCGTGCTGCTCGGAGCCGCTGTGGGCATCGCGCTTGGCCTGACTGTTTTTGACAGCCCGTTTATTGGCGTGGCAGCGGGGGCCGGGCTGGGAGCATTGATCGGGGCCGGCTTCGGTCCGAGGCGCTGACCCGGCCCTGCGGGGTGGATGGCAGGACCAAAGCCTCTGCCCGGGGCAAAAAGACCAGTGTTTGAGTTGGCTGTGAAAGGAAGGCCACAACAGTCGTGCTCAATAACCTCCGGCTTCACAGGGTCCTCTGGCCGGTTACCGGTCGGCTCCCGCTCGGGGCAGCAGTGACGGACGCAGCGCACCAAAGACCTGCTGGTTGCACCCCCGGGCGCTGAGGGAGGACACCCATGGACCATTCGCCCACAGTGTCAGCAGCCCTCTCACCATTTGACGCTGTCATCTTCGACCTGGACGGCGTTGTGACCGACACTGCCGCTGTCCATGAGGACGCCTGGAGGGAACTTTTTGACGAGGTGTTGAAAGACCCGCGCATCCCGGCCGGGGCTGCAACGCACCCCTTCAGCAGCGCCGATTACCTGAACTATGTGGATGGCCGGCCCCGGACCGACGGGGTTGAGGCATTCCTCACCTCGCGCGGTGTCACCCTGGCCGAAGGAACGGCCGCCGACGCAGCCGGGGACTGGTCGGTCCACGGCCTGGCCAAGCGCAAGGACCAACTCTTCAGGGCGCGCCTGGGACGCGATGGGGTCAGGCCCTTTCCGGGAACTGTTGCCCTGCTCGAACGACTGCGCTCTGCACGGGTTCCCGTGGTCCTGGCAACGTCAAGCCGCAACGCAGCCGCTGTCCTGGCCGCAGCCGGCCTCACCGACGCGTTCGATCTGGTGGTGGGCGGCGTCATTGCCGGTGAGCTGGGGCTGCCGGGTAAACCTGACCCTGCGCTGTTTTTGGAAGTAGTCCACCGGCTGGGGATTCCTCCGGCACGCGCGGTGGTGATCGAGGATGCAGTCGCCGGTGTCGAGGCCGCACGCCGCGGCGGTTTTGGTTTGGTGGTGGGGATAGACAGGGCCGAAAGACGGGCCGAACTGGAGGCAGCCGGCACTGACGTTGTGCTGACAGACGTCAGCCAACTCGATCTGGGCCGCGTCCTCACCGACCCGTGGCGCTTGATCTATGAGGGCTACGACCCGGCCCATGAAGGACACCGGGAGGCCCTGACCACCCTCGGCAACGGGTACATGGCTGTTCGCGGCGCGGCTCCCGAGGCCCGGATGAGCGAGGTCCATTATCCGGGGACCTATTTGGCGGGCGTTTACAACAGATTGGTAAGCCGCGTCCAGGGCCAGGATACCGAGGACGAGCACATGGTGAACCAGCCCAACTGGCTGGTGCTCGATATCCGGCTGGACGGTTCCGGGTGGTGGTCCGGCGGCGGCCTGAAGATCCTCCGCGAGCGCCGGGTGCTCGACATGCGCCGGGCCATCCTCGAACGCCACATCCTCCTGGCGGCACCGGAGGGTCGACGGCTGGCAGTGGTGCAGCGCCGGATTGTCTCGATGGCCCAGCCGCACCTGATGGCTCTTGAAACCACCCTCACCGCCCTGGGCTGGAGCGGTCCGGTGACGATACGCAGCGGAGTGGACACCGGCGTTACCAACGAAAATGTTCCGGAGGACGCTCTCCTGTCCCACCACCATCTGGTCAGGCTGGGAGCGACGGACCCTGCGGGGCCGGTTCCGGTGGTCGAGGTGGAAACGAGCCAAAGCCACATCAGGATCGCAACCGCCTTGCGCACGGACGTCGCAGGAACCGCAGCCAGTGGGGCGCCGGCCGGCGGCGGGGCGGCGCCCGCCGGACAGGCGGGCAACGGGGTTCCGGGGGAGGACGCCGGAGTGTCTTACCGCTCCTGGGTGGTTCAGTTGGCCGACGCTGTCCCGGCCGTGGTGACTAAAACGGCAGCCATAGTGTGTTCCCGGGACCGGGCCATTTCTTCCCCGTCGCTGGCTGCATTGTCCGTTCTCAGGGCAAACGAGGGCTTTGACGCGATGCTCGCGGACCATGAGGACGCCTGGAGCAGGCTGCTTGGCCTGTTTGCCATCGAACTGGACGGAAGCCCCCAGGTCCAGCTGATCCTGAATCTCCATGTCTTCCACCTGCTCCAGACATTGAGCCCGCATACGGCTGAACTCGATGCCGGCGTGCCCGCTCGCGGCCTCCACGGGGAAGGCTACCGCGGACACATCTTTTGGGATGAACTTTTCGTCCTGCCGCTCCTGACATCCCGGTTGCCCATGGTGGCGCGTTCCCTCATCAACTACCGGTGGCGGCGGCTTCCGGCAGCACGGGAGGCCGCCGTCGCGTCGGGGTTCCGGGGGGCTCTTTTTCCCTGGCAAAGCGGCAGTGACGGGAGGGAAGAGACGCCCAGGTGGCTTTACAACCGGCGCTCGGGACGGTGGGTACTGGACCACTCCCATCTCCAACGGCATGCAGGCCTGACTGTGGCCTACAACGCCTGGCAGTATTTCCTGGCCACGCAGGACAAGGAGTGGCTCCTGCGCCATGGGGCCGAACTGATCGTGGAGGTGGCCCGGCTGGTTGCTTCCATGGCCGACTATGACCAGGACTCGGAACGGTTTCACCTGCGGGGCCTCATGGGGCCCGATGAGTACCACACAGGATATCCGGGAAAAGCCGAGGCGGGGCTGGACGACAACGCGTACACCAACGTCATGGCCGCCTGGGTATGTGCACAGGCCTGCGAGATCATGACGCTTCTCCACGGCCACGATCTCGAAGACCTGCAGGCACGCTTGGCCATCCAACCCGCCGAAATAAAGGGCTGGATGCGCGTCAGCAAGAGGATGTCGGTGCCCTTCCATGACGGGATCATCAGCCAGTTCGCCGGCTACGAGGACCTTTTGGAACTGGACTGGGAGCACTACCGGAACGCCTACGGCAACATCGAACGCCTGGACCTGATCCTCGAAGCCGAGGAGGACAGCACCAACCGGTACAGGCTGGCAAAACAGGCCGACGTGCTGATGCTGCTGTATGTCCTGGGGGAGAAGGAGCTGACTGCTTCCCTGGCCCGGCTGGGTTATGACGTGTCAGCAGCCCAGCTCGCCGGCACGGTGGACTATTACCTTGCCCGGACGGCGCACGGCTCCACCCTGAGCCGGGTCGCCCACGCCTCGGTCCTGGCGGCAAGGGATCCGGACCGGGCCTGGACCACGTTCCGCGAAGCCCTGAGCGCCGACCTTGACGACACGCAGGGCGGCACCACGCACACAGGCATCCACCTTGGCGCGATGGCGGGAACGATCGACGTCGTACAGCGAAGCTTTGCCGGCCTCAGGATCACCAGGGATGCACTCCTTTTTGCACCGCGAATGCCCAAAGGCATCAGAACCGTGATGTTCCGGGTCCGATACAGGGGCCATCTTCTGACGGTCAACCTCGAGCACGGAACCTTGACCGTTGCCACAGCTCCCGGGGATGCCGCCGCCATCCGCGTGCAGGTTGGTCCCGAACAGGTCCTCCTCGGCGCGGGGGAGACCCGTCACTTCACTCTGGATTCCCTATAGCTCTTTGCGCCGGAACAGCGCTGCGGCCAGTGCAACCGCTGCTGCGGAGATCACCACCGACGTTGTCACAGGCCAGAGCACCGAGGGTTCCCCTGTGCCGGCGGCAATGGAAGCGGAGTAACCCGCCAACCCCGCCGGGGAGTAACTGCTGAGCGGCTTCCAGATGGCCCCGATGCTCAGGACCGCGTAGATCCCCACCCCTGCACCGGCTGCCCCCGCTGTGGAAGGTATGGCTACCGACAACAACGTCATGAGTGTGACGAACAGGACACTGAGCACCAGCAGGAGGCCGGCAGCTGTCCATAGCGGCCTGCCTGGCGCCTCCCCGAAGACGGCAGCGGTCCCAGCCCACGTCATGAGCGTGCCCGCTGCCAGGACTCCGGCCACATAGCAGCAGTGGACAACAGCCTTGACGGTGACGAACGCGGTTCGCGACAGCGGTTTGCTCAACGCAAAAACCGCCGTCCCGCTCTTAACCTCCGAGGAGACCAGGCTCCCGTAGATGATGATGAGCACGAACATGATGATTTGAGAAAGGTTCTTCGTCCATTGCGCGTAGGAGTCGCGGTAGGTGGGGGTGGGAAGTCTGAGTTGCCCGAGCTGGTCACCGGCAATGCTATTGATCAGCTCGGGCGTAAAACGGGCCAGGGGCGGACCCGTGGCGGCAAAGAAGAGGACGACGGCGGGTAGCACCCAGATGCGCCAGGTGCGGCGGATTTCAAGGACTTCCTTGCGTGCAAACACCCATGAACTGTTCACGGCCGGTCACCCTTAATAAGCTCGACGAACACTTCTTCGAGCCCGAGCTCGCCTGCCTCCAGCCGCGCGAGGCCGGTCCCTTGTGCGCTGACCAGCACGGGGATCTGGTGCCGCGCCGCAGCAAGGTCGCTGACCGTTACGCTGATCTCGCCCTGGGGGCCGGGGGCCACGGACATGGCCCAGCTGCAGCGGGAAATAGCCGCCGCCAGCTCATCAGCCCCGTCGGTAACTTCCAGCACGATCCGCTGCCTGCCGTAACGGTTCTTGAGTTCTTCCATGGGGCCCTGTGCGACCACCCGTCCCTGGTCCAGAATGGCTACCGAATCACATACGCGCTCCACGTCCGCGAGGATATGGGTTGAGAAGAAGACGGTCGTCCGGCCCCGCAGCGATTCAACGAACTCCAGGATGTCCTTGCGGCCCATAGGATCAAGGGCGCTGGTAGGTTCATCGAGCAGCAGGAGGCTGGGTGCATTGATCAGGGCCTGTGCGAGTCCAAGCCTTTGCCGCATCCCGCGTGAATAGTCGCCAACCTTCGCGGTGACCCGCTCAAGCCCGGCAAGACCGAGGAGCAGCGCGGCTCTTTCATCCAGTTGAACTCCGTTAAGTCCGCACAGCTGCCCTGCAAAACGAAGGGTCTCGTGGGCGTTCATCCAGCTGTAGAAGGCGGGAACGTCGGGAAGGAACCCGATTGTGGAGCGCATCAACGGGTCCCCTCCCGCAACGTCATGGCCCAGCACCTCGACGGATCCGGAGCTTGCCTGTGCCAGTCCTGCCAGAATGCGGATCATTGTGGTCTTGCCGGCACCATTTGGCCCGAGGAACCCGAAGATGGCCCCGGACTCCACCGTCAGGTCAACGGCGTCGAGTGCAAGCTTCCGGCCAAAGGCTTTGGTCAGTCCGGTGGTCCTGATGGCGGGCGTCACCGTTGCCCCTTGTCGTTCCTGGGGCCGTACAGCTTCTCGGCAATGCCGGAACTGCCGTGGTTGGTGTCCCGTTCCAGGGGGAGGGATTCTGGCGGCGCGGAATGTACCCGGCCTTGAACCAGGTAGAGGATCGCGCCGATAAGGCTCAGGAGCACGATAACTGCTACCCAAAGCCACTTATTGCCAAAAGTGACTTCCTCAGGCTTCCGGCGGTACAGATCCACCAATGCAACAACGTCCAGGGTGACGGCGAGTGCAGCCACGAGCGCAAGCACCACGATAATTCCGGGGGGCAGGGGAGCTTGAAACGTCATGGCGTCCGCCCTTCCGCGAATACTTCAACGGCGTATCAGTTTCAAGACTGGGGGCCACCTGGTAAAACAGCCAGAGGCTTAGGTCACTGAGGCACTGGAATCCTGGCCTTGACGTTTCGCCGTGACCTTAGGCCCTATACGGTGCGGTCTGCCCGGTGTTTGCCTGTCAACGAACCAGACCTTCCGCACTTGGAGCAGCAGTGGCATATTCAGGCAGTGCGCCGAAACAGGAGCCGGTTGCTGCCGGGCTGAGTTCCGAACGCGCCGCGGCCTTGTTGAAGGAGGCCGGGCCGAATGTCCTGCCCGCTGCGAAAGCGGTCCCGCAATGGCGGAAACTCCTGGGCGAACTAACCCACTTCTTTGCCCTGATGCTGTGGGGCGCCGCGGCCCTGGCCTTCATCGCAGGGATGCCCGAACTTGGCGTCGCCATCATTGTGGTGGTTATCGTCAACGGCATTTTCGCCCACGTCCAGCAGGAACGTGCCCAGAATGCAGCCGCGAAACTTCGCGGCCTGCTCCCGGCCGACGTCTCCGTCCGCCGGGACGGGCGCCTTCTGCGGGTGCACACCAGTGCGGTGGTCCCCGGCGACGCCGTGGTACTGACGGCGGGCGACCGGGTGCCTGCCGACGTCGTCCTGGCCGGAGCGTCGGGCTGCGCAGTGGACGAGTCCATGCTGACCGGCGAAAGTGAAGCCGTCGCGAAGACAAGCGGAGACAGCGCCTGGGGCGGGACGTTCCTTGTCAACGGAGAGGCCGAGGCAGTGGTAACCAGCACCGGTGGCAACACCCGGTTGGCCGGCATCGCCGCACTGACGAGCGGAACGGAGTCGCCGCCTACCCCGCTGGCACTTGAGCTGCGCCGGATCGTCCGCCTCGTCGCTGTGGTCGCCCTGGCCGTCGCCGGTTTCTTCTTCCTCGTCTCCTTGCTGGTGGGCATTCCCTGGCGGGACGCTTTCCTCTTCGCCATCGGCGT
Source organism: Pseudarthrobacter cremeus (assembly GCF_051857465.1). Classification (NCBI taxonomy): domain Bacteria; kingdom Bacillati; phylum Actinomycetota; class Actinomycetes; order Micrococcales; family Micrococcaceae; genus Pseudarthrobacter; species Pseudarthrobacter cremeus. The sequence goes on along the minus strand of NZ_JBPZHC010000001.1, from coordinate 328,999 downwards.
CGCCGTAGCACTTATCCCTGAAGGACTGCTTCCGACTGTGACCCTGTCGCTGGCGATGGGGGCCCAACGGATGGCTGCGAGGAACGCGCTCGTCCGCAATCTGGAGGCCGTGGAAACCCTGGGATCCACCACTTTCATCTGCACAGACAAGACGGGAACCCTGACGCAGAACAGGATGAACGCCGTCGAAGTCTTTACGGCAGACGGCTATATGAGGATCACCGGAGAGGGGTACCAGCCCCACGCCGACGTCGAGGGAACCGGGACTCCTTTGGCCATCCGCGTTGCGCTCGCCGCACGGTCCGCTTCCGTGGGCAGGGCTGTTCTCCATGGTGGTCAGTGGAGGGCAGAAGGAGACCCGATGGAGGCTGCCATTGATGTCCTGGCCCGCAGGCTTTCAGGGTCAGCCCCGGAGGATGTGACACCTCTGCGCAGGTTCGCCTTTGATCCCCGGCGGCGCCGTGAATCGGTCATCGTGGGCACAACGGTCTTTGTTAAGGGAGCGCCCGAATCGGTCCTGCCGCTCTGCGGAGACTCAGGAGCCGGTGCCCTGGGGGAAGTTGATGCAATGGCTTCGCGGGGTTTACGCGTCATCGCGGTAGCTGCCCGTGAGCTTCCCGGTCCGGCACAGCGCTGGCTGGACGGTCCGGCGGCGGACGTCGAGGAAGGCCTTGAGCTGCTGGGGCTGATCGCCCTTCACGACCCGCCCAGGCCGGACGTGGCAGAGGTGATCAGAACGGCCCGCGGCGCCGGGATCCGGATCGGCATGATCACCGGTGACCATCCGGCCACCGCCGCCGCCATTGCCCGGGAAATCGGCTTGATGGGATCGCCGGAAACGGTCGTGGAAGGTTTCCAGCTTCCAGAGGACGAGCAGATCCTCGGCGCACTTCTCGACCGGGACGGCATCGTGGTGAGCCGGGTGTCACCGGAGCAGAAGCTGCGGGTGGCCAGGGCATTGCAGGCCCGTGGCCACGTTGTGGCCATGACGGGCGACGGCGTCAATGACGGTCCCGCGCTTCAGGAAGCGGACATCGGGGTAGCCATGGGACGCAGCGGAACGGACGTTGCGCGTGAAGCCGCGGACCTGGTACTCCTGGACGACCATTTCGCCACGATCGTCGCAGCCATTGAACAGGGCCGTGCCACCTACTCAAACATCCGCCGCTTCCTGACCTACCACCTGACAGACAACGTCGCGGAATTGACGCCGTTCGTGATCTGGGCCCTGTCCGGTGGCCAGTTTCCCCTGGCGCTCGGCGTGCTTCAGATCCTCGCCCTGGACATCGGGACAGACCTTCTTCCTGCGCTCGCCCTCGGGGGCGAAGCGCCGGGTAAAGGAGTGCTTGGCAAGCCCCCGGAACGGCGGCACCTGATGGACCGCGCGCTGATGTTCCGTGTCTTCTGCATCCTGGGTCCCGTCGAAGCCGCAGTGGAGATGGCGGCATTCTCGACGGTGCTGTTCGGCGGTGGGTGGACACGCGGAGATCCTCACGATGGCGGCCTTCTGCTGGCGGCCTCCGGAGCAGCCTTCACCGCCGTCGTGCTTGGCCAGCTGGCAAATGCTTTCGCGTGCCGCAGCGCGTCCCGGCCGCCCTGGCAGCTGGGATGGTTCTCCAACCGGTTACTGCTTGGGGCCGTGATCGCGGAGATCGGTGTCCTGGCGCTGTGCCTGTACGTCGTTCCTGTCTCCGCAGTGCTGCGACAGCTCCCGCCACCGCCTGCGGGGTTCGCCGTCGCGGCCCTGGCTGTGCCGGCGGTACTCGCGGCGGACTGGTTGTACAAGTGGACGAGGCGGCCCGGAAAAAATGTCACTCAGGCGCCTGGGGTCCCCGCAATCCGCAGGACCTAAGCCTCTGCTCGTGCCCCCGGTGGGAACGGCAGGATCGAGCCATGAATGCAAGGACGACCATGACTGATGTTCACGTGGTGTGGCTCGAAGACGTCGGCATGGGAGACGTGCCCTCAGTCGGCGGCAAGAACGCATCCCTTGGCGAACTGACCCGTTCACTGCTGGCTTCGGGTGTCCGCGTGCCGGAGGGCTTTGCCACCACTGCCGCGGCCTACCGCGCCTTCATCGCAGCCAATGGCCTTGAACCGGGAATACGCGCCGCCATTGATGAATACCGCGCAGGCCGCAAAACCCTGCGGGAGATCGGCGAAGCTGTCCGTGAGCTCATTCTCGGTGGCCAGTTTCCGCCGGACATCGCAGCGGATATCAGGGAGCATTACCGGGCGCTGTCCAAACGCACTGGACACGGCACCGCGTCAGTGGCTGTCCGCAGCAGCGCCACCGCTGAAGACCTTCCCGACGCCAGCTTCGCGGGTCAGCAGGAAACCTTCCTTAACATCGCAGGCGAGCGGGCGCTCATGGAGGCCTGCCGGCGGTGTTACGCCTCACTGTTCACCGACCGTGCCATCAGCTACCGGGAAATCAAGGGTTTTGACCATCTGGAGGTTGCCCTGTCCATTGGGGTGCAGAGGATGGTGCGCTCGGACCTGGGGGCATCCGGGGTGATGTTTTCGATCGATACCGAGTCCGGTTTTCCTCGCAGTGTGCTGATCAGCGCCGCGTGGGGACTGGGGGAAACCGTGGTTCAGGGGAGCATCAATCCCGACAAGTACCAGGTGTTCAAACCGCTGCTGTCCAACCCACGGTTCATACCCATCATCGAGAAGACCCTTGGCGCCAAGGAACGGAAGATGGTCTACAGCCGTGGCGGGCATGCGCGGACCAGGACGGTCGACACCTCGGGCCAGGAGCGGCGTTCCTTTGTGCTCACGGATGCCGAGATTGTGACCCTTGCCCGCTGGGCCGCCGCGGTGGAGGACCACTACAGGCGGCCGATGGACATGGAATGGGCGAAAGACGGTTCCACGGGAGAGCTCTTTATGGTCCAGGCGCGGCCGGAGACGGTCCAGGCGCGGCGCAGCGGGTCGGTGTTCAGCGTCTACCACCTCCGCGAAACGGGACGGCTGCTGGCCGCCGGTGCCGCTGTAGGGGAAGCGATCGCGCACGGAGTTGCCTGCGTGATCCGGGACGCCCGGGACATCGATAACTTCCGGGATGGCGACATCCTCGTCACCAGGATGACCGATCCTGACTGGGTGCCGATCATGCAACGCGCCGCCGGCATCGTCACTGACCATGGCGGCCCGACAAGCCATGCCGCCATCGTCAGCAGGGAACTGGGCGTACCTGCCGTCGTGGGTACCGGCAACGGCACGTCTGTCCTTGAGGACGGAAAACCCATCACGCTGTCCTGTGCCGGGGGTGAGGACGGGGAGGTCTACGAAGGTACCCTGGCGTTCGACGTCGAGGACGTGGATCTCGGGGCGCTTCCTGAGACCCGGACCGCCGTCATGGTCAACATCGCAAGCCCGTCCGCGGCTTTCCAGTGGTGGCGCCTGCCGGCCGCAGGAGTCGGTCTGGCAAGGATGGAGTTCATCATCAGCAACCTCATCCGGATCCACCCCATGGCGCTGGTCCATCCCGAACGCGTCAAGGACCCCGGCGAGGCTGACCGCATCAGGGAACTCACCTACGGCTACAACGATCTGAAGGAATACTTCGTCGACGTCCTCGCCACCGGCATCGGAAAAATTGCGGCGCCCTACCACCCGCACCCCGTGATCGTCAGGCTCAGTGACTTCAAGAGCAACGAATACGCCCACCTGATCGGGGGCGGCTCCTTCGAAGTTGCGGAGGAGAATCCCATGCTCGGCTTCCGTGGCGCATCACGCTACTACCACGAGCGCTACCGCGAAGGGTTCGCCTTGGAATGCCGGGCGTTGAAGCGGGTCCGCGAGCAGCTCGGATTCGCCAACGTGGTGGTGATGGTTCCGTTCTGCCGCACGCTCCAGGAGGCGGACATGGTCATCAGGGTGATGGCCGAAAACGGCCTGGTGCGCGGTGAGGAGGGACTCCAGCTCTTCATGATGTGTGAGATTCCCTCAAACGTCATCCTGGCGACAGAGTTCGCCCGGCGTTTCGACGGATTCTCGATCGGCTCCAACGACCTGACGCAACTTGTCCTGGGCGTAGACCGCGACTCCGAACAGCTCGCGGAACTTTTCGACGAAAGGGACGAGGCCGTCACGGCCATGATCGCCCAGGTCATCGGCAAGGCGCATGCTGCCGGCATCAGGATCGGCATCTGCGGCCAGGGTCCGAGCAACCACCCGGACTTCGCGCAGTTCCTTGTGTCGCAGGGCATCGATTCGATTTCGCTCAACCCGGACACCTACCTCAAAACGGTTCCGGTCATCGCCGCCGCTGAGAAGTCCGTATCGTGACCCGGCTGGGCATACTCACCAGCGGAGGGGACTGCCCAGGCCTGAATGCCGTCATCCGCGGTGCGGTGCTGGGGGGCGTTATTTCCCATGGCTATGACTTCGTGGGATTCCGGGACGGCTGGCGTGGCGTCCTCGAAAGGGACCTGGTCCCCTTGCCGCGGCAGGCGGTCCGCGGGCTGGCGCGTCTGGGCGGCACCATCCTTGGCACATCCCGCACCAATCCGCTCAAGGAGGGCGGCATCCCGGCCGTCCGGGAAAGCCTTCAGGTTCTGGGCATCGACGGGATCATCGCCGTCGGGGGAGAGGGCACCCTGGCGGCCGCCCAGGAACTGTCAAACCAGGGGATCAACGTCGTGGGCGTTCCCAAGACGATCGACAATGACCTCGATGCCACCGATTTCACTTTCGGATTCGACACCGCTGTCCAGACCGCGACAGAGGCCATCGACAGGCTCCGGACCACGGGGGAGTCGCATCACCGCTGCATGATCGCAGAGGTCATGGGGCGGAACGCCGGCTGGATCGCCCTTCACTCGGGGATGGCCTCAGGCGCCCACGCCATCCTCATTCCCGAGCACAGGGTCGCGTTGGAGCAGGTTGCAGAGTGGGTGCAGTCCGCACGTGACCGGGGACGCGCACCCTTGGTTGTGGTGGCCGAGGCCTTTGCGCCCGAGGGCCAGGATGCCCCGTATTCACCCCGCGGCCTGGACGCCTTTGGCAGGCCACGGCTGGGCGGCATCGGCATGCTCCTCGAGCAGGAACTGCAAAGGATGACGGGGATTGAAACCAGGGCCACCGTCCTCGGTCACATCCAACGGGGCGGTGCGCCCACCGCCTTCGACAGGGTCCTTGCCACGCGGCTGGGGATGGCGGCGGTGGATTCTGCTGCCGGGGGGCGGTGGGGGACCATGGTTTCCCTGCGTGGAACCACAATCGTCAATGTTGGCTTTGCAGCGGCGCTGGGCCGGCTCAAGACGGTGCCCGAGGAACGTTACCGGGAGGCAGCGGTCCTGTTCGGCTGATCGGTCCTGTTCGTGTGATCTGGCCGGCCCGTTAGCCGGCCCGTTGAAGTTCAGCTGCGCTGTATCTCGATTTTCCTTGCAGCGGGCTTTGGGGCTGTTTCGGGCACCGGGGTCCGGACCTCGAGCACGCCGTCCTTGTAGGACGCGGTAATATCATCCTGGTCAACGCCGTCGGGCAACGCGAGCCTGCGGACAAATGAGCCGTAGCGGAACTCCGAGCGGTAGCTGTTCTTGTCCTTCTGCTCGGTCTTTTCCCTGCGCTCAGCCTTGATCTCGAGGGCGCCATCGACGACGGCGACGCTGACGTCCTTCTCCGGATCGATTCCCGGCAATTCGGCACGGACTACCAAGGTGTTGCCCTCAACCGATTCTTCGACCCGGATCCCCGAAGCCGCGGTGTCGCCTTCGAAAAGCCTTTCAATGAGCTCGACGGGGGAACGCCGGGTGTCGAACCACTTCATCAAATCAGCCACGTCTGCCTCCTGCAATCGTGACCGCCGGGACTCTTTGCCCCACTCTTTAAGGTTCGGGCCACCGCCCGGAGGAACCCAGAGGCTTTGGTCCTTTCAGTACCGGCGAACGGCAATACCGGCACGCACCGGCCCGCGCGCGGCGCAGGGTAAGGGTGGGGGCTAGGATCGCTAGCATGAGCAGCTCCCCTTCAGATTCGCAAACCGAAATCCTGGCCCCGGAAGAATGCTGGAAGTATCTGCAGGCCTCCTACATCGGCAGGCTGGCGGTGATCAATGGCGCGGCCCCGGAAATCTTTCCGGTGAACTTTGTGGTCGTCGGTGAAACGCTGGTCTTCCGCACGGCCCCCGGTACCAAACTTCGTGCCCTGCTCGGCGGCGCCGCCGTGGCCTTTGAGGCCGACGGCCTGAACGCCTATTCGACCGAGGTGTGGAGCGTCGTGGTCAAGGGAACGCCTGGGCCGTTTGATGGGGATCCGGCCGTCCTCAAGGAAGCCGATCCTGACCGCGAACCCTGGCAGCCCGGCCTTAAGGAGCATCTGGTGCAGGTCACGCCCGCCGAGATAACAGGACGCAGGTTTGCCGTGTCACCGCGCTCGCGCTGGTGGCCGCCGCAGGATTTGTCGGCGGACTGGACTTAGCGCGGCGCAGGGTCCATCGGGTTCAGCGGGAGCCCTCCGGCGCGTATCGCCGCTCATGGACATGGCTGAGGACCAGGATCCCCATGATGCCAACGCCGGCGGCCGCCAGTGACACCGCTGCCAGCCCGTCCGGCGGCCATTCAAGCATGAAGAAGTCCTGGAGGAGCGGGACGGTCAGCAGCAGAACAAGCCCCGCACACATTGCCGCGATGATGGCGAGCCGGAGTCGGGTGACAGGGCGGCTGATGGCCGCCAGGACGCTCAGGGCAACGAGCGACAACGTGACCACGGACGCCGTGCGGCTTGCCCCCTCGCTGAAGCCGCCCGCTATGGCGGAATACGCGTTCACTGCCAGCACTGCGGCCGCAATGATTGCCCCGGCCGGGACGGCCATGGCCAGCGACCGCTTCAGGAACCCGGGGCTGTAGCGGCGGGCGTTGCTCATCAGGGCGAGGAAGAATGCGGGGATCCCGATCGTGAGTCCATCCGTGGCGGAGAGCTGCCGCGGAAGGAACGGAAAAATCCACATCAGGGCTCCGAACACCACCGACAGTGCCACGGCGTACGTGGTCTTGCTCAGGAACAAGACCGAGACCCGTTCAATGTTGGCGATGACCTGGCGGCCTTCCGCCAGGACTGCCGGCAGCCTGTCGAAGCGTCCGTCCAGGAGCACCAGGCGGGCCACAGCCTTGGTTGCAGGGGCGGCGGTATCCATGGCGATGCCGATCTCCGCTTCCTTGATCGCGAGGGCGTCATTGACGCCATCTCCGGTCATGGCCACGGTGTGCCCCATCCCCTGAAGGGCCAGGACCATGTCCTTCTTCTGGGCGGGCGTGACCCTGCCGAACACTGAATGAGCCGCCAGCGTCTCCTCCAGCAGCTTCAGGTCAGTCGGCAAGTGCCGTGCGTCAAAGCCGCGTCCGACGTCGAGCCCCACCTCGCGTGCCACGGCTGTCACTGTCCGGTAGTCATCACCGGAAAGGATTTTCACGGCAACACCCTGCTGGCGGAAGTAAGCCAGGGTCTGCGCGGCATCAGGGCGGATCTTTTCCCGGAAGGTCAGGAGGGTGGCCGCGGCAAGTCCTGACGGAAGTTCCACATCTTCAGACCCGCCGTCGGGGATGATTTCCCGGCTGTGAGCCAGGACCAGTGTTCGCAGGCCAGCGGTCGCAAGCCGGCCGGCGTGCTCCAGAACCGCCCCCACCGGAGTGCCGCTCCCCGGTGTGGTGTCCGCTGTAAACACCATCTCGGGTGCCCCCAGGACCCACGTGCCCGCCGCGGAATGAAGCGCAGGAAAGCTTGCCGCGCTCCATTTTCTCGCGGAGGAGAATGGAACCACGACGTCGGGGGGCGGGCCGCCGTCGAACTCGAAAGTGGCCGCGAGGCAGCGGGCAGTTGCGTTCGCGTGGGGGTCCGCACCGAACCAGCCCAGGGCCTCCTGCCATCCTGGGGGAGCGGGCATGCCGGCATGGTGCACGCCGTCCAGTATCACCCTGCCCTCGGTGAGGGTACCGGTCTTGTCGATGCAGAGAACGTCCACGCGGGCAAGGCCTTCCACCGCTGCCAGCTCCTGCACCAGCACTTTTTGGCGTGCCAGCCGTACCCCGCCGACCGCGAACGCGACACTGGTCATGAGCACCAGGCCCAACGGAATCATCGCGATGGCACCGGCCACCGCACCAACGAATGCGTCCACCCAGGCCCCGGACCGAAAGGCCGCGTCCCAGCCGCCCTTCGCCTGCATCTGGCCGTTGGTGATGATCACCATGACGGGGAACAGGGCCCAGCTGATCCAGCGAAGGACGCGGCTGATCCCGTTGCGGATCTCGGAATTGACCAGTGAGAATCGTTTGGCCTCAGCGGTGAGCCGGCTGGCATATGAGCCGGCGCCCACTGCAACCACCCGTGCCATGCCCTGGCCCGCCGTAACCGTGGACCCTGACAGGATTATGGAGCCCCTGTCCTTGTCCACGGGTTCGGATTCACCCGTGAGGAGCGATTCGTCCATTTCCAGGCCATTTTCGTCGAGGATCAGTGCGTCCGCCACGACCTGGTCGCCCGCCTGCAACACGGCGATGTCGCCCAGGACCACGTCCGCCACGGCGACTTCCTGGACAGAACCGTCCCTGAGAACCCGGGCCCGGGGAGCATCAAGAACGGCCAGGCGGTCAAGCAGCTTCTTGGCACGGTACTCCTGAACCACACCGATGACGGCGTTGCTCACTGCCGCAAAGCCGAAAAGCGCGTCCTTCCACTGTCCGAGCAGGAGCAGCAGCAGGAAGCAGGCGCCGACTATGGCATTGAACAGTGTCAGCACATTAGCCCGGAAAATCTGCCACAGACTCCTGCTGGAGTCCTCAGGTTCTCCGTTGGCCAAACCTGCCAGCGTCCGCTGCCGCACGTCCTCGGCGGAGAGTCCGGTCCCGGCGGGCGCATCCGCCCCGGACTCATCAGGCGCCGTTGAGGTGCTCACAGGTTGACCTCAGGTTCGCGACGAGACCGCAGAGGCGAGCATCTTCCCCCACTCCCGTGCCCTGTCGAGTTCCCCGGGCAGCAGCTGGTTTGTATCGTCAACGAGGAAGCTGGCAGGTTCAGCCACCAACTCAAGGCCATGCTGCCGGAGCCGTTTCGCGATGCCCTTCGAGGCATGGCCGGTGAGAAGTTCATTGCCCTGCAGCCGCGTATCGAATGCTGCGGCCTTCCCTCGTGCCTTGTCCAGGGAAGCGAACCACGCCCGCAATCCGGGCCCTTCGGAGGAAGCGTCGGGGACCAGCCCTTTCTCCGGGTGCTGGAGGGCATCCTTGACCGCCGCTTCCCACATGGGCTTCCTGCTCATGCCGTGGACGTGCGTCGGTCCCCCCACCACCAGCAGATCGGTGCTGGTGGGGTCTGTCCGTTCCGCTTCTGCGACCGACATCACCAGGGGTTCAACGGCGTCCTTCAGCCCCTCCGCGATCGCATTCGCGACGGCGTGTGTATTGCCGTAAAGGGATTCGTACACTACGGCCGCTTTCATGGCGTTGCTTTCCGCTCCAGTGCCGTTGCGAGGCTTTTCGCCCAGCTGGCGGCTTTTTCAAGTTCCCCGTTCCGAAGTGGCCCCTCGGTACCCCGGACGTAAAACGGGGCCGGGTCGGCGATGATGTTGGCGCCGCCTTCCTTGAGCAATTTGGTCATTTTCCTGGCAGCGTCGCCGTGGATGAAGAAGCGGACACGGGTGTCGAACGCCGCCGCGTTGACGCCTTTCAGCCTGCCTTCGCCCAGTTGTGCCAGCAGTTGCGTGATCTTTGGAGTGGGGCGCCAGCCGTTGATGGGGGAGCCGACGACCAGCAGGTCCTCGGCTGCGAGATTGCCGGGGTCGAAGTCTGTCACCGATACCGCTCCCGCGCGCAGGGGCTTGAGGGCCCGCGCTACGGCCTCGGCAACCGCCTTGGTGTTCCCGTAGGCAGAGTCGTAAACGATGTGCGCTTTCATGCCGTGATGACCACCTTAAGTGCGTTCGTCTCCGATGCCCTGGCGAAGGTGTCGTAGGCATCCAGGAACTGGTCGAAAGTGAAATGGTGGGTCGCAAATTTCTCTGCCGGCAGTTTCTTCTGCGCGACGAGTTTCAGCAGCATGGGGGTGGTGTTGGCGTTCACGAGCCCCATGCTGATGTTGATGTTCTGGATCCACAGGTTCTCCACGTGCAGTTCCACGGACTTACCGTGGACGCCGACGTTGGCCACGTTCCCGCCTGGCCGGACAATCTCCGTGCACATGCTGAAGGTTGCCGGTATGCCTACGGCTTCGATGGCCACATCGACGCCCTGGCCGTCCGTCAGCGCCAGCACCTGTTCCTTCCAGTCGGCGTCCCCTGAGAGCACCACGTCGGTTGCGCCGAATTCGCGGGATTTCTCCAGCCGGTTCCGGTCAAGGTCCACAGCGATGATGGTCGCCGCCCCGTAGAGTCCGGCGGTGGCTATTGCTGCAAGCCCCACGGGGCCCGCCCCGATGACCGCCACGGTGTCGCCGGGCTTGACCCGCCCATACTGGACACCGATTTCGAAGCCGGTCGGGAGGATGTCCGACAACATCACCGCCTGTTCGTCCGTGACTCCGGCGGGCAGCAGGTGCAGGGAGTTTTCGGCGTAGGGGACGCGGACGTATTCCGCCTGGGTGCCGTCGATCAGATGCCCGAAGACCCAACCGATTCCAGCGGCACCTTCCTCACCCATGCAATGGGAATAGAGCCCGGTCTTACAGTTGGCGCAGTGGCCGCAGGATTTGATGCAGGAGATGATAACGCGGTCGCCGGGTTTCAGGCTGGTGACCGATGAACCGACCTCCGTGATGGTTCCCACGCCTTCGTGGCCAAGGATTCTTCCCTCCTGCACGGCCGGTACGTCACCCTTGAGAATGTGAAGATCCGTCCCGCAGATGGTGGTGGTGTCCACTTTGACGATGGCGTCGCCGGGACTCTTTATTGCAGGGTCCGGCACGTCTGTCCAGGATTTCTGTCCGGGTCCGCCGTAGACGATGGCTTTCATTTCTGTTCCTCGCTGTCGATGATGGGATCCACTGCGCACGCGGAATGACGTTCCTTTCAACGATGACGTCCGGTTGAGGGAGCCGTAAGGGACGAAAGTCCCTCAGACGGTTTACGCCCGGCCGGCTAGTCTCCGGTCTGTTGCCGGCAGATCATGACAGGCCCGGTTGCATGGTGCAGGACCGCATGGGCGTTTGACCCGAATGTTCCCTTGATGAGCCCCTCGCCTTTGCTCCCCACCACCAGGAGGGCGGCCCCCCGGGCGGCATTGAGGAGGGCCCGCGGGACGGAAGAATCCTCGGCCAGTTCCTGGCTGATCGTCACCTCCGGCGCAAGGGCGCGGGCCGTGCTTACCGCAGTTCCCAGTAGGCCGCGGGCAGGCCCGGGACCGCCGGCCGGGGCGCTCCGCGTACCGCCGGCGTGGCCGTCATGGGACCGGATAACATGGATGATCAGCAGGTCGGCGCCCGTCGCTGCCGCAAAAGCACACGCTTTGCCCAGGGCGCCAGCCGATCCGGCAGCGTCTATTCCCACCACAACGCGCCCATCCGGGTGCTGATCGAAACGGACCACAACAACGGGGCAGGCCGCTGTCGCAGTGAGCTCCAGGCTGACTGATCCCACCAAAAGTCCCATGAATCCGCCGATTCCACGGCTGCCCAGGACCAACATCGCGGCCCCGTCCGAGATGCGCCGCAGATGGCCGGCGGGGAGTCCATACAGGAGGCTGGGCCGGATCCTGACCTCAGGGGCTGCGGTCAGTGCCTCCGCTTTGCCTTGGTCCAGAATTGCCTGGGCCTGATGCCGGAGGCCGCTGTCGGCTACGCCGGGCACGGGTCCGAGGTCGTGGGTCAGCATCGGCCACAAGGAACAGTGAACCAACTCCAGTTCAGCACCCACCAGCAGTGCGTGCCGTGCAGCCCAGCGCACTGCCAGGGCTGCCGCCTCCGAACCGTCGTAGCCTGCGACGACGCGTTCAGGGGAGGGCATGGCTGGACCCGGCCCGGCTGCCCCCTTCGAAGGATGCATGTCCGGGAGCAGTCACGAGCTCTGCCGGCAGGTCGGTGCCATGGGCGATCAGGACCGGGCACTTCGCGTGCTCGGCCACCGTCGTGCTGACCGAACCCAGGAGCAGCCCTTCAAATCCTCCGTGCCCGCGGCTGCCCACCACAACGAGCTGCGCCGTTTTGCTTGCTTCGACCAGCACCTTCGCCGCGGGACCCTGGGACACGGTCATTTCAAGTCCCGGGGGTAGATTCCCGTTGAAGGCCTGGGCCACTGCTTCGGCGCAGATTTTTTGCGCTTCCTCTTCTGGATTCCAGATAACCGGTGTGAAGGTGCCAATGGCGATCTGGTACTGCCAGCACGTCACGGCGCGGATGCTGGCTTTGAACAGTGGCGCCAACGCCATTGCCCAGCGCAGGGCGAGTATGGAGGGGGCGCTTCCGTCGACGCCCACCACGATGGTGGGCATTTCGCTCCGTTGATGCATCCCGGTTCCGGGACGGGTTTCAGTGCCTGGATCCACGGTTTGTCCGCTGTCGCTCATGGCAGTACCTTGCCCTTGTCATGGGCGCTGCGCCTAGGGCCGAAGGTCACCAAAGCCAGGTGGCTGATTCCAGCGGCTTTCCGGTTGCTCAGGAGTTCATGATCAGGACTGCGGCGCCAGTGAAGCGGTCGTTGGCGAGATCCCGCAATGCCTGGTCGGCCTCAGTCCAGGGGTAGGCAACAGTGGTGGGGTCCAGGGGTATTTTCGCAGCAAGGGCCAGGAATTCCTGGCCGTCCGCCCGTGTATTTGCGGTCACACTGCGGAGGTGCCGCTCGTTGAAAAGATCCTTCTGATAGTCCATTTCGGGGATGTTGCTGAGGTGGATCCCTGCGATGGCAAGGGTGCCTCCGCGGTCCAGGGCCCGGAGCGCTATCGGTACCAGTCCGCCCGCCGGGGCGAAGAGAATGGCTGCATCCAGCAATTCCGGCGGCGTCTCGTCCGCCCCGCCCGCGAACACCGCTCCGAGTTCCAGGGCGAGCTCCTGCGCGGCGGCTGACCGGGTCATGACATAAACGTCCGCACCTTCGAAAATGGCCATTTGCGCCGTCAGGTGCGCCGATCCGCCGAAGCCGTAGATGCCCAGTTTGCCCCCCGGCGCGCTGCCGGAGCATCTCAGCGCACGGTAGCCAATGATTCCGGCGCACAGCAGTGGCGCTGCCTTCTCATCGGTGAAGACGTCGGGTATCCGGTACGCATAGTCCTCGTGGACGGTCATCATCTCCGCATACCCGCCGTCGGTGTCCCAGCCCGTGAACGTGGGCTCGAGGCAAAGGTTCTCGGCCCCCCGGAGGCAGAAACGGCAAGTGCCGCAAGTGCGGGCAAGCCAGGCTGCCCCCACCCGTTCTCCGAGGCCGAACCGGGAGCTGCCTGATCCAAGACCGACGACCTCACCGACCACTTCGTGGCCGGGAATCCTGCCGATGGCCCGGGGCACGAGGTCTCCTTCGGCGAGGTGGAGATCGGTCCGGCACACACCGCACGCCCGTACCGAGAGGAGGACTTCTCCAGGCGCAGGGGACGGCTCAGGCCGCTCACCAAGCCGCAACGGCCCCGTTGCAACGGGACCGGGGGACTGGACCCACCATGCCCGCATGAAAGGGTTACTCCAGGCCTGCCCGGGTGGCCTCATCCAGCGGGCCGCCCCAGGTCAGGGGTGCGGCGATCTTGAAGCGCCTGCCACTGATACTCTCCGGAACAATCCGGATGAAGTGGTCCTTCCGGCCGGTCTCCCACGGAAAAAGCAGCTGGCCGAGGGTGTCCATGACCTCAGGAGTGCGATTGAGCGCAGTGGCCTGCCCTTTCACGACCACACTCCATGCAACGCCCTTGTCCGTGTCTGCGCCGTCGGCCTCGAGAGCCACCTGCTTGCCGAGTGCAGACGCCAGCTTCGTTCCGGCGCCGGTCCGGAACACCAGGGACTCGTGGTCGACTTTGTAATTGATGGGAAAGATCTCGGGATGATCGTTGACCCATACTGCCAGACGGCCCACGGAATCACCGCGCAAAAGGTGCCAGCAGTCCTTAGGAGTAAGCTCCGCGGTTTCAGGGATTGATGCATCTGCAGTCATGGCCAAGATCCTACGGAGCAGTTGCACCCCCATCTAGGGCATAAAGACCCCCTAATCGACCATGAGGCATGGCTGAATGGGGCGGGGCGCGATAGTGTGTGAGCAACTGCAGCAGCCGGTAGACCTTCGCATGCGGTACTTTCCGCGGAAGGCGGTTCCGTGATGGATTTAATGCAGCCAAACGGCGAGAACAGGCCACCGGGCGCCGGTCCCCGGCTGGCTGAGCTCCTGACGGATTTTGTTGACTCTTCCGGTGAACCCACGAACGGCCACCAGCGGATGCAGGGGCTGCTGAACGCGGTGGTGGCCCTGGCCGAAGACCTCAGCCTTGAAGCTGTCCTGCACAGAGTTGTCAGCTCAGCCTGCCAGCTGCTGCGGGCCGAGTACGGGGCCCTGGGTGTTATCGGGGCCGATCGCGCCCTGAGCCATTTCATCACCGTCGGCATCGACGAGGAACTCGCCACGCGGATCGGCCCCCTTCCCACGGGCCATGGCGTCCTGGGCCTGCTGATCCGTGATCCCAAGCCATTGCGGCTGCATGATCTGAGCCGGCATCCGGATGCCTACGGGTTTCCAGCGAACCATCCGCCGATGAAGACCTTCCTGGGCGTCCCCATCCGGGTCCGGGATGCCGTATTCGGCAACCTTTACCTGACACAAAAAACGGGTGGCGGGGACTTCACCGACGAAGACGAACAGCTGGCTGAGGCACTCGCCGCTGCAGCCGGCGTGGCAATCGAGAATGCCAGGCTCTTCGAGGATGCACGCCGCAGGGCCGCCTGGCTCCAGGCCTGCATGGACGTGACCGGACGGATGATGGGCTCTGAGGACACCCCGCCGGGCCAGGACGGGGGACTGGACATGATTGCAGCCAGGGCGCTCCGTGAATCAGATTCGTCCGTGGCCCTGATCCTGGTACAGGAGAACACGCCCCGGCAGAACACAAGCCGGGAGAACACGGCACAAAACAACCCGGAGGACCAGGCGTCAAATTACTTCCGTGTGGCAGGTGCCGCCGGCAGCAGCCCTTCGCGGTGGCTGGGGCGTCTGCTCTCGCTTGAATCCGGCGAGATAGACAGCGTGATCGCCACGGGGAAGGCCACCCTTGTCCCGGACGCTGCCTCGGTCCTGGGTGCCCGCGACGTACCTGTTCCCAGCAGGCTGCTCGCCGTTGACCTGAGCGCCCACGGAACCCACCACGGCCTGCTGGTTCTGCTGCGTGAATGTCCTTCGGGGACATTCAGTACCACCGACATTGAGATGGCCCCTGTGTTCGGCTCACACGTTGCCCTGGCGCTCGAATTGGCGCGGGCGCACCGGATGCGGGAACAAATTGCCGTTTTCAGTGACAGGGACAGGATTGCCAGGGACCTCCATGACCTGGTGATCCAACGGCTGTTCGCGGCAGGCCTGAGTATCCAGAGCCTCCGGCGCTACATGACAGACAGTTCGGCGGCCAGCACCATCCAGACCGTGACCGACGAACTGGACGAGACCATCAGGGAGCTCCGCAACACCATTTATTCGCTGAGTGACTCCGAGACAGGCAAGGAACTCCTCAGCAGCCGCATCCTCCAAACCGTCCGCAGCAGTACGCAGTCCCTGGCGTTTGTTCCGCTCCTGACGCTGACGGGCGCCGTTGACGCTGTCCGGGACGAGGAGACCGCCGCGAACGTGCTCGCAGTCATCACCGAGGGCCTGAGCAATGCGGTCCGCCACTCAGGGGCGGATTTCATCAGGGTAACGGTGTCAGTCATTGACGGATACGTTTCAGTCCACATCCAGGACAACGGCATAGGGTTCTCAGCGCCGGAGCCAGGCCACGGCCTCTCGAACATGGAACACCGGGCGCGGTCGATGGGCGGAACCTTTGACATATCAGGCAACCCGGAATCCGGGACGTCGCTGACGTGGACCGCCCCGGTCTTTTGAATCGCCAGCAGCCCGGAGCGCCGCCAGCAGCCTTGCCTTAACCTCTACTGGTCTGGCGGGGAATGCTGTGCAACATGAACGGCGGCCTGGGTCCGCCGTTCGAAACCAAGCTTCGCCAGCAGTGATGAGACGTAGTTCTTCACCGTCTTCTCCGCCAGAAGCATGCGTTCCCCGATCTGGCGGTTGGTCAGGCCTTCACCGACAAGTTCCAGTACGCGCCGTTCCTGCGGCGTCAGGGAGGCCAACCGCGGATCCACCCTTTCCGGTTCGGCCAGACCCTGGACAATCCTTGCCTTCAGGTCGGCGTCGAACAGGGATTCGCCACGGGCCGCCCTGCGCAGGGCACCGATCAGGTCCGAGCCGCCGATCTCCTTGAGAACGTAGCCGGATGCCCCCGCCAGCACGGCCCCGCGAAGGGCCTGCTCGTCGTCGTAACTTGTAAGAATCAGGCAGTTGATCGTCTCGTCAACTGAATGCACGTCCCGGCAGACCTCAATCCCGGTCCCGTCAGGCAGCCGGGCGTCCAGGATGGCCACGTCAGGACGCAGCGCCGGAATCCTCCGGGCGGCTTCAGCGGCAGAGCCGGACATGCCCACCACGACGAAACCTTCGCTTTCCAGAAGGTCCTTGAGGCCGCGCCGCACCAGTTCATGGTCATCCAGGACGAAAACCCGGATGCCGGCGTTGGATGACGAAGCCGCCTGCGCCTGTGATGCTGTAGCGTTCATCTTCATCCCTTTTCGCACCCCCGGTTCCTAACGCGTTGACTCATTCTTTATGAGCGGGCGGTCCGCCACAAGGGACGAAGGTCCCCGGCGGGCCTCGAATGATTGCGATGGGGTGACTTTAGGCCCTGTTGACCGGCGTCCCCCGGCATGACGCTGGAGGGGACCAGTACGCCTGG
The DNA here is from genome assembly GCF_051857465.1 of Pseudarthrobacter cremeus. Classification (NCBI taxonomy): domain Bacteria; kingdom Bacillati; phylum Actinomycetota; class Actinomycetes; order Micrococcales; family Micrococcaceae; genus Pseudarthrobacter; species Pseudarthrobacter cremeus. Next base: position 312,095 of record NZ_JBPZHC010000001.1, on the reverse strand, counting down.
GGCCGGGCTGGAATGCTTCGTCAATGTCGGGAGGTCGACATGAAAGCCCGTTCAATTACTATGCTCGTTCTCGGCATATTACTGTCCATGCTCGGCGTGGGCCTCCTTTTTGGCGGCATCGGAGCCTCGTGGGTCAACTCACGCCAAAACGACGGCGGGTATCTCACCTCCCCGAGGGAACGGTTCGCCGTTGATTCCACTGCCATTGTCTCCGCCCGCGCGGACGGCATGCGGGATGACGCCTACCCGGGGCCATTGCCGTTCGATGTGGGCAGTCTTCGGATCGGCGCGGAATCCGCGAACCCCGGCAAGGAGATATTCATTGGCATCGGGCCCAGGGCCGACGTGGACCGCTACCTTTCCGGTTCCAATTTTTCTGAGCTGCGGGACGTCAGCTTCCGTCCCTTTAACGTGGTCTACCGGGAGGTCCAGGGGACAGCGCAGCCGCCCGTCCCCACGGATCAGGACTTCTGGGTCGCCTCGTCGTCCGGAAGCGGCGAAAGGGACTTCGACTGGAACATTGCCGCCGGGGACTGGTCTTTGGTGGTCATGAACGCGGACGCCAGCCCGGGAGTTGCGGCGGATGTGAAAGCCGGGTTCCGGTCCGATCTGTTCGGCCCGATAGCAGCAGGCCTGCTGACTGGAGGGGCCGTTCTCCTGGTTCTTGGTGTTCCCCTCCTTATTTTCGGTGCTCAAGGACTGGGCCGTCACACAACCCCGCCGCCGCCGGGGCAAGCGCCCTACCCGGGTTCAACGCTGCCGCCTTACTCCGGCTCCCCGGTTCCATCCGGTCCCGCTCCGGGTTCGCCGCTGGCGTACCAGGGCGCGTCCGGGCAGGCTCCGGCGGTGGCCGACGCAGCCGAGGCAGCTGAGCGGGCGCCCTATCCGGCCAGGCTCCGTGGCGAGCTTGATCCGGTGCTGTCCCGGTGGATGTGGCTGGTGAAATGGTTCCTGGCAATACCGCATTTCATCGTCCTGTTCTTTCTTTGGTTTGCCTTCGTCATTGTGACGGTCATAGCAGGCTTCGCGATTTTGTTCACGGCCCGTTATCCGCGATCCCTTTTCAATTTCAGCGTAGGAGTGGTGCGCTGGAGTTGGCGGGTGGCGTTCTATGCCTATGCGGCCCTGGGAACGGACAGGTACCCACCGTTCACCCTGGCCAAGACCGACTATCCTGCTGATTTTGAGGTTGACTACCCCGAGCGGCTCTCCCGCGGGCTGGTACTGGTCAAGTGGTGGCTCCTGGCACTGCCGCATCTGGTGATCATCGCGGCGCTGACGGGTGCGAGCACGGTGCGCTGGACAGACCCGCGGACCCCCGGTATCCGGTACGAGACCGGAAACGGGTTTTCGCTGTTCAGTTTCCTGGTCTTCGTCTCCGCCGTCATCCTGCTCTTCAGCGGCCGCTACCAGCGCCCACTCTTCGATCTGCTGCTGGGCTTCAACCGCTGGATCTACCGTGTGGTGACCTACGTCGGGCTGATGCGCGATGAGTACCCGCCATTCCGCCTGGACCAGGGCGGCAGGGAAATCCACGACACGACCCGCGACCCGGACTGGCAGCCTCAGGCAGGCGGCAGCACCATTGTTCCGCCGCCGGGCACGCCGCCCGGCCCGCCTCAGGGTCCCACACCGCCCGCTCCTTGGCCGCCAAACCCTACAGGGCCCGGCTGAGGCTGCGCCGCAGCAAAAGCGCCCCCAGCACCAGAAGCCCGGCAGCCATGGCAGCGAGGACGCCGAGCTGGGGAAGGATGTCCACCAACCCGCCGTCGTGCCGCTGTATTTCGGCGAAGGCGTCGTAGGCCCAGCGGTGCGGGGTGGCGCGGGAGACAGCCTGGAGAGTCGCTGAGAAAAACTCCGGCGGCACCATGGAACCTCCCAGCCCGGCGAGCACCAGGCCGATGCCCACACCGATCCCGGACGCAGCGGCATCGTTGTCCAGGATTGAGCCGATGACCATTGCCGCAGCAGCGGCCACCGCAGAGAAGACCGCAAGGATCAGGCCAGCCAGCAAGGGGTTCCCCCAGTCGACGCCGAACAGCAGGGCCGTGCCGAGCATGATGTATCCGCCTTGAACTACTGCGATGCCGAAGCGTCCCAATGCCTGTCCGGCAATGACGCGGCCACTGCTGACCGGGGCCGCCATAACGCGTGCGATGACCCCCAGGCGCCGGGCCTGGATCAGGGTTGCTGAACCGGTAAGGGAACTGAGAAAGACGAACAGCAGCAACTGCTGGGCAGCGCCCAGGTCAAACTGGCCCAGGCCCGTGAATTGCTGCGATACGTTGCCGGTGTCGATGATCTCGATGCGGGGAAGCTGCACGGATTCCCGTGCCTGCTTCAAGGCCTCGGCCGCCTTGTCACCGCCGACGCCGGCATTCTCCAGTACCGCACGTTGCCGCTGTTCGGTGGCGACTGCCTGCACCGATGCGCGGACCCACGCAAGTGCTGCCTGCGCGCCCGATTGTGAGGACACCACAACTTCGATATCGGCCGGTTGGCCGGCCTCAAAAGCGGACGCGGCGGCGTCGCTGATGAATACCCCGACATCGGTCCGCCCACGGCTCAGTTCTGCCCGGACCGCATCCGGGCGGCCCGAAGTAACCCGGAGTCCGTCCGCCGCCAACTGGCCGGCAATCTTCGCCTCCAAGGCCGTACCTGACCCGCCTGCCAGCGAAACGTGGGCCTGCCCGCTGCCCGCACCGAACTGGGAACCCAGCAGCATTATCAGGAGCAGGGGGAAAATGAACACGAAGAAGATGTTCGACTTGTCCCGGAGAAAGCGGCGGATTTCGACGCCCGCGACGCTCAGGATGCTGCTCATGTGCGCGTCCCCCTGTCCGGTATGAACCGGGAGGCCAGCGTGCAGACAGCCGCAAAGCCCAGCATGACGGCCAGTGGAACGGCCACGTCGGCGGGTCCGCCGCCTCCTGCCCAAATCCCCAGCCCCCGAATGAAGGCGCCCACAGGGTTCAGGTCCATCACGGTGGCGATGAAGCCCGACGCCTCAATCGGGAAAAAGGCGCCACCGGCAATGCCCAGCACCATGGCCAGGATGGACTGGGCAACGTTTGCCTGTTCCGCGGTCCGGACGAGGCGGGCGACGATGAACGTCATGCTGGTGGCCGCCGCCGCCACGCTCACGACGAGGAGCCCGATGACGAGCGGAGATCCGAAGGAGACCCGGAACAGCAGCGTTCCGACCACCAGCAGGACTGTTGTTGCGGCAATGCCGAGAATAAAGCCCACCAGAGCCTTGGCGGTAATGATTGACCCGGCCGGCACCGGGGTGGACTTCAGGCGGGCCAGGGTTCCTTGCTCGCGTTCCGCCAACAGCCCCAGCACCCCGAAGACCACCGTGAACAGCAGGAAGAGCCCTGTCTGGCCCGCGACGAGGGTGCCGCGCAACGAGAGCTGTTCCGCGGACGCCTTGCCCTCCGACAGGGTCAGTGTGGAGGGCCCCGCAGCGGTCTGCCGGCCAAGTCCCGCGAGGGAGCTTGGCGGGAGACCGGCAAGCCCGCCGGCTGACGCCGTGACCGCTCCGGCGCCGAACTGGTCAAGGAGGCCGTCCAGCACTGAGATCAGGACGTCCTTTTCTAGCCCTTCCTGATCGCCTTCGACCACCTGCACAGTGACAGCCCGGCCAGAGGTGACAGCGGCGGTGAATTCCGTCGGAATGACCAGCCCCAGGGTGGCTCCGCTGTCCTGCGTCTCCTGGCGGACATCCGAGCCGGGGACGCGCCTGACGGTGACGTCCATGATCTGCAGTGACTCCACCGCATCGAGCAGTGCCGTGCCCAGCTGCCCTGCGTCTTCAGCGCTGGCTACCACCGTGGCCGGTTTGAGATCCGCGCTCTCGTTGCCGAGGCCGCCGAAGGCAAGGTTCAGGACGCCCATGAGCGACAGGGGAACGAGGAGGGAGTAGATGAAGACGGACTTGTCCCGGACGCGTTGCCTGAGGTCATTGACGACCATGGTCCAGATGTGGCGCATGTCAGTCCCTGAGAGCTTTGCCGGTCAAGTGCAGAAAGACGGATTCCAGGTCCGGCCGGGCAATCTCGACCGCCGTCAGAGCCATTCCCGCGTCGCCGGCGCCGGTAACGAGTGCAGGAAGGTTCCTTGGACCGTCCCGGACGGTAAGAATCAGGCCCGCCCCGTCGCCGTCGACCTTGTGCACACCCGGCGCGGCCCTCAGGGCGGCCGCTGCCGCGCGGGTGTTGCCGCTTCCGCGGAGATTGATCCGGTCAAGGCCGCCGGTCAGCGTGACCAACTGGTCCCTGGTGCCTTCCGCCTGGACCCGGCCTTCGTCGATGATGGCGATGCGGTCACACAGCCGTTCGGCTTCCTCCATGTAGTGGGTGGTGTACAGGACTGCCATACCCTCGGTGGCGAGCCCCTCCACAGACTCAAGGATGGAGTTGCGGGACTGCGGGTCCACCCCGACGGTCGGTTCATCCAGGATGAGCAGGGTGGGCCGGTGAAGGAGGCCGATCCCGATGTTCAGCCGGCGCTTCATCCCTCCAGAGAACTTCTTGACCTGTTCGCCGGCGCGGTCCGCCAGGCCGATGAGTTCGAGCACCTCATCCATCCTGGTCCGGAGTTCTGTGCGGGGGAGCCCTTGGAGGCTGCCGAAGAAGCGCAGGTTTTCCCGCGCCGTCAGGTCCGGGTAGATCGCGAGTTCCTGGGGGACCAGGCCAATGTGTCCCTTGGGTGCCGTGGTGGAGGGGTTCATGGCTTCGCCCAGCACCTTCACCGACCCGGCGTCGGCCGGGATCAGCCCGGCGACCATGGAAATAATCGTGGTCTTTCCAGCACCGTTAGGTCCGAGCAGCCCGTAGGTTTCCCCGGCCCGTATGTGAAAGGAAACGCCATCCACCACGGTCCGTTCGCCGTAACGCTTGACCAAGCCCTCGACTGCCAGAACATCTGCCATGCACTGAGCGTACCGGCTAAGGTCCGAAGACCTCTGGCAGCGTCCGGGTGACCGCATTAGTGTCAAGGAATGACCTTCGGCACCCTGAGAACGTCGATTGGGCGATTCCCGCTGGTGGCTGCCACCGTGGCGGCAGGACTGGTCGTTGCAGTGTTCCTGGCAGCGTCGCAGGAATCGGCGGCGCAGTGGTTTGCGAGCGGCTACGCCCTTCTCGTCGCCGTCTACAGGTCCGGCTCCATGGTCAAATCACTGCTCAGGGGCCGGTGGGGAATTGACCTTTTGGCCCTCACTGCCATCGCCTCCACGGTGGCAGTGGGGGAATACGTGGCGGCCCTGATCATCGTGCTGATGCTTTCAGGGGGCGAAGCACTGGAGGAAATCGCACAGGGCCGGGCCACCCACGAACTAAGGTCCCTGCTGGAGCGCGTCCCGCAGACAGCCCACCGGGAACTGCCGGGCCTTCCCCCCGAGGACATCCCGGCCGGCGAGGTCCGCTCCGGTGACATTCTCCTGGTCAAACCCTCCGAAGTAGTACCCGTGGACGGCGTACTTCTTACGGCGACAGGAACTTTCGACGAATCCACGCTGACAGGCGAGAGTCTTCCAGCCGAGCATGTGAGGGGCGATGCCCTTCTCAGCGGGTCCGTCAACGGTGAGAACGCCGTGCACATGAAAGCCACGTCCACGGCCAAAGACTCGCAGTACAGCCAGATCGTGGCGCTGGTCCAGGAGGCCGCAGCGAGCCGGCCGCCTGTGGTCCGGCTCGCTGACCGGTACGCCGTTCCCTTCACTTTCCTCGCGTTCGCCCTCGCGGGAGTGGGCTGGTACTTCAGCGGGGACCCGGTGCGCTTCGCCGAAGTACTCGTTGTCGCAACCCCCTGCCCGCTGCTCATCGCCGCGCCTGTGGCGTTCCTTGCGGGCACCAGCCGGGCTGCCCACGCGGGGATCATCATCAAGAACGGCGGAACCCTCGAACAGTTGGCCCGGGTGCGGACGGCCGTCTTCGACAAGACCGGGACCCTCACGCACGGCCGGCCGGCGCTGCACCGGGTCAACGTCCCGCTGGCAGCCGGGGGGTTGATCTCCGAGGACCGCCTGCTCCAGCTTGCCGCGTCGGCGGAGCAGTACTCCTCGCACGTCCTGGCGTCGTCCGTCATTGATGCTGCCCGGCACAGCGGCCTTGACCTGCTGCCGGGAAGCAACGCGACCGAACACGCCACCCAGGGTGTCACCGCCAGCTGTGACGGCCACACGGTCGTGGTGGGCAAACCTGACTTTGTGCAGTCCGTCACCTCGGGGTTCGAGGAGGAGGACCTTGCCGGGGGACAACTGGCGGTGTATGTCGGCGTCGACGGCCGGTTCGCCGGAGCCCTGATCATGAGCGACCCCCTGCGGGCCAATGCCGTGGACACCCTCGCGTACCTCCGCCAGCTGGGCCTTCGGGACACCCTGCTGCTGACCGGCGACGCTCCTGCCACGGCCGCAAAAATCGCTGCGCAGGCGGGGATCTCCCGGTTCCAGGCAAGTTGCCTCCCGGGCGACAAAGTCACCGTCGTCGCAGGTCTGCGGGAACGGCCGGTGATGATGGTCGGCGACGGGGTCAATGACGCCCCGGTTTTGGCGGCCGCTGACGTTGGGGTCGCCATGGGTGCCAAGGGCTCCACGGCGGCAAGCGAGTCGGCCGACGTCGTCATCATGCTTGATGACCTGTCCAAAGCCGCGCTGGCCGTCGACATCGGCCAGCGCACCATCCGCATAGCGCTCGCGAGCATCTGGACAGGCATCCTGCTGAGCATAGGCCTGATGATCGCGGCGGTCTTCGGCTACATCCCGGCGGTGGCCGGCGCACTCCTCCAGGAACTGGTCGACCTCGCCACCATCCTGAACGCCCTCCGTGCGTTGCGCGGCGGCGGCACGGGACGTCCGACGACGGTGGGAGGCAACCGTGTCAGCGTCGGCGCGGCGAGGTGAGCGCCGGCGTCGTACGCTCACCTTTCCGGAGGAAAGTGTCCCTTGCTGTCCAGCGGGGGCCACCAGTGCGGCGGGGGAGCGATGACGAAACGCCGGCCGCTGACGTCGGACGGCGATATCCGGACCAGATGCTCCTTACTGCCCGGCTCCCACGGAGACAGCCCGGCCTCTGCCGCTTCCCGGAAGTCTTCGTCGGTATCCACAACTTCGGCAGTTCCTTTGATGATGACACTCCAGGCAATGGTGCCGTAGGTATTAAGGCCATCGGCTTCCAGTGCGAGTGGGCTGCCGGCGAGCGCCGCGTCCAGTTTGGTGCCCGGGCCGGTCCGGAAGACAACGGTGCCATAGTCGGGGACGTAGTTCACCGGGAAAATTTCCGGCCCTGCATCGGTGGTCACCGCAATCCGGCCAACCGATACCGAGCGGAGGTATTTCCAGCAGTCATGGATGTCCAGGACCTCGGTCTCCGGTCCTGATGCGTTGCTGTCCATCCTGGCGGGCACCTACTCTTCGTGTTTCATGCGCCGGACCGGGGTGATGACCGTGGGGCATGGCAGGTGGGTCAGAACGGCATGTGCGGTGGAGCCGAGCAGCAGCCGTTTGAAGCCGCCCCGTCCGCGGCTTCCCACCACCAGCAGCTGTGCATTGGCAGCGGCGTCCACGAGGGCCTGGGCCGGCTCCTTCTCGGTTTCCAGGACTCTGTGCACCACAAGGTCCGGGTAATCCTCGCCGAGCCCGGAGATTGTTTCGGAGAGCACTATCTGTTCCTCTTCGACGATCAGTTCGGCCAGGCTGCTGGTCGGCAGGCCGGACCTGACCCAGCGGTTGGGGCCGCTGAAGGCATACAGCACGGTCAGCTCCTGGCCCTCCCGGTCTGCTTCAGCGGCCGCGAACGCGACAGCCTGTGTGGATTCCTCAGAGCCGTCAACACCTACCAGCACTCCACTGCGCCCCTCCAGGCTGTGCATTCCGACGACGGCGACCGGACACTTGGCAGCGGCCGCCACCTGAAGCGCACGGTCCGTCAGCGAGCCGCCCAGATGGGTGCCCCCGGACCCCACCACCAGCATTGAGACTTTGGTTGAATACTTCCCGAGCGTTCCGGCCACGCTGCCTTCGAGAACCTTGGTGGTGATGTCGATCGGCACGGTGCCCCTGACGCGACCCGCGGCGGTTTCAAGCAGCTCTTCGCCCTTCTCCATCAGAACTCCGGTCCAGGGGATCGGCTCCGCCACCCAGCGGACGTCAACGACGTGAAGGATGACAAGGGGGAGGCCGGCGCGGGCAGCGCGCTGTGCCGCCCACATCACCGCCGCCTGGCTTTGCTCGGAATCATTAGTGGCGACGGCGATCGGTTTGGACATTAACACGGCTGGCCTTTCTGTTGCCTGGACTTCCAGCCTGCGGTGCAACGGTGGGGACCTGTAGGGCCAAAGGTCACCTAGAAACTGGAGGAGCTGCCGGAACCGGAGAAGCTCCCGCCGCTGCTGCCGTAGCCAGTGGTGCCACCCCCGCCGCGGGCAGTGTTGACGCTTCCGACGCCGGTGTTGAACCCTGAATTGAAGACGGGCACGGAGAAGAAGTAGTAGGACGGGTAGACCGTTCCGAGGATGCTGGGCTCGTAGTTCCGCCGCCGGCCGTGGTCCAGGCCCTCCTGCGCACTCTCCATGTCCCTGCGCATGAGTTTGGCTTCCCGCTCGGTTTTGGCAAAGCCCTCGATGACCGTCTCGGCGTGGTTCTTCAGGAGTGTGGACAGATGGGTACGGGCGTCGCGCAGGCGGTCCAGGGCCGTCTCGGGGGTGATCGTTCCGTCGGCGAGCTGGGCTGTCAAATGCTCTGTGTCGCGAACGCTCTGGTCCCGGAAGGACCGCAGCGCAGCGGCGGTGGCTGAGTCTCCTTGCCCGTTGCGTTTGCTGAGCAGCTGTTCAAGCCCCGAGAGGTCGCTGCGGAAGGGTGCCAGTTGCCGGTCCCATGCCATCGGCCAGGTGCTGCCCCGGTTAAGGAGGGCGTTGCTGTCGGCAATGACGTCGTCCAGCGCATCGAGTTCAGCTGCCGCATCGGCATACTCACGCGCAGTTTTGAGGCTGGACCTTCTGCTCATGGTTCGCGGCGTGAGCGCATGTACCCGGTTGGAGAGCTCCGTGGCGGCGTTGTACCGGTTGAGGAATGTACGGTGTTTCTCCAGGACGCTGCTGCCATAGCGGGAATCGTCCGGAATCGTGCTTGCGTTCAGTTCCGTGACGTCCAGGTCCATGCTGACGCTGGCGTAGCTCCTGTCACCCCGTTGGATCTCTTTTCGGGTGCCGGCCCGTGTCACAGCCCGGACAATGAGCCACGCACCCGCGCCCAGCGCGGCTGCCGCGCCCGTCACCCACGCTGTGATCGTGAAGGCGGCCGACCGGTACCAGGGCTGGTTGATCAGTTCGGCACCCCGCCGGACCCCGGCGATGGTTCCATCAGTCCACTGGGCATCCCGCAGGAGGTCTTTGGTGGCGTTCTGAATATCATCGCGTTGGCCCAGTGAAACTTTGCGGTCTTCGCCCATGTAGGTGCCCACGTGCCGGCCCACGGGGTCAAGGGCGAAGATGTAGAGTCCATCGGCCCACTTTTGACCGTCCGCGCTGATCCATTCGGGATGCTCGGCCCGGGCGAACCTGAGGACCTCTTCATTGAGGTTGTCGGCGGCGCTGCCGTTGTAGGTATACACGGCCACTTTGGTGGGGGAGTAGAACTCGATCGCGCTGATGGAAGGGACCAGCGTATTGCGGTCAAGGACTCCCGCGCGGTCCTCCACAACGACGTCCACCGGGGTGACTGCAAAGGCTGCAGAGGCGCCGCCGGCAAGCATGGCGAACATCAGGAGCAGCATCCTGACGGTCTTGAGCATCAGGCCACCGGCCACACGACCCGGGTCTGCCATTTCTGCGGATCCGGCTCGTCCGGGGGACCGTTCAGATAGTATTCCCACATTGTTTCCGAAGGGGTCTTACCGGCCGCTTTCATGTGCTCCTGGAGGGCCGTGTAAGAGTCCTCGAGTGTGTCATAGGGGCCGGTGTGCACCGTCTCGTATGCCTCGGTTGCGGGGAGGCTGCTGCCCACCACTGTCCCGCTCTCCGCGATGGTGCCGATGACCGGAAAGCCGGCTTCGACGTCGACCGTTTCCGTGGGTGTCCCGCGGTAGAGGGCGAAGGGCGGACCGGCCATTTGGACGCTTTGCTTCTGGGCCTCCGCTGCTACCGCTGCGTACGCGCGGCCGAAAAAGTCAGGCAGGGCAGCCATGGCGACTTTCTCGCGGACAACGGCGGTTGGCTGCTCGGTGCACTGGATCATCCTGGGTTCCGGGCTCCTGGCATTCATAGAGACAGCATCGGCTGTGGAAGCGGGTTTTGACAGGGCCAAAGGTCATTGCATCGCCGGCGCGGCACTTGACCAACCGGGCGGCGGCGAAGTGCGGGGGAGCGGCCTTGGGCTCCTGACCTCGGAAAATCTCCGCGAACGCCACCCTTGACGTGCCCCGGAAGGCGGGCGGATGATGAACACCCCGGCCAACGTGGTGCCAGGCATGGACCAGCCACCTAGCGCAGCGAGTTGGCGTGTCCCACCACAATGGAAAGGCCAGGATGATGTTTCGCACACTCAGGAGGTTGGCGCTTGTCGTCACTGCGGCGCTGACTCTTACCGTTACCGGCGCGTTGCCGGCGACGGCGATCACCGGCGGCGAGCCGGACGGCAACCGTCACCCCAACGTTGGCATGATCGCCTTTTACGATGCGGCCGATCACTTGCGGTACCGCTGTTCCGCCACCCTGATCTCGCCCACCGTCCTGATTACGGCGGCGCACTGCACCGAGGGAACGGCCGGAGTCACCCTTGTGACCTTCGAATCGGTTATTGCGGAGGAGCCGCCGTCGCCGCTGCCCGTTGCCGCGGATCCCGGCAGCGGATACACCGCGGAAGAACTGGAGGCGGCCGGATATCTGTGGGGAACGCCCATCACGCATCCGGAGTACTCAGGATTTACTGACCTGGCCAACTGGAATGATGTGGGAATCGTCAGGCTCGGCGAGCCGGTCACTGGCATTACCCCCGCGACGCCCGCGCCGCTCGGATACCTTGACCAGTATGAGTCGCCCGTTCTCAACGGCACCATCTTTGAGCTCGTCGGTTACGGTACGGAGGTGCGCAAGCCCGAGGCAGGACCGCAGAAGCCACAGCCGATGTCCTACCCGCTGATCCGCCGCTACACCACATCGCCGGGCCAGAAGCTCACACCCCAGATCCTGCAACTGCAGGGCAACCCCAACGACAACCGGGGAGGCGGCGGAACGTGCTTCGGAGACTCGGGCGGCCCGGTCTTCCTCAACGGCTACCTCGTGGCCGTGACCAGCTACGGCTATACGTCGAACTGCCGTTACCTTGGCGGATACCAGCGCGTGGACATCCCCGTTGTGCAGGACTGGCTGATTCCGTACCTCTAACCGCCAGGCTCGATACTGGCACAGCTGGGATTCGTCAGCGTCCGGCCACGCCTTGCTCGAGTGCTCGAAGAGCTCCGGGAAGTGCGTAGACGCTGTTGACGAAACCCAGCTGTATGTTGAGGCCGGGCCGGACCGTCCCTTGCTCAGGGCCCCAGACTTTGGTCCTTTGCGTCGTATCCAGCCGGTCGTCTGGGCCGCCATCGGCAGTATTTCAGCGTTACTGGCATCCCTGCGGATTAGAGATTGTCGTATTCTGCTGGTCATGCTCTGGCATCACAACGCCCTGACTGTCTGTAAGGTCGTGGGACGTCTGGTTGCAGTTTTCGCGCAACCACGGTCGGCCAGTAGAGAACAAGCAGAAGGCAGCCAGCCATTATGTCTGATTTGAAGCCTCAAAGACGCGCGGCAGTGTTGAACCTGGTGGAGCTGCGCACGCCCCTTCCCGCGGCCCTAAAGGAACTTGCCACATATCCTTGGGACTCGGTTGTTGCTTATGTTGAACTCAACCGTGGACATTTGCTCCATGGAGTCAGCCAGTACCTCGCCGGAATACTCACTGGGAGCGAGTTGGTCTTGTGGGCGGAAACTGTTCAGGGCCGCGATGACATCGCGCTAAACGACGAAGACCGGGATTTACTTGCGCAGGCGCTCTTCGAGTTGTCCTCCCCAGAGTTATTCGGTTCTATTGATCAGATCTCGAGCGTGTGGCAGGCCAAGCTTAGATAACTGAGGCCCGATCCCTTGTCAGTCAGGGTCTGGTTCGGAGGTTGACGTAGCGGGACCAGGCGTCGCCGGCGTTGTCGGCGTGGAGGAATGCGATCTGGTGGCTATAGCCAAGGGCGTCGGCGACTAGTGGCGGTGGTGAGGCTAAGAGGTGTTCGTCCAAGGCAGTATTTCGTGCGCCGCGCAGGTCGATGCCCAGGCTGCGGAGCCTGTCCATAATGCCGTTTGGGTGAAGTGGCTGGCCAGCGCGGATCCCCGGGAAGAGCCACGGGCTTTGCGCGTCTGAGCCTGTTCTGAGATTCGGACGGCTTTTAAGGTGCTCTCGAAGCAAGTCGGCGAAGGGTTCGGGAATGGGCACTGGGTGCGCGCCGAAGGTGATCCGCATGTTGCCGGTGCTTTCATTGGTTTCGATAGCGTCGGTGCGGAGTTTGGCGACCCGAACGAGCGGTTGGGCGTATAGAAGCAGCAGGATGCCGGCGACTCTGTAGGGCAGGGACTCGCTCGTGCCGGTGAGCAGTTCCCTGAGCCAGGCCACGCGTTGGTCCTGAGTGATCGCGGGGCGGGTTTTGGCGGTGTAGTGGCCCATCTCCACCCGGTGGTTGGTGCCGGTGTTCTTGATGAAGACAATGAACGTGCGGATGGCTTTCCTGGTTGTCGGTCCGGTGGCGAGCCAGGTTTCGACGTCTTGCTGGTTGCAGTTCGCGGCAGTCCGCTGGTGGGTATCCCGGAGCCAGGCCAGGAATTTGATAGTTTCGGTGATCTCTTGTTTGGCGGAGTGCACCGGGGCTTGGGCGCTCTTCTCCGGTGTTGTCATGGACCGGATGCGACGGAGGTGATGCCAGGTGGCGAACTGCAGGACGGGCTTAGCAATTTCTTCAGCCAGGTCGCGGAGTTTGTCGTCAATCCAGGTCTCGAACCGGGCCAGATGCGGGTCCTGGTAGGGGAGTAGCCCGTGATGGATGAACAGGGCCCGCAGGTGATTGGCTGGTCGTTCCACCGACTCAGCTGCCGCGTCGAAGCCTTCGTGCGTCAAGGGAGTCTCTCCGCATGACAGAGAAACAAGAAGGGCTTGGACCTTGGGGGAGCGTTTCCAAGTGATGATGCTCTCAGGCCGGTCCGCCTTACAGAGGACATCAACGATCTTGCTCACTGTCTCTTGGGCGGCCCCGTGTGTGAGCAGCAGTTCATTGAGGTCATCCCGGAGAGCGCAGCGGGAGCAGATGCCACGCCGGTAGAACTCGCCTTCCGTGTTGCAGCGGCTGCAGTGGAAGTCATGGAGGATGTCGGCGCAGGGTGCGCAGCGGGGACCCCCGGCGGCCGAGGGCGGTCCGGGCAGCAACCGGTGCTGGCCGCAGTCGGGGCAGGTCCCGTGAGTGCGGGTGGCTGTAGTGAAACAGGGTCCGCAGATTCTTCCTTCAGGCCAGGTGGCTCGTGTCCTGCCGGCGGCCCGGCCGCAGCGTGCGCACGTCGCGGTCCCGGTGGTGCGGGGCCGGCCGCGGCTGGTGTTCCGCGGAGTCAGGCCTTGGGGTTGCTCAGTCGTCATCGTCGATGATGCGCGCCCGTCGTGGTCTGACGGTGCGGTTCAGGTCGACGACGTTGGGAGCGCTGGTGCCGGTTTTCCGGGCTCGAGCGTCGGCGGCTGTGACGGTGATGAGGTCCTCGGGGCCGCAGGAAAAGATGTCGCAGATCGCGGCGATGACCTGCAATGCGACGCGTTCCGGTTTCTGGTTGACGAGCCGGTAGACCTGTGGCCGTGAGAGGGTGATGCCGCGCTCAGCCAGAAGAGGGATGAGGTCGGTGGTGTTGTGAAGTCCCCGGGCTGCCATGAGCTCCGAAAGCCGCCATTTGTATTCGACTTCGCGCCTCACCATTGCCCCCGCAGCTGCACGCCCAGGACTTCGTCCATGGTGCGGTCCAGGGCCGCGCGGAGCGTGGCGTTGCGAAAGTCATCGCTGACAAACTGGTAGATCCCGGTGGTGGAGGCATGTTCGTGGCCCATCTGATGTTGCACGAATCTAGGATCCCATCCGTCCTCCAACAGGTGCGTCGCATAACTGCGGCGCAGCGAGTGCAGATCGAGACCCTCCAGCGGCAGGTCCAGCTCGTTCAGGTAGCGCCGGAGCCGACGCAGCAGGGTCGATTCACAGATCAGGCCGCCGCGTTCACTGGGGAAAAGATCCAGGGTATCGAGAGTTCCCCGGCCGTTGGCGAGCCAGTCCTCGATGATGCCGGCGCTCCAGTCGAATACGGTCAGGACGCTGCGAGGTTTGTAGGGGGAACCCTTGCGTGACTTGCCGAACCGGACCTTGCAAACACCTGCTTTTCCGAACCTGCGCGCCTGAGGGTTGGTTGCGAAATCGACGGTTTGCAGGTGACGCAGCTCGTTGAACCTCAGCCCGTACGAGTAGGTGATTTTCAGCATGACGGCATCCCGGTAGGCTGCCTTCCAGCCCTTCTTGCCTGACGCCGCGATGAGCTCGACCTGGTCGTCCGCATGATCGAACAGCATCTGCAACTCGGCCTTGGCAAAGGGCCTCTTCGACGACTGTCCTTCGTACTCCTGGGTGTGGGTTGCCGTGTTCCAGTCGAAGAAGACCTGGGACGGGTGCGTGCCGAAACGCTGCTCACAGACCCTGTCCCAGCCGTAATCGGGGTTCGAGACGTAGGACGAGAAACGGCGGAGCATTGACTGGTAGCCGCGGACGGTGGAGTGCTTTAGCTGACGGATCGAGCGGAGGTCACCGAAGTACTCCTCTACATGCTCCGGCGCCCAGTTCCACGGAAACTCGTTCACATGGTTCACGAACCTGCGGACACTGGCGATTCCCTTGTCGATCGTGTCGAACTGCAGATTCCGGGAGAGCTGCTGGTTGCGCCAGCCGGTGAACATGTCCTCGAGCGTCTGCTCCTCGGGATGCAGCAACGAAACGGCATTCAACTGCAGCACGCGCCCGGACCCGTCAACTGCCACAGTTCGCTCCCAAAGTCGCCCTCAAACCACATTCAATAACTGAATCAATGATTCATTAAATGCATCATCAGCGCAAAACCGCAGGTCAAACGCCCTTCAGGGACGCTCAAGCGCCGACGCTTTGGTCCGCATGGAGCGGCTTGCGTGACTGCACATCAGCCGAGCACCGCCTACAAATCCGCGGAATCCGAGGCCCAGGAGCCGAGCCAAGCAACCATAGGGGATCGGGGTGGATTGATTCATCTGATGCAATACGCAGAGTACTACTTTACATAATGTAGATTATCGGCGTTATTGCGGGGGGCGGTAGAAGGGGCCGTCCAGCCAGTCGGGGCGGTTCAGAGCGGCCGGTCGGAGTACCAGTAGCGCTTGGTGACCGTGTTCGTTGCCATCACCACGATCCCGGTCGAGCGGTTGACGGCCTGCTTTGTAGTGGTGACGTCATTAACGTGGTCCGAGGCGCCGTCCTGGATCACCGGTGTTCCGCGGCCAGCGCCGAACACCGGGCTGTCCATTGAAGCTGTTTTCTCGTAGATGCTGCCCGTTGCACCGATGTAGGCGCAGCCGCTCGCGGACGGGGCCGTGAAGAATGCATGGACCTTGTTATTCTGCGTGTCCAGAAGAATCTGGGGGCGCGTGACGCAGTCGCCGACGGTAGCAATGGTGGATTTGGTGAATGAGCCGGTACCGGGCTTGAAAACGAGCAACAACAGCTGCGGCAGCGACTTATCCGAGGACGTGGTGTCCAGGCTGGTCTTGGCTGCTGCGTACACCCTCCCGGACGGGTCCGCGAGAAGCGCCTTGAGGTTCAGGTGGTCATCAGCCTGCCCTTTGCCCTGAATGGCCGGCTGCACGGTCCACGACGAAGTAGCCGTTGGCGGTGTGCCGTCGGTTCGGGTTGCCCACCACATGCTTCCCGTACGTTGGTCGCTCCACATCACGCCGATCTTGTTCTTTGCGTAGGAAACTACAGCAGAAATGTCGTCGGGCGCAGGCCGGGGGTTGGACACCGGCAGGACAAAGGGTGCCAGCCACTTCGCGCCGCCGGGTTGGGACGCATTCACGTACACCGTATTCGTGAATCCGGACGTTGAGTTTCCGGAAACCTGCGTCCAGGTGGCCCAGATGGCACCGGTCGAGTCCCTGTCGATGGTCATCGATTCGCTGCTGTTATTGGTGATGGTGCTCGGGAAGCCGGGGTCGAGACTGTATTTGCCGGCGGCGTAGCTGTAGCGGTACAGTTTGGCCGGCTGGCCGGAAATCGAGGCTCTGGTCGTTCCGTCGCTGCTTATGGTCACCACGTGGGAAGCGATGTAAAGGTGGGAGCCATCCCAGAGCGTATCGGCGAGCGTGTTGGCCCGGCTGTCGTTCAGCACGCCCGTGTCGACCCATTTGTGCGTGCTGCGGTCCAAGCGAAAGATGTGCCATCCACTTCCTGTGGTCCACATGTCCGCCCACCAGGAACCGTTGTTGAACCAAAGCTTGCTCTGGGGTTTATCCGAGGTTGGCGGGTTGGCTACACCTGAATAGGCGATGCTCTGGTAGCCGTATGTGGTGGCCGCCTGAGCGGCCGGAGCCGCGGCAACCGCCAGGCCCGTAACCGCAAGGCAGAAGGCGAGGATCGGGCCCAGGAATCGCGTGGTCTGTGCTTTCATGACGGCTCTCCATAACGCTGAGAAGTAACCGGCGGCTGAGACCATGCTGCCAATGTGCGCGTAGGACGAGCCTAGGCTTCAGCAACAACTGCGGCAAGGTATTCTGCTCCATGAGGGGGCAAGGCTTAGGGGTTAGGGGCTCGCATATTCCCGTTGGGGGCCTGTCAGGTCTGCGGTCCGCTCTTCTGCCGGCTTCGTCCTGATCCATACCGTTAGTGACCCCCTGTTTTCGGAAGCAAGGAAATTCCAGAGTCACCAACCAGTGGCAACCCCTCCCGCATCAACACGTCTCGCTGCCAGTTGCCAAGTTGAGTGGAAGCAGCGCGCCCGGGACTGGCCGGGTGGTTGTCAAAGCAGGATTGGGCTGCGGCCATTGTCTATTCCGCGGTGCTCGCCAAGAATGAACCAATGACGGTCTATCTGCGTTCCCTCGAAACCGCTGTTCCGCCGACTGTACTTGTCCAGACCGAGGCCCGGGATGTGTTCGCGCTCCAGCCCGGCCTGTCCCGGCTTGGCTCAAGGCTGGTCAGCACTTGCTTTGACTCGGCTGCCATTGACACCCGCCACACGGCGGTTGAGGAAATGACCATGGCGTTCCGCTCGGACGATCCCCGGTTCTTTGATCCGGCCACAGGCCTCCTGCTGAACCCCACCACCCAGGTGCGCAACAAAATCTTCGCCGAAGAAGCGACCAAGCTCTTCATCGAGGCCGCCCAGGCTGCCTTGGACGCCTGCCCGGAGCTGACGCCACTTGACATAACTCACGTGGTCACGGTTTCGTGCACGGGTTTCTTCAACCCCGGTCCTGACTATAAGATCGTCCGCGCGTTGGGACTGGACCCGGCCGTCCAGCGGTATCACCTCGGATTCATGGGCTGTTATGCCGCGTTCCCGGCGCTGCGGGCCGCCAAGTCGTTCTGCGAGGCCGATCCGCAGGCCGTTGTCCTGGTGGTGTGCGCCGAGCTGTGTTCCCTCCACGTGCGGACCTCGAACGACCCGGACACCATCATGGGATCTGCGCTGTTCGCAGATGGTGCAGCGGCCGCCATCGTGACCGCCCGGGACGTCCCCGAAGCACCCGCCCTCATGCGGCTGGATCATTTCGAAACGGTCCTGACGCCGGTGGGCGAGGAATCCATGGCCTGGAACATCGGGGACCACGGCTTCGAAATGGTGCTGGGCAATTATGTCCCGCACATCATCGACGACCACATCATCGGCGCACTCCAACCGCTTCTGGACCGGGACCCGTCGCTGCGCGGTCTCCCCTACCGCGACATCCGCCACTGGGCCATTCATCCAGGTGGCCGGAGCATCCTGGATAAGGTCCAGTCCCGCCTCGAGCTGACGGACCAACAGCTCGTTCCGGCGCGGGATACGCTGCGGGACTACGGCAACATGAGCAGCGCCACCGTGCTGTTTGTCCTCCGTCACATCCTGGAACAGCCCGCCGGGGACGGCGACGAAAGAATCTGCTCCATGGCTTTCGGCCCCGGACTCACGGTGGAGACCGGCCTCTTTACCAAGCTCCGGCAGGCGAGCGGCGCTCCCCAGGTCCTGGGAACGGCAGCCGCAGCGTCCCTGGCCTGATCCCTTGCTTCTGATGCGGCAACGCGCGGCGGACGCCGTCGAAATGATGGACCGGCCAGACTGCGATCCCGTGAAGCTCGAACGGACGTACCGTCAGTTCGGCATGGTGAACCGGCTCTTTTCCGGCTGGCGCCTGCTCTATGTCCGGGAACTGCGCCCGCTCATGTCGCCGGACCACGTCACCACTATCCTGGACATCGGGTGCGGCGGAGGGGACGTCGCCCGGCTGCTCGCCAACTGGTCCGCGCGGGACAACCTGAAGGTGCAGATCACGGGGGTCGATCCTGATGCGAGGGCCTGCGCGCATGCGTCCCGCGCGGCGGCCAAGCCGTCAGTGCGGTTCCGGCAGGCCGCCAGCGCCGACCTCGTGCGCGAAGGTGGCCGGTACGACGTCGTGATCTCGAACCACGTCCTTCACCACCTGCAGCCGGCCGAACTGGCGCAGGTCCTGGCAGACTCGCAAAAACTGGCACAACGGCTTTCCCTGCACAACGACCTTCGCCGCAGCGGGGCAGCCTACGGCCTGTTCGCCCTCGCAGCCCTGCCATTCCGCGGCTCCTTCATCCGGGCGGACGGCCTGCTCTCCATCCGTCGCAGCTACACGCCGGCAGAACTCCGCGCTGCCGCTCCCCCGGGCTGGCGCGTCGGGCTCCACCCGCCTTTCCACCAGGTGCTCAAGCATCACCCGGAACATCGGTCGCGGACCGCTGCCGATGATTGACGTGCTGATCGTCGGCGGCGGTCCGGTGGGTCTGTACCTGGGTGCACTGCTCCTTCAGGAAGGAGTGGGCGTGAGGATCCTGGAGCAACGAAGCGGACGCGACCGGCATTCGCGGGCCATCGGCATCCACCCGCCCGCCCTCGCCGCGCTTGAGAAGGTGGGCGTGGCAGAGGCCATGGTGGATTCCGGCGTGCAGATCCGCGGCGGCGTCGCCAAGAGCGGCGGAAAGACGGTCGGGTCGATGTCCTTCGCCCACGTTTCGGACCGCTTCCCGTTTGTCCTCTCGCTCCCCCAGTTCGCCACAGAAAGCCTGCTGGAACAGCGGGTGAACGGCTTGGACAGCTCGGCGCTGGTCAGGGGCACCCGGGTCACGGACATAGCGGACGACGGCGGCCAGGTCACCGTGGCGCTTGGCAGCAGCACGTCGAGCGGCGCGGGCAGTGAACGTCCCGCCGGTCAACTGTCTGCGGCGCTCTTGGTCGCCGCTGACGGCTCCCGGTCCCTGATGCGACGGCTGCTGGGAATCGAAGCCAGCTCCCGAAGTTACCCCGACCACTACGTCATGGGTGATTTCGCAGCTGACGGCGACCACCACCACGAGGCCGTGCTGTATCTCGAGGCCGGCGGAATCGTCGAATCGTTTCCACTTCCGGGCGGCGTCCGGCGCTGGGTGGCCAGAGTGGACAGTCCTTCCCTGGACGTGGACGCCGGGGAGCTGGCCCGGTTAGTGCACCGCCGCACCGGAACCGGGCCTGATCCGGCCACCAACACGATGCTCAGCGCCTTCAGCCCGCACTCTACTCTGGCCTGCAGGCCCGTGGCGGGACGGGCGGTTCTGATCGGTGATGCGGCCCATGAAATCAGCCCCATCGGGGGCCAGGGAATGAATCTCGGCTGGCTCGATGCAGCCGCGCTGGCGCCGGTAATTTGCATGGCGCTGGCAGGGAAGCCTGTGGGGCGCCGGCTCGAGGACTATGCCGCTTCCCGCAGCAAAGCCGCCAGTCTTGCACGGTGGCAGTCAGAGCTGAACATGACGCTCGGACGCCCCTTGCCACAGCCCTTCCTGTCAGTCCGGAACCGCGTCCTCGGGGCAATTGCCGGCTTTCCCGCGGCCAACAGGCTGGTTGCCCGGCGGTTCACGATGCAGTGAGTCCGGGCACCGTGCCAGGTCAGGAATCCCTGAAGTAACAGTCGTAACTGTCCTGGCTGATGATCAGGCCCTCACGGACTTCGAAGACCGATGACGTCCTGGCGCGGATTCTCTCCCCGGCATCCCAATACCGCAGGTCCATCAGAACCGTGGCGGACCAGTCCGCCTCGACAACCACCCGCCCGCCTTCGCACGTGATCCGCCGGATCTCGAACTTCTGGGCGGCCACCACCTGGCCGCTTTGATCCGCCCCGGCAAGCACTTGGTCAAGGTTCCGGGTGGAACCTTCCGGAGCGAGCAGATGCGGCGCCTCAAGCAGGACGAAGTCTTCGGCCAGGAAGCGCCGGATCGCCGCGCCTCCCCCTCCGGCTTCGAGCGTGCGGACAAATTCCAGGACGTGTTCCCGTGGTGTGGGGTCTGCCGCCATCAGTTCAGCCATGGCTCCGACACTATCGGACCGGCAGCTCCGCCGCTGCGCTTCCCGGTTAGGATTTCACCATGACCCCCGCATCACCGCCCACGCCGTTCAGCCCTGCGCAGCTCCGGGAATGCGTGCAGGAGTTGCTTTCAGCAGAGTCATTGCCGGCCATCGTCCAGGCCGGGCACCCTGTGCTCCGCCAGGAGGCTGCACCCTTCGATGGCCAGATCAGCCCCGGGGAGCTCGAGCAGCTGATCACCCTGATGCGCCGCGTCATGCACGAAGCCCCCGGCGTGGGCCTTGCCGCACCGCAGCTCGGGATCCCGCTTCAACTGGCGGTCCTGGAGGACCGGTTCGACGTCGACCCGGAGGCGGCCGCAGTACGCCACCGCACCCCGCTGGACTTTCTGGCCATCATCAACCCGCGGTACAGCCCCGTCGGAGGGGAGACCGCCGCCTTCTTTGAAGGATGCCTCTCACTCCGGGGCCTGCAGGCGGTGGTGGTCCGCCATGAACGTGTGCTGCTGCAGTACCAAACACCCGAGGGGCCGGGCGCGGAGCGCGAATTCGAAGGCTGGCAGGCCCGGATCGTCCAGCATGAGACTGACCACCTGCACGGGGTACTCTACGTGGACCTCGCCGAACTCCGTTCGTTGAGCGGGAACGCCGAGTACGCTGCCAACTGGGCCGAGCCAGGGATCGGAAAGGCCCGCGCAGCCCTGGGTTTTCTTCCCTGAAGCCCGGTGGCGGTCAGCCCCCTCCTTCTCCTGCCGGATTCTGAGCCGTCGGGAGGAACTTTGCCCACCAGCGCAGGATGTGTTCAAAGCGCTGGCGGCGGTGCTGCGGTCTCCCCGAACGGGAGAGCTCGTGGTCCTCACCGGGAAAGACCAGCAGTGCGGTTTCCACGCCTTGACGTTTCAGGGCCGTGTAGTAGCGCTGGCCCTGTTCCAACGGGCACCGAAGATCGTTTTCACTGTGAATCACCAGGGTTGGGGTCTGCACTTGCTCCACGTGGTGGAACGGGCTTTGGGCTGCCACATCCGCCGCTGTTCCGCCGAGGTATTCCCGGCCGAAGTACCAGCCAATATCGGCGGAGCCTTCGAAACTGACCGGATCCAGGAATGCACGTTCGACGATGGCGGCGGCGAACCGGTGATGATGGGCAGTCGTCCACGCCGTGAGATACCCGCCGTAGGAGCCGCCCATGATTCCTGCCCGGCCAGAGTCAAGCGCCGGGAATTTCGCGAGGACGCCGTCCAGGAACGCGATGGCGTCCTGCATGTCGACGGTGCCGAACCGGCCCTTGATGGCCAGGCCATGTTCCCGGCCGTAACCTGCCGAGCCGCGGGGATTGCACATGAGCACGGCGTACCCGGCGGCCGCGTAGACCTGGGCTTCGTCGAACAGCGCAACGGTGAACTGTGCAAACGGACCACCATGGATGTTCAGTAGCACCGGATGGGGACCCTTGCCGGGAGGCCGGACCAGCCATCCATGGACCGGATAGCCATCCGGTCCATGGATGGTGAGTTCCTGCGGCACCGCGAGGTCAGCCTGGTTCCGCAGCGCAGCGGAAAAGTCGGTCAAAAGCCGCAACTGCCCGTCGTCGAGTACGGCAAGATCCCCGTTCGTGGAGGGGCCGCTGAACGCGGCGAACAGCGAGCCGCCGGCCCAGGCGGCGCCGGTCACCACCTGGTCCCCATGCACCAGGAGGGCATTCCCGCCGGTGGCTCCGAGTTCGAGGAGTTCCACTGTTCCCTGCGCATTGTTGAGCACCAGAGCGCGGTCAGGGCCCCTGAGTTCTATCCGCCCACCCGGGGCTGAGACGTCCATGACTTCAGGGTCGCTCAGTGCTTCGGCCTGGCCTCCGGCGGCCGGGAGGCAGTACAGCACGGCGTTGCGGGCCACGAAATCCCGCCCGGATCCGCCAAGGTCCCGGGCAATGTAGAACAGCCATTTGCCGTCCCGCGACGGCCGTACCGAGAGAACTGCTCGGGCCGGACTGCCCGGTGGCTCCACAGCCAGGGGCTCGCCACCCGTGGCCGGGACCCTGCAGAGGCGGGTGGCAAGGTCACCGTCGTTCCCGGGCTGTTCTTCGACGAAGTAGACCCAGGCCCCGTCAGCACTGAAAACGCCGCCGCTTTGATCGGCAGCAAACGGGGTCAAGAACCGTGCGGCTGGCACCGCCGCGCCCCGATGCTCGGTGTCCTGCGTTCCCTGGCTGCTCCGGGGCGGGATCTGCGGCTCCCCTCCCAGTTCGGGGACGTCCGCCACGAACAGCCTTCGCGGCCGGTCACGGGTGTACCCCACACCATTGAGCCGGTACTGGTAGGTGGAAATGAACCGCGGCTCCTCCGCCTCCGGTGTGACTCCCTCACTGCTGCCGTACCGTCCCGCTTCCGGCTCACGTGAACTGAAGACTATCCGGTGGGAATCAGGTGACCAGGCGAAGTCCTCCACACCCAAGAGCCTGTCGGTGATGACCTGGGGTTCGCCGCCGGCCGCCTCCACGACCCAGAGCTGCGCCTTCGACGACGGGCCTTCGGTGCGAAGAAACGCGAGGACCAGCCCGTCTGGAGAGAATGCCGGGTCAGTATCCCGGAAGCCCCTCGTGATCCGGCGGGGCAGCTGCTCCTGGTCCAGCGGCACGTTCCACAACTGGCCCACATACGCGTCAGCATCGAAATCCGGCCTGGTTACTGACACGACGGCCCGGGTGCCGTCGGGATGAACCGCCGGGGCGGAGACTGAATTCAGCAGCGGGAGGTGTTCTGGCTTCACCCACGTGAGCCTAACGTGCCCCGCCCCCTAAGATGGTGCCCATGCCTTCGTCCCGTCCCATGCCGCTGCGCTGTCCCGTCTGCCGGGTGCCGCTGCAGGCTGTGGACAACCCAGGCGCGCCGCTCTCGGCCCTGGTGTGCGGGTCGGGGCACAGCTTCGATGCTGCCAAGCAGGGGTATTACAACCTGTTGGTCGGCAAGGGGACGGTTTTTGAGGCTGACAGCGCCCCGATGGTGGCCGCCCGTTTCAATTTTCTCGAGTCCGGGCATTACCGTCCCCTGGCGGAGGCCGTCGCGGCCGCCGTCGCACCTTTGGTACCTCAGCGGGGCGAATTTACCATTCTCGACTCCGGGACAGGGACGGGCCAGTACCTCCGGGTATTGCTCGATGAGGTCAGCCGGCGGGGAGCCAGCTGCACTGCCGTCGCGCTTGACATCTCCAAGTTCGCCTTGAGACGCGCCTCCCGGCTCAACCCGGAGGCCATCTGCCTCGCCTGCGATGTGTGGCAGCCATTACCCATAGCGGACGCCGCCGTCGACGTCGTTACGGTCATCTTTGCGCCCCGCAACGGGGCGGAATTCGCCCGTGTCCTCCGCCCCGGCGGCAGGCTGGTCGTGGTGACGCCGCGTGCCGGGCACCTGGCGGCGGTGGCCGAGCGGACCGGGATGCTGGGCATCGAGGAAGACAAGGACGCCAGGCTGGCTGAGTCCCTGTCCGGCCACTTCGTCGCTGAGTCGGCCCGGGACCTTGATATAGGGATGATGCTGACGCCCGGGGAGGTGGCCGATCTGGCTTTCATGGGTCCTGCCGGGCACCACCTTGACCGAGCGGCCCTGGTTTCCAGCCTCGGTACGGGAGACGAGGTGACAGCGGTGGACGCAAGGTTCAGGATCACCGTCTTCCGGCCCGCGACGGCGGCAACGTAACGACTTGGCGACGTTCCCTTGTGCTCCTCCCGTGCCCCTGCGGCCCCGCTGTCCGCGGGCTAGGATAAAGAGACAGTTACCGAAAGGGTCGGCCGCGGTCGAAGGGGACGGAATGTTTGAATGGCTAGGCGAAAACTGGTGGGCCCTGTGGCTCACCGCTTTCCTCGCTTTCGCTGTGATCGAGATGATCACCCTGGACCTTTTCTTCATCATGCTCGGCGGCGGCACGCTCGCCGCAATCGTCGCTGATTTTGCCGGCGCTGACCTGTGGCTGCAGATTGTCATCTTCTGCGTGGTGTCCCTGCTGATGATCGCTTTCGTCCGCCCGGTAGCCCTCAGCCACCTGAAAAAGGGACCCACCGAGCAGCGCACCAACGTGGACCGCCTCATTGGCGAGCAGGCCCTGGTGATGGAAGCAGTCAGCTCCACCGGCGGCCTCGTCAAGATCGGCGGAGACGTGTGGAGCGCCCGGTCCGCAGGGGCCGTCCTGCCTGCTGGCCAGAAGGCAGTGGTGTCCGCCATCGACGGCGCCACCGCTGTGGTGGCCGCCCCGCCGGAGCCGGCAAACCCGTCCTGATACAGCTTCACTGACAACTGGGGAAAAGGAGATGTATGGATAACGCAGGAGGAGCCGCCCTCGCCATTGTGCTGGTGGTCCTGATCGTGTTCGTAATCATAGTGTTGGTCCGCTCGGTGCGGATCATCCCGCAGGCCAGGGCCGGCGTCGTTGAAAGGCTCGGCAAGTACCAGCGGACGCTCAACCCTGGGCTCACCATCCTGATCCCGTTCGTGGACAGGCTCCTGCCGCTTCTTGACCTCAGGGAACAGGTTGTTTCCTTCCCGCCGCAGCCGGTCATCACCGAAGACAACCTCGTGGTGTCCATCGACACAGTGGTTTACTTCCAGGTCACCGATCCGCGGGCGGCCACCTACGAAATCGCCAACTACATCCAGGCAGTGGAACAGCTCACCACCACTACGCTGCGCAACGTCGTCGGCGGCCTGAACCTGGAGGAAGCGCTGACCTCCCGTGACCAGATAAACGGTCAGCTGCGCGGCGTTCTGGACGAGGCCACCGGCCGCTGGGGTATCCGGGTTTCGCGCGTCGAGCTCAAAGCCATCGATCCGCCCCACTCCATCCAGGACTCGATGGAGAAGCAGATGCGGGCTGAACGCGACCGCCGCGCCGCGATCCTCACCGCGGAGGGCACCAAGCAGTCCGCCATTCTGACGGCTGAAGGCCAGCGGCAGGCCTCGATCCTGGCGGCAGAGGGTGACGCCAAGGCGGCCATCCTCCGTGCAGACGGTGAGGCCCAGGCCATCCAAAAGGTCTTTGACGCGATCCACAAGGGCAATCCGGACCAGAAGCTGTTGGCCTACCAGTACCTGCAGACCCTGCCCAAGCTGGCTGAAGGCTCCTCGAACAAGTTGTGGATCATCCCCAGCGAAGTCGGCGAAGCCCTTAAAGGCATTGGCAATGCTCTGGGCGGCACCAACCCTGATCCGCGAGCCGGCGGGGGCCTTTTCGATGAGGAACCTGCGAAGGAACCACGCTCCTGATACCGTTCGTGATTCCGCTTGGCTCCTGGAACCGCTTTGTTCCTGAGAGAGGGCGGCATTGTGCCGCAACGGGCGGTGTATAATTGGATATTTGTCCGGTCGGACCAGATCCACTGGAACAAGAATGCTGCGCAATGCGTTGAAACTTATGATGCAGGACAGTTAACACCGAAGTCCGGAGCGGTCTTGCCGCGCCGGCTTGCGTGGAGCCTTGCTCCGCGAACCGACCAGAGGGAGAAAACATGAGCGATCGCAGCCTGCGGGGTATGCGCCTTGGCGCGCAGAGCATGGAGACCGAGTCCGGCGTTGAGCCGGCCCCGCGTCAGCGTGTCGAATACCGGTGCGAGGACGGCGAGCAGGTTTTTGTCACCTTCTCCTCAGAGGCAGAGATTCCTCCTGTATGGGTTTCCAAGACCGGCAAGGAAGCCCTGCTTGTGGACGGGGAACGCCCCGACACCAGCAACGAAAAGGCTGTACGCACCCACTGGGACATGCTCCTGGAGCGGCGTTCCCTCCCGGAGCTGGAACAGATCCTTGAAGACCGGCTGACCATCCTGCGCGAACGTCGCGGCGAACGGCGCAGTGCCTGACCGGACCCGCTGGCGCAGCCTCGCTGATTGAGGCGGCCTGAACGAACGGCAAAGGCCGGCCCGGCAACGTGATCACGTTGCCGGGCCGGCCTTTTTCCTAAGTGGACCGGCGCCGTTAGGCAGGGCCTCGGTCCGTCCGGGGGTTAACCCTGGCCGGGAGCCCGCTTCCCCGTAAGTTTGTTCCAACGTGCCAGCAGGCCCCACTTGGTCACGTTGATCATTGCTTCTACTACGATGTTCCCGCTCATCTTCGATGCCCCCAGCTCACGCTCGACGAACGTGATGGGGCGCTCCTCTATCCGGAGCCCCATCTTGGCAACCCGCCACGCCAGGTCCACCTGGAATCCATAGCCGACAGAATCGACCTGATCCAGGTTGAGCTTCTCCAGGGTGGTCCGCCGGAAGGCGCGGTAGCCGCCGGTGACGTCTTTGATCTTCAAGCCCAGCATGAGCCGCGCGTAGGTGCTTCCAACCCGAGAAATTGCCTGCCGGTACAGCGGCCAGTTGACCACACTGCCTCCAGGAACCCAGCGTGAGCCCATGGCAAGGTCTGCGCCCTGCTCCACGGCTTCGAGCAGTTGGGGAAGCTGCTCCGGCTGGTGTGAGCCGTCGGCGTCCATTTCGACCAGCACGTCATAGCCGGCATCCAGTCCCCACTTGAAGCCGGCGATGTATGCGGCTCCCAGGCCTTCCTTGCCCTTGCGGTGAAGAACGTGGACCTGCTGGTCCGTTGCGGCGAAGCTGTCAGCCAGCTGTCCGGTGCCATCTGGGCTGTTGTCGTCCACCACCAGCACGTCCGAGGCAGGGACGGCCGCCCTGAGGCGTTGCAGGGTTTTCGGCAGCGATTCCAACTCGTTGTAGGTCGGAATGATGGTGAGGACGCGCACAAAGGGCCTTCCTGGACGGGAGCGGTCGGAGCGACTGATCAGCAGCTGGGCAGCTGGACGGCAGGCGCAACTACCTATTATAGGCCGATCGGTTTGAAAGGGGCTGACGTGCTGGTCAGGATCGCAGGGCAGGACTCGAAAACAGCTCGGTGCCGTCCTTCACGGTCTGAAGACAGACGGGATCGGCGCCTGTGTCGAGCGCGGGCAACAGCGGTGTGCGGGCTCGGGGATCCGTGCTCCAGGACTGCACGCGGCCGTCTGCAACCTGGACCATCAGCTCCTCAACGTCCCAGACCGCAAAGCTGGCCGGCGCGCCCGGAACCAGCTGGCCTGCCATCGGGTTGTGATATTTGGCGGCGCGCCAGCCTGCCCGGGTGTGGCCCAGGAAAGCTGCCCGGGCGGAGATCCGTTCGTCGTGGTTGTGGTGCTCCAGGCACGCCCGGACACTTGACCACGGGCGCAGAGGTGTCACCGGGCTGTCGCTGCCGAAGCAGATAGGCACGCCGGCAGCGTAGAACGAGGCAAACGCGTTCATGGAGCGGCTCCGGCTGCCGAGGCGCTGTTCGTACATCCCGCCGTCGTGCCCCCATGCCGCATCGAACCCGGGCTGTGCGCTGACGGTGACCGAGTACCGTGCCAGCTGCTGCACGGCGTCGGCGTCGGCAATTTCCACGTGCTCAAAGCGGTGGCCTGCCGCCCGGATCCGCTGCTCCCCCACTTCCGCCGCTGCGAGTTCCAATGCCTTCAGTGCGGCATCGAGGCCGGCATCGCCGATCACGTGGAAGCCACCCTGAATGCCCAGCAGCGAGCAGGCCGCCAAGTGCGCCCCAGCCTGCTCGGCAGAGAGGAACAGGCTTCCCCGCTCACCTGCCGCGTCGCTGTAATCGGTACGAACGGCTGCGGTCCGGGAGCCGAGGGACCCGTCAATGTTCAGGTCGCCGGCGAGTCCGCGCACCTGGACGCCCAGCCCGTCCAGCAGTGTCCTGGCGTGCTCCTCGGAGGCGGCAAGCTCCCCCCAATACGGCAGGATCTCCGGCACGGCCGGCCCGTCGGCGGTGTTCCAGGCGGCGGCGACGCGGAGGTCCGATATTCCGCCGATATGGGGCGCTGCCATCTCCACCACTGCGACGTAGCCATTTTCTGCCGCCTCAGCGAGGGCGCGCTGCTGATAACCGTGGAGGGTGGCCGCCGGGAGCCGCCGCGCCTCCTGGCGGGCCGCTGTATGGGCAGCCCTTTTGACCTGCGCTTCGGAGGTGAAGCCGTCGATGCCCGGGAGGCCGGCGGCCGCGGCCAGCGAAGAAGACACCAGGGCCGAGTGTGAATCGACCCTGGACAGGAAAACGCGCCTGCCACCGGCAGCGCGCTCCAGCTCATCGGCTGCAGGCAGTGACGGGTCCGCCCAGGTGGACTCATCCCACCCGTGCCCCAACACCGGTCCGTCACCCTGGAAGGAAGCGACGGCGTCGAGCAGCTGCCGCGCCGAGCGGACCCCGCCCAGCTGCAAGGCTCCCAGCGCAATACCGGATTCCGTAAGGTGGACGTGGGAATCCACGAACCCCGGCGCAACGAGGGCGCCCTTGAGGTCGATGACCTCCATGGAACTGTCGGCAATGGAGGACGCCGCCTGCTCGGAGCCGACCCAGGCAACGGTGTCGCCGTCGACCAGCATGGCGGTGGCAAACGGGTCCGCTGCGGTGTAGACCGAACCGTTGCGGTACAGGACAACCTTCCGTTCCTGAGGGGCGGGCACGGGCGAAGGTTCGTTGTTCATGCAGGCAAGCTCCTGGGATGGGGTGGGCAGCGGGCTGCCGGTGGATCAGAGGACTGAAGAGTACGCCACGACGCCGCGGCGGATGAGGGAAATGGCTTCGGCGCACAGCCGGGCCAGGCGTGGGTCAAGGCCCGGGATCTTGGCGAGCTGATCAAGGAGGTCGATGACCTGTTTGACCCAGCGGACAAAGTCGCCGGCCGCCAGGTCCGTGCCGCTGAGCACATCCTGGAGGTGCCGTCCCTTGGCCCATTTGTACATCGGCCAGATCAGCCCCAGTTCCGGTTCGCCGGTCAAGGGAAGCTTGTTCTGTTCTTCCACGTCCTCCAACGCTGACCACTCGCGGATCACCACATCCACCGAGGTTTCGAGCGAGACGCTGGGCATCCGGGGTCGGAGGCCCCTGTCCTCGCGTTTGGCCTGGTAGACCAGGACTGTTGCCAGCGTTGCAACTTCGACGGCGTCGAGGTCGTCGAAGGCGCCCAGGCGCAATGACTGGGAAATCAGCAGGTCCTTCTCACCATAGATCCTTCGCAGCCGCTGGCCGTCGGCGCTGATCGCCAGCCGCCCGTCACTGCCGGTTTCCAGGTAGCCGTAAGCCGAAAGGACGTCGCAGACCCGGTCGAAGGTTTTGGCAATGGTGTTGGTGCGGCCCTGGATCTGGCGTACCAGGGCGTCTGTCTCACGCCTTAGCTTCCACCAGCGCTCTGACCAGCGCGCATGGTCTTCGCGTTCGCTGCAGCCGTGGCAGGGGTGGGCGCGCAGGGCCCGGCGAAGCTCCGTAATGCGCTTTTCCTGATTTGGCAGGACAGCTCCCAGGCCGAAATCGGTGCTGCGGCCCGGAGCCGGCGGACGGTTCTCGCGCAGCGCGTTGCGCGCTGAGGACGCCAGGTCCCGCCGGGACTTGGGCACCTTTGCGTTGAACGACTTCGGGATCCGGATCCGGGTCAGCGGCGCAATGGGGCCCTCCAGGTCCTCTGTGCCGATTCTCCGGAGCTGGTTGTCCAGCGTCAGGACAGCGGGGCGGGGCTCCCGGCCGCCATGGTCCGAGCTCAGCACAATGGCCGGCCCGGGTGCGCGGCCGCCCGGAACGTCCACCACATCGCCCGGCATGAGCCGGGCCAGTGAATCTTCGTTCAGTGACTTTCGTGCGCGGGAGGTGCTCCGCGTGGTGATGTTCTCGGCGTCGGACAACTCGCGGCGCAGCCTTGCATACTCGGTGAAATCGCCCAGGTGGCAGGTCATGGACTTCGCGTAGCCAGCCAAGGACTCCTCCCTGCTGCGCACCTGCTTGGCCAGCCCCACCACCGAGCGGTCGGCCTGGAACTGTGCAAAGGACGATTCAAGGATCTCGCGCGCCCGGGAGCGGCCGAACTGCGCCAGGAGGTTGATGCTCATGTTGTACGTCGGCCGGAAACTCGAATTCAGCGGATAGGTCCGCCTGGAGGCAAGGCCGGCGACGGCGGCCGGATCGGTCCCCGGCTGCCACAGGACAACGGCGTGGCCCTCGATGTCGATACCCCGGCGGCCGGCGCGGCCCGTCAGCTGGGTGTATTCGCCGGCGGTGATGTCCACATGGGCTTCGCCATTGAACTTATCCAGCTTTTCGAGCACCACTGAGCGGGCGGGCATATTGACACCCAGGGCGAGGGTCTCGGTGGCGAAGACAGCTTTGACGAGCCCTTCGACGAAGAGTTTCTCAACCACTTCCTTGAACGTCGGGAGCATCCCGGCGTGATGCGCCGCAAAGCCCCGCAGCAGGCCGTCCCGCCAGGTCCAGAAGCCCAGGACATCCAGGTCATCGGACGGGATGTCCTGTCCGGCCTCATCCACGCGCTGGGCGATGATCCGCTGTTCCTTCTCCGTGGTCAGCCACAGTCCGGAGGAGACACACTGGGCCACCGCTGCGTCGCAGCCGGCCCGGGAGAAGATGAACGTGATGGCAGGCAGCAGGTCCTGGCGGTCAAGGCTGGCGATCACCTGGGGGCGGCTGGCCTTCCGGACAGCGCCCTGCGGGGCTGCCTGCGCCTGGCGTTCATCTCCCCGCTGACGGTGCTGGCGGCGTTGGCTGCGCCCGCCGTGCCCGAAGCGTCCGCTGAAGCTCTGCTGGCTTTCGCTGCGGGCCATGGCCAGCAGGTCCGGGTTGACCTCGAATCCGGGCCGTGACGCGTCATTCCTTGCCTGGTCCGGCGGCACGGGAACTGTCACCGGAACGCCGGTCTCGGCGTCCGCGGGCGGCGCGATTTCATCGAAAGTGGTTTCCCCGGCAAACAGATCCACAATCTGCCGGCCCACCATCACGTGCTGCCACAGGGGCACCGGCCGGTGCTCGGAGACAATGATGTCCGTGTCGCCCCGCACGGTATCCAGCCAGGCACCGAACTCCTCCGCATTGGACACGGTAGCGCTGAGCGATGCCACCTGGACCTCGCTGGGAAGGTGGATGATGACTTCCTCCCAGACGGCGCCCCGAAACCGGTCAGCGAGGTAGTGGACTTCGTCCATGACCACAAAGCCGAGGTCATCCAGGGTGTCCGAATCGGCGTACAGCATATTCCGGAGGACCTCAGTGGTCATGACCACCACCGGTGCGTCGCCGTTGATGCTGGTGTCGCCTGTCAGCAGCCCCACGTTTTCCGCGCCGTATTTCTCGGCCAGTTCGGTGAACTTCTGGTTGCTCAGTGCCTTGATGGGCGTGGTGTAAAACGCCTTGAGGTGGCGTTCGAGCGCGAGGTAGATGGCGAACTCACCGACGATTGTCTTGCCAGCGCCGGTGGGGGCCGCCACCAGCACCCCCCTCCCCTCCTGCAGGGACCTGCAGGCCAGACGCTGGAAATCGTCGAGTTCGAAATCCAGGGTGCGGACAAACCCGCCCAGATAGGTGCCTGCCTCGGCTGTGCGTTCCGCGCTGGCCCGGTAACTTTCAGAGGGCGGGAGCGGCTCGGAAATAGACATACCTCAAGCCTAGTGCGCCGCGCGCTACAGGTTTTTCAGTTCGCTGCCCGGCGTCGGGGTGTCAGCTGTCGCGTCTGTCTCGGCGGCGCGTTTCGCCACGCGTGCATCACGCCGCTTGTCGTTGACAATACACAGGCCGATCGCCGCGAAAAACAGGACAAGGAGCGGCGCAGCCAGCAGGAACATGGAGAGGGCGTCAGTTCCCGGTGCCGCCAGGGCCGCGAGGACAAACACCAGAAAAACGATGATCCGCCAGGCTTTGAGGATGGTCTTGCCCCGCACCACACCGGCCATGTTGATGCCTACCAGAATCACAGGCACCAGGAATGAGATTCCCAGGATGAGCAGCATCTGTGAGGTGAACGTGAGGTAATCCGTCGCCGATATGTTGTTGGCGCCGGTGGAAGGCGTGAATTGAAGAAGCGCCCGCACCACGGTCGGGAAAACCAGCCAGGCAACGAAGACCCCGGCAAGGAACAGGGGTACTGCTGCGGCCATGAAACCGAGGGTGTAGCCGCGCTCCTTACGGGTCAGCCCGGGCGTGATGAACGCCCATACCTGGTAAATCCAGACCGGGCTGGAAATCACCAGGCCGATCTGGATGGCTATCTGGATCTTGAAAGCGAAAGGATCCGCGATGGTGGCAAAGTTCAGCACTGCGGTTCGTCCGGTCTCATGCGCAATGGAGACCAGCGGTTCGGACAGGGAAGTCACGACCGGATCGTAGAGGAACCAGCCGCCCACGGCAGCAAGCAGCACAGCGATCGCCGATTTGATCAGCCGGTTCTTGAGCTCCTTGAGGTGGTCCCAAAGAGCCATCCGCCCCTCAGGGTTGGACTTACGGCCCCGCGTCAGTGCCACTGTGCGTTAAGCGCGGTTCGACGGCGGTACGTCAGTGCCGTCAGTCGGCTCGCCGGGCTGGGTAGGTGCAGGCTTCGCCTGCGGGTGGTTCACAACCTTGCCTTCCACCGGACCCGAGGCGTCGGGGGTGGATTCAGTCTTGCCGTCGTTCTTCATCTCCTTGACCTCGGATTTGATGATCCGCATGGACTGGCCAAGGCTGCGGGCCATGGCAGGGAGTTTGGGCGCGGCAAACAGCAGCAGCGCAACGACGATGATAATAACAATTGGCCACGGGCCATCAAAGAGTCTTCCCACGGGAAATCCTTTCCTCTAACAACATCCTACGTCTAACTGAAATCCAGATCGCGAAGCGACTGCGGTTGCCCACGGTCGGTCTTGCGTTGTACCCGCCTCTGGCGGCGGTCCTCCCGGCGGGACGACTTGGATGCGTCGTAATCATGTCGCATCCGGGCCCGGGTAGCAAAAATGGCCGCTCCGGGCGGAACGGATGTCAACGGCCGGGGCTCGTCGTAGGTGGCCGGGAGCGTTGCCAGATGGCCGATTTTCTCTCCGGCGGCACCCAAGTCCTTGATGGTGGCCATGAACTGGCGGTAGAGCCGGATGCCCAGCAGGACATAAAAAAGCAGGGAGAGCGCAACGAGCGCTATCCAGATCAGGATCCAGGACCACCAAGGCATGCTGAAGAGTCTAGCCGCCGTACCTTGCCAGAGCTGCCTCGATCCATTTCCGCGCTGTTTGCGCGAGGTCCGTAGGCTCAAGGATCCGCACAGCACCGCCGTGCTGGGCTACAAGCATCGGCAGCCAGGCTGTGCTGCCGAACCGGATCTCAGCCACGAGCCCCCCGTCCGGCAAGGGCGCCACCCGCTCGGCGTAGTAGTCGTCAGCCAGGCCGGCCCCCGCTCTGGTGAGCTGCACCACAACGGTGGTGTCGTCGTCGTTCGGTGTGAAAAGCTTCGCCGGGAACCCTTCCGCTGGACGCACCTGGGTGGAGGCCGGCTGTCCGTTGGGACGGACTTCCTGGACCCGGTCCAGCCGGAAGTTCCTGAGTCCTTGGGCTGAATGGCAGTAGGCCTCGAAATACCAGGTGTTGTCCAGCGAATAAAGGCGCAGCGGGTCGACATCCCGTTCGGACACCTGATCTCGCTGGGCCGACAGGTAAACGAGCCGCAGCTGGGCGTGGGCCTCGATCGCACTCCGGACAATGTCAAGAACAGCCGAATCAGCGGGTCCCACCTGCGGGCCGGCGAGCGATCCGGCCCGCAGGCCCTGCTCCCCCGCGGCCGCCATCAGCTTGAGCGTCACCGACTCCAGGGCGCCCCCTTCGGCGAGGCCCGGAAGCCCATTAAGGGTCTCCAGGCCGGTCAGAAGCGCACACGCCTCGTCAACTGTGAACCGGACAGGCCTCTTGAGGTCCAGGTCCTCGGTGATGTAGACGTGGCCTTCCTCCCAATGGATGTCCAGCAGGTCGTCGGGGTATCCCTCGGGCAGTCCGGAGCAGATGAGGATCCGCAGGTCACCCTCGAGCTCTTCGGGCGTGACGCCGAACTGCGCGGCGACTTCCCGAATGTGCAGGCCCTGGTTGTGGACCAGGAACGGCACAAGCTGCAACATGCGCTTGAGCTGGTCCTCCGAGGTGCGTTTACGGACGCTGCGGGTCCGCGCCGGGTCGGCAAACCGGTAGGCCGGTACAGGAGCGCTGCAGAACGCTGCTGCGCTCTGTAGCCGGGTCCGAACAGCCGTCACGAGCTCTTCCGGCTCGACAGCCAAGGCGTCAGGACCGTAGGAGGCCAGCTCCTCGGCCAGGGCGTCGATGTCCCTGAAGCTGAGGCTCAGCCGTTCGTTGCCGGCGCCGGGTATACCCGCGTTGCCGCCCGGGCCCTGGGTGGCCCGCCGGCGCAGGGCAAGAAGGCGCCCCGCCCGGACGTCTACGACGGCGGTTTGGAGTGGAAGTTCGGGAAGCTTCTCCAGGGCCTCGCGCACGTTGAAGTTCGGCGGCGGCGAGTACGTTTCCTTGTCCAGCACTGTGACGGCGCCGGTGAACCGGGAGAGCCGGAAGTGGCGCACCGCCTGACGCGAGCGGTCGTAGCCGGCCAGGTACCAGTGCCCAAACCGGCTACCCAGGCCCCATGGCTCGACCGTCCGCTGCTCTTCCTTGCCCGTGCTGCCGGCCAGGTATGGGAATCGGACGGGATGTTGGGAGTGCATGGCCGCGACGAGGTCGTCAAAAGCCTGGCCTGCAGGCCGGATGCGGGGCTGGACGCCAACAGGAAGTTCGACGTCGGCCAGGGTCCCGGAAGCCTGGAGCTTCCGGAGGGCGTTTGCGGCCGCGGTTCCCAGAGCGGCACGTTCCCACAGCTGGGATGCCAGCAGAAGGACCGTCCACTCCCCCGGGCTGAGCTGGACATCAGGCAGCCGGTTGGACTCTTTGCCGATCCGGTAGCGCGTGGTGGCGGGGTCATCCTCCCACCCCGTGTCCGTGACGGCTTCGACGTCGAAGCCGAACTGGCGGAGGTCGTTCTTGTCCCGCTCGAACATCCTGCCGAAAGCGGTGTCGTTGCCGGAAGTATCGTGGTAAACCTTCTCCCGCAGTTCCGTGCGGCGCAGGCCGTATTTGGTGTTCAGGAGGGCAATCAGCAGGTTGAGCAGACGTTCTGTACGGGATGCGGACACTCTGGCTACGTTACTAAAATCTCCGCCGGAAAGCAGAAAGCGCGGCAACTGCAGGAAAAGAGATCCTGATTGTTACCGCGCCTTCAATTGCCTTGCTCAGGCAAAATTCCAGGTCAGCGTACGCCGACGAGGTCCACCACGAAGATCAGTGCTTCGTTGGGGCCGATGGCTCCGCCGGCCCCACGGGAGCCATAGGCGAGCTCAGAGGGGATCTCCAGGCGACGGCGGCCGCCCACCTTCATGCCGAGAAGTCCCTGGTCCCAGCCCTGGATGACCTGGCCCACGCCTACGCGGAAGTCCAGCGGAGCACCGCGGCCCCAGGAGGCGTCGAATTCTTCGCCGGTGGACCAGGCCACGCCGACGTAGTGGGTGGAAACGGTGTCGCCCTTCTTGGCCTCTGCGCCGTCACCTTCAATGAGATCGGTGATGACCAGTTCTGAGGGGACGTCGCCTTCGGGGAAGTCAATTTCCGGCTTCTGGCGGTCGAAGTTGCGCTGACCAAATGACATTGTTGCTCCTTTGATGTGAGGTTGCTGACGCAGGTTAACCGTTGGAAAGGTTACTTGGTGCCGAGGATGTCCACAACGAAGACAAGGTCACCCTTGGCTTCGCCCTGGCCCGCGTCGCCGTAGGCGAGGTCCTTGGGGATGACCAGCAGGACCCGTGAGCCCACGGTCTTGCCGGCCAGGCCCTGGGTCCAGCCCTTGATGACTCCGGTCAGCGGGAAGCTGGCCGTTTCACCGCGGTCAAAGCTTGAGTCGAACTTGGTGCCGCCCACCAGGGTGACACCGACATAGTTCACGGTCAGGGTGTCAGTTTCCTTGACCTCGGCGCCCTTGCCCTTGATGAGGTCCTGGGACACGAGTGCCGTGGGAGCGGCTGCTCCCTCGACCTTGATCTCGGGAACACCCTCGCCATTCTCGGTGACTGTCGGCAGACCGGCAGGCGGCGTTACGGCGTCGCCTTCGGGCTTCTCGAGGGCAGGAGTTACATCCTTGGCAGAGACCACTTTGATGACCAGCAGCTGCGTGGGCTGGGCTGCAGCTCCTTCGGCGGCTGCCTGGCCCGGAATGGCGAGGGCGAGGTTGGAACCGACTTTGGAACCCACAAACGCGTTGTAGATTACCGGGCTGCCGGTCTTCAGTTCTTCGTTGAGCTCAAGCGGTTCGGGCTCGCCGGCGAAAGTATCTTCCAGCGTAGAACCGTCGGCGCCGCTGAGGGCGACGATGGAAATGTTTGCGACCTGGTTGGCCTTAACCCTCTCGCCATCGCCCTCGGTAACCACCTTGACGGTGGGCTCCGTAACTTCGAGCGGCTTGGAGAACTCAACGCCGGGAGCCTTCTTGTCCCCGTTGTCCGTCAGTTTCAGGGAGTCGAACTTGGCAGTATCACCTGCAGTCTGGCTGGTGGGTTCCGGTGCTGCGGGCGAACCGCCACAGGCGGTAAGCAGCAGCAGACCGGGGATAAGGATTGCTAGGATTCGGCGCACGTAAGAGAACTTTCGTCGGGGCAGGGTGGACGCGGTGCCGGGGCACAGGTGCCTCGGCGCCGCTTCAGGGCCAAAGAACGGCCCTGTCAAGGATAGCCCCTCAACCTGAACGTCAGCCCATAGAGTCCAGCAGGGCATCGACCCGGTCGTCCACGCTTCGGAACGGATCCTTGCAGAGGATGGTCTGGTGCGCGCGGTCATTGAGCTTCAGATGCACCCAATCGACGGTGTAGTCCCGGCCCAGTTCCTGGGCGCGCCGGACGAAGTCGCCCCTCAACTTTGCCCGGGTGGTCTGCGGCGGTGCATCCACGGCGTCCTTGACCACGGTGTCATCGACAACACGGCGGACTGCACCGCGGGACTGCAGCAGGTAGTAGAGGCCGCGGGACCGTGAAATGTCATGATAGGTCAGGTCGAGCTGTGCAATCCTGGGTGCATCCAGGCCCAGGCCGTGCCGCTCCCGGTACCTGTCCATCAGCTTTTTCTTGATGGCCCAGTCGACTTCGGTGTCGATGGTGCTGGTGTCGCCGCTTTCAATGGCCCTCAGCGTCCGCTCCCACAGATCAAGGATGAGCGGAACATGCGGGTTGTGGGCGCCGTGCTCTTGGACGAAAGCGGTGACCTTGGTCAGGTACTCCTGCTGGATCTCAAGCGCCGTGAGCTGGCG
The DNA here is from genome assembly GCF_051857465.1 of Pseudarthrobacter cremeus. Classification (NCBI taxonomy): domain Bacteria; kingdom Bacillati; phylum Actinomycetota; class Actinomycetes; order Micrococcales; family Micrococcaceae; genus Pseudarthrobacter; species Pseudarthrobacter cremeus. The sequence continues at coordinate 274,328 of NZ_JBPZHC010000001.1, read as the reverse complement.
GCCGTTGGCCAGCCGCACCAGTGCCCGTCCACTGAGGTCGTGGGAGATTTCACGGATGCTGCGGATCGGATTCTCCATCCGCATGTCACGCATGATCACTCCCGCCTCGATCATCCGCAGGATGAGGTCAACCGTTCCGACCTTGAGCAGGGCGGTGGTCTCTGACATGTTGGAGTCGCCCACAATGACGTGGAGCCGGCGGAAGAATTCGGCATCAGCGTGCGGCTCGTCCCGGGTGTTGATAATGGGGCGGGAGCGTGTAGTGGCCGATGAAACGCCCTCCCAGATGTGGTCTGCCCGCTGCGAAAAAGCGTAAGTGGCCCCGTACGGCGTTTTCAGGATCTTCCCCGCGCCGGCTATGAGCTGACGAGTCACCAGGAATGGAATCAGGATCTCAGCAAGCCGGGAAAATTCACCCCGCCGCGGGATCAGGTAGTTCTCATGGCTGCCGTAAGAGTTCCCGGCCGAATCAGTATTGTTCTTGAACAGGTAGACAGTGCCGTTGAAGCCTTCCGCGGCCAGCCTAGATTGTGCCTCGTCCACGAGGTCGTCGAGGATGAGTTCGCCCGCGCGGTCATGCGCGATGAGCTGGGCAAGGTCATCGCATTCCGCCGTGGCGTACTCCGGGTGGGAGCCGACGTCGAGGTAGAGGCGTGAGCCGTTGGTCAGGAAGACGTTGGAGGACCGGCCCCAGCTAACCACCTTGCGGAACAGGTAGCGGGCCACTTCCTCAGGCGCCAGCGGGCGCGAATCCGGGCTCGAGTACGAGATCCCGAATTCGGTTTCAATGCCAAAGATGCGTTTGTCCATCTCAGTCCTCCTCAGCGAGCAGCGCCGTGATGTCGGCGTCGTTAAGTCGTCGGAAGGCGCGCCGGGATCCCCGGGACGTCTCCGACTGCCGGTCCAGGACCGCAACCTCGACGGCTTTGGCGGGCGGGGTGCCTGCGGCGTCATTCCGGTCAGCATCGGTGGTCAGTGCGCCAATGGCCAGCCGGACTGCCCCGGCGAACCGCAGGGATGACCGCCAGCCGCCCGCGATGGAAGCCGATACCCGTTCCGCCTGGCCACCCATGACAATAAAGCCGTGTTCGTCAGCGATTGAGCCATCGAAGGTCAACCGGTAGAGGTGGTCGAGGTCCGGCGTCGGGCCCACTTCAGCCACCGCAAGCTCGACCTCAAACGGCTTCTGTTCAGCGGTGAATACCGCACCGAGGCTCTGGGCGTAGACACTGGCGAGTCCCCGCGCCGTGACGTCCTCGCGGTCGTAGGAGTAGCCCCGGACATCCGCGTACCGGACGCCCGCCTGGCGGAGGCTCTCGAATTCGTTGTACTTGCCGACGGCGGCAAACGCTATTTTGTCGTAGATCTCGCCGATCTTATGCAGTGAAGGCGACGGGTTCTCAGCCACCAGTGCAATGCCGTCCTCGCAGCTGATCACCACCACGGACCTGCCGCGGGCGATGCCTTTCCGTGCGAAGTCCGCACGGTCCTTCATCAGCTGTTCAGGGGATACATAAAACTGCTGCGTCATCTCAGGCCTCCCGCCGCTCGGCAGACCGGACTTCGATGATGCGGCCGGCAACCGCCGCGAGTTCTGCCTCCGGGACCCGCCGTGCGCCGCTCCGGTTGACCGCGTACACCACGGGCCACAACTGACGGACCGGGTCCGGACCGCCTGTTGCGGAATCGTCATCGGCCGCATCGTAGAGCGATTCCACCGCGACGGAGACAGCTTCGGCCTCGGTCAGGTTGGGCCGCCACAGTTTCTTCAGCGCACCCCGCGCAAAAACGGAGCCGGAGCCAACGGTGTGATGCTCGCGTTCCTCGTAGCGGCCGCCGGTGACGTCGTACGAGAAGAGGCGGCCGACCCCGGCAGTGGTGTCAAAACCGGCAAAAAGCGGGACCACTGCGAGCCCCTGCAGGGCCATGGGCAGATTCCCGCGAATCATGGCGCCCAGCCGGTTGGCTTTGCCGTCCAGGCTCAGCAGGGTCCCTTCGATTTTCTCGTAGTGCTCCAGTTCAACCTGGAACAGCCGCGTGAGATCGATCGCTATGCCCGCCGTGCCGGCGATCCCCAGCACGGAATACCGGTCCGCGGGAAATACCTTTTCGATGTGGCGGCTGGCAATGACATTGCCCATCGTGGCCCGCCGGTCGCCGGCCATCAGCACACCGCCGGCGTAGCTCATGGCCACAATAGTGGTCGCATGCGGCACCTGCAGCGGCGCTGCTGCGGAGGGCGTGAACGGCAGTGCGCGGCTGTACGGAAGCAGGTCCGGCCGGTCCCGTTGCAGGTGCTCGGTAAAGGACGATGTCGCGTTGCCGGCTACCTGGTTGGCGGTTGATTCCTGCACTGATGCACTCCTTGAACGTGGTCCTTCAACGTCGGTACAGATTCCGGCAGGTGCCCCGCGTACCAGGGCACCCGTACCGGCTTACTGACCGCCTTTTTGGACGAAGGCCCGGACGAACTCCTCGGCGTTGGATTCCAGGACGCCGTCTATCTCGTCAAGGAGGTCATCAACGCCCTCCGTCGCAGCGGAGGCCCGGGCTTCGGGGGCCGCCGGAGGGGCGTCCGCGATCTCCTCTTCGACCTGGCTGTCGTGTGATTGTGGCTTCTGTTGCTCCTGGCCTGCCATGGTGATCTCTCCCTCTGGAATCATCGGATCCGGGCGGATCTGCTGATACGCCCATATTGCCACGCTGTGCGCCGGCTGGCGCCGTTTACGCCCGAGGCGGAGCGGTATTTTGCCCCAGCAATTCGGCGAGGAACGGTCCTGCCGTCCGGTGGCGGGCAAAGAGCCCTCCGGTCAGCGCCCTGGTGCCCCGCAGGGGTTCCCGGGTGGGAACGCGCTGGAGCCGCCCGTAACCCGGGACATCGAAGATGACTGAGTCCCAGCTGGCCCCCACCACGTCTTTGCCGAAGCTGCTGATGCAACGCCCGCGGAAGAAGGCCCGGGTGTCCGACGGCGGTTCGGTGACCGCCGCATTGATGTAGGCGTCCTCGACGACCCGCTGCATCCGGTTCCTGGCCAGGAACCTGTAGTAGAGGCCCTTTTCCGGCCGGATGTCGGCCCATTGCAGGTCCACAAGACCGAGCCGCGCGTCATCCCAGGCCAGGTTGTCGCGTTGGCGGTAGCCCTCAAGCAGGGAGAGTTTTGCCAACCATTCCACGGATGTGGCTGCTGCGCTCCGGTCGGTATCGAGCTGGGTGAGGGTGGCTGCCCAGCGGTCCAGTACATCGTGGGTGTGGCCATCCCCGTCCACGGCATCGCCGACCCCGGTGTCCTGTGCCAGCTTCGCTGCTGCCTCGTGGTACATCCACTGCAGGTCCAATGCGGTCACCCGCCTGCCGTCCAGCAGCCTGAGCCTGGCCGTCAGTGTGGTGTCGTGGCTGACCGCCTGCAATGCCGATACCGGCTCATGGACCTCCACTTTGGGCGCCAGCCCGGCCTCGATGAGGCTGAGGACCATGGCCGTGGTACCGAACTTGAGGTAGTTCGAGGTCTGGCTCAGGTTGGCGTCCCCGATGATGACGTGCAGGCGCCGGTATTTGTCTGCAGTGGCATGCGGTTCATCGCGGGTGTTGATGATGGGCCGCCGGATAGTGGTTTCCAGCCCTACCTCAGCCTCGAAGAAGTCCGCGCGCTGGCTGATCTGGTACCCGGGGGTGGAGCTGTCCTGGCCCAGGCCTACCCTCCCGGCGCCGCACATGATCTGGCGCGTCACGAAGAACGGAGTCAGTCCCCGCACGATGTCTCCGAAGGGAACGGAGCGCGGCATGAGGTAGTTCTCGTGGGAACCGTAGGAGACGGACTTGTTGTCAGTGTTGTTCTTGTACAGGTTGACCGGAGGCAGTTCCGGGTCGGCGGCAAGGCGCCGCACCGCAGCCAGGGCAACGAGGTCCCCGGCGGCGTCCCAGACCACGGCATCACGGGGATTGGTCACTTCAGGGCTTGAGTACTCCGGGTGGGCGTGATCGACATACAGGCGGGCGCCGTTCCCCAGGACCATGTTCATCAGCAGGCTGCCGGACTCGTCTTCGCCGTCCAGTTCCAGTTCCTCGCGGCCGTAGGCCAGTGCCACGGCTTCCGCATCGAGCACCGGCGGCTGGTCGGTCAGCTGGCTCGGATGGGCCGAGCCCCGTTCCAGGGTCCAGCCACGGGCGTCGTGCAAAGGCTCTTCGTCCGTGTAGTCCCACCGGGTTTCGGCGCCGCCGGCCGCCCGCTGCCGCGTCACCTGCGCATAAGCCTGCACAACGCGGGCTGACATCATGGTGGCGTTGGCTCCCGGCGCCGACGGCGCGTGGATGCCGTACTCCGTTTCCGCCCCCATGACACGCATGGCTCCTCCGGCCGGGAGCGATCCCCCGCCGGAACGTTCCGGGACTGCTGTCACAGGTACTGTCCTGTGTTGGGCATTGTCTCAATGGATTTGCCCGGCTCCTGCCCGGCCTTGCCTTGCACGATGGTGCGGATGTAAGTGATCCGTTCGCCCTTCTTGCCGGAGATCCGGGCCCAGTCGTCCGGGTTGGTGGTGTTGGGCATGTCCTCGTGTTCGCGGAATTCATCCACGACGGCACGAAGCAGGTGCTCGATCCGGAGACCCTTCTGATGCAGGGTCAACAGGTCCTTGATGGCGTACTTCTTGGCGCGGTCCACGACGTTCTGGACCACGGCCCCGGAGTTGAAATCCTTGAAGTACAGCATCTCCGTGTCACCGTTGGCGTAGGTCACTTCCAGGTACTCATTGGATTTCTCCGTCGAGTACATGGCTTCGACAGTGCGCTGGACCATGGCGTCCACGGTGGCCTGGACGTCGCCGTCGTGCTCTGCAAGATCCGATTCATGGAAAGGCAGGTCCGTGGTGATGTACTTGTTGAAGATGTCGGCCGCCGCTTCCGCATCGGGGCGCTGGATCTTCACCTTCACGTCAAGACGGCCCGGCCGGAGGATGGCGGGGTCGATCATGTCCTCGCGGTTGGAAGCACCAATGACAATGACGTTATCGAGCCTCTCGACTCCGTCGATCTCACTGAGCAGCTGCGGGACTATGGTGGTCTCGACATCGGAAGAGATGCCGGTTCCGCGGGTCCGGAACAGGGAGTCCATTTCGTCGAAGAAAACCACCACGGGGCTGCCGTCGGACGCCTTCTCGCGGGCCCGGGAGAAGATCAGGCGGATATGCCGCTCCGTCTCACCCACGTACTTGTCCAGGAGCTCGGGCCCCTTGATGTTGAGGAAGTAGCTCTTCAGGTCCACGTTGCCGGACCGCTCAGCAGCCCGCGCGGCCAGCGAGTTCGCAACAGCTTTGGCGATCAGGGTTTTGCCGCAGCCAGGCGGGCCGTAGAGGAGGATGCCTTTGGGTGCTTTGAGGCCGTGTTCGCGGTAGAGGTCCGGGTGCAGGAAGGGCAGTTCAACTGCGTCCCGGATCTGCTCGATCTGCGGGCCGAGGCCGCCGATGTCCTCGTACGTGATGTCCGGGACTTCCTCGAGAACAAGGTTCTCCACCTCTGAGCGCGGCACTTTTTCGAGGGCGTATCCGGTGCGTGAGTCGATGGACAGAGCGTCCCCGACCCGGAGTTTTTCGGTGAGCAGTGCACCGGACAGCCTGACTACCCGTTCTTCATCGGCCCGCCCCACCACCAGGGCGCGGTCAGCACCCAGCATCTCCTTGAGGGTTGCCAGCTCTCCGGCCCGCTCATAGCCGAGTCCGGCAACAACCAGCAGTGCCTCGTTGAGCAGGACCTCCTGGCCGACGGCGAGCTGGTTGATGTTGACCAGCGGGCTGATCCCTACCCGCATCTTCCGGCCGGCGTTGAAGATATCCACGGATTCCTCCGTGGCGGCCTGGCTGCTGCCGCCGGTGGATGGCGGGCGCTTGGGGTTCAGCTGCAGGATGGTGCCGAAGCTGTACGGCGGCTGGCCTTCCTGCTCCAGCGCGTTCTTGAGCCGCAGGATCTCGGTTTTCGCCGCTTCCAGCATGCTGACGAGCTTGGTGTTGTTCTGCGTAGCGGCTGCAAGCTGGCGGTCGATGTGCCTGAGCTTGTCCCGGAGGATGTTCACCTGCCGGTCCGCGACAGTCAGTTCATTGGCGGCCGACTGCTCCGCCGGTGTACGTCCGGAGTCCTGGTTCGGCGTCTCCATGATGCATCAGCCCCTTCCTGCTCTTCCTCTTAAGACCTTAGCCCCAAGTTGGCAGGTACTGCTGGAGACTCCCGAAATATGGACTAGTTCGTGACCTCGGGGTCATCCTTGACGTTGGTTCCGGCGATGGCATCGCGTGCTGCGCGGCGCAGCTTCTTGTCCGAGACGAGGCGTTCACCCACAGCGCCGGGGGTCCAGGCGTTGACGTCGTCCTCGTGGAAATCGGTTTTTGAGGGGCGGCGCTTGACTGAGATGCCGGTGACGCCGTCGGCCAGGCGCCGGGTGACCAGCAGGAAACCGGTGTGGGCCACCATGCGGTGGTCCGGGCGGACAGCGAGTCCTTCAAGGTGCCAGCCGCGCACCATTGACTCCCACGCGTCAGGCTCGGTAAAGCGGCCGTCGGCCCTGATGGCCTCCGCAGTACGGGAAAGCTGCGTGACGGTGGCGACGTAGTTGATCCAGACACCGCCGGGTGCCAGAACGGTGGCAACGGCGTCGAGGCACTCCCACGGCGCCAGCATGTCCAGCACCACGCGGTCCACCGAACCGGGCGCTTCGGCGCGGACCACCTCATCCTGGAAATCGCCGAGCGAAATCTTCCAGGCCGGGTGCGGGCCGCCAAAGATGGTTTCGACGTTTCCGCGGGCAATGTCCGCGAATTCCTCGCGGCGCTCAAATGAATGGAGGTAGCCGTTGTCGCCCACGGCCCGGAGCAGTGAGATGGACAGCGCTCCGGAACCCACGCCGGCTTCAACAACCCGGGCGCCAGGGAAGATATCGGCCATGGTGACGATCTGGCCGGCGTCCTTCGGATAGACCACGGCAGCACCGCGGGGCATGGAGAGGACAAAGTCAGAAAGGAGCGGACGCAGCGTCTGGTACTGCTGGCCCACGTTGTTCACGACGACCGAGCCGTCCGCTTTGCCGATGATCTCATCGTGGTTCAGGAAACCCCGGTGGGTATGGAATGCGCCGCCGCCCTCAAGGGTGATGGTATTCATGCGCCCGCGCTCGTCGGTCAGCTGGACGCGTTCGCCTTCACGGAAGGGTCCGCGGCGGCGGGCAGCCCCTACTGGCTGGGCACCGGTGGCGGCAACGCCCGCTGCTGGGGCTGCCTCTGCGGCTTCGGTGGCGGCAGTTTCGCTGCTCATGAATTTTCCTCGCTCCTGTAAAACTGTGGGGGCCGCGCATTGATAAGGTCCACCCGGTGCGGTGCGGCCTTCGGGGCGGCCACACGGCAGCAATACACGACCGGCACGTAACTCTACCGGTTTTGACCCTGCGGATATCTATTTGAACGGACGGCCTTGCCGGTGATGGCGCCCACCACGGCGTTCTGCACCAGGAGCCCGGTCACGATCCCGTTGTGGTCCACCACGGCATATTCGTGGCCTTCGAACTGGGAAAGGTACTGGATCAGTTCCTGCCCCTGGGACCACTCGGGCACGTACGCTCCGGGAGTCAGTGCGTAGGACACCGCTGTCACGGGAGTGGAACCCGTGGCGGAGGCTGGAACCGCAGCGACGGCGGCCCTGTCCACTACACCCTGCGGGCGTCCGTCGGGCCCACAGACCACAACGGCCTGCGAAGCGTCCGGCGAGAGGTTCTGGAGGTCCGCCACGGTGGCGGTGGCTGGAATTCCGACGGCGGGCACCGCCAGGGCGGCGGCGCTGACCAGATGCAGCCTGCCGCGCAGTGTGCCCTGCTGGATCGAGGCGCTCGCCCCCATCCACAGGAAGCCGCAGACAAGGACTGTGACCATCAGGATGCTGAAGTCCGTCCCGCCGCCTCCGAGCAGGGGCCTTCCGATGAACCAGAAAACCAGTCCAACCACGATGACGCGGCCGGCCCAACCGGCGGCGACTGTGCCCTTGGCCTGGCTTCCGGTGGCTTTCCAGACAGCCGACTCGACGATCCTTCCGCCATCCAGCGGGAGCCCGGGCAGGACGTTGAAGATACCGATGACGAAGTTTGCCCACATAAAGATATTGACGAGGATCTCCGCCACGCTGCCCATGCCCACGCTGGACAGGACGAGCCAGGCACCGCCGGCGAGCACCAGGTTCGCTGCCGGTCCGGCCAGGGCCACGATGACGGAGCGCCCGGGAGATGCCGTGAAGTTCTCAAACTGGGTGTGCCCGCCCCACAGGTTGAGGACGATTTTCTGCGTCGGCCAGCCGAAGATCTTGGCCGTAAGGGCATGGGCGAGTTCGTGGACCAGGACCGAAATGAGGAGAAGCAGGGCGTACGCGAACGCCACATAGTAGGAGGCGACGCCAAGCGCAGGGTTCTGCTCCGACAGCAACGGTCCGTAGACAATGACCGTGAACGCGGCAATCACGAACCAGGAATAGGCAAGAATTACCGGAATGCCGGCAATCCGTCCCAGGCTGATGCCTTCGCGGCGCCCCGGTGCGGGTGCGTTACTCATGGCTTGCTCCCGGACAGCGGTGCCATGATGTCGGCGGCCCCGGCCAGGCTGATGGCGGCTATGGCTTCCAGATCAGAGACTGTCCGGCCGGCCAGTGACTCCCAGATGGTGTGCCTCGGGTCCTCGGGCAGCGGGACAATGTGCGGGATGGCCACTGTGGCAACTCCGGAGGCCACTGCGGCTGCCACCCCCGGCGCGGAGTCCTCCAACGCGACGCAGTGCCCGATGGTCAGGCCGGGGTCTGCGTCCTGGAGCAGTTCAACCGCAGTCAGGTAAGCCTCCGGGTGCGGCTTGCCCTGGCTTACGGTGTCTCCCGTGACCAGGAATTCGAAGTACGGTTTCGGAAGGCTCGCAACAATTTCGCGCGCCAGGGGTGATTCTGACATGGTGACCAGTGCACACCTCACGCCGGCCTGGTGCAGGTCTTCCAGAAGCTCCCTTGCACCAGGGCGCCAGGGAACCGACCGCTGTACGCTGCTGATGACTTCCGCGGTCAGTGAGTCAATGATTTCCCGGATCTCCAGCTGGACGCCGGCCGCCTGGAGGATCCCGGCTGAGTACGTCAATGACTGCCCCACGAGCTGCATGGCCTGGGGGTGCGACCAGGTTCCACCGTGGGCTTCCACCAGGGCATGCTCAGCGGCAATCCAGTAGGGCTCAGTGTCAACGATGGTGCCGTCCATATCCCAAAGTACGGCTCTGAGCGGGGACACGGAGGGTGAGGATCGCATGTTTTCAGTCTACGGTGCGAGCCTGAACGCCAGCCGGGGGATACGCCCTCGGCGAATATCAGCATCGCGTTCCCGCTCCCCCGGGTGCAGCTTCGTACTTTTTAGCAGTTCATTCAATGCATCACGCCGGTTCTTGGACGTAGGGTGAAGAAATGAATAGCTTCGACGGAGACACCACGGAACCCGGTGCCACGCCTGAACCGGAGCAGTTCCTGCTGCCAGTGGCCGATGGGGAGCGCATCACTGTGATGCTTGCCGCTTTCGAGGGCTGGAATGATGCCGGAGAAGCTGCCAGTGACTCCTTGCGCTACCTGAACAGGCTCTGGGGCGGCAAGAAGGTTGCGTCCATCGATGCCGACGAGTACTACGACTTCCAGTTCACCCGCCCCACCGTTCGGCGGACCGCAACGGGGGAACGCAAAATCAAGTGGCCGTCCACACGGATCTACAAGGCGAGTGTGCCGGATTCAAATGTGGACGTCATTTTTGTCCAAGGTACTGAGCCCTCCTACAAATGGCGCGCTTACACCGCGGAACTGCTGGTCCATGCCGAAGCGCTCAAGGTCGATTACGTCATCCTCGTCGGAGCCCTGCTGGCCGATGTCCCCCACAGCAGGCCGATCCCGGTGAGCACGTCTTCGGACGACGCCCCGCTGCGGGAGCGCCTGAACCTTGAGGCATCCCAGTATGAGGGTCCCGTTGGCATTGTCGGCGTCCTGGCCGAGGTGGCGTTACTGGCCGGCATTCCTACCGTTTCCCTCTGGGCGGCGGTTCCGCACTATGTGGCCCAGGCCCCGTCGCCGAAGGCCCAGCTGGCTCTCCTGAACCGGGTGGAGGAGCTGCTCCAGGTCCCGCTTGATACCCACGAGCTCGCTGAAGAGTCGGCTGCCTGGGAGCGGGGCGTGGATGAGTTGGCCACCGAGGATCCCGAAATCGCCGCCTACGTGAGGCAGCTCGAGGAAGCAAAGGACACTGCCGACCTTCCGGAAGCCACCGGCGAATCCATCGCCCGCGAGTTTGAGCGTTACCTCAAGCGTCGTGGCCGGGACAAGCCCTAGAGGCCGGGATCAGCCCTAGAGTACGACGCCGAGCAGGGCGTCTGCCGCGTCGCTCACCAGTGCCTGGTCGTGCCGGCAGCCCGCTGACGCGGCGGAGTTTGCCGCTGCTGCCCAGCGGTCCATAGCTGCCAGTGCGCCCGGCGCATTCAGGTCGGCGGCGAGGGCGGACCGCATCTCAGCGATCACGCCGGCAGCCGAGCCCTCCGGTGCAACGGCGAGGGCCCGCCGCCAGGTGGCCAGCCTGTCTTTCGCGCCGGCAAATCCCTCAGCCGTCCAGGACCAGTCGGAACGGTAATGGTGGGCCAGGATCGCCAGGCGGATGGCTGCGGGCTCTTCGCCTTCAGCCCGCAGCTTCGAGACGAGAACCAGGTTGCCCTTGGACTTGCTCATCTTTTCCCCGTCCAGGCCCACCATGCCGGCATGGGCATAGTGGTGCGCCAAGGGGACGCCGGACAATGAATAGGCGTGGCCTGCCCCCATCTCATGATGGGGGAAGATCAGGTCGGAGCCGCCGCCCTGGACGGTAAAGGGCGCGGGCAGGTACTGCTGGGCGATGACGGTGCACTCGATGTGCCAGCCGGGCCTGCCCTCACCCAGTTCGCCGCCGGGCCAGCTGGGCTCGCCCTCGCGGGCCACGCGCCAGAGCAGCGGGTCCAGGGCCTGCCGCTTTCCCGCACGTCCCGGATCCCCGCCCCGTTCGGCGAACAATTCGAGCATTTCCGACTCGCCGAGGTGGGAGACCGAACCAAGGGTCCATGCGTCCGGGGCGACCGTGTGCTTCCCGGCAGCTTCGACGTCATAGTAGACGTCGCCGTCGGGCTCCCCCGCGGTACCCGGAACGCGGTAGGCGAGGCCATCGCGCAACAGCCGCTCGATGGCGGGGACAATCACGGGCACGGATTCAACAGCGCCCACGTAGTGGTCCGGCGCCAGGACGTTCAAGGCTTCCATGTCGGTCTGGAAGAGCTGGATCTGGCTCGCCGCCAGTTCCCGCCAGTCGACGCCGGTGGCCGTGGCGCGCTCCAGCAGGGGATCATCGACATCGGTCACGTTCTGCACGTAGGAGACGCGTTGGCCGGCGTCGCGCCACGCCCGGTTCAGGAGGTCGAACGCAACGTAGCTGGCGGCGTGGCCCATGTGGGTGGCGTCGTAGGGGGTGATTCCGCAGACGTACATGGACTGCTCCCCGCCGGCCGGGAGCGCCACTTCACTGCCTTGGGCGGTGTCGAAGAGCCGGAGGGCGGGCATGGTGCCGGGCAGCACGGGGACAGGGCGGGAGGTCCAGGATTTCACAGACCAAGCCTAGTGCTAGGCGCTGATGACATTGAAACCGAGCAGGAGGTAAAGGGCCATACCCAGGATGATCCGGTACCAGACGAACAGCCGGTAGCTTCGGGTGGAGATGAATTTGAGGAACCAGCCGATGATGACATAGCCCACCGCAAACGCGATGACCGTGGCAAGCGCCGTCTCGGGAAGTCCGTATGGGCCGGTGATGCCGTCCTTGGAAACCACCTTGTACAGCTGGTAGAGGCCGCTGCCGAAGACTGCAGGGATCGCCAGGAGGAAGGAATAGCGTGCTGCGGCCTCCCGGGTATAGCCCATCAGGAGACCGGCCGTGATGGTGCCCCCGGACCGCGATACCCCTGGAATGAGGGCAAGTGCCTGGGCAAGGCCGTAAAGGATGCCGTGCTTGTAGGTCAGCTGCGAAAGTTCGCGTTCCTGCTTCCCTATCGCGTCAGCGACTGCCAGGAAGAGGCCGAACACGATAAGCATTGTCGCCACGAGCCACAGGCTGCGCAGTACTGACTCGATCTGGTCCTGGAACAGCAGTCCGAGCACAATGATGGGGAGGCTGCCCAGGATGACCAGCCATCCCATGCGGGCATCGGGGTCCTGCCGGGAGACTTTTCCCGTCAGGGAGCCCGCCCATGCCTTGACAATCCGGACGATGTCGCGCCAGAAGTAGACCACCACCGCCGTTTCGGTCCCGAGTTGGGTTATTGCCGTAAAGGCAGCCCCCGGGTCGGCGGCGTTTGGCAGAAATTGGCCTACGATCCGCAGATGCGCGCTTGATGAAATCGGAAGAAATTCGGTCAGTCCCTGCACAAGGCCCAGCAGGGCCGCCTCAAACCAGTTCACGCTAAGACCCTACGTCATGGACCTGAGTTCAATCCCCGTAAGCTTGCAGCTATGCAGCAGCGTTACGTCGGCAACAGTGGATTGCGAGTCTCCGCCCTCTCCCTCGGCACCATGTCCTGGGCTGGTGAAACCGACGAACAGGACGCCACTGAGATATTGCGGACCTTCGTCGATGGCGGCGGAAAACTCATCGATACTGCTGCGTCGTACGCTGACGGGCGTGCAGAGGCCATGATCGGCGCGCTGCTGGGTGACGTCGTCTCCCGCACCGAGGTGTGCATCTCCACGAAAGCGGGGACGTCGACGTCGGACGGGCGCCGGACCGTCGACACCTCCAGGAACGCGATGCTGACCGGCCTGGACGCCAGCCTTGCCAGGCTCGGGACCGACTATGTGGACCTGTGGTTCGCCGAGGCGTGGGACGGAAACGTTCCCTTGGACGAGACGCTGTCCGCTCTTGAATTCGCCCTCCGCAGTGGCCGCGCCCGCTACGTGGGAATCTCGAATTTCAACAGCTGGCAGAGCGCCAAAGCAGCCGCCGTGGCCGGGTTTCCGCTGGTTGCCGCACAGGCTGAGTACTCGCTGCTGCAACGAAAGCCTGAAGCGGAACTGATACCCGCCGTCGAAGATGCCGGGCTCGGCCTGATGGCCTGGGCGCCGCTGGGCCGTGGCGTCCTCACTGGAAAGTACCGCAACAGCATTCCCGCTGATTCCCGGGCATCGCGCAATGAGTTTGCACCTTACGTTGAACCCTATTTGGCGCCCCAACCCTCCAGCGTTGTGGAAGCAGTTGCGATGGCGGCCAAGGGGTTGGGCCGGACCGCGCTGGACGTGTCACTGAGCTGGCTGCTGGCCCAGCACGGGGTGGCAACGGCCATCATCGGACCGCGGACCCCTGTCCAGGCCAAAGAAATCCTGGCTGCCCAATTAACGCGTCTTCCACCGGAGATTGCCCGTGCGCTTGAGGACGTATCCCAGCCGGGCTAGCAGCCCGGGGTATCGGAAATTCAGTCTTCGAGGATCTCGATATCCTCGTCGTCGTCGACACCTGATTCCTCGTCCTCGTCCTCGTCTTCCTCATCGTCAAAGACCTGGAGGGGTGTGACTTCGCTATAAGCCTCGTAGATCGCGTCTTCATAAACCTCGAAAGCATCGGCCACCGCGAAGAACGCGGCTTCAACGGCAGGATCCCCATCTCCGCGTCGGTTCGATGCTGCTATAAGGTGTTCTTCCAAGGCGGTGGTCAAGGATTGAAGCGCGACACGCGGATCGATGCTCATGACTTCACGTTAGCCGGAAAAGGACGAAAATGGAGAGCAATGAAGGAACATTTTCTGACCAGCTCGGTCCAGCGGGAACGGGATTTTCTCAGTCAATACGAGTACCTCGTATTGACGGTCAGTCCCGTCGATTCACTGCCTGAAGCAAGGCGCAGGCTCGTGGAGCACTCCGAATACGGCAAGTGGGAACTGGAACGCAGCAAGCTGTATCTCGGCGGCGCGAGGCGCTTTTGGCTCCGCCGGCGGGTCATGCAGGTCCGGCGGACCGTCTAGGCCTCAAGCGGCCCCAGCCACGCGTTCGCCACGGTATTGTGGGCGGATTCATCGTCCGAGGGGTGGAACATGCCGGCCAGCACGTCACGGTACAGGCGTTCAAGTTCCGAGCCGCGGAAGTAACTGGACCCGCCACTGACGCGGATCGCCAGGTCCACGACGCGGCGCGCGGTCTCCGTCGCATTGACCTTCAGGCCAACGAGTTTCGGAAACCACTGGGACCCGTGCTCGGCGAGGGAGTCGACGTCACTGGTTACGGAATGCAACTGAGGGTAAAGATTGTCCATCGCCATGGCAGCCTCAGCCACTTTCCACCGGATGTCCGGGTCCTGGGAGTAGCTCCTGCCGTCGTTCTTGAACGATGTCCGGCGCTTCACGGCCTCGACGGCCAAAACCAGGGCCCTCTCGCCGATCCCTGTATATACGGCAGCGAGGAGCGACTCGAAGCAGGCGAAGATGGCAAAAATCAGCGGGTCCGGGGCCGGCCCCACGGGCAACCTGCGGAAGATCCGTTCCGGACCCACCTCCGCGCCGTCCAGGACCGTGGTTTGGGACTGGCTGGCACGCATGCCGAGGGTGTCCCAGTCGTCCAGGATCCGGTACCCGGGGGTGGCCCGGGTGATGAACCCGTGGACCAGCTCGCCCTGGCCATCCCGCCCCTGGCCGTCCTTGCCGAAGATCCCCAGCCGGGTCCACGCCGGCGAAAGGCTCGTGAAGATTTTCGTCCCGGTGAAGCTGTAGCCTCCGCCCGGAAGTGCGACGGCCGTGGTCCTTGAATCAAAGAGGACCGAATCGTTGCCTGCCTCGGAGTTACCGAAAGCAAAGACCTCCCCTTGGCCTGCCTCGCGCAAAACAAAGTCCAGTGAATGGTCGCCGCGGGCTGCCAGTACCTGCGCGACGCCGGTCCACACCAGATGCATGTTGATGGCCAGTGCGGTGGCCGGGGCCGCCATCGCCAGCCTCCGTTGGCACTGGGCCACCGCCTCAAGCCCCAGGCCCAGACCGCCGTCGGACACGGGAACAAACATTTTGAGATAGCCGGCCGCCGTCAACTCCTCAAGGTCCTCGGTGAAGAATGCGTTGTCCCGGTCGTAGCCTGCAGCGCGCCCGCGGATGGCTTCGATCAGCGGTTCGGGGAGCACTTCTTCGGGAGTCATGGCCGGCTTCCTCAGTAGTTGGTGAGAAGAGTATTCAGGACCCGGGCACCGAACTTCAGGGAGTCGGCCGGGACCCTTTCATCCACGCCATGGAACATGCCGGTGAAATCCAGGTCGGCCGGCAGCTGGAGCGGAGCGAAGCCGTAGCCTGTGATGCCCAACCGGCTGAGCGACTTGTTGTCCGTTCCCCCGGAGAGTGTGTAGGGCAGAACCTTGGCGCCGGGGTCCTCGGAGTGGAGTGCGTCGATCATGGAGTCCACCAGGTTTCCGGCGAACGGGACTTCAAGTGAGACGTCGTTGTGGACGTAGCTGACTTCGACGCCGGAGCCAGCGAGCTCCCGTACGATCTCCAGCACGTGGTCCTGCTGGCCGGGCAGGGTCCGGCAGTCCACCAGGGCTTCGGCGGATTCGGGGATGACGTTGTGCTTGTAGCCGCCCTTGAGCAATGTGGGGTTGGTGGTGTTCTGCAGGGTGGCCCCCACGAACCGGGCCACAGTGCCGAGCTGGTCCAGCAGGCGGTCAGGGTTATCCGGATCGAATTCGACGCCGGTGAGTTCCGTCACACCGTCCAGGAATTGACGGGTGGTGGGGGTCAGCTCGATGGGCCACCTGTATTCGCCGATCCGGGTCACCGCCGCGGACAGGCGCGTGACCGCGTTGTCGGTGTTGATCTGCGAGCCGTGGCCGGCCCGGCCGTGGGCCACGAGGCGAAGCCAGGAGATGCCTTTCTCGGCTGTCTGCAGGAGGTAGGTACGCTGCCCGCCGATGGTCGCCGAGAATCCGCCAACCTCCGAGATGGCTTCCGTGGCCCCGTCGAAAAGCTCGGGCCGCTTGTCCACCGCATAGCGGGCGCCGTACTCGCCGCCTGCTTCCTCATCGGCGAAGAAAGCAAAGATGATGTCGCGTTTGGGCTTGCGTCCCGACCTCGCGAAATCCCGCATCACTGAAAGGATCATGGCGTCCATGTCCTTCATGTCCACGGCCCCGCGGCCCCAGATCAGCCCGTCCTTCAGTTCTGCGCCAAAGGGGTCCACTGACCACTGCTCGCGAAGCGCTGGAACAACGTCCAGGTGGCCATGCACCACCAACGCACTGGCCGACGGGTCCTCGCCCTCCATCCGGGTCACCACGCTGGCCCGGCCGGGGGCGGATTCGAAGATCTCGGCCGAGAGGCCGACCTCCTCGATCAGTCCTGCCGTATATTCGGCCGCGGCGCGCTCCCCCGGGCCGGAGCCGTCCCCGTAGTTTGAAGAGTCAATGCGGATGAGTTCCTGGCAGATCCGGACAACTTCATCCTCGGCACGGGTATCAGACATACAGGCTCCTTGGGCAGTGGGAGGGCGCTGGGAACCAGCGCGTTCTCATGTGCCCTCAGCCTACCCAGTTGTCCCGATTCCATCTTTCCGGAAAGTTCGTGTTAGAGTTTTTCTCGCTGCTTCGGACAGGAGCGAAACGCTGAAAGGCGGAATCGTGGTCCGAAATACCACCTGCGCGGGTGGCGGAATGGCAGACGCGCTAGCTTGAGGTGCTAGTCCTCGAAAGGGGGTGGGGGTTCAAGTCCCCCTCCGCGCACAATGGGAAAAGCCCCTGGAGTCCATGGATTCCAGGGGCTTTTCTGCGACCCTACGAACTGTGGATCCGGGACGCCCTAGAGCGGATGAAGTCGTGGTCTTCCTGGGACAGTGCCATCTCCCCATGTTGCCCGGTGGCAGGATCCGCTCCGGTTTCCTTGGAGATGATGGACGTGATTGTCCGCGGAAGTATCTGACATCCCGGGTTATCGATAAGCCACTTCTGCGTAGCCGGGTCAAGGCGGCCCCAATTGTCTTTGATGTTCATCGTGATCGATGCTGCCTTCCGAATGGGTACTGGTTCTCACGGTGTGCAACATGGTATTGAGCGAGGAATATGAGAGGTCCCCGAGCCCCCAAAGTACGCCACTCCACTACGGAAGACAACGAAAATTTTCGGCCTTCTCCTGGCGTCACGGGCCTGCCGTTTCATGGTGCTGCCAAAGCCGCCGGCTCCCGTCCAGGGTTCGCACTCTGACCAGCCGGCCGAAGGGGTGCCGTTGGTCACATCCGGCGCACTTTCCGGCGGATATGGGGTTTAATTCCCTGAACCTATTGGGGAATACCAGTGTGATGCTGTACGTTTCATACGCGACAGACGAACCAAAGAAAAGAGAAACACCTAAGTGGCAACCGATTACGACGAGCTCCGTTCCGACGTCAAGGAATCCCAAGACAACTCGCTGGAGCAGCTTCAGTCAGCCAATGCGCCGGACGCCCGCAGCGTTGTCCTCGAGCTCGATGAAGCCGACGGACTTGACGGTGCCGGTGTTCCCGGAGGCGAATTCGTAGCCGAGGAACTGGTGGTCCAGGTCATTCCCCAGGCCGACGACGAGTTCACCTGCTACTCCTGCTTCCTGGTCCGGCACCGCTCACAGATTGCCAAGCAGAAAGACGGACACACCTACTGCACGGACTGCGAAGGCTGATCCGGCAACATAGGACTTCCGGTACCGGCCCTCGCTGCGCCGGCACCATACGAAAAGGCACGCCCACTGCAAAGTGGACGTGCCTTACGTGTTTAAAGCCCGGTTCCTGGCTGCAATGGCCGCTCAGGCAAGACGGCTGCGGACGATCTGGCTCACGGCCTTGCCGTCGAAGCGGCCGGCAACTTTCGCTGTCACGGGTTTCATGACCTCACCCATCTGGCGGGCAGTGAGCTCCCTGCCTTCCTCCCGGAGGCCGGCGATGGCTTCATCCACAATGGCCTCCACTTCCGCCTGCGTGAGTGCCTGGGGCAGGTAGGCCTCGATAACCTGTGCTTCGGCAATCTCGGCGGCAGCGCGATCAGGCTCGCCGGCCTCGGTGTAAATACGGGCAGTATCGCGCCGCTTGGCTGCTTCCTTCTGCAGGAGCGCCGTCACCTGGATGTCGTCAAGCTCGATGGGCGCTTTTCCGGACTTTTCGCGGGTTTCGATCTCGCCCAGGACATTGCGCACGGTCGTCAGCGCTGTCTTGTTGCGTTCCTTCATATGGACTACGACGTCGGCATGCAGCCGTTCCTTCAAAGTGCTCACGATTTCCTCTGTTCATCAAGGCCTGGCCCGGTGGGTGGTCTTTCAGGGTCCTCTAGTACCGTAGAGGTCTATGGCTGACAATGACCACTCCCCCTCCTGACCGCCATGATCCCCCTCGCCGGGCAACTGTGGCAACGCCTGATCGAAGCCTTCAACCGCACAGAACCTCCCGCTGTAACGCTGACCGAGCTGTTCCTGGTCCTGGCTGCCGCGGTCGCGCTGTCCATCCCCCGGCAGACCTGGCGGTACTTCGGCCTGCTGGCGACAGCTACCCATGAACTCGGCCATGCCTTCGCCGCTGTACTGAGCGGACAGCGCCTGGGCGGTATCCGCCTCAGGCTCGACCACTCGGGGACAACCACCAGCTACAGCCACAGGTCAATTGCCGCCGTCTGGTCCGGTTTCTGGGGGTACCCCGTACCGGCCCTGGTAGGCGCGGCATTTGTGTGGTGCGGGTTCAGTGGCTGGGGACCCGCGGCACTTGTGGTCGGAACCCTCATACTGCTTGTCTCGCTCGTCTTCATCCGTAACCTTGCAGGACTGCTGATCACGGCGGCTTGTGTCCTCGGCAGCGCTGCGCTGGTCCTGTGGGTGCCGGCCGGATTCAGCGGCCACATGGCGATCATCCTGGGCCTGGCCCTTCTCGTGGCCGCTGTCCGGGACCTCATCAAATTGACCAACGTGCACCTCCGGCGGCGCGACAGGCTGGCCAGCTCCGACGCGTACCTGCTGTACCGCGCCACGTCTGTGCCCGCCTTTATCTGGATAGTCCTGTTCAGCGCCGTCGTGGCGGGCTGCTGGCTGGTCGCCTGGCTCCCCATCTCCACGATCCTGGCCGCCGGCGCATAGGCTGGTCCCATGAGCCAGGAATCGCAAGCGACCCAGCCGACAACGGGAACCACGGACCACAGCACCCGGGGCGCCTACGTCACCGGCGGAGCGGAATTCACCCGGGACACGAACTACATCGAGGACCGGATCACCCGTGACGGACGTACCGGAGACCACGGCGAGCCGGGTTGGCCCGCAGAGGCCGGCCGCTACCGGCTGATCGCGGCACGGGCATGCCCCTGGGCGAACCGGACCGTGATCGTCCGCAGGCTTCTTGGGCTGGAGGACGCCATCTCCCTGGGCCAGCCGGGCCCCACCCACGATGCACGGTCGTGGACCTTTGACCTGGATCCGGGCGGCGTTGATCCTGTGCTCGGTATTGAACGGATCCAGGAGGCCTATTTCCGCCGCTTTCCGGATTATCCGCGCGGCATCACAGTACCGGCCATCGTCGATGTGCCCAGCGGCGGGGTGGTCACGAACAACTTCCCGCAGATCACCCTGGACTTCTCCACTGAATGGACCGAATTCCACCGCGACGGCGCCCCGGACCTTTACCCCGAGGAACTCCGGGAAGAAATCGACGCGGTCAACAAGAGGGTCTTCACCGAGGTCAACAACGGCGTTTACCGTTGCGGCTTCGCCGGCTCCCAGGACGCCTACAACGCGGCATATGACCGTCTGTGGACGGCATTGGACTGGCTCGAGGAACGCCTCACCAGCCAAAGATTCCTCGTGGGCGACACCATCACTGAGGCAGACGTGCGCCTGTTCACCACCCTTGCCCGCTTCGATCCCGTGTACCACGGGCATTTCAAGTGCAACAGGCAAAAGCTGACCGAACTGCCGGCGTTGTGGGGCTATGCCCGGGACCTGTTCCAGACGCCCGGATTCGGCGACACGATCGACTTCGTCCAGATCAAGCAGCACTACTACATCGTTCATGAGGACATCAACCCCACCGGCATAGTTCCGCAAGGACCTGACCTTGCCGGCTGGCTGGAGCCTCATGGCAGGGAGGCGCTCGGGGGACGGCCATTTGGCGAGGGCACTCCCCCGGGACCGGTGCGGCCCGGTGAGGAAGTCGCAGCGGGCCACGGCGCGGCCGCCAGCCGGGAAAGCGCTTTCTAACCCGCTAAGCTATGACCATGCACAAATCCCACGGCTTTGCAGCGCCCGGATATGAGGGGGTCCTGGATCTGTTCGAATCCTTCCTCGCCGAGGATCCGGAATACAGCGCTCAAGTATCCGCCTACCGGAATGGCCAGAAGGTTGTTGACCTGACCGGCGGACCCCACATCACGGCCGGGACCATCACCGGCGTGTACTCGGTCTCCAAAGGCGTCGCCGCCCTGGTTATCTCACTGCTTGTCCAGGAGGGGCTGCTGGACCTTGACCGGACCGTAGCGCATTACTGGCCCGAGTTTGGTGTCCACGGCAAGGACGGGCTGCTGGTGCGTGAGGCACTGTCCCACCAGGCCGGGCTGCTGGGGGTGGAGGGCGGTTTCGCACTGGACGAATTCCACACCCCGCAGGCAGCGGCAAGGCTCGCGGACGCCAGGCCGGCCTGGCGTCCTGGAAGTTGCTTTGGCTACCATGCGATCACCATCGGCATCCTCATGGAGGAACTTTGCCGTCGGGTGAGCGGCACCAGCCTCCAGAGCATCTATGATCTGCGGATCCGGAGCGTCTACGGAGTCGACTTCTTCCTGGGGCTGCCCGAAGAATTGGAGCCGCGCTACCGGAACGTTCTTTATGACACCGATCCCCGGCAGCCATGGCTGGACCCGCTGAGCCTGGACGGGCTGAACAGCAACGCCCCAGTCAGTTCCATCATGGAACTTCCTAATCGCCAGGAAGTGCGCGCAGCCGGCATGAGTGCTGCCGGCGGGGTTGGCACCGCCCAGGGACTGGCACGGCTGTACGCTGCGGTGACCACCGGCGTCGACGGCGGTGCGCCGTTGCTGACTCCTGAAACGATCAGCCTCATGTCGCAGGAGCAGGTGTGGGGACTGGACCGGAGTTCCGGACTGGACAACGCCTTTGCCGTGGTGTTCATGAAGCCGCACCCGTCACGGAATTTCGGCAGCCACCGCGCTTTTGGCCACGAGGGCGCCAATGCCGCCCTCGCATTCGCCGATCCCTCCTACGGTCTGGGATTTGGATATGTTCCGCGGCGGGCCGAGGACGGCCGTACGCCAGGAAGGGCGCATCGCCTGGCCTCGGCGGTGCGGTGCTCGGCAGCAGCCGCGTCCTAGGCGGGCGCTTGTCCTGATTGATGCGGCGCCCTAATGTTGGGCAGTGCGAAACTCTAAAAGCCAGAAGGACACCCAGCAAAACAAGGGGTCCCGCCTTCTGAAAAATGCGGTGGCCGGACTTGCGGTAGCGTTCACCGTGCAACGGCTCCAGCTCGCCGCGAAGGCGGCGATCGCGGCAGGCCTGGCCTTTCTTATCGCCCCCTACATGCCGGGTTCGGCGGCGAATTACCCCTACTACGCACCGTTGGGTGCCTTGGTTGTGATGTATCACAACGTGGCTGGTTCGATGAAGCAGGGTGCGCAGACCCTGATTGGACTTGCCATGGGCATTGGCCTGGCGTTCCTGCTAATCAATGTCACCGATCCCTCGCCCCTCAGTGTGGCCTTCTTCATGGGCGTTGGTGTCCTGCTTGGAGGACTGCCCAGGCTCGGCTCAGGAAGTGACTGGATCCCGACGGCGGCCCTGCTGGTGCTGCTGGTGGGAGGCAGTGATCCAGAGGACTACTCGTTCGGCTACCTGATCCAAATGGGCGCCGGAGTGGCTGTGGGCATTGCCGTGAACTTCCTGATTTTCCCGCCCCTGCATTTCGCTGCGGCGGCGGAAAGCCTGGACGAACTCCGGGGCGCGTTGGGCCGGCAACTGACAGACATGGGGGCTGCACTGAAGGAGAAATGGCCACCCGAGCACGAGGACTGGTCCAGGCGCTCGGACGAACTCGCCGAAGCTGCACGAACTGTCCGCCACCTGGTCAAGGAGGCCGACCTCAGCCGCCGGGCCAACCCCCGGCGCAAGCTGCATCCCCGCGATGTGGATCTGGACTACCGTAACCTTCGCGAACTTGAGCGGGTGACCTTTCATATCCAGGATATGACTGAGGTCCTCGCCGACGTCATCTGGAAGGAGGACATCCCCTACGAAGTTCCCTTTGAGGACAGCGCCCCTCTCGCGGATGCCATGACCGCGACCGGCCGGTTGCTGGGCTCATTCCAGCACGAGGACGTGGAAGAGCAACGGAAGCTGCTCGGCGCGGCCGAATCTGCGGTAGAGGATTGCGTGGCTGCCGCGGCGGCGCGGACGCCCACTGAGGGCACCGTGCCGGCTTCCGAGTCCATTCTCCTGAGCCTGCACCGGATCCTTCGGTCGGCGCGGCCTGAACCTGATTAGCCCGGCCTGAGGAGTCCACCTTTAAAGCGTCGCTACGGAGCCGCTGAAGTGCTTCCGGCCCGAACGGGGGTTCCACGCGACGTAATCAGAACGCTCCCACGCGCCGCCGTGCCCCTGCGCCGTCCTGATATCCAGGGCAACGCGCGCGGGAAGGAACACCGGCGCCTCGAAGGTGACGTCCCAGCTGAAGGATTCGCCCTTGGCCGGGCCCACGTCCGCAAGGGCGCGCGAGGCAAGGTACATGCCGTGGGCAATCGAACGCCGCATCCCCAGGGCTTTGGCCGACAGCACGCTCAGGTGGATCGGGTTGAAGTCCCCGGACACGGCGGCATAGGCCCGGCCGGTGTCAACCCCCAGGTGCCACATCGCGGTGGGGTCCCCCGGGGTGAAGTCAGTGACGCCGTTGGGCGGTGTGGGCTTATCTATCCCTGGCAGGAATACCCCCTTGGCCAGATAAGTTGACCGGCCCGTCCACCGGATGTCCGGGGAACCCGAAGCGCGGATTTCGGCCACAATGTCCAGCTGCGTGCCCGCCCGGTGGCCCCTAAGGTTTTCCGCCCACGCCACTATGTCCAACGGCTGCGTGAAAAGGACCGGCGAGCGTTGCTCGACGCGGTTGCTGAGGTGGATCATCCCCAGCATGGGCAGCGGAAAGTCGTCACGGTTCATCACGCTGATGGCCAGCGGGAAGGTCAATGCGTGAAGGTAGCCGGCCGGCAGGGTGTCCCGCGCCGTCAGTCCGATGAGGTGCTGGTATGCGGTGAGGTTGCCGACGTCGGCCGTTATCCCCCGCACTTCATGGCCACTTTCCGGCAGGCGTGAACCGCCATGGGTCCCCAGGACCCGCCGGCGGGCGGCCTGCGCAGCGGCATTGACATACAGCTTGGAGAGGGACGGCATCTCCCCAAGGATCACGGGCTGGAGCAGGCTCATGCCCCCACCATGTACTGTCCGCAGACACGCAATACCCCGCCGTTGATGCCCCCGGCGCCGTCGCTTGCCAGGAAGGCAATGGCCTCGGCCACGTCATCGGGCTGGCCGCCCTGGCGGAGCGAGTTCAGCCGGCGGCCGGCTTCCCTGAGCACCAACGGGACCCGGGCGGTCATTTCCGTCTCGATGAAGCCGGGGGCCACGGCGTTGATGGTCCCGCCGCGCTCCGACATCAGCGGTGCAGCAGCCCGGACCATGCCCATGACGCCCGCTTTGGATGCCGCATAGTTGGTCTGCCCGCGGTTGCCGGCGATACCGCTGGTAGAGGCAACTGAGACAATCCGCGGCGAATTGCGGAAATGCTCCGAGGCGAGGAGGGCTTCGTTGATCCTGAGCTGCGCGGCAACATTGACGTTAATGACGGAGCTCCAGCGGGTGTGGTCCATATTTGCCAGCAGCTTGTCCCTGGTGATGCCTGCGTTGTGTATGACGATATCCAGATGGCCGTGGCGCTGGACAGCATGATCGATGATCCGCTGGCCGGCGTCTTCGCGGCTGATGTCCAGCTGCAGGGCGGTGCCGTGGATCTCGTTGGCAACCTGGGCGAGGTGGTCACCGGCGGCGGGGATGTCCACCAGCACCAGGGTGGCCCCGTCCCGGTGGAGGGTGCGGGCAATGGCCGCGCCGATTCCACGGGCTGCGCCGGTGACCACGGCGACCTTGCCGGCAAGGGGCCTGTCGGGGTCCGCCGGCAGCTGGCCGTCGGCGGAGGTGACAGTCAGGAACTGGCCGTCCACGTACGCCGAACGCCCGGACAGGAGGAACCGCACGGCCGCCAGGACGCTGGGGCTTGTCGTTTCGGCACCCTCTTCGAGCAGGATTCCATTACCGGTCGCGCCCGACCTGAGCTCCATCGCCAGGGACCGCAGGAATCCGTCCACGCCCTGCCGCGCCGCTGCCTGGGCAGGGCTCACGCCGGCGGTGGCCGGCCGGGAGACCGTGATGACCCGGCCGCTCGGGCCGAGATCCCGCACCGAAGATGCCACCGACAGTACGGGACGCTCCAGATCGTCCGGATGCGCGACGTCGTCCAGCACCAGGATGATCGCACCCAGGCGTTCGCGCGGGACGGCATGCCTGCGCACATCGAGATCCCAGGCGAGCAGTGTGGCCGCGAGGGCATCGGCGGATGCCG
This sequence comes from Pseudarthrobacter cremeus, assembly GCF_051857465.1. Lineage (NCBI taxonomy): Bacteria > Bacillati > Actinomycetota > Actinomycetes > Micrococcales > Micrococcaceae > Pseudarthrobacter > Pseudarthrobacter cremeus. The sequence goes on along the minus strand of NZ_JBPZHC010000001.1, from coordinate 249,643 downwards.
TGCTTCCCTGGACCAGCACCGGGCCGGCCACCAGCGGCTGTCCCGGCCGGTACCGGCGGAGGATTGCCGGCTGCGGAAGACCGAGCTGCCGTGCGACTTTCCTGCCGAGCCCCTGGTTCACCAATTGCGTGTATTTGTCCGTCATCCGGTCCCCCTAAAGTGCTTCGAGAATTGCGACGACGCCCTGGCCGCCGGCCGCGCAGATGGAAATGAGTCCGCGTGCCGGCCGCCCGTCAACGGTGCCCTTGGCCTCGAGCATCTTGGCGAGCGAGGCGACAATCCGGCCGCCGGTTGCTGCGAACGGGTGCCCCGCGGCGAGGGAGGAGCCGTTGACGTTCAGTTTGGTGCGGTCGACGCTGCCGAAGGCGCCTTCCAGCCCAAGCCGGGCGCGGCCGAATTCCTCGTCCTCCCAAGCTGCCAGGGTGCTCAGGACCGTCCCGGCGAAGGCTTCGTGGATTTCGAAGAAGTCGAAGTCGGCCAGGGTCAGCCCGTTGCGGGCCAGCAACCGCGGCACGGCGAACGCGGGAGCCATCAGGAGGCCGTCCTTGCCGTGGACAAAATCCACGGCAGCAGCTTCACCGTCCACCACGGCTGCGAGCTTGGGCAGGTCGTGGGAGTCGGCCCATTCCTCCGAGGCCAGCAGCACGGTCGATGCCCCGTCGGTCAGCGGGGTTGAGTTGCCTGCCGTCATAGTGGCTTCAGCGCCCAGGCTCTTGCCGAAGACGGGCTTGAGGGTGGCCAGTTTCTCCAGGGTGGTGTCCGCCCGGAGGTTCGAGTCCCGGGACAGGCCGCGGTACGGCGTGAGCAGGTCATCGAAAAAGCCGGAGTCGTAGGCAGCCGCAAGGTTCCGGTGGCTGTTGAAGGCCAGCTCGTCCTGGGATTCACGGGTGATGTTCCACTGGGCGGTGGTCAGGGCCTGGTGTTCACCCATGGAGAGCCCCGTGCGCGGCTCCCCCGTGTTGGGCGCGTCAGGCGCAAGATCCTTGGGCCGCAGCCTGCTGAGCACCTTCAGGCGTTCGGGAAGGGTCTTGGCCCGGTTGAGGTCCAGGAGAACCTCCCGCAGGCCTTCGCTGACCGCGATCGGAGCGTCAGAGGCCGAGTCCACACCGCCGGCGATCGCGGACTCGATCTGGCCCAGTTTGATCTTGTTGGCCAGGCCCAGGACTGTTTCCAGGCCGGTGGCACATGCCTGCTGTACGTCGTAGGCGGGAGTCTCGGCGGACAGCGCTGAACCCAGCACAGCCTCCCGGGTGAGGTTGAAGTCCCGGGAGTGCTTGAGCACTGCACCGGCTGCAACCTCGCCGATGCGTTCGTCCTGCAGGCCGAACCTCGCGATGAGGCCGTCCAGGGCGGCCGTGAGCATGTCCTGGTTCGAAGACTTTGTGTAGGCGCCGCCTGTACGGGCAAAGGGGATCCTGTTGCCGCCCACCACCACTGCCCGGCGGAGAGGCCGCCCTCCACCGGTAGCTGCTGCGCTGCTGAATTCCTGGGGTCCGGGTGTGGACTGTCCGTTGACGGACATGGCTGTCTCCTCTGATCTGCGGCGGTTACCGATACCCAGCGTACCTGATACGCTGGGTATCGTGAACAACCTCCACCCAGACCTTCCGACGCCGGCCTCCGGCTCGAGTGCCGACGGCCGCTCGTCACGCTGGCAGACGCACAGGGAGGAGCGGCGCCGGGAGCTCATCAAGTCTGCACGGCGGGCTGTGCACGCTCTGGGCAGCGACGCCTCCATGGAGGACATCGCAGCGGCCGCGGGCACGTCCAAATCTGTCTTCTACCGCTATTTCGGCGACAAGGCAGGGCTGCAGCAGGCGGTGGGTGAAGTTGTCCTCAGCCAGATGCAGCGCAAGATCGGCGAAGCAGCCCAGAGCGCCCAGACGCCGCGCGAAGGGCTGCACGCCATGATTTCCGCCTACCTGCAGATGGCGGAAACCAGCCCCAACGTCTACAGCTTCGTCACCCGCTCTTCCCCGGTTGAAGTGGACAGCCCCGCAGCCTCGACGGCGATTTCCGGTGCCCTTGGCCACTTCTTCGAATCCATTGCCGAGATGATCGCCGCGCCGATGCGGACCCACCTGGGCGGCGGCAAGGAAGCGGTGATCGGATTTTGGCCCACGGCAGCGATCGGCCTGGTCCGGAACGCGGGCGAGCAGTGGCTCAGTACACCTGAGTCAAGTACGAAACCGGACCAGGAAGCCATGGCCCGCCAGATCACGGCATGGCTGTGCGTGGGTATCGCCCCCGAACTTATCGAAACATCTGTCAGAACCAACGAAGGACATTGACATGACCGAAGTAGTTGACCGTCCCACCGGCAAGGGGCCCGCCACGGGTATTTCAGTTGCCGGCCAGCGAGAGGCGGTGCAGCCCGCCGTCGACGTGGCAGCCCTCGGCGAGCAACTGCTCGGAAAGTGGTCGGCTGCCCGCCGGCAGGCGCGGAGTCTGGCCAGTCAGCCCGCGCTTCACAAAATTGAAGGCCTCACCCACACGGACCACCGGGCCCGGACCTTCGGCCAGTTGAAATACCTCGTCGACAACAACGGCGTGCACCGGGCCTTTCCGTCGGAGCTGGGCGGTGCAGATGACCACGGCGGCAATGTGGCCGGCTTCGAGGAACTTGTCACCGCCGACCCGTCACTGCAGATCAAGGCCGGCGTCCAGTGGGGCCTGTTCGGCTCAGCCGTCATGCATTTGGGCACCGCCGGGCACCACGCCAAGTGGCTGCCGGGCATCATGAGCCTGGACATCCCCGGCTGCTTCGCCATGACGGAGACCGGCCACGGCTCCGATGTCGCCAGCATTGCCACCACGGCAACCTTCGACCCGGACACGCAGGAGTTCGTGGTCCACACTCCGTTCCGCGCCGCGTGGAAGGACTACATCGGAAACGCAGCCGTGGACGGCCTGAGCGCCGTTGTCTTCGCCCAGCTCGTGACCAAGGACGTCAACCACGGCGTCCACGCCTTTTACGTTGAGCTGCGGGATCCGGTGACCAAAGAGTTCCTGCCAGGCGTCGGGGGTGAAGACGACGGCGTCAAGGGCGGCCTCAACGGCATCGACAACGGCCGGCTGCACTTCGACAGCGTCCGCATTCCCAGGACGAACCTGCTCAACCGCTACGGCGATGTGGCATCCGACGGCACCTACACATCCACCATCGCCAGCCCCGGCCGGCGGTTCTTCACCATGCTCGGAACCCTCGTCCAGGGCAGGGTATCGCTGGACGGCGCAGCGGTGGCCGCTTCGAAGATCGCGCTGACGGCTGCGATCCGCTACGCCACCGAGCGCCGCCAGTTCAACGCTTCGTCCCACACCGACGAGGAAGTGCTCCTGGACTACCAGCGCCACCAGCGCCGCCTGTTCACCCGCCTGGCCACCACCTACGCCGCAGGCTTCGCACACGAGCAGCTGCTCCGGAAGTATGACGAGGTCTTTTCCGGCGCCCACGACACCGACGCTGACAGGCAGGACCTGGAGACCCTGGCTGCAGCCCTCAAACCGCTCAGCACCTGGCATGCCCTCGACACCCTGCAGGAGTGCCGCGAGGCCTGCGGCGGAGCCGGCTTCCTGATCGAAAACCGCTTTGCTTCCCTCCGCGCCGACCTGGACGTGTACGTCACCTTTGAAGGCGACAACACGGTTCTCCTCCAGCTGGTGGCCAAGCGTCTCCTGGCCGACTACGCCAAGGAATTCCGGACCGTCGATTTCGGCGTCCTGGCCCGTTATGTTGTCGGCCAGGCGACGGGTGCCGCCATCCACCGGACCGGCCTTCGCCAGGTGGCCCAGTTCGTTGCCGACACAGGCTCAGTCCAGAAGGCGGCCCTGGCCCTGCGGGACGAGGACGGCCAACGGGCGCTGCTCACCGACCGGGTCCAAACCATGGTGGCCGACGTCGGGTCGGCCCTTAAGGGCGCCAACAAGCTGCCGGTTGAAAAGGGGGCGGCCCTCTTCAACGAGCACCAGCATGAACTGATCGATGCTGCACAGGCACACGCTGAACTCCTGCAGTGGGAGGCATTCACGGATGCACTGAACGACATCGAGGACCCCGGCACGAAGATGGTCCTGACCTGGCTGCGCGACCTCTTCGGCCTCTCCCTGATCGAAAAGAACCTCGCGTGGTACCTCATGAACGGCCGCCTCTCCATGCAGCGCGCACGCACCGTGGGCGGCTACATCAACCGGCTGCTGGTGAAGATCCGGCCGCACGCCCTGGACCTCGTCGAAGCCTTCGGATACGGCGACGACCACGTCCGTGCCGCCGTCGCCACCGGGGCCGAGAAAGCGCGGCAGGACGAGGCGCGCGCCTACTTCAGGGCGCAGCGGGCAAGCGGCAACACTCCTGTGGAGGAGAAGGTGCTGATCGCCCGTGCAACTGCCGGGGCAGCCGCGAAGGCGGCCGCGGACTCCCGCTCTCCCCGCGGCAAGTAGTGGCTTCAGCGGCTTAGCAGCCCCGTTCCCCACGGTACAGACGACGACGGCGCCGCTCCCCCAGTGCGGGGGCGGCGCCGTCGTCGTCCATTGCCTGCTGAACGGTTCAGTGCCGAGGCATCAGAGAACTGACCGGTACACCTCGAGCGTGGTTTCCGTGATGGACTCCCAGGAGAAGTGCTCTTCCGCCCGGCGCCGGCCTGCCTGCCCCATGGCACGTGCCCGCTCCGGGTCAGACACCACCTCAGTCAAGGCGGCGGCAAATTCGGTGACGAACTTCTCCGGATCCAAGGGCGTACCTGTGCCGTCGGTGACCTGCTCGATGTCCACCAGAAGGCCGGTCTTGCCGTGCTCAACAACCTCCGGGATGCCGCCGGTGGCACTCGCCACCACGGCAGCGCCACAGGCCATGGCTTCCAGGTTCACGATGCCCAGCGGCTCGTAGATGGAGGGGCAGGCAAATGCAGTGGCGTGGCTGAGCACCTGGATGAGTTCGTTCCGCGGCAGCATCCGTTCAATGAGGACGACGCCGGTCCGCTGGGTCTGGAGTTCCTCGATCAGGCGGGCGGTTTCCGCCGCCAGCTCCGGCGTGTCGGCCGCGCCGAGGCACAGGACCAGCTGCACATCTGCCGGCAGCTTTGCTGCGGCGCGCAGGAGGTACGGGACACCCTTCTGGCGCGTGTTGCGGCCTACGAACACCACGCTGGGCTTGCCGGGATCAATGCCAAGCGCCCTGATGGCGTCGTCGTTTTCGTCGCGGTGCCACATGTCGACGTCGATGCCGTTATGCACCACCCGGACCTTGGCCGGGTCAACGTCGGGGTAGCTGCGCAGGATGTCCTGGCGCATGCCCTCGGAGACCGCGATGATGGCTGCCGCGGCCTCGTAGGCGGTCTTCTCGACCCATGAGGAGACCGCGTAGCCGCCGCCGAGCTGTTCTGCTTTCCACGGACGCAGCGGCTCAAGGCTGTGGGCGCTCAGGACATGGGGAATTCCGTGCAGCAGTGACGCCAGATGACCGGCCATATTCGCGTACCAGGTATGCGAATGGACCAGGTCCGCTCCCGCCACGTCAGGCACGATCCGGAGGTCCACCCCGAGGGTCTGGATGGCGGCATTTGCCGGACCGAGGTCTTCGGGCACGGAGTAGGAGGTCACCCCGGCGCCGTGGTAGTCGGCGTCGCGGGGAGCCCCGAAAGCACGAACCTGCAGGTCAACATGCTTACTAAGCACCCTGCTCAATTCGGCTACGTGTACTCCGGCGCCACCATAGATCTCCGGCGGGAACTCTTTAGTCACAATGTCTATTCGCACGCTACCCAAGGTAGTCCTTCGGGCTTAACTGTTCTAGTGTGAAGGAGTCCGGGCATGCCGGACTGTTTGGGGAGTTACGAAGGCGTACAGGAGCGACCACCATGCCGTTGAACAAAAAAGTCCTGGCCATTGTCCTCGCAGGCGGCGAGGGAAACCGGCTAATGCCACTGACGGCAGACCGTGCCAAACCAGCCGTACCCTTTGCGGGCAGCTACCGCCTCATCGACTTCGCCCTCTCGAATTTGGTGAACTCCCGCTATCTGCAGATCGTGGTGCTGACGCAGTACAAGTCCCACAGCCTTGACCGGCACATCTCCGAAACCTGGCGGATGTCCACGCAGCTTGGCAATTACGTCGCCTCCGTCCCTGCACAGCAGCGCGTTGGCAAGAGCTGGTTCCTGGGCAGCGCGAACGCCATCTACCAGTCACTGAACCTGATTCACGACGCCAACCCCGACATCGTCGTCGTGGTCGGTGCGGACCACGTCTACCGCATGGACTTCGCCCAGATGGTGGAGCAGCACGTCCTCAGCGGCGCCAAGGCCACCGTTGCCGCCGTACGCCAGCCGCTGAGCATGGCAAACCAGTTTGGCGTGATCGAGGTGGACCAGAACGATCCCCAGAAGATAGGCGCCTTCGTGGAGAAGCCTGCCACCACCCCCGGCCTCGCGGCGGACCCAACCCAGTTCCTCGCCTCAATGGGAAACTACGTCTTCAACGCCGACGCCCTGGTGGAAGCGCTGCACGTCGATGCCGAGCGGCTGGACACCAAACACGACATGGGCGGGGACATCATCCCCTATTTCGTCAACCAGGGTGAGGCCGGAGTCTATGACTTCACGCTCAATGACATTCCGGGTTCGACTGACCGCGACCGGACCTACTGGCGTGATGTCGGCACCATCGATTCGTTCTACGACGCCCACATTGACCTCATCTCACCGCTGCCGGTCTTCAACCTCTACAACTCCGAGTGGCCCATCTACACCCGGCAGAGCATTTCACCGCCGGCCAAATTTGTAAGGGGCGTCAATGACGCCGTGGGTACCGCCCTTGATTCGATTGTGTCCAGCGGCGTAGTCGTCTCCGGCGGCATCGTCGAGGGCTCGGTCCTGTCCCAGGACGTGTTCGTGGGGACCGGCAGCAGGGTGGTGGACTCCGTCCTGATGGACAAGGTGTACATCGGTGAGGGGGCCGTGGTTAACCACGCCATCATTGACAAAAACGTCAGGGTCCCCGCCGGTGCAGCGATCGGCCTGGACCACGACCTGGACCGGGCCCGCGGTTTCAAGGTCACCGAATCCGGCATCACGGTCCTGTCCAAAGGCCAGGAGGTCCCGGAACCCGGAGACGCCGAGCGGGAGCTTGCCGCCAGGAACATGCACCTCCTTCCGAATGCAGTCAAGGCTGCTACCGCCCAGTCTCCGGAATTCCGGGACTCGATCAACCGGGCCACGGGAGAGCACGCCGGCACCTCGGCGGGCGCCGCATCGGGGGCCAGTCGCTCCTGAACCGTCGTTTGTCCCGGCCGGTCCCTAACACGGGGGCCGGCCGGATCTTTTGCAGGCTGTAAAATCGGTACAATGAGCTCCCCCGATCTGACGCCTGAGGAAATCCAGGCCTGCCTCAAGGTTTTGAACACCATCCACGTCTACGACGAGGAACACCCTGATTACGTCTCGGTACGCCGCGCCACCGGGAAAATGTTCAAGGCCGTCAAACGTCACCGCCGGGTGACCAAGCGGGACCTGATCTCTGAAGCGGACCGTGCGGTGATCGCCCGGACGGCAACGGCAGCACCGGACCGGATCGATGACGAGACGCGCGGCAACAAGCTGGAGACCTCAGCCACCGGCAAGGTGGCGGGAAATCTGATCCGCTCGCGGCCCTGCTATATCTGCAAAAAGCACTACACCCAGGTGGACGCCTTCTACCACCAGCTCTGCCCCGAGTGCGCAGCCTTCAGCCACAGCAAACGTGATGCCCGCACGGATCTGTCCGGCAAAGCGGCGCTGCTGACCGGCGGGCGCGCCAAGATCGGCATGTACATCGCCCTCCGCCTTCTGCGGGACGGCGCCCACACCACCATCACCACAAGGTTTCCCAAAGATGCGGCCCGCCGTTTCGCGGCCATGGAGGACAGCGGTGACTGGCTCCACCGGCTCCGGATCGTGGGCATAGACCTCCGTGACCCTTCGCAGGTGATGGCCCTGACCGATTCGCTGAACGCGGCCGGTCCCCTGGACATCATCATCAACAACGCCGCCCAGACCGTGCGCCGTTCCGGCAACGCCTACAAACCGTTGGTGGACGCTGAAGACGAACCCTTGCCGGCCGCGTTGGAACCGGCCAACGGAGGGCCCGAGCTTGTCACATTCGGCCATGCCCATGACAAGCACCCCCTTGCCCTGGCGGGCAGCGTCACCGAGCACCCTGTGCTGGCCGGGGATGCCATCACGTCATTGGCACTCTCCACGGGTTCAGCCTCACTGGAACGCATTGCCTCAGGCACCGCAATCGACGCCGGTGGCCTGGTCCCGGACCTGGCCGGCATCAACAGCTGGACCCAAGTGGTGGACGAGGTGGACCCCCTGGAGATGCTGGAGGTCCAGCTCTGCAACGTCACCGCCCCGTTCCTGCTGGTGAGCAGGCTGCGGGATGCCATGAAACGGTCCACCGCACACCGGAAGTACATCGTGAACGTCTCAGCCATGGAAGGCCAGTTCTCCCGGGCCTACAAGGGACCGGGCCATCCTCATACGAACATGGCAAAAGCGGCCCTCAACATGATGACCAGGACCAGCGCGCAGGAAATGCTGGACACCGACGGCATTTTGATGACCGCCGTGGACACGGGCTGGATCACTGACGAACGCCCGCACTTCACCAAGGTCCGGCTGATGGAAGAGGGCTTCCACGCTCCCCTGGACCTGGTTGACGGCGCCGCCCGCGTTTACGATCCGATCGTGATGGGCGAAACGGGCGAGGACCAGTACGGCGTCTTCCTCAAGGATTACAAACCCAGCCCCTGGTAACAGGAACTGTTGTCTCCGCCCGCCACAGCGTAGGCTCAGCGGCATGAGCGAATCAATTTCCGAAGTGCATAACCTTGAACACCACGAGTGCTGGGAACTGCTCCGGACGGTGTCCGTGGGCAGGCTGGCCGTGGTGGTTGACGGTCACCCGGACATCTTCCCCATTAACTTCACTGTGGACGGCGGCACGCTGGTTTTCCGCACCGCCGAGGGCACCAAGCTGGCCAGCGCCACAGGAGGCTCACCGGTGGCTGTGGAGGCTGACGGCGTGGATGCCGTCAGCGGCCTCGCCTGGAGCGTGGTGCTCAAGGGACCGGCAGCTGTGGTGAAGGGAACGGAGCGGATCCTGGACACGGCGGCCCTCTACCTGTTCCCCTGGCAAGCAGGGAAAAAGGACGTTTTTGTGAGGATCAGCCCTGACACGCTCACGGGCAGGCGGTTCAAGGTCACCGCTCCCGTGACATGGTGGACCCAGCTCAGCGGTGCAACAAAGGCATCCCCGGAGTAGGTCCCGGCGCTCCCGGGCAGTTGCTCAGGCGAGACGGGTGATTTCCACGCTTACGCTCAGCGCCGAGCCGCCGCCGCCGGAAAGGATGCCCTTCAGCGGCGGCACGTCACGGTAGTCGCGGCCCTTGGCCACGGTGACGTGGTAGTCACCGGCGGGCTTGTGGTTGGTCGGGTCCCAGCTGCGCCAGTCTCCGTCCCACCACTCCAGCCACGCATGGGACTGCCCGGCCACTGTCTCGCCGATCCCCGCCGTCGACCGCGGGTGCAGGTAACCGGAAACGTAGCGGGCGGGGATGCCGCAGCTGCGGAGGGCGCCGATGGCCAGATGAGCCAGGTCCTGGCAGACGCCCTGCCGCTGGCCCCAGGCTTCCTCGGCATTGGTGGTGACAGCCGTGGAACCCGTCATGTAGGTCATCTCACCGCGCATCCACCCGAAGATGGCCTGTGCCGCTTCGTATGGATTCTTGCCCTCCACCACGCCGGGGATAATTCCGAGGACCTCGTCCCCCGGGCGGCTGAGCTGGGACTGCGGCAACCAGTCGCTGTACTTGTTCAGGGTCTCGGCCGAGGCCAGGACGTCCCAGCCGGCAATCTCGGATTCCGATGGGATTTTCTCTGCACGGTGTACCTCAACCGTGATGTTGGAAATGACTTCCAGGTGGTCATGCGGCATCTGCATATCGAAGGCCGTGACCCTGGTGCCCCAGTAGTCCCGGTAGCTGCTGACGGCTGCCTGCGTCGGAGATACCTTGAGCACCGATTCGAGGACCACCTGCTGGGGATCCGTCAGGGGCGTCATGCGGGCTTCGTTGTAAGAGAGCGTGACGCGTTTGTTGTATTTGTAGGCCGTCGTATGGACGATGCTCAGCCGGGTCATGAAACTTCTCCCACCCAGGCGAGTTCGTCGGCCTGATTGAAGTACTTACGGGAAATGGCGTCCGAGGCCTGGGCCACGGCCTTCTGCACGCGTTCCATGTGCTCGGGCAGTTCGGACATCAGGTCATCGGTCCGGTGGAACTCAAGGAAGGTCCGGGCCTGCCCGACGATCCGGCGGGCGTCATTGATGAAACCAACGCGCTGCGCCGACGGGTCCAGCTTGGCGAGGCATTCATCGGCGTCACGCAGGGCGTAGACGATGGAACGGGGAAACAAGCGGTCCAGCAGGAGGAACTCCGCCGCGTGCTGGTCCCCGAAGGCCGCCCGCCGGGTCCGCAGGAAGGACTCATAGGCCCCTGCGCAGCGCAGCATGTTGACCCAGGACATGCCCGCAGAGAGGACATCCCGGGTGGAGAGCATGCGCGCTGTCATGTCCGCGCGCTCCAGGGAACGGCCAAGGACCAGGAACAGCCAGCTTTCGTCGTGGCTCACGGTGGTGTCGGCAAGGCCGCTCACCATGGCGGTCCGTTCCAGCGTCCAGTTGCAGAAACGGTAGGTCCCCACAACGTCCTTGCGGTGCTGGCTGAGCCCATAGTAGGTCGTGTTGAGGCTTTCCCACAGTCCTGAGGACACGGTCTCGCGCGCACGGCGGGCGTTCTCGCGGGCAGCACCCAAAGACCCTGCGATGGAGGTCGCGCTGGTCTTGTCATAGGCAAGGGCGTGGAGCAGTTCGGGCAGGCCGAAGTCCTCGCTCTGCGGCCGGGCGCCCATGACGGCGAGCAATTCCTGCGCCACCCTGCGGCGTTCGTCCATGGGAAGGTGGTTGAGGCGTTCGAGGTGCACGTCCAGGATGCGCGCCGTACCGTCGGCGCGCTCAACATACCGTCCGATCCAAAAAAGGGACTCAGCAATACGGCTAAGCATTCGCGGCTACCTCCTGGGCGTCCAAAAACTGTGGGGTTGAACCCGTGACTGATTGTGCCGGTTCCAGTGCCGGGCTCATTGCTGCTGCTCCGACTGGCGGTCTCGCCAGTTGCTCTCCACGGGCCACACGGAAACCCGCTCACGGATGGAAATAGCCGGCCGCGGCACGGTTTCCACCGGCACCTGCGGGGAGTCGGCCAGCACCCACGTATCCTTCGAACCGCCACCCTGGCTGGAGTTCACGATCAGGGAACCCTCCTTCAGAGCCACCCGGGTCAGTCCGCCGGGCAGGACCCAGACGTCGTCGCCGTCGTTCACGGCAAAGGGGCGGAGGTCCACGTGACGCGGGCCGAACTTGTCCCCGCCCAGGGTAGGCACGGTGGACAGCTGCAGCACAGGCTGGGCTATCCAGCCGCGGGGGTCCGCGACGACCCGCTGGCGCAACGCTTCCAGTTCGTCCTTGGAGGCGTCCGGACCGATGACCAGGCCCTTGCCGCCGGAGCCGTCCACGGGCTTCACCACCAGTTCGGCGAGGTTGTCCAGGACGTACTCCCGGGCTTCCTTCTCTTCCAGCCGGTAAGTATCCACGTTCGCAATGACGGGTTCCTCGTTGAGGTAATAGCGGATCAGGTCCGGTACGTAGCTGTAGACGAGTTTGTCGTCGGCGACGCCGTTGCCCACGGCGTTGGCGATGGTCACGCCGCCGGCCCTCGCGGCGTTGACCAGGCCCGGGCAGCCGAGCATCGAGTCGGAACGGAACTGCAGGGGATCCAGGAATTCGTCGTCGATCCGTTTGTAGATCACGTCCACGCGCTGTTCGCCGGCCGTGGTGCGCATGTAGACGCGGTTGCCGCGGCAAATGAGGTCGCGGCCTTCCACCAGCTCTACGCCCATCAGGCCGGCCAGCAGGGTGTGTTCGAAGTAGGCGCTGTTGAAGACTCCGGGGGTCAGGACCACCACGGTGGGATCGTCGACGCCGGCGGGCGCCGTCTTGCGCAGGGCTGACAGCAGCCGGCGGGGGTATTCCTCAACCGGCCGGATCAGCTGCTGGCCGAACGCTTCGGGCAGGCCCTTGGCCATTGCCCTGCGGTTCTCCAGGACGTAGCTGACGCCGGAGGGTACCCGGACGTTGTCCTCCAGCACGCGGAAGGTTCCGGCGGCGTCGCGGACAACGTCGATGCCCGAGATGTGGACCCGGACCCCGCCGGCCGGCTCGAAGCCGTGAACCTGGCGGTGGAAATGGGCGCTGGTGGTGACCAGCTGGCGCGGAATGACGCCGTCCGTCACCACTGCCATCTTGTCGTAGACATCGTTCAGGAAGGCCTCGAGGGCTCGGACCCGCTGCGCCACGCCTTTTTCCAGCACGGTCCACTCATCTGCAGGGATGACACGGGGAACGATGTCGAGCGGGAACGGCCGCTCCTCCCCCGCGAAGTCGAAGGTCACACCACGGTCCAGGAAGGTCCGTGCCATCGAGTCCGCCCGTGCGCTGACGTCGGCAAGGGAGAGCTTGCCGAGGGCGTCGGCCACCTCCGCGTAGGAGTCGCGGGCTTCCTGGCCGGGAGTGAACATCTCGTCATAGGCGCCGGTTCGCACGGCGGCTACCGAGTAATCCTGGAATAGGTCTGACATCCCTTTAGCCAACCATCTTTTTGTTTCGAAATCATTACCGTCATCCATTGTGGCGTGTTGGAGCGGCGGCGCCGGTTCGTCGAATCCCGGACCCATCCGGCAAAGTAGGTGAGTGCCCAAGGTGGATCAGTGCCCAGGATGAGCCGCAGCAGGCTGCTGCCGGGCCTGGTCACAGCCGCACCCGCCCTGGCTGTGGCCTTCGCAGTGCACGCCCTGGTGCCTGCACTGCCCGCGATGACCGTTGCGGTTGCCCTTGGCCTGCTCGCGGCAAACGTCCCCGGCACAGCGGTGTGGATTGCCGGGCGGGCACGGCCCGGCCTCGACTTCGCGGGAAAGCACTTCATGCGCGCCGGAATTGTCCTGCTGGGCCTCAAGGTGAGCATCCAGGACATTGTGGGCCTGGGCTGGCCCGCCATGCTCATCATCGGCGGTGTGGTTCTGTTGAGCTTCGGCGGCACGTACCTCCTGGTGCGGCTGTTCCGGCTCCCTCAGGAAACCGCGCTGCTGGTGGCCACGGGCTTTTCGATCTGCGGGGCGTCCGCCATCGGTGCCATGGCCGCGGTGCGCCGGATCAAGCATGCCGACACCGTGCTGCCGGTGGCGCTGGTGACGCTGTGCGGCACGCTGGCGATCGGGCTGCTGCCGTTGCTCATGCAGCCGCTGCACCTGGACCCGCTCACGTTCGGCGCCTGGACCGGTGCGTCCGTCCACGACGTTGGCCAGGTGGTGGCCACCGCACAGACTGCCGGCACCGCGGCGCTGGGCCTCGCCGTCGTCGTCAAGCTCACCCGCGTCCTGTTGTTGGCGCCCGTGGTTGCCGTTGCGGGCCTGCATCACCGTGCCAACAGCTCCGGGGAGAAGTCCATGCCTCCGCTGGTGCCCCTGTTCGTCGTCGGGTTTGTGGCGATGGTGGCGCTGAGGTCCACCGGCTGGCTCCCTGAAGCGTGGCTCGACGCCGGTGCGGGGCTGCAGGACATACTCCTGGGAGCGGCGCTGTTCGGACTGGGGTCCGCGGTCCGGATCCGCACCCTCCTGCACACCGGCGCCCGGGCACTGTCCGCTGCACTGGCAGCATGGCTGCTGATCGCGCTGCTCGGCCTGGCAGCGGCCCTGCTCATGACCGCCTAGGGCAGGCGGCCACGCGGCGGATCGCGGGCCGTGAACCGCCCGCGGCGGCGCGTGATTAGATAGCGGAGTGTCACATGAGAATCTGCTGCGCAGCGAAGCCGCCCAACGTTCAGCCCTGATCACCACCCACAGCTACGATGTGTCCCTGGACGTGCGCGCTGCCGCTGATCCGGATGTGGCGGGCTACACCAGCCGCAGCGTCATCAACTTCTCCGCCGCCGGGCCTGTACGGGGAACGTCTACGTTCCTGGACTTCATTGCCGGCGAGGTGCACAGTGTGTTCCTGAACGGCAAGGACCTGCCGGTGGCTGAGGTTGTGGACGGTTCCCGGATCCGGCTGGACAACCTGCAGACAGAGAACCAGGTCACCGTCACAGGGACCGCGCTCTACAGCCGTTCCGGGGAGGGCATGCACCGCTTCGTGGACCCGGCCGACGGCCAATGCTACCTGTACACACAGTACGAGCCGGCGGATGCGCGGCGGGTGTTCGCGAACTTCGAGCAGCCGGACCTCAAAGCCGAGTTCACTTTCCACGTGATGGCGCCGTCGGACTGGCAGGTGGCGTCCAACGGGGTCGAGGCCGCACGGACCCAGCTGACCAGTGACCCTGCCACCAGCCGCTGGGACTTCGCCGCCACGCGGCCGATGTCCACGTACATCACCACGGTGCTGGCCGGTCCCTACTTCAAAGCCCAGGAGCACTGGAGCACAATTCTCGAGGACGGTACGCCGCTGGAGGTGCCGTTGGCTCTCTACTGCCGGGCCTCCATGGCGGAGTCCTTCGACCCCGCGGAGCTGTTCCGGCTCACCAAGAGCGGGCTGGACTTCTTCAACCGCCTCTTCGACTTCCCCTACCCCTGGGGCAAATACGATCAGGCGTTCGTACCCGAATACAACCTCGGCGCGATGGAAAACCCGGGGCTGGTCACTTTCACCGAAAGCTACGTGTTCACGTCCCGTGCCACCGGCGCGCAGTACCAGGGACGCGCCAACACCCTCATGCACGAGATGGCCCACATGTGGTTCGGCGACCTCGTCACCATGCAGTGGTGGGACGATCTGTGGCTCAAGGAATCGTTTGCCGACTATATGGGCACCCTCGGCGTGGACCGCGCCACGGACTGGGATACGGCGTGGGTGAACTTTGCGAACAAGCGCAAGGCCTGGGCGTATGTCCAGGACCAGCTTCCCACCACGCACCCCATCGTCGCCGACATCCCTGACCTCGAGGCCGCCAAGCAGAACTTCGACGGCATCACCTATGCCAAGGGTGCATCGGTGCTCAAACAGCTGGTGGCCTATGTGGGGTTTGACGCGTTCATCGCCGGCTCCCGTCAGTATTTCCGGGACCACGCCTACGGCAACACCACGTTGGCGGACCTCCTGAAGGCCCTCAGCGCTGCTTCCGGCCGCGACCTCGCGGCCTGGGCAGCTCCGTGGCTCCAGACCTCCGGCATCTCCACGCTGTCGGTGGAGGCGGACACGCACGACGGCGTCCTGGGCTCCGTGGCAATCGTCCAGGAGGCTGTGGACCCCGTCACGGGACGCGAAGAGCTGCGCCCGCACCGGCTGCGCGTGGGCCTGTACAACTTCGATCCATACGGTGCCCTGGTCCGGACCGGGAGCGTCGAAACCGACATCACCGGCGCGAGGACTCCCCTTCCCGAACTAACCGGCCAGGCGCGGCCTGCCCTTCTGCTGTTGAACGACGACGACCTTACCTATGCCAAAGCCCGGCTGGACCCGGCGTCCGAGGCCACAGTGCTGGGGTCATTGGACCGGATCACCGATCCCATGGCGCGGGCCCTCGTCTGGACAGCGCTGTGGAACTCGGCCCGGGACGCGGAAAGCCCGGCAGCACGCTACGTGGATGCGGTTAAGGCCTTCGGAGCCGCCGAAACAGGGATCGGGGTCCTGCTGAACATCCTCGACAACGCCGAGACCGCCGTCGAACGCTTCACCGCCACGGTCCAGCGGGACACTGTTCGCAGTGGCTTCCTGGCAGCGGTGGACAATCAGCTGGACTCGGCGGCGCCGGGCTCAGACCACCAGCTGGCGTGGGCGCGGACGCTGGCGTCTGTCAGCCGTCATGATCCCGCACTCCTCACCCGGCTCAGAGGCCTCCTGGACGGCACGGAGAAGGTCGAGGGCCTGGCGGTGGATGCGGAGCTGCGCTGGACCCTCTGGCACGCGCTGGCAGCCAACGGCCAGGCCACGCTTCAGGAACTGGACGGTGAACTGGAACGCGACAAGACAGCCTCAGGCAAGGCCGGCCACGCCACCGCTGCTGCCGCCCGCCCGGATGCCGACGTGAAGGCTGCCGTATGGGAAGCAGCCGTCCAGGGGACGGGGCTGTCCAACCAGATCCTCAGCGCCACGATCGCCGGCTTCGCCACCGCACCCGCCGCGCTGCTCGAGCCTTACGTGGAGCCGTACTTCGCCTGCCTCCGCGACGTCTGGGACAACCGGAGCATCGAAATCTCCAGCCGGATTGTCCAGGGGCTGTATCCGCACGCCCAGGACCTGTCAGCCGGTATGCGGCCTGAGCAGCAGCCGGTGGTGCTCCGAACCGACGAGTGGCTCGCCGCCAATGCGGACGCGCCGGCCGCCCTGCGGCGGATTGTCGTGGAGCAGCGCAGCCACCTGCTGCGGGAACTGACCGCCCAGACCCGGCACTGAACCCTGCCGCTCCCGAGCAATCGACGGGGTTTACGGGATCCGGTTGAGCCACTCCCGGGTGCCGAACTTGGCGGCAACGCGGTGACGGGCTTCGCCAAGCTCTTCGCTGGTCAGTTCCGAGGATGTGGCGGCGTACCGTTCAGTGAAGACCTCCATCATGGCCGCGATGATCTCCGTGCGGGCGAGCCCCGTTTGCCGGCGGAGGGGGTCCACGCGCTTCTTGGCGCTGCGGGTCCCCTTGTCCGAGAGTTTTTCCTTGCCGATGCGCAGCACTTCGACCATCTTGCCGGCGTCGATGTCGTAGCTCATGGTGACGTGGTGCAGCATCCCGCCGTTGGCGAGGCGCTTCTGGGCGGCGCCGCCGATCTTGCCCTGGTCAGTGGCGATGTCGTTCAGGGGCACGTAGAACGCCGTGACCCCGATCTTCTCCAGCGCGGCCATCACCCAGGCGTCCAGGAAGGCATAGGAGTCCGCGAAGCTGATTCCGTCCACCAGCGTCTGCGGCAGATAGAGGGAGTAGGTGATGCAGTTGCCGGCCTCCATGAACATCGCTCCCCCGCCGCTGATCCGGCGGACCACGGTGATGCCGTGCCGGGCAACGCCGTCGGGATCGACCTCATTGCGGACCGACTGGAAGCTGCCGATCACCACGGAGGGCTCCTCCCAGTCCCAGAACCGCAGGGTGGGGTTTCGGCGGCCTGCTCCCACCTCCTCGGTGAGCACTTCATCCAGTGCCACGTTGACGGCTGTGGGCAACACCGCAGGGGCGATGATGTTCCAGTGATGGTCCGCCCAGGTTGTCGCCTTGGCGAGGGCACGCCGGACCGTCACGGCGATGGCGTCGGCCGAAAAGCCGAACAGGGCAGCGCCGGAAGGCAGCGAGGCGGTCACGACCGCCGAAAGGTCCGCCGCCGTCGTGGTTTCCGGTAGTCCGGTGAGTGCACGGTTGATGTCCAGGAGTGCCTCGTCCGGTTCCAGGAAGAAGTCGCCGCTGACCGACACATCAGCGAGTACACCGTCCTCGACAACGAGATCAACCACGACGAGCTTTCCGCCGGGGACCTTGTACTCGCCGTGCAGGCGGCGGGCAGAACTGTCGTCAGCTGGAACGGGCATGTCAGTCATGCCTTCCATCCTGCCGCACATGGAGGACGGCTCGAAACGCAAAAAGCCCGCACCGTCACCGGTGCGGGCTTTCCAAAGAACCAGGGGGTGAAGTGAATTACTTCTTGCCGCCGAAGCCCTTGAAGCGGGCGTTGAAGCGCTCGACGCGGCCTGCAGAGTCCATGATGCGCTGCTTGCCCGTGTAGAACGGGTGGGACTCGGAGGAGATTTCGACGTCGATGACCGGGTAGGTGTTTCCGTCTTCCCACTCGATGGTCTTCTTCGAAGACACGGTGGACTTGGTCAGGAACTTGACGCCGGAAGCCAGGTCGTTGAAAACAACAGCTTCGTACTTCGGGTGTGTATCAGACTTCATAATTGGACCTTTGTTCGCACAACTGGATTTTGCCAGCTGCCAGGTATGAATGGGATGGCCGCTGCAGAAGACGCAGTACAGCCAGCTGTTAATAATAGCCGATCAACGTGGACCCCGCTAACCACGCGGGCGGAGCTCCCAGAAGGCGACTGCCGAGGCGGCAGCCACGTTGAGGGAATCGACGCCGGGGCGCATGGGGATCTTGACGGCCAGGTCGACGGCGGCGAGCGTCGCGGCGCTCATTCCGGCACCTTCGGTGCCAAGCACCAGGGCGAGTCTGTCCGGATTGCCTGCGGCGAGTTCGTCGACGTCGACGGCATCCCCGGTGAGTTCGAGCGCCGCCACAGTGAAGCCCTGGCGCTGGAGCAATGCCAGATCCTGCGGCCAGCTCTCCAGCCTCGCCCACGGCACCTGGAACACGGTGCCCATGCTGACGCGGACGCTGCGCCGGTACAGCGGATCGCCGCAGCGCGGCGAGATCAGCACGGCGTCAACGTCCAGCGCAGCGGCCGAGCGGAAGATCGCACCCACATTGGTGTGGTCCACAATGTCTTCCAGAACGGCGACCCTGCGGGCGCCGGCCAGAAGCTCGTTCAGGGGCACCGGCGCCGGCCGCTGCATGGCTGCCATTGCACCGCGGTGGAGGTGGAACCCGGTGATCTCCTCCAGCAGGGAGGCTGTTCCGATGAACGCCGGGACATCCGGATAGGCGTCGAGGACATCCTGCAGGTCCGCCAGCCATTTTTCCGCGAGGAAGAACGACCTCGGCTGGTGTCCCGCCGCCAGAGCCCGACGCAGCACACGGGAGGACTCGGCGATATACATGCCCTCCGCCGGTTCCCGCAGCTTGCGCAGGTGCACATCGGTCAGTTGGGTGTAGTCGGAGACGCGAGGGTCCGCGGCGGATTCGAGGTGGTGGATTGTCACTTGCCGATTATTTCAGCAGGTTGGCGATCATGAAGCCCAGCGCCACCAGGCCGAGGATAAAGATGACAGTCCGCAGAACCGGCGGCGACAGCCGCCGCCCGACCTTCGCGCCCAGGAGCCCGCCTACCGTGGAGCTCACCGCGATCAGCAGCACCACCAGCCAGTTGATCCGGTCAAAGGCGAAGAGAAGATACGAGACTGCGGCAATGAGATTGACGCCCAGCACCAGGATGTTCTTCATGGCGTTGGCGTTCTGGATGGTGCCCGTCAGGAAGATCCCCAGGATTCCCACCAGCAGGATCCCCTGGGCTGCAACGAAGTAGCCTCCGTAGACGCCGGCCAGGTAGACCAGCACGAGCAGCAGGATGCCATGCCTTTTATCCCGCACCGCGTGCTCGGGGTTCTCCTCGCGTGTGCGTACCCATGCCTGCAGGCGCGGCTGGAAGACCACCATCAGGAGAGCCAGGACCAGGAGGACCGGGGCGACGAAGTGGAACACCTTCTCGGGCAGATTCAGCAGCAGGAAGGCTCCGGTGATGCCGCCCAGCAGCGACGCCGGCAGGAGCCTGAGCAGTTGCTTGGCCCTGCCCTTGAGTTCCCTGCGGTAGCCCCAGGCGCCCGAGGCGCCGCCGGCTATCAGGCCCATGGCGTTGCTCATGGTCGCGACGACGGGCGTGAGGCCGAGCGCGAGAAGGACAGGAAAGGTAACAAGCGTGCCGGAGCCGACCACGGCGTTGATGGTTCCGGCCCACAGGCCGGCGAAGAGCACAAAGATACTGCCGAGAAGATCCAAGGTACTGGTAGGTGCGCCGTCTAGCGGCGGGCGGCGGCGGTGTACCTGCCCGCGTTGACCGTCACATCAAGATCAAGGCCGAACGTTTCACTCAGGTTCGCGGCGGTGAGGACCTCTTCGATGGGACCTGCTGCAACGACGTTGGCTTCGCGCAGCAGCATGGCATGGGTGAAGCCCGGGGGCACTTCCTCAAGGTGGTGGGTGACCAGCACGATGGCCGGAGCGTCCTCGTCCCGGGCGAGCTCGCTGAGGCGGTGCACCAGGTCCTCGCGGCCACCAAGATCCAGGCCGGCACCGGGCTCGTCCAGCAGCAGGAGCTCCGGATCGGTCATCAGGGCGCGGGCGATCTGCACCCGTTTGCGCTCCCCTTCGGACAGCGACGCGAAAGGCCGGTTGAGCAGTGGCCCCATGCCCCATTCGTTGAGCAGGGTGAAGGCCCGGCGTTCGTCTGCCTTCTCGTACCCCTCGCGCCAGCGGCCCGTCACGCCATAGGCGGCAGTGACCACGACGTTCAGGACCTTCTCGTGCTCCGGGATCTGGTTTGCAAGGGCTGCAGAGGACAGGCCGATGCGGGGACGGAGTTCGAATACATCCACCGCGCCAAGGATTTCCTCCAGGATGCCGGCCATGCCGCTGGTGGGATGCAGCCGGGCAGCTGCAATCTGCAGGAGAGTGGTCTTGCCCGCGCCGTTGGGACCGAGGATGACCCAACGCTCGCCTTCCTTGACCTGCCAATCCACCTTGTTCAGGAGCGTTTTAGCCCCACGGACAACGCTGACGGCGGCCAATTCAAGAACATCACTCATAGCAGTAGACACTAGGACAAAACGGAGGCTGACTGATAACTGATACGTCGGGCGCACCACCGAAGGCCCGGCAGTCTCCTTTAATGGCCACCAAATTCCGGCGGCCCTCCCCCACTGGCTAAGATTGCAGCCATGACTTCGAACGTGACTGCGGTCAGCTATGGCCTCAAACTGATCCCCGCGGAGCTGGACCAGCTGCGTTCCTTCCTCTCCGGACACGGCGCTGCCGTCCAGTCCGAAACCCGGTCCAGTGATGGCCGCTTTGACGTCCACACCGCGGATCTCGCCCTGCCCGACGCGTCAGGAGCAGGCCTCACTGCCCTCCGGCACGCAGTGGCACAGCATCCCCAGGACGGCGTTGACACGGCGATTGTTCCGGCCGGGCTCCGGAGCGCTGCCCGCAAGTTCCTGATCATGGATGTCGACTCAACGCTGATCCAGCAGGAAGTCATCGAACTCCTCGCCGCCTACGCCGGCAAGCGCGAAGAAGTTGCCGCAGTCACTGAAGCCGCCATGCGCGGGGAACTCGACTTTGCGCAGAGCCTGCACGCCCGGGTGGCGGTCCTCGCCGGGCTGCCCGCCGACGTCGTCGATTCCGTGCGCGCTGAAGTCAGGCTGAGCGAAGGCGCCGCCGAACTGGTGGCCGCGTTCAAGGCTGCAGGCCATGTTGTTGCCGTGGTTTCGGGCGGGTTCAACCAGATCCTGAAGCCCATCGCCGAGAGCCTGGGCCTGCACTACTGGATCGCGAATGAGCTGGAAATTGTGGATGGCGCCCTGACGGGGAAGGTGCTGGGCGCAGTGGTCGACCGCGCCGCCAAGGAAAAGTACCTCCGCGAGTGGGCCGCCGCCGAGGGAATCCCCCTGGAGCACACCATCGCCGTGGGCGACGGCGCCAACGATCTGGACATGCTCAGTGCTGCCGGTATCGGGGTGGCCTTCAATGCCAAGCCCGCGGTCCGGGCGGTCGCGGATTCGGCCATCAACATGCCATACCTTGACGCAGTGCGGCACATCGCCGGCGTCTGATCCGCACCCCCTGGACGCAAGAAAGGCACTCCACGGTGATATGCACCGTGGAGTGCCTTCCCCGTTTAAGCAGGAGTTACTGGGCGCTCTTGCCGAAGTAGTCCGAGCCGCCGGCGTACTCGGTGTGGCCGGACTCGACATCGGCGGTGGCCATACTGGCCACCAACTCACCGAATTCCTCCACGGAGTAGAGCTTGCCGGCCTCGGCGCGGCGGGCCTCGATGGCGCCAGGTGTGGAACGGTCCAGCAGAGTTGCGGTCACGGTTCCTTCGATCATGTCGCCGGAGACGACCACCAGCGAGATGCCCTTCTCGGCCAGGTTGGGGATGAGCTCACGCAGGGCGTCCTCGCCGGCACGCTTGCTGCGGGCCACAGCCTCGTAGGCCTCCATGGTGGGCACGGAGTTGATGAAGTGGGCCTGGTGGCTGGTCACGAAGACCACGCGTGAGCCCTCCTTCATCAGCGGCACTGCTGCGTTGAGCATGTTGACCTGCGCGTCACGGTTCAGCTTGAGCGCATAATCGTCCGCCATGCCTGATTCCATGCCGCCGGAGGCGTTGAGGACCAGGACGTCCAGCGAACCGAAGTTCTCCATGGCGGCGCTGGCCAGGGCCTGGACGCCCTCCTGGGTGGTGAGGTCCGCACCGACAGCGACGGCGCGGCCGCCCGCGGCTTCGATTCCTGCCACCACTTTGTTGGCGCGCGGTGCCTTCTGGCGGTAGTTAACCACGACGGCGGCACCCTCGGCAGCGAGGTTCTTGGCCACTTCCGCGCCGATCCCCCGTGAGGATCCGGTGACGATGGCGGTCTTGTTATCCAGCAGTCCCATGTGTACTCCTTTTGTTCGAAACGTCTAAAAGCCTCTAGGTCTGCAGTCCATCATGCCAGCGCAGTATCCGAATTTGCTTGTGTGACCCCCACAAAGAAGCCCGGTCCGGCTAGTGTCCTGCCCGATTCCGGGTATCCCGTGGACCTCCCGCGGCGTAGGCTCGCCCCATGACAGGCAGCGCCGGAACCCCGTCCACCCCGGAAGAGCTGTTCAGCAATTCGCCCGAGGGACTTCAGCTCTGCCAGGTTGTCCGGAGCGCCGTTCTCAGTGCCTGCCCGGCGGTTGAACGCACCACCACCAGCCAGGTGGCGTTCCGGAACAGGCGCGGCTTCGCCTACGTCTGGAACCCCCGCCAGCACCTGAAAACCGAGGTGCCGGCTGTCCTGTCCATCGCGCTGCCCCGGCGGATCGAGTCGGCCCGGTTCAAGGAAGTGGTCCAGCCGTCCCCCGGCGTGTGGATGCACCACCTGGAACTTGCCACCGCCGATGACGTCGACACCGAGGTGACCGAGTGGCTTAGGGAAGCGTTCGAAGCCGCCTCCTAGGGAACTTCCTGTCAGTGACCCATGCCCAGGCCGCCGTCGACCGGGATGATGGCGCCGGAGATGTAGGCTGCCTCGTCGCTGGCGATCCAGCGGACCACGTTGGCCACTTCCGAGGCCTCAGCGAACCGGTTGGCAGGAATGCTGGACAGGTAGTCCTTCTGGGTGGATTCGGGAAGTTCGGCAGTCATGTCCGTATTGATAAAACCGGGTGCCACCACGTTCGCTGTAATGCCGCGGGATCCCAGTTCCCTGGTCAGCGACCGGGCGATGCCCACCAGGCCGGCCTTGGAGGCGGAGTAGTTGATCTGGCCCGGCGCGCCGTACTGTCCTGAGACGGAAGAGATCAGCACCACCCGCCCCTTCCGCATCTTGATCATGCCCTTGGATGCGCGCTTGATGACCCGGAAAGCGCCCGTGAGGTTGGTGTCGATGACGGACGTAAAGTCTTCCTCGCGCATGCGAAGCAGGAGCATGTCCTTGGTGATCCCGGCGTTGGCAACCAGGACCTCCACCGGACCGTGGGCGGCCTCCACCTCGGTGAATGCCGCATCGACCGAGGCTTCGTCAGTCACATCAGCTTTGACGCCAAGGATTCCGGCAGGCAACTGCGACTCGCTGCGGTAGGTCACGGCAACTTTGTCGCCGTTGGCCAGGAAAGCTTCGGCAATGGCCAGCCCGATGCCACGGTTCCCTCCGGTGATCAGGACGCTTCGGGGGGTCAGGGCTGCTTCAGGCATCTGGGGCTCCGGGATTCTGCGGCAGGTGTCACCGCGGTAGAAACGCATGGGATTTTTACTGCCTCCGATCTTAGCCTCCGTTTGGGCGCGCCTGCCGGATGGTGAGAGAATTGAGGCAAGCCTTGGAGCGTGATCAACCAGCCGTGACCCTTGAAAACCATGCGGGACAGTACGTGCCCGGAGAACCCGAACGGTTCTCCGGCGATTCCGCGGTGCACAGCATCACGGACGCAGCCGCAGCCCACTCCGAAGACATGCGCCACCGGATGATGCAGTACTCCCTGGCGATGGGAATCCGCATGGTCTGCCTCATCCTGATTTTTGTGGTTGACGGCTGGTTCAAGCTTCTGATGGTTGCAGGTGCCGTCTTCCTCCCCTGGATCGCTGTGGTCCTCGCCAACGGGAACGATAAGGCGGAGGTCCACAGCGATTCGCTGCTGGATTCCGCCCCGCTTGCCGAGCTGGAAAGCCCCGTGGCGGCTCCGGCGCCAGAGAGCACAGCCTCCACTGTCCTTCAGGGTGAGCTGATAATTGATGACGGCGACGAACCAACTTACGGACAGGAACGGCGCGCTTCATGAACATTTTCGACCTGGCAGGCGGGACAGACAGTGCCGCGCCGGCCATGGGTGCCACCTGCTCCCGTAAAGCCTGCCGTACCGAAGCATCCTGGCAGCTGCTGTGGAACAATCCCAAGATCCATACTCCGGAGCGCCGGAAGATCTGGCTCGCCTGTGACGACCACCGGGATTGGCTGGAGGATTACCTGCAGACCCGCGGCCTCTGGAAGGACACCGTCGTGATGGACCAGGCCCACGGGCCCGGCGGGTCCGGCGTAGGGCAGGACAGCTGAATGTACCGGTTTCTCTTTTCCAGCAAATGGCTTGCCTACCTGCTGTTGGCCGCCATTTTTGCTGCTGCCTGTGTCTTCCTTGGCCGCTGGCAGATGGACCGCCGCGCCGAGACCCTCGCAGAAATCAACCGGGTGGTGACCAACTATTCCGCGGCACCCATCCCCTTCGGGCAGGCCCGTGACGAGTTCACTGGACTGGACCCCGCCAAGGAGTGGACCCAGGTGGAACTCAAGGGAACCTACGACGTCGCCGGCCAACGGATCGTCCGCAACCGTCCGCTGAACGGGCAGCCCGGCTATGAAGTGGTCGTCCCGTTCAAACTTGAGACCGGCGAGACCGTCGTGATCGACAGGGGCTGGCTGCCCATCGGCAACAAAATCCCGGGCAGCCCCGACTCAGTTCCGGCACCCCCTTCGGGCTCAGTGACGGCCGTCGTCCGGCTCAAGCACGGGGAGCCGAAACTGGACCGCGGCGCCCCGGCGGGCCAGCTCGCGTCCATCGACCTGCCCACCTACGCGGCCGAACTGGGCTATCCCGTCCTCACCGGCGCCTATGGGCAGCTTGCTTCAGAGTCGCCGGCCGCGGCCCAGATGCCGTTCCCGTTCCCGAAGCCGGCCACCGAAGAAGGAACGCACCTGTCCTACTCGCTGCAGTGGTTCGCGTTCGGCGTGCTGATGTTTGTCGGGTTCGGCTACGCCGCACGGCAGCAGGCCAGAAACGCCGCGATCGACGCCGAAGACGAGGATGGTGAAGAGGTCAGTTCCGGCAGCCCGGTCCACTCCGCCGCCGCGGCAGCCCGCCGTCGTCCGCCGGCCGCCCGCAAGGGCAAAAAGGCAACGTCAGAGGAAGAGGAAGACGCCCTCCTCGACGCCCAGGGCTACTGACGTTGGGCAGTCGGGATATATCCGCGCCGGTGGCCACCGTGAAGCGCGCCCTGACAGCTTCCGGAGTCCAGGACACCGTGAAGGTGTTCACCACAATGGTCCCGACGGCGGCCGCCGCAGCGGAAGCCCTGGGTTGTGAGCTGGCGGCCATCACCAACAGCCTGGTGTTCGAACTTGACGGGACCCCGCTGCTGATCCTCGCCAGCGGCGCAGCAAAGGTGGACACGCAACTCGTGGCCACGCACCTGGGGACAGGACAGATCCGTCGGGCCACCCACAGTTTCGTGCTGCACCACACCGGCCAGGAAGTAGGCGGCGTAGCCCCCGTCGGCCACCCCCACAGGATCAGAACGCTCCTGGACAAGTCCCTGTCTGCTCACGAAATCCTCTGGGCAGGAGCAGGAGACCACAACTCGATGTTCAGCATTACCTACAAAGACCTGCTGCGGATCACGGACGCGGAGGAACTGACCGTCCGCTAGCGCTGATGCGAACGTAACCACCGCGCGTCGTGGCCTAAGCCAGGGTGATCAGGTCCAGGTAGTCTTCGTTCCACAGGTCCTCGACGCCGTCCGGCAGCAGGACAACGCGCTCGGGGTTGAGGGCTTCGACGGCCCCTTCATCGTGGCTTACCAGGACGACGGCGCCGCTGTAGTTCCTGAGGGCACCCAGGATTTCGGCGCGGCTGGCCGGGTCCAGGTTGTTGGTGGGCTCGTCGAGGAGGAGCACGTTGGCGCTGGAGGCCACAATGGTGGCCAGCGCCAGGCGGGTCTTCTCACCGCCGGAGAGGACGCCGGCAGGCTTGTCCACGTCGTCGCCGGAGAACAGGAACGAGCCGAGGATACCGCGGACTTCCGCGTCCTGCATGTCCGGGGCAGAGGAGCGCATGTTTTCAAGGACAGTGCGGTCCACGTCCAGGGTGTCGTGCTCCTGGGCGTAGTAGCCGACTTTGAGGCCGTGGCCGGGAATGACGTCCCCGGTGTCCGGCTTGTCCACGCCGGCGAGCATCCGCAGGAGGGTGGTCTTGCCGGCACCGTTCAGGCCGAGGATGACCACCTTCGAGCCGCGGTCAATGGCAAGGTCGACGTCGGTGAAGATCTCCAGCGAGCCGTAAGACTTGCTGAGGCCCTCGGCGGTAAGCGGCGTTTTGCCGCAGGGCGACGGGTCCGGGAAGCGGAGCGCTGCCACGCGGTCGTTCTCGCGGACTGCTTCGAGGCCGCTGAGCAGGCGCTCTGCACGCTTGGCCATGTTCTGCGCTGCGACAGCCTTGGTGGCCTTGGCCCGCATTTTGTTGGCCTGGTCGAAGAGGACCTGGGCCTTCTTCTCGGCGTTGGCGCGTTCGCGCTTGCGGGCACGCTCGTCGGTTTCGCGCTGGAGCAGGTAACGCTTCCAGTCCATGTTGTAGAAGTCGATCTGCGCGCGGTTGGCGTCCAGCAGGAAGACCTTGTTCACGGTGGCTTCAAGGAGCTCGGTGTCGTGGCTGATCACAATCAGCCCGCCCTGGTGGTTCTTGAGGAAGTCCCGCAGCCACGCGATGGAATCGGCGTCAAGGTGGTTGGTGGGCTCATCGAGCAGCATGGTCTCGGCATCCGAGTAAAGGATCCGGGCCAGTTCAACGCGGCGTCGCTGCCCACCGGAAAGGGTCTTGAGGGGTTGGTTCAGGATGCGGTCCGGCAGCGCAAGGTTGGAGCAGATCGCGGCTGCCTCGGCCTCGGCCGAGTAACCGCCGGCAGCCAGGAATTCCGATTCCAGCCGGTCATAGCGGTTCATCGCCTTGCGCTGGACATCTGCGTCGTCGCTGGCCATCTCCTCGTGCGCCAGCCGGAGCTTGCCGACGGCGACATCCAGGCCGCGTGCCGCGAGGATACGGTCGCGGGCGAGTTGTTCCATGTCCGGGGTGCGCGGATCCTGCGGAAGGTAGCCGATCTCACCCGTACGGGTGACCTTGCCGGCAGCGGGAAGGCCCTCGCCGGCGAGCACACGGGTCAGTGTGGTTTTGCCGGCACCATTGCGCCCCACCAGGCCGATCTTGTCTCCCTTGTCGATGCGGAAGCTCACCTGGTCCATAAGGAGCCGGGCACCGGCGCGCAGTTCAAGATCCTGGACAGTAATCACAGCAGGTAAGGCCTTTCACAACAGGGAATGCCGCAGCTCAACGGATGACGTCTGGAAGAAGCAGGCAGAATGGCCGCACAGAACGGCCTACCCAAGTCTACCGGCCGTATCCCCACCCGCTAACCGCCGCGGCGGCTGCGGTCCTTTGTATCCAGCAATCAACGCCCGGCCGCCCGTTTAGTAGACCCCCTACAAAATGGGTCCCGACGGCGGCCGGTAACGTCAGGGTCACCCCATGCTTAGTTTGTATATCCACGACAGGAACACTCCATGAGCCAGACCGACACCGCCGTCAACGGCACCACCTCACGCGACCGTTCCCGGTGGAACGCCACCGACCTCGGCCTCATCGCCGTCTTCGCCGCCCTCGTTGCGGGCTCTGCGCTGGTGCCCGGCATTGCAGCCAACGTGTTCGGCATACCCATCACTTTCCAGACCCTCGCGGTGATGCTCACCGGCCTGATGCTGGGCCCGGCCCGTGGTTTCGCGGCCGTCGGCCTCTACACCCTGCTCGGGCTTGCCGGCCTGCCCATCTTCAGCCAGGGGCGCAGCGGACTGGGCATCCTGGCCGGGCCGTCTGCCGGATACATCATCGCTTTCCCGATCGCCGCGGCCCTGGTGGGCTGGCTCGCCGTCGTTGTCATCCGGCGCACCACCCGTGCCCGGGCCCTGTGGTTCTTCGCCGCTGCCATGGTGACCAGCATCGCGGTGGTGCACACCCTCGGCATCATCGGGATTGCCGTCAACACCAAGACAGAGCTCGCCCAGGCCTTCATCGCGGACCTCGTTTTCTACCCCGGCGACGTGATCAAGAACATCCTCGCCGCGGTGATCGCCGTTGCCCTGCACCGTGCATTTCCGGACGTTCTGGTCCGCCGCGTGAAGCGGATCAAGCCCTAAGCAGCCATGGCAACCATCTCCTTCCGGGGCACGTCGGTGGCCGTCGCCCTCGACAACCACCCTGAACCCAAGACCCTGCTCCGGGACGTCAGTCTCGAGCTGACCGAACAGCGGATCGGCGTGATCGGCGCGAACGGGTCAGGCAAATCCACCCTGCTGCGGATGATCAACGGCCTGGTCCAGCCCACGTCCGGCACGGTGCTGGTGGATGGCGCCGATACTGTCAGCGCCGTCCGGGCGGTGCGCCGCCAAGTGGGCTTCGTCTTCACCGATCCCCTTTCGCAGCTCGTCATGCCGACAGGCCGCGAGGACGTTGAACTCTCGCTCCGGCGCTCCGTCCGCAACGGCCAGGAACGCCGCCGGCTTGCAGAGGCTTCACTGGACCGGTTCGGGCTGCTCCCCCTCGCAGACCAGAGCATCTACGAGCTTTCCGGCGGGGAGCGCCAGCTGATGGCCCTCGCTGCCGTCCTCGCCGTGAATCCGTCCGTGCTGGTCCTGGACGAGCCGTCCACCCTCCTGGATCTGCGCAACCGGGAGCTCCTGCGATGCACCCTCGCGGGACTGGACCAGCAGATCATCATGTCCACCCATGACCTGGACATGGCGCTGGACATGGACCGCGTGCTGGTCATTGAAGCGGGCCGGGTAATGTTCGACGGCGGCCCGGCAGCCGCCGTCGACGCCTACCGGGCACTGGCAACCCAAGGACTGGCGGCGCCGTGAGGGGACACGGTTTCCTGCTGGCCAACTATGTACCGGGCAATTCGGTCATCCACCGGACGCCCCTTGGCCTGAAGTTCCTGCTGGTGGTGGGATGCGGCCTGGCATCGTTCCTGGTTGTTGACTGGCTGGCATCGGCGGCGGTCCTGTCGGCCCTGTGCGGACTGTACCTGCTCACCGGCGCCGGTCCGCGCAGGCTGTTCGGGGCCGTCCGGCCGCTGCTGTATGTCCTGCCGGTCATCGGCCTTTTCCAGTGGTGGCAGCTGGGCGGGCCCACCGCAGCCCGGATCGTCCTGAACATCCTGGTCTGCATTGTCGCGGCGTCCCTGCTGACGGCAACCACGCCCATGCAGCGGCTGCTGGACGGTGTGGTGTCACTGGCCAGGCCGTTCCGCCGCTTCGGCGCCGACCCGGAACGTTTTGCCCTGACCATCGCGATCATGCTCCGAAGCATCCCCTACATCGCCGGCGCCTTCGCGGATGTCCGCGACTCCGCCCGGGCGCGGGGACTTGAACGGAACCCGCGCGCACTGGTGCTGCCGGTCTTCATCACCACTGTGGCGTTCGCGCGCCAAACAGGTGAAGCGCTGGCCGCCCGGGGACTCGGCGAGGCCGAGGACTGACGGTTGCCGCATCGAGAGGCGACTTCCCGCTGCTAAGACGGTTCCTAGGCGCCGGGACCTCGCCGCTCGATCCGTTCGTAACGCAGCAGCGCGGCCGTGCCCATCCCTCCGGCGATGCTGATCATGGCCAGCGCCAGGACGCCGTTCTCCCCGCCCCTTCGAGCCTGGGCCAGCAGCCGGGTCACCAGCACGGCCCCTGACGCACCGTAGGCGTGGCCCAAAGCCAGCGCACCGCCGTCGAGGTTGACCCTCCCCGGATCGACCGCAAGATGGTCCAGGCATGCGAGAACCTGCGACGCGAAGGCCTCATTGAATTCCACCAGGCCGATACCGGCAGCGGACAGGCCCGAGGCCGCCAGCATGCGCTGAGCGGCTACCGCGGCACCGATGCCCAAGAGCCTGGGCTCAACGCCGGCGGTGTCAGTGGCCAGGATAAGGAGCCCGTCCGGCGCACCCAGCTCCCGGGCCCGCTGCAGGGAGGTAATCACGACGGCGGACGCGGCGTCCGCGTCAAAGCACGAGTTCCCGGCGGTGACAGTTCCCCGGGAGACGAACGCCGCCGGGAACCGTGCAAGGACCGCCGCGTTGAGCCCGCGGCGCGGACCGTCGTCTGCGCTGACGACGCCGGCCGGTGTTTCCAGCGGAGATATCTCACCCTCAAACGTTCCAGAGCGGCCCGCCGCCACGGCACGCTGGTGGCTGGCGAGGGCAAACGCATCCTGCCGCTCCCTGCTGATCCCGAAACGGGCAGCCACGTTTTCGGCGGCTACACCCATATCGGGGTCACCAAAGCCGGGCGGCACAAACTGGGCCCGGCTGAAAAAGTCCGGTTCGCCGTCGTCGTTCCGGTGGGCCCGCAAGGGGGCTGTACTAATGCTCTCCACTCCCCCGGCGAGATACACGGGGTTTCCGCCGGCGGCCACCAGCCGGGAGGCCAGGACGATGGCGTCAAGTCCTGAACCGCACTGCCGGTCCACGGTCAGGCCGGGCACGCTGACCGGAAGCCCGGCCTCCAGCAGGGCCAGACGGGCTACATTGCCACCACCGCCCACGGCGTTGCCGATCACCACGTCCATGATGTCTTCGGCCTGCACATTGCTCTCTGCCAGCAACTGCACCAGGACCGGCGCCAGCAGCTGATGGGCCCGCAGGTCCTTCAACGCACCGTTCGCCCGGCAGACCGCCGTCCGCCGGGCCGCGATGATCACGGGCTGCCGGTCGGCGGGCAGGAGGTCAGCGTTCAAGCTGCCGGACCCGCTGGTCACGGGATCCAATCCATTCGAGCAGCATCTTGCGGCTGATCTTGCCACGGTCAGTGGTGGGGAGCTCGGACAGTGCAAAGTACTGGTGTGGGCGCTTGTCGCGGGGCAGGACGCTTTCGAGGCCGGCCTTGAGCTGGGTCGCTGTGACTCCGCCATGCGACGGGACCACCCCTGCCACCACCCGTTGCCCGCGTAAATCGTCCGGCATGCCGGCAGCCACTGCGGCAGCCACACCCGGAACCGAGGCAAGGGCCAGCTCCACCTCATGCGGGTAGACGTTCTTTCCGGAGGTCAGGATCATGTCCGAGCGCCGGCCCAGGATGTGAAGTTCGCCGTCTGAGAGGTAACCCTGGTCCCCCACGGTGAACCAGCCGTCGAAGGAGCGAAGCGCCTGGCCATCGTCACCCCAGAGGTAGCCGTTGCTGACCATGGCACTGCGGACGCAGATATTGCCGGCCTCCCCGGCAGCCGGTTCGCAGCCGTCGTCGTCAAGGATCCTGACTTCAACGCCCGGAAAAGCGTGGCCGATGCCCGTACCGCCGGCGTCCAGCTGCTCCCCCGCCGCCAGCCCTGCCCCGGAGACAAAACTGAGTTCGGAGGCGCCGTAGTACTCAAAGATCGTGGCGTTCGGAGCCCAGCGCCGCGCCGCCTCGAGGGTGCGTGCATCCAGCTTGGAACCGGCGCAGATGATGGTTGTCACACCGGAGGCGTCAACGCAGCCGGTCAGTCCCCGTTCGCTGAGCAGCCGCAGCATGGTGGGCACCAGGACCAGCCGGGTGACGCCGTCGTGCGTGATGGCGGCGTGGACATCACCGACGTCGAAGCTCTCCAGGGCCTGGAACCGGGAGCCTGCATACAGGCATTCGGCCAGGGCGTAGAGGTTCAGGCTGGATACCAGCGGCCCTGGGGCAAGGGTGACGTCGTCCCGGCCCAGGCCGAAGAACTCGATGGAAGCGTCAAAGGAATGCTGCCAGGAGGCCCGGGAGCGGGTAAACGCCTTGGGCACCGACGTGGTCCCGGACGTCAGGCCGATGAGGAAAGTCGAGTCCGGCGGCCCGTCCGCCAGCGGATCATCCACGGACACCGGGAACGGGTGGGCCGATTCGGCCAGCCGCTGAAGAATTTCCTCGTGCAGCGCCGTGGGCCAGGCGGGGTCCAGGACTGCACACTGACGCCCGCCGGCCACCGCAGCGGCGAACCGGACCGGAAAGTCGATCGAGTTCTCTTCCGCGAGTACCGTGACGCCTGCCGAAGCGGGGACAACTGCCGCCGCAGAGTCCCGAAGGTCAGCCCAGCTAAGCCACCGGCCCGCCACCACAACGGCGGTGTCATCGGGGCGTTCGTTGGCCCAACGCTGGATTTTGTCGAGAAAAGGCATCGTCCCAACTTTACCGTCCGGCCTCCGTTTCGGACTGCCGGTGCAGGCTATTGTGACTTTATGAGCTTCAATGACAACGTCCAGCTGGACCCCTCACAGGTGCAGGACCGGCGCGGCATGGGCCGCGGCGCCAAAGTCGGCGGCGGCATCGGCGGCGGCCTTATCCTCCTGATCGCTGCCCTGCTGGGCATCAACCCTGCTTTACTCGACGGCCTGACAGGAGGAGCGGGCACGGCCGAACAGAGCCAGGGAACTGCCCCTGCCTGCGCTACGGGTGCGGACGCCGACGCGCGGCTGGATTGCCGGATTACCGGAACGGTCAACAGCCTGAACGCCTTCTGGCCGGCCTACCTCAAGGACTACAACGTCCAGTACCCGCAGCCGGAGACCGTCATCTTCACGGGCGGGACAAACACCGGCTGCGGTGCGGCCACGAGCGCGGTCGGCCCCTTCTACTGCCCCACTGACACCACGGCGTACTTCGATCCGGGCTTTTTCCAGGAACTTGTGGACCGTTTCGGTTCCTCAGGCGGCCCGCTGGCACAGGAATATGTAGTGGCACACGAGTTCGGTCACCACATCCAAAATGTGCTGGGATACCTGGACCGTGGCCAGCAGGATCCGCAGGGTCCTCAGTCCGGTGCTGTCAGGGTGGAGCTCCAGGCCGACTGCTACGCCGGCCTCTGGGCGCGCTATGCCACCACCCAGGCAGGTCCCGGAGGTGGCCAGCCCTACCTGGAACCGTTGACTGAGCAGGACCTCAAGGATGCCCTGTCTGCGGCCTCGGCGGTCGGTGACGACCGGATCCAGGAAGCCGCCACAGGACGGGTTTCCCCCGAGGCCTGGACGCACGGCTCCAGTGAACAGCGCCAGAAATGGTTCTACCAGGGCTATACATCCGGCGACATCAACCAGTGCGACACCTTCGCGGCACCCACACTCTGATTGCCGCCTGTTGGTGGGAACGACGACGGCCGGTTACCTTCGCTGAGAAGGTAACCGGCCGTCGTCGTACGTCCTGGATTTCCGGAGGCCGGGAATCAGATGTTGAAGCCGAGGGCCCGCATCTGGTCCTTGCCGTCGTCGGTGATCCGCTCCGGACCCCACGGCGGCATCCATACCCAGTTCAGGCGCCAGTCATCCACAACGCCATCCAGGGCCTTGCCTACCTGCTCCTCGATGACATCGGTGAGCGGGCAGGCGGCCGTGGTGAGCGTCATGTCGATCAGCAGGGCGCCGTCGTCGTCCGAGTACTTCAGGCCGTACAGGAGCCCCAGGTCGACGATGTTCACGCCGAGTTCGGGGTCGATGACGTCCTTCAGTGCCTCTTCGACATCCTCGAGGCCCGTGCGGGCCGCTTTGATTTCGGTCATGGCAAGTCCTTACTAGGCCTGTGCGGCGGCGGCGATGGTGGCTGCGCCGGCGCCGGAGGCGTAACGGTCGTAGCCTTCTTCTTCGAGGCGGTCCGCGAGCTCCGGGCCGCCTTCTTCAACAACCTGGCCGTCAACGAAGACGTGGACGAAGTCAGGCTTGATGTAGCGCAGGATGCGGGTGTAGTGCGTGATGAGCAGCGTGCCCATCTTGCCGGTCTCGTGGGCGCGGTTCACGCCTTCGGAGACAACCTTCAGTGCGTCAACGTCCAGGCCTGAATCGGTCTCGTCCAGGATGGCGAACTTCGGCTTGAAGAGTTCCAGCTGGAGGATTTCCACCCGCTTCTTCTCGCCGCCGGAGAAGCCTTCGTTGACGTTGCGCTGGGCGAAGTCGGCGTCGATGCGCAGCTGGGCCATGGCGTCCTTGACTTCCTTGGTCCAGGTGCGCAGCTTGGGTGCTTCGCCGTCGATGGCGGTCTTGGCGGTCCGCAGGAAGTTGGTCATGGAAACGCCCGGAACCTCCACGGGGTACTGCATGGCCAGGAAGACTCCGGCCCGGGCGCGCTCGTCCACGCTCATTGCGAGGACATCCTCGCCGTCAAGGGTGATGGTTCCGTTGGTGACCTTGTAGCGCGGGTGGCCGGCGATCGTGGATGCCAGGGTGGACTTGCCCGAACCGTTGGGGCCCATGATGGCGTGGGTCTGACCGGTTTTGATGGTCAGGCTGACGCCCTTCAGGATCTCCTTGGTGCCCTGCTCCGTGTCAATGCTGACGTGCAGGTCCTTGATCTCAAGAGTAGACATAGGTCTTGTTCTCCTCTGCACCGTGCCCTCCGGCTGCGGTGCGGTCTGTATCTGGAAGTTTTGGTTCTGTTGCTTTGTGCCGCGTTGTTCTCCGGCTGGCGCCGGGCTGATGCTGCTAGCTGAAGTTCGGGGCTTCGGCTCCGTTGAGCACGTTCGTGAAATCCACGTAGACCTCGTCACCGAGGATTTCGACGGCGAACACCGGAACGGGATCATAGGCCGGAAGCTGGAGCGGCTCACCGCTGCGCAGGTCGAACTGGGAGCCATGGCCCCAGCATTCGATCATGCATCCTTCAACTTCGCCCTCGGAGAGTGAGATGTCCGCGTGCGAGCAGGTGTCCCCGATGGCGTGGATTTCTCCCATGGAATCCTTGACGATGGCTACGGGGTAGTCATCGATCAGGATCCGCAGCGCCTGCTTGAGCTGGATTTCATCCGTCTTGCAGACAAATTCGCCCTTTGGCTGGTCAGTCATCTGTTTCCCGTGCCGTCTAGTTGTTCGTCACAGCGAGTTCGCGCTCAACAGCGTCGGTCAACCGCTCTTCGAGGGCGGGAACCTTGATCTGCTGGATGATCTCGTGCAGGAAGCCGCGGACCACCAGACGGCGGGCAACGTCCTCCGGAATACCGCGGGCCATCAGGTAGAACAGGTGCTGGTCGTCCAGGCGGCCGGTGGCGCTGGCGTGGCCGGCACCCTTGATGAGGCCGGTTTCGATCTCCAGGTTCGGCACGGAGTCCGCGCGGGCGCCGTCGGTGAGCAGCAGGTTGCGGTTGGCCTCGTAGCTGTCAGTGCCTTCGGCTTCCTTGCGGATCAGGACGTCACCCACCCACACGGCGTGGGCATTGCGGCCCTGCAGTGCGCCCTTGTACAGGACGTTGGAGGTGCAGTTGGCGACAGCGTGGTCAACGAACAGGCGCTGTTCCAGGTGCTGGCCGGCGTCGGCGAAGTACAGGCCGAACATTTCCGCTTCGCCGCCCGGGGCCGTGAAACGTGCCGACGGCGTGACGCGGACGAGGTCCCCGCCAAGGCTGACCACCACGTGCTTGAGCTTGGCGTCGCGGCCGATCTTTGCCTGCTGGGAAGAGGCATGAACGGCGTCGTCGTTCCATTCCTGGAGGGAGACGACCGTCAGGTCGGCACCGTCTTCGACAACGATTTCAATGTTTTCCGAAACAACAGCCGAGCCCTGGTGGTCAAGAACCACCACGGACCTGGAGAACTTCTGCGCCACAATCACCAGGTGCTGGGCAGCTGCCACAGTGTCCTGGCCGGTGATGAGCACCGTGATCTCGGTCCCGGCTTCAAACTCGGCCGGGATGGTGAGGATGGTGGCTTCGCTGAAGTTTTCCCAGGCATTGGCGGACACGCGGTCCTCCGGGATGCCTGCAGAGCCGATGCGCTTGTCGTCGCGGGACACGGTCTCCACGGTGACCTGCTCGGGGCCGCTGACGGTGACGGACGGGGCCGCACCGTTCAGGACCTCGGTGTGCAGGCCCCGGAGGCGCTTGAGCGGGGTAAACCGCCAGTCCTCCTCGAGCCCGGTCAGGGGCTTGAAGTCCGCCAGCTTGTAAGAGGTCAGGCGGCCTGCGCGTGAGCTGTCCGGAACGCCGACGCCGCCCCCGTGCGAATGGCGCTTGACCGCTTCGCCGGCCAGGGGCGCCTTGGAAGCTGCCGCGTTGATCGGAGACAGGCTTTCGCCTTCTTCGGTGAAGCCGTTAATGAACGGCTGGGCTGAGGGGGCGCCGATGCGGGCCTTTTCAGTAGTGATTTCAGTCATCGTTATCCGACGGACCCTTCCATCTGCAGTTCAATCAGGCGGTTCAGCTCAAGTGCGTACTCCATGGGGAGTTCGCGGGCGATCGGCTCGATGAAGCCGCGGACGATCATCGCCATGGCCTCGTCTTCGCGCATGCCGCGGGACATCAGGTAGAAGAGCTGCTCTTCGCTGACCCGTGAAACGGTTGCTTCGTGACCCATGACCACGTCATCCTCGCGGATGTCGATGTACGGGTAGGTGTCCGAACGGCTGATGGTGTCCACCAGGAGCGCGTCACAGCGGACGGTGTTGGCCGAGTGCTTGGCGCCTTCGCGGACCTGGACCAGGCCGCGGTAGGCCGCACGTCCGCCGCCGCGGGCAACTGACTTCGAAATGATGGAGCTCTTGGTGTTCGGAGCGATGTGGACCATCTTCGAACCGGTGTCCTGGTGCTGGCCGGCGCCGGCGAAGGCGATGGACAGGGTCTCGCCCTTGGCGTGCTCGCCCACCAGGTACACAGCCGGGTACTTCATGGTGACCTTGGAGCCGATGTTGCCGTCAACCCACTCCATGGTGGCGCCCTCTTCGCAGATGGCACGCTTGGTCACCAGGTTGTACACGTTGGTGGACCAGTTCTGGATGGTGGTGTAGCGGACGCGGGCGCCCTTTTTGACGATGATCTCCACCACGGCGGAGTGCAGCGAGTCAGAGGTGTAGATCGGAGCGGTGCAGCCCTCGATGTAGTGGACGTAGGAGTCCTCATCGGCAATGATCAGGGTCCGCTCGAACTGGCCCATGTTTTCGGTGTTGATGCGGAAGTATGCCTGCAGCGGGATGTCCACGTGGACGCCCTTGGGGACGTAAACGAAGGATCCGCCGGACCACACGGCAGTATTCAGCGAGGCGAACTTGTTGTCGCCCACGGGAATGACGGTGCCGAAGTATTCCTGGAAGATCTCCGGGTGCTCGCGCAGCGCGGTGTCGGTGTCCAGGAAGATGACGCCCTGCTGTTCGAGGTCCTCGCGGATCTGGTGGTACACCACCTCGGACTCGTACTGTGCTGCCACACCGGATACCAGGCGGCTGCGCTCAGCTTCCGGAATGCCCAGTTTCTCGTAGGTGTTCCGGATGTCCTCGGGCAGGTCTTCCCACGTGGCGGCCTGCTTCTCCGTGGAGCGCACAAAGTACTTGATGTTGTCGAAGTCAATGCCCGAGAGGTCTGCGCCCCAGGTGGGCATGGGCTTGCGGTCGAAGTACTTCAGCCCCTTCAGGCGAAGGTCGAGCATCCATTCGGGCTCGCTCTTTTTGTCCGAGATGTCCCGGACCACTTCGTCGTTGATGCCGCGGCGGGCGTTCGCGCCGACGTCGTTCTTGTCGGACCAGCCGTACTCGTACGTGCCGATGCCATGGAGCTCAGGATTCTTTTCCAGAATCTCGGAGATCACAGTGTCTTCGGCTACCGCTTTCTCTGATAGTTGGTCCGTCATCACGGCCTTTCTTGCTGATGGTTGTTTACTTCAACCAGGCTGGCGGTGGCGGTCCGGGGGAGGTTTGATCCTCCGGCGGCCAGCCGGCCTGTGGGTATATGGGTGGTGCAGACGTGTCCGCCGCGTGCCAGTGTGGACAGGCGGCGCACATCAACGCCCACGAGCCTCGAGAACACTTCGGTCTCGACGTCGCAGAAGACGGGGAACTGGGCGGCGAGCTGCTGGATGGGGCAGTGCCCCTGGCAGAGCTGGACGCTGGAGAGGGCTGCCGGCAGCGGGGCCTTGGCCTGGATCTCTGCGGCTGAGGCAACAAAGCCGTCCCGGGTCAGTGCCTCGGAGAGGGCACGGGCCCTGGCGGTGATGTCGGTGCCGGCCTGGTCGATCTCCGGTGCGTAGCGGGTTTCCATCTCGGAGAAACGGTCGACGGCGAACTGGCGGACCGCTTCGTCCCCCGCCACGGCCTGGAGCTGCTTGAGCGCCAGGCCGGCGATATCGAGGTAGTCGTTACCGAGGGATGATTGCCCCTGGGAGCTCAGGACATAACGGCGCGCAGGGCGGCCTGCTCCGGCTCCCGCCTTTGCCACCCGTTTGACTTCGATGACACCGCTGCGTGAGAGGTGGTCAAGGTGGCGGCGGACGGCGGCGGGCGTAAAGCCAAGCAGGTCGCCGAGTTCGGCTGCGCTGACCGGGCCGTGCTCCAGGACGGCACCGAGGACGCGGTCCCGGGTGCGCTCGTCTGCATCGGCCGCCGGCACGACGGCCATGTGACCGCGCTCAGCGGCGGCGCGTGGCGCCCCGTGCCCGGCAAAAGGCACAGCAGTAGCGTTGCTCATGGAATACACAACACAATCATGTCGTAATTTACTCCCCCCTTCCAGTAAGGCGAGGCTGACCTTGGCCAGGGGCGCCCGGCGACCGCCGCTACTACATCCCGTAGAATGCTGGGGTGCGATCCCCCGAATCCCCGGTTCTGACCATCAGCGGGTTAATTAAGGATGTTGGTCCGCTGGCCAGCCTGGACGGCAAGATGCTCCGGGTGGTGAGCGGCGTTTCCCTTGTTGCCGAACGCGGGCAGGTCACAGCCCTCCTTGGGGCCAACGGTGCCGGAAAAACCACCACCATTGAATGTGCCCAGGGCCTCCAGAAGCGTACGGGAGGAAGCATCTCCCTTCTGGGCCAGGATCCCGGCCAGGCGGGCGCCGGACTACGGGCGCGCGTCGGTGTGATGCTCCAGGATGGCGGCCTCCCGCCGTCGGCCCGTCCCATTCCGCTGCTGCGGCACGTCGCCGGGATGTACGCGAAGCCGCGTTCCGTGGATGATCTTGTCCAGCGGCTCGGCATTGAAGAATTCAGCAGGACCTCCGTGCGCCGGCTTTCGGGCGGGCAGAAGCAGCGGCTGGCTCTGGCGGCGGCTTTGATCGGGAATCCGGAGGTGCTCTTCCTCGATGAGCCGAGCGCAGGCCTGGACCCCCAGTCCCGCCAACTTGTCTTTGACCTGATTGGCGAACTGCGCAACGCCGGGATGGGAATCATCCTGACAACCCATCTCATGGACGACGCCCAGCGGCTGGCAGACTACGTTTACATCATCGACTCCGGCAGGAACGTCGCGGAGGGCACCGTTCCCCAGTTGCTCCAGCGGGACCCGGTGGTTGAAGACGGGATGGAGCATGTCCGCACCCTTGTCTTCGAGGCTCCCGCGGGGCTGGAACTCGCCGGAGTACTCCCGGCAAACATCACAATTACCGAGACACGGGCAGGCAGTTATGTTGCCTCCGGTCCCCTGACGCCGCTGGACCTGTCCGCATTGGCTGCCTGGTGGGCCGCCCATGACATCATGCCCGGCTCGCTGAGCCTGCAGGCCCGCAGCCTGGAGGACGTCTTCCTCGACGTTTCGGGAAAGGACAACCGATGACCAAGGCACCGCACCCGGCGTCGGCCGGCACTTCCGCGTCCGGGATGCCCACGGCCCAGGCGCCGGCTTCCCTTGCACGGCGCATACTGCTGCAGGGACGATACGAGTCCCTGGCGATGCTCCGGAACGGCGAGCAGCTGATTCTCGCCGTCATCCTCCCGCTCCTCGCCCTCGTTGGCCTGACGGTCACTCCCTTCCTGGACGGCCTCGGGGCAAGCCGCATCAATGTGGCTGTGCCTGGCATCCTGGCCTTGTGCGCGATGTCCACTGCGTTCACCGGGCAAGGGATCGCCACGGGCTTTGACCGGCGCTACGGCGTTCTCCGCTTCCTGTCCACCACTCCCCTGGGCCGCGCGGGCCTCATAGCCGGCAAGGTATTGGCGGTTCTGGTTGTCCTCTGCCTGCAGGTGGTGGTGGTGACCCTGGTGGCGCTGCCCCTGGGTTGGCAGCCGCCCGCCGCCGGCTGGCTCCCGGGATTGTCCCTGCTGGTCCTTGGCGCTGCCGCCTTCACAGCCTTGGGATTGCTGGTGGCCGGCACGGTCCGACCCGAAGCAACCCTCGCCATCACCAACCTGCTGTGGATCCTGCTCGGCGCGTTGGGCGGCATCGTCATCCCGGCAGAACGCCTGCCGGGCCTCGCGCAGGGAATCGTGCACTATCTGCCTTCCGGCGCACTCGGCGCGTCCTTGCGCGGGGCCTTCCTGTTCGGCACCGTAGATGTGGGTGCCGCCTTTATCCTGCTGGCCTGGACAGTTCTTGCCGGTGCAGCAGCCATCCGTTGGTTCAAGTGGAATTGAGATATCCGTGAGCACGGCTTCACGCCTTCCCCAGATCCCAGGCAGCCTCATCGCGAGGCTTCCCCGCACTGTTGACGCCCGGGTCCGCCGCCTTGCGGTGGCGTCCCTCATTGGCCAGACGCTGCTGGTCGTTACCGGTGGCGCTGTCCGGCTGACATCGTCCGGCCTTGGTTGCCCCACCTGGCCGCGCTGTACCGACGGCTCTCTGGTGAACACGCCTGAAATGGGGATCCACGGGTTCATCGAATTCGGTAACCGACTTCTGACCTTCGCGCTGGCCGCCGTCGCCGTGCTGATGCTCGCCTACCTGTGGAACCTGAGGAAGGAACGCAGGGACCTCTTCCTGCTGGCACTGGGGCTGCTGGCCAGCATCCCGGCCCAGGCCGTCATCGGCGGGA
This sequence comes from Pseudarthrobacter cremeus, assembly GCF_051857465.1. Lineage (NCBI taxonomy): Bacteria > Bacillati > Actinomycetota > Actinomycetes > Micrococcales > Micrococcaceae > Pseudarthrobacter > Pseudarthrobacter cremeus. The sequence goes on along the minus strand of NZ_JBPZHC010000001.1, from coordinate 208,703 downwards.
TCACCGTCCTCACCAACCTCAATCCCTGGGTGGTTGGACTGCACTTCCTGGTATCCATGGCGCTGGTGGTCATTGCCACCCTCCTGGTCAACCGGGCTTTCGGCAGGACCGGCCGCTTCGCAACCCTCCGCCTCCCGGCACTGCCGTCCGTCCTGCGACCGGTGGCGGCCGCCGTCGCGCTGTTCTCCACAGTGGCTGTAATGCTCGGAGTGGTGGTCACCGGCGCTGGCCCGCACGCCGGTGATGCTGATGCGCCCCGCAATGACCTTGACTGGGACCTGTTCTCGCACATCCATGCCGTGCCTGCCTACCTGATCACGGCCGGAACGCTGTTCGCGCTGGTCGTTGTTTTCAGCGGCAGGATCTCCGGACCGTTCCGGACAGCTGCCCTGCTCCTCATGGCGGTTACGTTGCTGCAAGGCGTTATCGGCTTCACGCAGTACTACAACGGCATCCCCGCGTTGTTGGTGGGCGCGCACATGCTTGGCGCGGCACTGCTGATGAGCGCAGCGACAAACGCCGCCGACGTCGCGCGTTCCAGCCCGCAGAAGTAGTCCCGCCCCTAAGCAACCGGCGCTGACGTGCCGTATGCCCAGGCGCCCCGGTTCACGACGAACCGGGGCGCCTTCTTTGCCGACGCTCTGGCACATCCTGCAACGCTTCTTGCGACGCTCTGGCAGATCCTGCCGCCTATTGGGCGACGCTCTTGCACCTGGCGGACCGGCTGCCGGGAACAGCCGGCACCTACACCTGCAAACAGAAAGCCCGCCTGCACTCAAAGTGCAGGAGGGTTTCCGGATTCCCGACAGGAAGTGCAAGAGGGTTTCCGGATTCCCGACAGGAAGTGCAAGAGGGTTTCCGGATTCCCGACAGGAAGTGCAAGAGGGTTTCCGGATTACCGACAGGAAGTGCAAGAGGGTTTCCGGATTTCCGACAGGTGGTGCAAGAGCGTTGGGGAAAAACCTGCAGGAAGTGCCAGAGCGACCTAGCCGATGATGGCTGAGCCGACGAACGGGTCCACCGCGAGGGCGATGAACAGCAGGGTCAGGTAGCTGATGGAGCCGTGGAAGACCTTCATGGCTCCCTTGTCCTGGATGTCCTCGCGCTGTGCCCTGTTGTGCAGGCCATGCGATTCGTACAGGAACCATGCTCCGGCGAGGACCGCTGTGACCGTATACACCCAGCCCGCACCGCCGGCAGGGATCATCAGCAGCGAGCAGGCCACCATGGCCCACGCGTAGAGGACAACCTGGACCGAAACCACCTTGGCCCCGGCTATGGCGCCGAGCATGGGGACGTTGGCCTTGCGGTAGTCCTCGCCGTAGCGCATGGACAGGGGCCAGTAGTGCGGGGGCGTCCACAGGAAGATGACCATGAACAGGATGACCGCAGGCCATTCAACGGTGTTGGTGACCGCGGCCCACGCAATCAGCACCGGGAAGCAGCCCGCGGCCCCGCCCCACACAATGTTCTGCGCCGTGCGGCGCTTGAGGATGATCGAGTAGATGACCACGTAGAAGAAGATGGCACCGAATCCGAGCCACGCGGACAGCGGATTGGCGCCGAACCAGAGGATGACGATGGCGGCCGCGCCCAGCAGCCACGAGAAGATCAGGGCCTCACGCGGTGTCACCTCGCCGGTGACGAGGGGACGCTTCTCGGTGCGGTGCATCAGTTTGTCGATGTCGCGGTCTATGTAGCAGTTGAAGGCGCCGGCGCTGCCCGCCGCGAATGCGCCGCCCACCAGCGTGGCAAGGATCAGCCCGATGGAGGGGAATCCCCGCTCCGCATAGATCATGGTGGGCAGGGTACTGACCAGCAGCAGCTCGATGACCCGGGGCTTGGTGAGGGCGAGATACGCCTTTGCCTTGCGGGCAATCCCGGCTCCCCCGCCGGTGCGGGAAGCGTTAAGCGGCGTATCAGTTGTGCTCACGGTGGCAGTCACCCGTTCTGGTTGGTAATTCTCTGTCTGGCTACAGCTGTCTGGTGCAGGCGCTATGCCAGGCATTTCACGGATTCACCATGGCCGGGTTCGCGCAGCGGCCGGATGTCTCCGAAAGTCCTCGCGGACGTTCGGTTTCCGGCCCAAGCCTTCGAATATCATACCGTGCCGGGTTCACCGCCACGGGCGCCTGATAGGCCCAGATGATTGCTCGAACGCTGATTCGAGCAGATTAACTCAACCTCACGGAATGCTTATTCACATAAGGGGAAATTGCGTCCACTACGTGAGATTTGCGCTGACCGGAGAGTGGAATCGAGCTAAGCTGTCACCAGATCAGCACACAGCGGGGAATGCATAGGAAAACGCATTCCCGACGCCGGTGCCTGAGTGATAGATCAAACGTTTCGATGGTGAACGGCTGGTACACACCGCAGCGGGCACCACAGCGTGCCCCGGGACCGGATCCCGTGTACAGCCCACCGTCAGCACAGAGAGGGGCCCGGTTTTCGTGCCACATTTGGAAGAGCAAGAACTGTCATGGACCAGCTTGGACCAGCGCGCGGTGGACACCATCCGCGTTCTGGCCGCAGACGCCGTGGAGAAGGTCGGTAACGGCCACCCCGGAACGGCCATGAGTCTGGCCCCGGCTGCATACCTTCTCTTCCAGAAGCTCATGCGGCACGATCCGCGTAACCCGGACTGGCTGGGCCGCGACCGTTTCGTCCTGTCTCCGGGCCACACATCGCTGACCCTTTACATCCAGCTGTTCCTCTCCGGCTACGGCCTGGAACTGAAGGACCTTGAGGCGCTCCGCACCTGGAATTCCCTGACTCCGGGCCACCCGGAATACAAGCACACCGCCGGCGTGGAGATCACCACCGGCCCGCTGGGCCAGGGCCTGGCGTCCTCGGTCGGTTTCGCGTACTCCCAGCGCCGCATGCGCGGCCTGTTCGACGCCGATGCTGCCGCCGGTGAGAGCCCGTTCGACCACACCATCTGGGTTATTGCCTCCGACGGCGACCTCCAGGAGGGTGTCACGGCCGAGGCTTCGTCGCTGGCCGGCCACCAGGAACTGGGCAACCTCGTGGTGATCTACGACGAGAACCACATTTCCATCGAGGACGACACCGACATCTCCTTCACCGAAGATGTCCTCAAGCGCTACGAGGCCTACGGCTGGCACACCCAGCGCGTGGACTGGACCAAGACCGGCGAATACAAGGAAGACGTCCAGGAGCTGTACTCCGCCCTGGTCGCGGCCAAGGCCGAGACCTCGAAGCCCTCCATCGTGTCGCTGCGCACCATCATCGGCTACCCGGCTCCGAAGAAGCAGAACACCGGCAAGATCCACGGCTCCGCCCTGGGCGCTGAAGAGGTTGCAGCGCTCAAGGAGGTCCTCGGTTTCGATCCGGCCAAGTCCTTCGACGTCGACCAGGAAGTCCTGGCCCACGCTCGCTCGGTCGTGGACCGCGGCGCCGCCGCCCACAAGGAATGGGAAGAGTCCTTCAACGCCTGGCAGGCAGCCAACCCGGAAGGCGCCTCCCTCCTGGAGCGCGTCGAGTCCAAGGAACTGCCCGAGGGAGTGGACGCCGCCCTTCCGGTCTTCCCGGCCGGCAAGGACGTCTCCACCCGCGCCGCCTCCGGCAAGGTCCTGAACGCCCTCGGCCCGGTCATGCCCGAACTCTGGGGCGGTTCAGCGGACCTCGCCGAGTCCAACAACACCACCATTGAGGGCTCGCCGTCGTTCGTTCCTGCCTCCAAGCAGACCGACGCATGGTCCGGCAACCCCTACGGCCGCGTCCTGCACTTCGGCATCCGCGAGCACGCTGCGGCGTCGATCGTGAACGGCATCTCCCTGCACGGACGCACCCGCGCGTTCTCCGGCACGTTCCTGATCTTCAGTGACTACCAGCGGCCTGCCATCCGCCTCGGCGCGCTCATGGGTGTCCCGTCGCTCTACGTGTGGACGCACGACTCCATCGGCCTCGGTGAAGACGGCCCCACCCACCAGCCGGTGGAACAGCTCGCATCCCTGCGCGCCATCGTGGGCCTGGACGTTGTCCGGCCCGGCGATGCAAACGAGGTTGCTGCAGCATGGAAGACCATGCTGGAGAACCACGGGAACCCGGCAGGCATTGTGCTCACCCGCCAGAACATCCCCACTTATGCCCGTGGTGAGGGAACGGCCGACGGCGATACGTTCGGTTCAGTTGCCGGTGTTGCCAAGGGCGGCTACGTCCTGGCCGAAGCCGCCAAGGACGGTGCCACGGTACCGGCCGATGTCATCCTGATCGGCACCGGTTCGGAGGTCCAGCTGGCCGTCAAGGCCCGCGAAGCCCTCCAGGCTGAAGGCATCGCCGCCCGCGTTGTTTCGATGCCCTGTGTTGAGTGGTTCAACAAGCAGGACGCCGCCTACCGCGAATCCGTCCTCCCGGCTGCCGTCAAGGCCCGGGTATCGGTCGAAGCCGGGCTGGCCCTCGGCTGGCGCGAGTTCGTCGGCGATGCCGGCCGTTCCATCAGCCTCGAGCACTACGGCGCTTCCGCCGACTACAAGCGCCTTTTTCAGGAGTTCGGCATCACCGCGGAGGCCGTTGCCGCCGCTGCCAAGGACTCCCTCGCTGGCCTGCAGGCCTGAAACAAATTTTAGGAGATACAAAAATGACTACGCCTACTCAGCAGCTTTCCGACGCCGGAGTTTCCATCTGGCTGGATGACCTTTCCCGCAGCCGCCTCGAGACCGGGACCCTGCGCAAGCTCATCGAAGAGAAGAACGTTGTTGGTGTCACCACCAACCCGTCCATCTTCCACGCCGCCATCACGGCAGGCACGGACTACGACGCCACCATCGCCGCGCAGGCCGCTGCCGGCGCCAGCGTCGAAGACACCATCTTCGAAATCACCACCACCGACGTGGCCGACGCCTGCGACCTCTTCGCACCGGTCGCCGCCGCCACCAAGGGCGTTGACGGCCGTGTGTCCATTGAAGTTGACCCGCGCCTTGCCTGGGACACCGCCGGCACCATCGCCGAAGCGAAGCACCTCTACAAAAAGGTCAACAAGGACAACGTCCACATCAAGATCCCGGCAACCCTTGAAGGCCTGGAAGCGATCACCGCCACCCTGGCCGAGGGCATCAGCGTCAACGTGACCCTGATCTTCTCGCTGGAGCGCTACCGCGCCGTCATCAACGCGTTCCAGTCCGGCCTGGAGCAGGCCAAGGAGAACGGCCACGACCTCTCCAGGATCCACTCGGTAGCCTCGTTCTTCGTCTCCCGCGTCGACTCCGAAATCGACAAGCGCCTCGACGCCCTCGGCACTGACGAGGCCAAGGCACTCAAGGGCAAGGCCGGCGTCGCAAACGCCCGCCTGGCCTACCAGGTCTACGAAGAACTCTTTTCCACCGAGCGCTGGGCACTGCTGGCCGAGGCCGGCGCACTCCCCCAGCGCCCGCTGTGGGCATCGACCGGCGTCAAGGATCCGGCCTACCCGGACACCTTGTACGTCACGGAGCTCGTAGCCCCCGGGGTGGTCAACACCATGCCGGAGAAGACCCTGGACGCCACCTTCGATCACGGCGTGGTCACCGGCGACACCGTCACCGGCACGTATGCTGATGCGAACGCCACGCTCGACGCCCTCGAGAAGCTGGGCATTTCCTACAACGAGGTTGTTGCGCTCCTCGAATCCGAAGGCCTCGACAAGTTCGTGGCCAGCTGGAAGGAACTGCTGGCAGACGTCGAAGGTGCCCTCGCCGCCGCACGAAAGGCTTCCTAACCCCTCATGAGCACACTCAGCTACGACGCCACCGGTGCCGCACAGCAGGCACTCGAGCAGCACCTCCCCGCCTTGGTAGAGGACCGCGTTGCCACCCGGATCTTCGCCAAGGACCACACACTGTGGGGTCCCGACGCCGAAGCCGAGTCCGCAGTGCGCCTCGGCTGGGTTGAGGCGGCCACCGTCTCCCAGCCCCTGGTGGCGGACATCCTCGAACTGCGCGATGCCCTGCAGGCTGAAGGGGTCACCCGGATCGTGCTCTGCGGCATGGGCGGATCGTCCCTCGCTCCCGAGGTCATCGCCGGTACCGCTGGCGTCGAGCTGACTGTTCTGGACAGCACGGACCCCGACCAGGTCCGTGTTGCCCTTGCGGACCGGCTGGGTGAGACCGCCATTGTGGTCTCCTCCAAGTCCGGTTCCACCCTGGAAACCGACTCCCAGCGCAGGATCTTCGAGCACGCCTTCAACGAGGCTGGTCTCGATGCCAAGAGCCGGATCATCATTGTGACCGATCCGGGCTCGCCGTTGGATAAAGCCTCCCGCGAGGCCGGCTACAGGGCCGTCTTCAACGCGGACCCCAACGTGGGCGGCCGCTACTCGGCGCTCACCGCGTTCGGGCTGGTCCCCTCGGGCCTGGCCGGCGTGGACATCCAGGCTTTCCTGGATGAGGCCGAGGAAGCTGCCGAGATCCTGAACGAGGACGCCGCCGAGAACATCGGCCTGGCCCTTGGTACCGCGCTGGGTGGCACCACTCCGCTGCGGAACAAGATCGTCATCGCCGAGGACGGCTCCGGCATCGTGGGCTTCGCGGACTGGGCAGAACAGCTCATCGCCGAATCCACCGGCAAGCTCGGCACCGGCGTCCTGCCGGTGGTGGCCGGGCCCAACTCGCCGGAGGTCACCTCCGGTGCAGCCGACGTCCTGGTGGTGCGGCTGGTAGCCGCGGATGCCGACGTCGAACTCGGTGAGAACGAAGTGGCGATCGCCGGTGGCCTGGCCACGCAGATGATGGTGTGGGAATTCGCCACCGCCGTCGCGGGGCGCCTGCTGGGCATCAACCCGTTCGACCAGCCGGACGTGGAGGCTGCCAAGGTCGCTGCCCGCGGCCTCCTGGACGCACAGCCCGAACCCACGCCCGCCGCCTTCGTTGACGGCGCCATCGAGGTCCGGGGCGGGGGCTGGCTCCGCGGTGCGGCCACTGCGGAGGAAGCCGTTGGCGCCCTCCTCGGAACGCTCGACGACGACAGCTACCTCAGCGTCCAGGCCTACTTCGACCGGCTGGCGTTCGCGCAGCTGGAAGGCATCCGCGACGAACTCGCCGCCGTCAGCGGCCGCCCGGTCACCTTCGGCTGGGGTCCGCGGTTCCTGCACTCCACCGGACAGTTCCACAAGGGCGGCCCCGCCATCGGTGTCTTCCTCCAGGTCACCGCGGCTCCGGCCGAAGACCTGGCCATCCCGGACCGTCCGTTCACCTTCGGGGAACTGATCTCCGCGCAGGCCGCGGGCGACGCCCAGGTCCTGGCCGGTCACGGCCGCCCCGTCCTGCGCCTGCACCTCACTGACCGCGCCGCCGGCGTAGCACAGCTGCAGGACATCATTGCAGCGCTTGCCAGCAGGCCTGCCTCCGTCACTGAAAGCTAAGGCACAACAGCAACCATGCCAGAAACCGAATACGGCAACAGGTCCGCGCGTTCCAAATCAGGGCGCAATCCGCTCCGGGATCCGCGTGACCGCCGTTTGAACCGGATTGCCGGTCCGTCCTCGTTGGTGCTCTTTGGAGTAACGGGTGATCTTGCCCGCAAGAAGCTTTTGCCGGCGGTGTATGACTTGGCGAACCGGGGTTTGCTGCCGCCGAGTTTCGCGTTGGTGGGTTTTGGCCGGCGGGACTGGAGCGACGCTGATTTCGCCGCAGAGGTCAAGACGTCGGTGAAGGCTTACTCGCGGACCGCGTTTGATGAGGCGGTCTGGAACCAGCTCGCCGAGGGTATCCGGTTTGTGAAGGGCGGGTTCGATGACGACGACGCGTTCGAGCGTCTGGGCGAGGTGACCGAGGAACTCGATGAGACCCGCGGTACCCGCGGGAACCACGCGTTCTACCTCTCGATCCCGCCGAAGGCTTTTGAGCAGGTCTGCCGGCAGCTGTCCAAGCACGGCCTGGCGCAGGCTGACGGGGACAAGTGGCGGCGGGTGGTGATTGAGAAGCCGTTCGGGCATGACCTGGAATCGGCCCGGCAGCTGAATGACATTGTCGAGTCGGTGTTCCCGGCGGACGCGGTGTTCCGGATCGACCATTACCTCGGCAAAGAGACCGTGCAGAACATCCTGGCGCTGCGGTTCGCGAACCAGCTGTTTGAGCCGTTGTGGAACGCGAACTATGTGGACCATGTCCAGATCACCATGGCCGAGGACATCGGCACGGGTGGCCGGGCAGGGTATTACGACGGCGTGGGCGCGGCCCGCGATGTGATCCAGAACCACCTCTTGCAGCTGCTGGCCCTGACCGCGATGGAGGAGCCCATTTCCTTCAACGCGGATGACCTGCGTGCGGAAAAGGAAAAGGTCCTGGCAGCGGTCAAGCTCCCGGAGGACCTCTCCACCCACTCGGCGCGCGGGCAGTTCGCCGGCGGCTGGCAGGGCGGGGAACAGGTCCAGGGCTATCTCGAGGAAGAAGGCATTCCCGCCGATTCCACCACGGAGACGTTCGCCGCGATCCGGGTGGACATCAACACCCGCCGCTGGCACGGTGTGCCGTTCTACCTGCGCGCCGGCAAGCGCCTGGGCCGCCGGGTGACCGAGATCGCCGTGGTGTTCAAGCGCGCACCGAACCTGCTGTTCCGTGACCATGGCGAGGACGACTTCGGCCAGAACGCCGTGGTCATCCGGGTCCAGCCCGACGAGGGAGCCACCATCCGGTTCGGGTCCAAGGTCCCGGGCACGCAGATGGAAGTCCGGGACGTGACCATGGACTTCGGCTACGGGCACTCGTTCACCGAGTCCAGCCCCGAAGCCTACGAGCGTCTGATCCTGGACGTCCTGCTCGGTGAGCCGCCGCTGTTCCCGCGCCACGCCGAGGTGGAGCTGTCCTGGAAGATCCTTGACCCGTTTGAAGACTTCTGGGCTGAACAGAACGTTCAGCCCGAACCCTACGCTCCGGGCAGCTGGGGCCCCGCCTCGGCGGACGAGCTGCTGGCCCGCGACGGACGAACCTGGAGAAGGCCATGATTGTTGACCTGCCGGACACCACCACATCCAAGATCTCCAAAAAGATCATGGCCCTGCGCGACCAGGGCGGCGTGATCGCCCTGGGCCGGGTCCTGACCCTGGTCGTGGTCACCCGCTCCGGGCTCGAGGAAGAAGCCATCGAGGCCGCAAACGAGGCCAGCCGCGAGCACCCCTGCCGGATCATCGTCCTCGCTGACGCCGGTGCCAAGGCGCCGGACCGGCTCGACGCCCAGATCAGGGTCGGTGGGGACGCCGGCGCGTCCGAGGTCATCGTGCTGCGCGGCTACGGCGAACTCGCCCACGAAAGCGAATCCCTGGTCGCGGCGCTGCTGCTCCCGGACGCCCCGATCGTGGCCTGGTGGCCCCACGGGGCACCGGAGAACGCCTGCGAAACCTCCGTCGGCCGGATCGCGCACCGCCGGATCACCGATTCCGCGAACGAACCCGACCCGCAAAAAGCGCTGGAAAACATCCGGTCCACCTATAAGGCCGGCGACACCGACCTCGCCTGGACCCGGCTGACCAACTGGCGGATCCAGCTCGCAGCCGTCCTGGACCAGGTGGACCCTTCACCGGTGACCGCGGTCGCCGTCGAAGGCGCCTCCGACTCACCCTCGACGATCCTGCTCGCGGCCTGGCTGACCCTGGCCCTGGACGCGCCCGTGACCATCGTCGCGGACCCCGCCGGGACCGGTATCCGCCGCGTCAGGCTCTCCCGCCCCGGCGGCGACGTCCAACTCTTCCGCCCCGGACTCTCCGTCGCCGAACTCACCCAGCCCGGCCAGCCCGCCCAACGCATCTCCCTCCCCCGCCGCAGCCTCAAAGACTGCCTCGCCGAAGAACTCCGCCGCCTCGACCCCGACGAAGTCTTCGGGGAAGTGATTACTATTGGACTGCCACGTACCAATCTAAGGAGCGTCCGACCCAGTGAGCGTTGAGCCAAGAGTAAGCATCCATCCCGATTCGTCCGTTCTGATGGCCGCCATCGCGGCCCGCCTGATCACCAAGCTGGTGGATGTGCAGGACAAGTACGGTGAGGCCACGGTGGTGCTGACTGGCGGCACGGTAGGAATTGGCACGCTGAAGGCGGTCGCGGACTCCCCGGCCGCAGGCGCCGTGGACTGGTCCAAAGTGAACTTCTGGTGGGGTGACGAGCGGTTCGTCGCCGCAGAGGATCCCGACCGCAACACCAGGCAGGCATTTGATGCACTGCTGTCCCACATTCCCGTTGACCCTGCAAGGATCAACCAGCCCGGTTCCTCGGACGACTTCGGCAGCCCGGAAGAGGCCGCAGAGGACTATGCCCGCAGGCTCCAGGAGGCAGCACGGGCCGAACACGCATCCGACATGTCAGATGACCGGCCGGATGACCCGGGGGTTCTGCCGCGGCTGGATGTTGTCCTGCTCGGCGTTGGCCCGGATGCCCATGTTGCGTCGCTCTTTCCCGAACAGGCCGGGATCCGGGAGAAGGCCAAAATGGTGGTGGGCGTGCGCAACTCCCCCAAGCCGCCGCCGCAGCGCGTCTCCCTGACACTGCCGGCCATCAACACCGCCGCCGAGGTCTGGATGGTGGTGGCCGGCGAAGACAAGGCCGGGGCCGTGGGCCTTGCCCTGGCCGGAGCCAACCCTGTGCAGGTGCCGGCTGCCGGTCCGCGGGGTACGTCGCGCACGTTGTGGCTTATCGACGAAAACGCTGCCTCACGGGTCCCCCGGCAGCTCGTCCGGAAGGACGCGGCCGGCGCGTAGTTTTTCCAGCGCTCCGGCCAGGACCGCTTCGGCGTCCTGGTCGGAGCGCCGTTCTTTAACGTATTCCAGATGGCTTTTGAAACCTTCCTCCAGTGGCTCAAGCCCGGCGGCGTCCTTGCCTTCCCTGGATGCCTGGCAGCCGCATCGCCGGCAATCCCACACGGCCGGAATCTGTTCGTCCGGCAGGCGGAGAAATACCAGCTGGGTCTCATGCCCTTTCGCGCACCAAAAAGAAACCCGGATCCGCGGCAGTCTTTCGCCGGCTGCCGCTTCGGACTGGTTCTTGGGACCTGATCCTTCGGTGACACCCACCCGGGTGCCACGGAACGCTGACGCACTATGAACCATCGGGACTCCTGACTGCTTGGCACATTGCTGCTTACACGACATTGTGGTTAAACGACACTGTGGCTGTTGGGAGCCAACAGCCACAGTTTAGTTCGGAGATCCCGGCACCGGCAGTGCCGGAGCGCGATAAGTTACAGGGGTCAGGAGTCCCCGGCGCCGCTGAAGCGCATGATCAGGCCCAGACCAATGATGACGACGCCCCAGGTGACGCCCAAAACAATGGTGAACCTGTTCAGGTTCCGCTCGGCTACGCCTGAAGAACTCAGTCCGGAACTCATGCCGCCGCCGAACATATCCGACAGCCCGCCGCCCCGTCCCTTGTGAAGCAGGATGAGGAGTGTCAGCAGAAGGCTGGTGATTCCCAGGAGGATCTGCAGAATGACTTGAAGAACGTCCACGACGGCCTTTCAGAAAGTTTGGAAGTGCGGGAGCCGGAGGCAGTGTACGGACTAGTCCGTCAACAGGTGACTCTCGAACCTGACAATATTAGCAAACTCCGCGGGGTCGAGGCTGGCGCCGCCCACCAACACGCCGTCAACGTCACGCTCGTTGAGGATGGCGGCAACGTTGTTGGCCTTGACCGAGCCGCCGTAAAGGAGCCGGATCTTCGCGGCGACGTCGTCGCCGAAGATGGTGGCGAGTTCGGCGCGGATTGCCGCACACATCTCCTGGGCGTCCTCAGGGCCGGCCACTTCGCCGGTGCCGATGGCCCAGACGGGCTCGTAGGCCACCACCAGGGTGGCCGCCTGCTCCGGGGTCAGCCCTGCGACATCAGCGCGCAGCTGCTCCAGGGTGTGCCCGACGTGGGTACCCGCCTGCCGGATTTCCAGGCCCTCTCCCACACACAGTATCGGCGTCACACCGTGCTTGTAGGCAGCCTTGACCTTGGCGTTCAGGACCTCATCGGACTCCTGATGGATGGTCCGGCGTTCGCTGTGTCCCACCAGGACGTACCTGCAGCCGAGCTTGTTCAGGAACTGGCCCGAAATGTCCCCGGTGTAGGCACCCGAGTCGAATTCGGAGAGGTCCTGGCCGCCGTAGGCAACGTCCAGTTCATCGCCCTGGACCAGGGTCTGCACACCACGGAGATCGGTGAAGGGAGGAAAGACAGCAACCTCGACCCGGTTGTAGTCATGCTTGGCGTCGGACAGGGTCCAGGCAAGTTTCTGCAGGAGCGTGATCCCCTGGACATGGTCCATGTTCATCTTCCAGTTGCCTGCGATGAGGGGGGTGCGGTCGAAGGCACCGTTCGTTGACGTAGTCACATGTTCTCCATAAGTTCGTGATAAATGTGCGGCCGGCAGGGTGCCCGGGGGCACCCTGCCGGCCGGAGGACTTGGCAGTCCAGGTAATTCGAGGGACGGTTTTTGAGGGCCTGGTTCCTTAGCGGTCCAGGACGCTCAGGCCCGGGAGTTCCTTGCCTTCAAGATATTCCAGGCTGGCGCCGCCGCCGGTGGAAATGTGGCCGAACTGTTCATCAGCGAAGCCGAGGGTCCGGACGGCCGCAGCTGAATCGCCGCCGCCTACCACTGTCAGGGCTTCCGCTTCGGTCAATGCCTGGGCGATGGCACGCGTGCCGCCGGAGAAGGCCTCGAACTCGAAGACACCCATCGGTCCGTTCCAGAACACCGTCCTGGCGCCCTTGATCCGTTCCGCAAAGGCTGCGGCAGAGTCCGGTCCGATATCCAGGCCGATTCCCTGCGCACCGAAACTGCTGCCCTCGATGCCGTCCGCCGGGACGGTCTCGTGGTCCGCGTCGGCGGCGAACTTGCTGGCCACCACAACGTCGGTGGGCACAATGAACTCCGTACCGGCGTCGGCTGCCCGCTTCAGGTAGTCCTGGACAACGGGGATCTGGTCCTCTTCCAGGAGGCTGCCGGCCACTTTGTGGCCCTCCGCCGCGAGGAAAGTGAAGAGCATGCCGCCGCCGACCAAAATGGCGTCCGCCTTGCCGATGAGGTTGTCGATGACGGCAAGCTTGTCAGAGACCTTGGAGCCGCCGAGCACCACCACGTAAGGGCGCTGAGTGTCGGCTGTCAGCTTCCGCAGCACTTCCACCTCTGTGTGCACGAGGTCGCCCTGGTACGAAGGCAGCCGGGTGGCGACGTCGTAGACGCTTGCGTGCTTCCGGTGGACGGCACCGAAGGCGTCATCCACGTATGCGCCGTTATCTCCGGTCAGTGCCACCAGCTCGTCAGCGAAGGCGCCGCGTTCGGCGTCGTCCTTGGAGGTTTCGCGGGCGTCAAACCGGACGTTCTCCAGGACAAGCGCTTCGCCGTCCTGCAGTGCCGCCGCCTGTTCCTTGGCGGACGGGCCCACAGTGTCCCCTGCCAGGGAAACCTTGAACCCTGCGAGTTCTGCGAGCCGCGTGACTGCGGGCTTGAGCGAATACTTCTCTTCCGGAGCGCCCTTGGGGCGTCCGAGGTGGGCTGTTACCAGCACGCGGGCACCGGCGTCCGTGAGCTTTCCCAGCACTGGCAGTGAGGCCTTGATGCGGCCGTCGTCAGTGACTGTAGAGCCGTCGAGCGGCACATTCAGGTCACTTCTAACCAGAATGTACCGCCCGCGGACACCTTCAGCGATCAGTTCGTTGAGGGTGTGAAATGTCATGTGACTAACCCTAGCCCAGCTTGGCTGCGACGAGCTCCGTTAGGTCAACGAGGCGGTTGGAGTAGCCCCATTCGTTGTCATACCAGGAAACAACCTTGACCTGGTTTCCGATGACCTTGGTCAGACCGGAGTCGAAGATCGATGACGCGGGGTCGCCCACGATGTCGGAGGAGACGATGGGCTCATCCGTGTAGGTCAGGAAGCCCTGAAGCGAATCGGACTCTGAGGCCTTCTTCAGTGCAGCGTTGACTTCCTCAACCGTGGTCTCGCGGGACACGGTGACCGTGAGGTCGGTGGCGGAGCCGGTGGGGACGGGAACGCGGATGGCGTAGCCGTCCAGCTTGCCCTTGAGCTCCGGCAGGACCAGGCCGATCGCCTTGGCCGCACCCGTGGAGGTGGGGACCATGTTGATGGCGGCGGCACGGGCACGACGGAGGTCGTTGTGGGGGCCGTCCTGGAGGTTCTGGTCGGCAGTGTAGGCGTGGATGGTGGTCATCAGGCCACGCTCGATGCCGAACTCGTCGTTGATGACCTTGGCCAGCGGGCCGAGGCAGTTGGTGGTGCAGGAAGCGTTGGAGATGATGTGGTGCGTCGCGTTGTCATAGAGCTCGTGGTTCACACCCATCACGATGGTGATGTCCTCATCCGAGGCCGGCGCCGAGATCAGGACCTTCTTGGCGCCTGCATCGACGTGCTTCTTCGCAGCTGCGGCCTTGGTGAAGAAACCGGTGGACTCGATGACGATGTCAACGCCCAGCTCCCCCCACGGCAGGTTGGCGGGGTCGCGCTCGGCGAGGACCTTGACGACGTTGCCGTTGACGACGATGTTGCCGTCCTTGACCTCAATGGTTTCCTTCAGGCGGCCGCCGACGGAGTCGTACTTGAAGAGGTGGGCCAGGGCCTCGGGGCTGGTGAGATCGTTGACGGCAACGATCTCGAGGTCAGCGCCCTGTGCCAGTGCTGCGCGGAAGTAGTTGCGGCCGATACGGCCAAAGCCGTTGATACCAATACGGGTCGTCACTTTTTCAGTCTCCTTGGTGCTTGTTAAGCACAACTAGTTGAGCGGGCGTTGAAGCCAACTAACAGATCCCGCACGCCGTTGGGCAGAGATGATTTACAGATCGGAGGGCGACCAGCCACATTGCTGAAGGCTGACCGCCTTCCGTGACCTATCTTACGTTTAACAGGGTCTGCCCCCGCAAGTGCGGGGGCAGACGGTCCACATTCCGGCCCAAATGCCACCGGAATGTGAACTTTGTTACAGGCTTATGTACCGCCGGTCACCTACGGGAGGGTGATGAGGCCCGTCGCGTTGGTGCGTGCAGCGTCGAAGCGCTTGGCGACGTCGGCCCAGTTGACGATGTTCCAGAATGCCTTCACGTAGTCAGCCTTGACGTTGACGTAGTCCAGGTAGAAGGCGTGCTCCCACATGTCCAGCATCAGCAGCGGGGTGGTGCCCAGTGCCACGTTGCCCTGCTGGTCATAGAGCTGCTCGATGACCAGGTTGCCACCGATCGGCTCGTAGGCCAGGAAGCCCCAGCCGGAGCCCTGGAGGCCAAGGGCGGCCGCGGAGAACTGGGCACGGAAGGCATCGAAGGACCCGAAGGCGTCGTCGATGGCCGCGGCCAGCTCGCCCTCGGGCTTGTCGCCGCCGTCCGGGGACAGGTTCTTCCAGAACACCGAGTGGTTGACGTGGCCGCCGGTGTGGAACGCGAGGTCCTTGGACAGGCGGTTGATGTTGGCGAAGTCGCCCTTGTCGCGGGCGTCGGCCAGCTGGGCCAGTGCGTTGTTGGCGCCAGTGACGTAGGCCGCATGGTGCTTGCTGTGGTGCAGCTCCATGATGCGCGCCGAAATGTGCGGCTCAAGCGCTGCGTAGTCGTAGTCGAGCTCTGGCAGTACGTACTCGGTCACAAAATCCTCCAATGTCGTGGACGGTCTGTCCGGGTTGTAACTCTCGGATTATGCATCCGGATGACGGGCATCCGGAAGATCAGTGGTGAACGCTCTGATTCTAGGGCGCGGTTACTCGTCCAGCATTTCAGGCGTCACATTCGCATCCGTACCGGGGATGCCCAGGTCAATGGCACGTTTGTCGGCCATGGCAAGAAGCCGCCGGATGCGCCCGGCGATGGCGTCCTTGGTCATCACCGGATCGGCAAGCCGGCCCAGTTCGTCCAGGCTCGCCTGTTTGTGGGCGACCCGGAGTTCACCGGCGTATTTGAGATGGTCCGGGACGTCGTCACCCAGGATCTCCAGGGCGCGATCTACCCTCGCACCGGCGGCCACAGCCGCCTGGGCGGACCGCCGCAGGTTGGCGTCGTCGAAGTTGGCGAGCCGGTTGGCCGTGGCCCTGACTTCTTTGCGCATCCTGCGTTCTTCCCAGACCATCAGGGCATCGTGGGCGCCCATCCGGGTCAGGAGGGCCGCGATGGTGTCGCCGTCGCGGATGACCACCCGGTCCACTCCCCTGACTTCGCGGGCCTTTGCCTGGATGCCGAGGCGGCGGGCAGCGCCCACCAGGGCAAGGGCGGACTCGGGGCCGGGGCAGGTGACCTCCATCGAGGAAGACCGGCCAGGCTCGGTGAGCGAGCCGTGGACGAGGAAAGCGCCCCGCCAGACGGCCTCGGCATCAGCGGCCGAACCGTTCACGACCGCCGAAGGAAGCCCCCGGACCGGCCGGCCGCGGCCGTCCAGGAGCCCGGTCTGGCGCGCCAGGGATTCGCCATCGCGCACCACACGCACCACGTAGCGGCTGCCGCGGCGCAGTCCCCCGCCGGAGACCACGATGATTTCGCTTTGGTGGCCGTAGACCTCGGCGATGGCGGCGCGCAGGCGGCGGGCCGTGGACGCGAGGTCAACCTCTGCCTCGATCACGATCCGGCCCGAGATGATGTGAAGGCCGCCTGCGAACCGGAGCATCGCGGAAACCTCAGCCTTGCGGACAGACGATTTCTTGATGTCCAGCCGGGACAGTTCTTCCTTGACCGATGATGTCAGTGCCATGGCACCTTCCTAACTGTTCCCAAAAATGTCGTGGTACGCCGCTGCCAGACGCAAAGGGTCATGGACGGGCCGGCGGCCCGACGCCCCCACTTTACCCAAGACAACCTCGGCACCGATCATCCCCGCAGCTTTCTCGAACTCCTGCCGGTCCGGCACCGACGCAGGGTCCGCCAGGACGACGTCGACCCCGAAGTCCGGTGCATACCGGCGCAGTGCATGCAGGTGGTCGGCGGCGGACATGCCGGTGGTCTCTTTCGTGTCCGTCGCCAGATTCATGGTGATGCAGCGTTTGGCGGCGGTGCCGCAGAGGGCATCGCGCATTTCCGGGAGCAGCAGGTGCGGCAGGACCGAGGTGTACCAGGAGCCCGGCCCCAGGATGATCCAGTCGGCCAGTTCGATGGCGGTCAGGGCCTCGACGCAGGCAGGCGCCTGCTCGGGCACCAGCCGGACGCGTTCCAGGGAGCCGGCAACGGCGCACTGGGCCTGGCCGCGGATGGTCTGCAATGCCGTCGCGCCGTCCGGGGCGGTGATGCGGATGTCCCCTTCGATGGTGAGCGGGACGGTGGACATCGGCAGGACCTGCCCCCGGGCGCCGAGCAGGGCACCTGCCCATTTCAGTCCGGCCACGGTGTCGCCGAGCAGCTCCCAAAGGGTGACGATGAGCAGGTTTCCCATCGCATGGTCGTCCAGGGACCCGCCGCGCCCTTTGCCCGGCTGGAACCGGTGCTGCATCACGTCACGCCAGGTGCGCCCCCAGTCGGTGTCATCGCACAGCGCCGACAGCGCCATCCGCAGGTCTCCGGGCGGGAGGACACCGTACTCTTCACGCAGACGCCCGGATGACCCGCCGTCGTCCGCCACCGTGACGACGGCGGTCAGCTCCGAGGTGAGCAGCCGCAGCGCCGACAGCGAAGCGGACAGGCCGTGCCCGCCGCCCAATGCCACGACATTCGGCCCTTTGTCCTGCTGGCCGCCTGCCGTTCCGCCGGACACCGGTATCAGCGGCAGCGGCCCCGTAAGCATCCCCATTATTCGCGGCCCAGGTCCCGGTGGGTGGTGGTCACGGTCACGCGGGGATACTGTGCCAGTTTCTTGGAAAGCTCGACGGCGACCGCCACCGAGCGGTGCTTGCCGCCGGTACAGCCGACGGCGATGGTGGCGTAGTGCTTGTTCTCGCGCCGGTACCCATCCAGGACGGGCTCAAGCGCCAGGACGTAGCGGTCAACGAAGTTTTTGACGCCCTCGGCCTCGAGGACGTAGTCGCTGACGTCCTTGTCCAGCCCGGTGTGCGGGCGCAGCTGAGGCACCCAGTGCGGATTGGGAATGAACCGGACGTCGGCGACGTAGTTGGAGTCAACGGGCAAGCCGTATTTGAAGCCGAAGCTCATGACGTTGATCCGCAGGGCCACCGGACCGGTTTCACTGAAGAGCTCGGTAATGGCCGTGGCCAGGCCGTGGACGTTGTAGGCGGATGTGTCCAGGACGACGTCGGCGCTGTCCCGCAGTTCCTTCAGGACCTCGCGCTCGGCTGCTATGCCGTCGAGGATCCTGCCGCCTTCCTGGAGGGGATGGGGCCTGCGGCCCTGCTCGAAGCGGCGCACCAGGACGTCGTCGTTGGCGTCAAGGAAGAGCACCCGGAAAGTCACGCCGCTGGCCTCCAGGGCGCCGAGGGCGGCGCGGACGTCGGCAAAGAGGCCCTTGCTGCGGACGTCCATCACCACAGCGAGGCGCGGAATGGACTGCGGCGCGTGGGACACAAGTTCAGCAAGTGTCCCGAGCATCTGCGGCGGAAGGTTTTCCACGACGTACCAGCCGTGGTCCTCCAGGGCGTCCGCGGCGGTGCTCCGTCCGGCCCCGGACATTCCGGTGACCACCAGCAGTTCCGCTTCGAGGGGCTTGACCGGCGTGAAGCCGTCCTGCCCCGTCCCGGATTCCGCCGTCGAGTCTGCCATTCGTTCCGCCCCGTTTCTGCTCTGATGTAGGCAGGGAACCGCATCGGCGGAAACCTGCGCTCCTTACCCTACCTAGGTTTCAATGATTTCGCCGGTGGTCATATTCACGGCGGGGACTGTATCTCCTGCTTCATCGACCGAGCTGAAGTGGGCAATGATGGCGGTGGCAAGGGAGGGTCCGATGCCCTTGGCGGCTGTGAGCTCGGCCGCAGTGGCCGACTTCACGCCTTTGACGGAGCCAAATTGGTCCAGCAGCGCCTTTCGCTTGGATTCGCCCAGCCCTGGTACGTCGTCGAGCGCGGAGACCGTCATGGCTTTCCCGCGCTTCTGGCGGTGGAAGGTGATGGCGAAGCGGTGCGCTTCATCCCGGATGCGCTGCAGCAGGTAAAGACCCTGGGAGGTCCGCGGCAGAATCACCGGGAAGTCACTGTCCGGCAGCCACACTTCCTCGAGGCGCTTGGCCAGGCCCACCACGTACACGTCCTCGATACCCAGGTCCGCCAGCGCCCGGGCGGCGGCGTTGACCTGGGGTTTGCCGCCGTCAACCACCACGAGGTTGGGCGGGTAGGCGAACCTGGCCCGCGGTGCCGGCGTGGTGGAGTCCAGGACCGCGGCGTCGGCCGTGGCCTTCAGGGCCGCCTGGTGGCCGGGCAGGGCGGACGCCTCCACCTGTGCTGTCCGGTCCTGGAGGTAATGCCGAAAGCGCCGGGTCAGGACATCATGCATGGCCGCGGTGTCATCCGTGGCGGCCTCACCCGTGACGGAGAACTTCCGGTAGTCGGATTTCTTGGGCAGTCCGTCCTCCACCACCACCATGGACGCCACGACATTGGTGCCCTGGACGTGCGACACGTCATAGCATTCAATGCGCATCAGGGCAACAGGGATATCCAGGGCCTCCTGGAGCTCCTGGAGGGCCTGTGAGCGGACCGTCAGGTCACCGGCCCGCCGGGTCTTGTGCAGTTTCAGCGCATGCTCGGCGTTCTCCCGGACCGTGGACATCAGGGCCGCTTTGTCGCCGCGCTGCGGGACCCGGATGTCCACCTTGGCCCCCCGCAGCCCGCCAAGCCATTGCGTCAGTTCCGCGGCGTTGCTGGGCTCCACGGGAACCAGCACCTCGCGGGGCAGCCTGCCATGGCTGTCGCCGTCCTCGCCGTAAACCTGCTGCAGGAGGTGTTCCACCAGGTCAGGGGTGGTGGCATCCTCCACCTTTTCCACAACCCAGCCGCGCTGGCCGCGGACCCGTCCGCCGCGGACGTGGAACACCTGGACTGCGGCTTCAAGCTCGTCCTCGAACAGCGCAAATACATCGGCGTCGGTATCCTCGGCGAGCACCACTGCGTTGCGCTCGAAGACCTTCCGGAGGGCCGAGATGTCATCACGGAGCCGTGCCGCCCGCTCGTAGTCCAGCTCCGCTACCGCTTCGGCCATCTGCTTCTCGAGCTTTGAGATGAAGCGTTTGGCTTCGCCGCCCATAAATGCACAGAAGTCCTCCGCCAAAGCCCGGTGGTCCTCGGGGGAAATCCGGCCTACGCAGGGCGCCGAGCATTTATCGATATACCCCAGAAGGCACGGCCGGCCGCTGGCCTGCGCCCTTTTGAGCACCCCGGCACTGCAGCTGCGGACCGGGAACACCCGCAGGAGCGTGTCCATGGTTTCCCTGATTGCACCGGCTGTGTACGGGCCGAAGTAGCGGGTGCCTTTTCGCCGGTCCCCGCGCATGACCTGGACCCGGGGCAGTTTCTCGCTCATGGTCAGGGCCAGGTACGGATAGGTTTTGTCGTCCCGGAAAACCACGTTGTAACGCGGTTTAAATTCCTTGATCCAGGTGTATTCGAGCTGAAGTGACTCCAGTTCGCTGCTGACCACCGTCCACTCCACACTGCTCGCCGCGTGGACCATGGCGTACGTCTTGGGGAGCAGGCCCAGCGGGTTGGCGAAGTAGGAGTTCAGGCGCGACCGGAGGCTTTTTGCTTTGCCGACGTAAATGACCCGGCCGTGGGGATCGCGGAAGCGGTACACCCCGGGGTTGGTGGGAATTTCACCCGTTTGGGGCCTGTAAGTTGCTGGATCTGCCACGACTCCAGTCTACTGAGGACAGCCCGGCCTCCTTGCCACGCGGGCTGATCCGTAACCTAATCCGTGATCTTGCTCTGGTTGTAGGTGGTGGCACGTTCCTGGCCGCTGAGGGCTGCGATGGCTTCCATGATGGCGTCCGTTACCTGCCGGCGCGCGGGCAGCGAATGATCCGGGCCGGTCTTGTCGAAGTACAGCGGCTCCCCCACTTTCATGGTGAAGTGGTGGGGCCTGAATCCCTTCTCGCCGGCCGGCTGGAGGTTCTCCGTACCGATCAGGCCGACAGGAACCACCGGCGCGCCGGTGGTCAACGCGAGCCAGCCCACGCCTGTCCGGCCGCGGTAAAGGATCCCGTCCCGTGAACGGGTACCTTCGGGATAGATCCCTATGCCCTTGCCCGCCTCGAGGATGTCCAGGAGGGTTTTGAGTGCCTGGACACTGGCCGCCTGCTCGCCGCGCTCCACCGGGATGGAGCCCACGGACTCAAAGAATGACTTCATGACCTTGCCTTTGACGCCACCGGTGTTGAAGTACTCGGCTTTGGCGAAGAAGGCCACCGGCCGGGGCATCAACGCCTGGACGATGACGCTGTCAAAGAAGGAGAGGTGGTTCGGCGCCACAATGAAGGGGCCGTCCTGGGGGACGTTTTCGAGACCGATGACGGTGGGCCGGCAGGAGCCGGCAATAAGTCCCCGGGTGGTCCAGCGGACCGCTTCAAACAGAGCCATCGTTGCGCACCTCACCCATGGCGGCTGCGTGGATGGACTCAAGCCGCCCGATGGCGGCCACGAGGCCTGTCGTAGTTTCCACCACGGTGAACGCCCCGGCGTCGTCGAGTTCGCCGTCGGGCGCAAAGCCCCAGCCCACCCCGATGCAGTCCAGTCCGTTCGCGATGGCACCGGCGACGTCCTGGGCACGGTCGCCCACCATCACGGCGTGGTGGGTGGAAAGATCAGCCAGGGCTTCGGCAATGATGCTCGCCTTACCCACGGGCCCTTCGGTTGAGGATTCGTTGTCCGAGGAGCCCCGGATGGACTGGAACAGGCCGTCGATACCGTGATGCCTCAGCACGATCTGGGCCAGACCTTCCGGCTTCTGCGTGGCGACGGCAGCCGGCCGCCCCGCCGCGGCGAAGCCCTCCAGGACATCCTTGATTCCCGGATACAGCCGGCTTTGGCCGATTCCGGTGGCCAGATAGTACTGACGGTAGCGCCGGATGACGTTCTCCAGCTTCGCCGCCGGGACCATCGCCACGCTCAGGAGCGAGTCACTGAGTTTGGGTCCGATCATTGCGTCCAGCAGGTCCCGGGCGGGAACCGGGAGTCCTTCGGCCGCGAGGGCCGCTGCGATTCCGTCGGTTATGCCGCCGGCAGGATCGACAAGAGTGCCGTCCAGGTCGAAGATCACGGGCACTGTTGTTTGAGTCACCGGCCTAGTTTCTCACGACACCGCGCATGCCTGAAACTCGCATGCCCGCGAAGGCATACTTCCGGTCGGGTCCCGTGCCTGACCCCGGCAAAACCGGCATGGCATTGCGGGGAACTAACCCAGAATCTCCGCGAGGAAAGCGGCTGTGTGGCTTTGAGTGGATTTGGCCACCTGCTCCGGAGTTCCCGTGGCCACGATCTGCCCGCCACCTGAGCCGCCGTCCGGACCAAGGTCCACGATCCAGTCGGCACTCTTGATGACATCAAGGTTGTGTTCGATGGTAATAACGGTGTTGCCCTTGTCCACCAGCCCCTGGAGCACCATCAGGAGCTTGCGGATGTCCTCGAAGTGGAGGCCGGTGGTCGGCTCGTCCAGCACATAGACGCTGCGGCCGTTGGAGCGCTTCTGCAGTTCCGCAGCCAGCTTGACGCGCTGGGCCTCGCCGCCGGACAGTGTGGTTGCCGGCTGTCCCAGGCGGACGTAGCCAAGGCCCACATCCACCAGGGTGTTCAGGTGCCGGGCGATCGGCGAGAAGGCGGCGAAGAATTCCGCACCTTCCTCGATGGGCATGTTCAGGACATCGGCGATGGTCTTGCCCTTGTAGTGCACCTCGAGTGTCTCCCGGTTGTACCGGGCGCCGTGGCACACCTCGCAGGGAACATAGACATCGGGCAGGAAGTTCATTTCGATCTTCAGCGTGCCGTCGCCTGAACAGGACTCGCAGCGCCCGCCCTTGACGTTGAAGGAGAACCGGCCCGGCAGGTAGCCGCGGACTTTCGCCTCGGTGGTCTCGGCGAAGAGTTTCCGGATGTTGTCGAAGACACCTGTGTAGGTGGCCGGGTTGGACCGGGGGGTCCGCCCGATCGGGCTCTGGTCCACATGGACCACCTTGTCGAGCTGGTCCAGGCCCAGGATGCTCTTGTGGCGGCCGGCGACCTGCTTGGCCCCGTTGAGCTTGTTGGCCAGCACCTTGTAGAGAATTTCGTTGACGAGGGTGGACTTTCCGGAGCCGCTGACGCCCGTCACGGCAGTGAACAGACCGAGCGGGAAGGTCGCGTCAACGTTGACCAGGTTGTTCTCCCGCGCCCCAACAACCTTCAGCTCGCGTTTTTTGTCGTATTTGCGCCGCTTTTTGGGGATTTCGATCTTCTTGCGGCCTGACAGGTAGTCCCCGGTCAGGGATTCGGTGTTCGCCAGGAGCTCCTTGTAGGAACCGGAGTGCACCACCTGCCCGCCGTGCTCGCCCGCGCCGGGTCCGATGTCCACGATCCAGTCCGCCACCTGGATGGTGTCCTCATCGTGTTCTACGACAATGAGGGTGTTCCCCATGTCCCGGAGCCGGGTCAGGGTGTCGATAAGCCTGCGGTTGTCACGCTGGTGCAGGCCGATGGATGGCTCGTCGAGGACATACAGGACGCCCACAAGGCCGGAGCCGATCTGCGTGGCCAGCCGGATGCGCTGCGCTTCGCCGCCCGACAGGGTTGCCGAGGGGCGTTCGAGGTTCAGGTATTCGAGGCCGACATCGAGAAGGAAAGTCAGCCTCGCCTGGATCTCCTTCAGCACCTGGTGCGCGATCTGGGCTTCGCGGCCCGTGAGCACCAGGTTGTTCAGGAAGTCAGCGCACGCGCGCATAGGCATCGCGGCGACGTCGGCAATGGACTTGCCGTTGATCAGGACGGACAGCGAGGCCGGGTTCAACCGTGCGCCGTTGCAGGCGGGGCATGGAATCTGCCGCATGTACTCTTCGTAGCGGTCACGCGCCCATTCAGAGTCCGTTTCGCCGTGTTTGCGGTGGACGTACTGGATGGCGCCTTCAAAGCCTGTGCTGTACTTCCGCTCCCGGCCGAAGCGGTTCTTGTACTGGACCACAACCTTGTGATCCTTTCCGTGAAGGACCGTCTGGCGCACATCGCTGCCCAGCTTCTCCCACGGAGTGTCCATGGAGAACCCGAGTTCCTTCGCGAGCCCGGCAAGCAGGCGGTTCCAGTACTCCGTGGTGGCGGTGCCGAGCGACCAGGGCGCGATGGCACCCTCCGACAGCGACAGTTCCGGGTTGGGGACAATCAGTTCTTCGTCAACCTCGAGACGGGTTCCGATGCCGCTGCAGGCGGCACAGGCGCCGAAAGGATTGTTGAAGGAGAAGGAGCGGGGTTCGATCTCGTCGATCGCCAGCGGATGCTCATTGGGGCACGCGAGGTTCTCGGAGAATGCGCGGAGACGTTCCGGGGCGTCGGCGTCGAGGTCCACGAACTCGGCCAGGACGCGGCCCTCCGCGAGGCCCAGGGCGGTCTCGACGGAATCGGTCAGGCGCTGGCTGATGCCCTCCTTGACCACCAGACGGTCAACCACCACCTCAATGGAGTGCTTGAACTGTTTGCCCAGCTTGGGCGGATCGCTGAGCTGGATCAGCTCGCCGTCCACCCGGGCGCGGGAGTAGCCCTTGGCGGTCAGCTCCTTGAAGAGGTCGACGAATTCGCCTTTGCGGCCCCTGACCACGGGAGCCAGGACCTGGAAACGGGTCCCTTCCTCGAGTTCAAGGAGCTGGTCCACGATCTGCTGCGGAGTCTGGCGGGCAACAACTTCGCCGCAGACCGGGCAGTGCGGCCGTCCCACGCGTGCCCAGAGCAGGCGCATGTAGTCGTAGATCTCCGTGATGGTGCCCACGGTTGAGCGGGGGTTCTTGCTGGTGGACTTCTGGTCGATGGAGACGGCCGGTGAGAGTCCTTCGATGAAATCGACATCCGGCTTGTCCACCTGGCCGAGGAACTGGCGGGCGTACGCCGACAGGGACTCCACGTACCGGCGCTGGCCCTCGGCAAAGATAGTGTCGAACGCGAGGGAAGACTTCCCCGATCCGGACAGGCCCGTGAACACGATCATGGCGTCGCGGGGCAGGTCCAGGTCCACGTTGCGAAGGTTATGCTCCCTCGCCCCCTTGACCACAAGGCGGGAAAGGTCTGGACGGGCAGGCTTGACGGGGGCCTGGGCAACGGTGACGGGGACGGATTCGACTGCTGTTTCTTCAGCTACGGCTTTAGGCACCCACTAATGCTAATCGAAAACTTCTTCGAATATCCATGCGGGCGCCGCGGTGGGCGCCTCAGTCGGCGTCGTAGGCGGCCGCGAGGAGCTTGACTGCTTCGGCAAAGCCCGCCCCCTGGGCCTTCGCCACCGATGCATAGGCATTGGCGGCAAGGGACAGCGCGTCCAAGCGTTCGTCACGGGCGCAAACGACCGTGCCGTTCCTGCCTTTGGTTGCGACCACGCCGGCCGCTTCGAGCTCCTTGTAGGCCCTGGCCACGGTATGCGGCGCCACCTCAAGGAGGCCCGCCAGCGTCCGGACGGCCGGCAGCCTGGTCCCGGGCGGGAGGTCACCGTTGTCCGCGAGACGGATGACATGCAGGCGCAGCTGCTCGTAGAGGGCAACCGTGCTGGCCTGGTTGGGCTTCCAGTTTCCAGGGAAGGAAGCGCCCGCGGTCATCGCTGGCCCTTCTGTGCCACGGCGAAGATCCGCCGGAACGGGAAGACCGTTCCATGGTCCGTTGACGGATAGGCTGCCCGCAGAAGGGTGGCATACTCCGCCTCGAAAGCCCGGCCATCGTCATCGGTGAGGGCGGCCAGGACCGGCCGCAGGGCTGTGCCGCGGACCCACTCGAGCACTGGATCCGTGCCGGGAAGGACCTGGAGGTACGTCGTCTCCCAGGCGTCCGCGGTGCAGCCCGCGTCCAGCATGATGCGGAGGTATTCAGCAGGTTCCCCCACCGATTCGCCGCCGCGGAGGACTCCGTCCAGCCGGGCCGCCCATTTTGCCGAGCCTGCCAGGTCCCGCATCAGCGCATGCGACGGGGCGTTGAAGTTCCCCGGGACCTGCATGGCGAACCACGCCCCGGAGCTAAGCGCCTCCAGCCAGCGCGCCAGCATCTCCTGATGGCCGGGCACCCACTGCAATGCGGCATTGGTGACAACCACGTCGGTGTCGGCGTCGGGCGTCCACTCCGCGATATCTGCTTGCCGGAAGCTGAGTCCATGGTTGGCCTCCGCCCGGGCGCCTGCCTTGGCCAGCATCTCGGCGGAAGAGTCGAGGCCCGTGACGCGCGCTTCCGGCCAGCGCTGCGCAAGGGTTGCGGTCAGGTTGCCGGGTCCGCAGCCCAGGTCCACCACATTCGACGGGCGCCCGGTCCGGATCCTTCCGGTGAGGTCGAAGAACGGCCTGTCCCGGTAGTCACCGAACTGAACGTATTTCACTGGGTCCCACATCATGGTTTCTCCATGGTCGGTTGCGTCTGTGGCCATACGGCGAGCCTAACCCGCCCCCGCCCTGATCCCCGGAACCCGCTGGGCACTAAGCTGGAAAACAATGAAACTCGTTGACCAGCTGCCCGTCCTGCCCGCCCAAAACACCTCCGGCGCAGGCATCGACCCGGACGCCCTCTACACACAATTTCTTGAGTGGACCGAAAGCCGTGGGCTGGAGCTGTACGCCGCCCAGGACGAGGCCATCATGGAGCTCGCCGCAGGTGCCAACGTCATCCTCGCCACCCCGACAGGGTCCGGAAAATCCCTCGTCGCCATTGCGGCCCACTTCCAGGCCATGGCGCGCGGAGAACGCAGCTACTACACAGCCCCCATCAAGGCCCTTGTCTCGGAGAAGTTTTTTGCGCTGTGCGATATCTTCGGGGCCGAGAACGTTGGCATGATCACCGGCGACTCCGGCGTCAACCAGAGCGCCCCGATCATCTGCTGCACCGCGGAAATCCTCGCCAACATCGCACTGCGCGAAGGGGCCGCCGCCGAGCTGGGCTCGGTCATCATGGACGAATTCCACTTCTACTCCGATCCCCAGCGCGGCTGGGCCTGGCAGGTCCCGCTGCTGGAGCTCCCCCAAGCCCAGTTCCTGCTGATGTCCGCCACCCTGGGGGATGTGAGCCGCTTCGAGAACGGCATCACTGAACTGACCGGCCGCCCCACCACCACCGTCAGCTCAGCCGAGCGGCCCATCCCGCTGCACTACTACTACCACCAGACGCCCGTCCACGAGACGCTTGAGGAACTGCTGGCCACGCGCCAGGTACCCGTCTATGTGGTGCACTTCAGCCAGATCGAGGCAATCGACCGTGCCCAGACCCTGATGAGCATCAACGTGTGCTCGCGTGAGGAAAAGGACAAAATCGCGGAGCTGATCGCCAATTTCCGGTTCGCCGCGGGCTTCGGCAAAACCCTGAACAGGCTGGTCAGGCACGGCATCGGAGTCCATCACGCCGGCATGCTTCCCAAGTACCGGCGGCTGGTGGAACAGCTCGCCCAGGCGGGCCTGCTCAAGGTGATCTGCGGAACGGACACGCTGGGCGTAGGCATCAATGTGCCCATCCGGACCGTCCTGCTCACCGCCTTGAGCAAGTACGACGGCGTACGCACCCGTCCGCTCAACTCACGGGAGTTCCACCAGATCGCCGGAAGGGCCGGCCGTGCCGGGTATGACACCGCGGGGACTGTAGTGGTCCAGGCGCCCGAGCACGTGATCGAGAACGTCAAGGCCATGGCCAAGGCCACCGCTAAATTCGGTGATGACCAGAAGAAGCTCCGCCAGGTGGTCAAGAAGAAGCCGCCCGAGGGCTTTGTCTCCTGGGGTGAGCCCACCTTCAAGCGCCTCGTGGAATCCGTGCCGGACCCCTTGACCTCGAGTTTCAGCGTGACCCACTCCATGCTGATGAACCTGCTGGAACGGCCCGGTGACCCGTTCCAGGCCGCCCGCCGGCTTCTGACCGAGAACCACGAGTCACGGTCCTCGCAGCTCAAGCTGATGAAAAGGGCACTCGGGATCTACCGCGAGCTCCTCGCCGCCGAAGTGGTGGAGCGGATCCCGCCCGAAGAACAGGGACCGGACGGCCGGACCGTCAGGCTCACGGTGCACCTGCAGGCGAACTTCGCCCTCAACCAGCCCCTCTCGCCCTTCGCCCTCGCGGCGCTTGAGCTGCTCGACCCGGAATCGCCGTCTTACGCCCTTGACGTCGTGTCCGTGATCGAGGCGACCCTCGAAAAGCCGCGGCAGATCCTCTCCGCCCAACAGAAAAAGGCACGCGGCGAAGCCATCGCAGCCATGAAGGCGGACGGCATCGAGTACGACCAGCGCATGGCGATGCTGGAAGACGTGACCTACCCCCAGCCGCTGGCCGAACTGCTGGGTGAAGCCTTCGAGGTCTACCGCAAAGCCGCGCCGTGGGTGGGCGACTTCGAGCTGGCACCAAAATCCGTGGTCCGGGACATGTACGAGCGCGCCATGAACTTCGGTGAATTCGTCCAGTTCTACGGGCTGGCCCGCTCCGAGGGAATCGTGCTGCGATACCTCGCGGACTGCTTCAAGGCCCTGCGCCAAACGGTGCCGCAGGACCTTCTGCGGGAGGACCTTGAGGACCTCATCGCCTGGCTCGGAGAACTGGTGCGGCAGGTCGATTCCAGCCTGCTGGACGAGTGGGAGGAACTGACCTCCGGAGCGGCACCGACTCCCCACGACGCGCCTCCTCCCCCGCCGCCGTCGCTGACGTCCAACATCAGGGCATTCCGTGTCATGGTCCGCAACGAGATGTTCCGCCGGGTGGAACTGTTCGCGGACGAGGACGCGGCGGCGCTCGGCGAGCTCGACGCCGCTGCCGGCTGGGGCGCGGACCGCTGGGAGGACGTCCTGGACGACTATTTCGACGAGCACAACGACATCGGGACAGGTCCCGACGCCCGCGGACCCGGCCTCCTGATCATCACCGAAGAGCCGGGACTCTGGAAGGTACGGCAGATCTTCGACGATCCTGCAGGCAACCACGACTGGGGAATCTCCGCAGTGGTGGACCTGGCAGCCTCCGATGAGAGCGGCACAGCGGTGGTCAGCGTCACCGACGTCAACAGGCTCTAGGCGATGACACAGTGGAAGATGACACCGCGGAATCAGTCCCCGACCTGACCGGCAGCCTGCGGGTGCTGGAAGCCATGAAGTCCCAGCCGGCGGCACCCACCTCCGGTCCGAGGCGGTGGTGGGATGGCCCGCTGGATGTTGAGGGGCTCGCCCTGGGGGCGGTCCAGGCGGCGGCCACGGCGCTCAACGTCCTGGTTGCCGCTCCAGGGAGGTATTCGTGCGCCGCGGGCCCGACGGCGGCAGCCTTCGATTCGCTGGGACACCTGCGGATCGCGGGCCGCAAGCCGGCCGACTTTGCTCCGCTGTCCGGCTTCCGGCCGACGTCGGACGGCTGGATACGCCTGCATGCCAACTACCCGCACCACGCCGCCCGGCTGATGGAGGCGCTCTCCGCCGGCACCCCGCAGGCCGTGGAACACACCCTGCTGCGGATGACGGCCCTGGAAGCCGAAGATGCCATCACCGGCAACAACGGCGCCGCCGCAGCTGTCCGAAGCAGGGACGAGTGGGTACTGACGCCGATGCATGCCGTCGCCGGTGCCGGGCAGTGGATCACCTTCCCGGGCCCGCCGGCGGCGTCCCACGGAAGCGTGCGGCCGGCGTCGTGGGTTCCCTCCGCTGAGCCGCTCCGCCCGCTGGCCGGGCTCAAGGTGCTGGACCTGACCCGCGTCATTGCCGGCCCGACGGCCACGCGTCTGCTCGGCGCCCTGGGGGCGGATGTGCTGCGCATCGACCCGCCGCAGCTTCCGGAGCTGGTTGATGCATTCGTTGACTCGGGGTTTGGCAAGCGCAGCGCGGAGGCGGACTTCGGGAATGCCGCTGCGTTGGAGGCGGTCAGGGGCCTGGTTGATTCGGCCGACGTCGTGGTCACGGGCTACCGCGAAGGGAGCCTTGACCGTTTCGGGCTGGGACCTGCCGGGTTGTCGCTGGCCCGGCCAGGCCTGGTGGTGGTCACGCTCAGCGCCTGGGGCAGCGCCGGTCCGTGGAACGGACGGCGCGGGTTCGACAGCCTCGTGCAGGCCGCGTGCGGCATTGCCCAACAGTATGGCGGCACCACCGACGGCGGGTGGAAACCCGGGGCGCTGCCCGTCCAGGCACTGGATCATGCCACAGGCTATGGTATGGCTGCGGCAGTGATCGCGTTGCTGGCCGAACGGCTCAGCACCGGCACAGGCGGAACGGCCCGGCTTTCCCTGGCCCGCACCGCTGAAGAACTGCTAAGGCTCCCGGCCGTCACCACCCGCGGCGGTCCCCTGCCGGAACCGGACTTCCGTGTTGCGGAAAGCCCCTATGGCCTACTGCGGTATGTCGGGCCGCCCATCGTGGCGGACGGCGTGCCCCTTGAATACACCACGGCACCGGTCCGCTACGGAACCTCTCCGCTTCGCTGGCACTAGGAGGCCCGGCCGGTTGTTCACGGCAGCCCCTAGTAAACTCGACGCATGAGTGTAATCCGACCCGCAACCCGGCACGACGTCCCCGCAATCCTGCAGATGATCCACGAACTGGCCATCTACGAAAAGGAACCGGACGCCGTCCGCAACACTCCGGAAAAACTCACCGAGGTGCTGTTCGGCGAGAACCCCCGCGTCTTTGCCACCATGGCAGAGAACGCCGCAGGCGAGGTCCAGGGTTTCGCGCTCTGGTTCCTGAATTACTCCACCTGGGAGGGCGTCCACGGCATCTACCTCGAAGACCTCTACGTCAGTCCCCATGCCCGGGGCGAAGGCCTCGGCAAGGCGCTCCTGCGGCATCTGGCCGCCACCGCCGTCGAAAACGGCTACGCCCGGGTCGAATGGAGCGTCCTGGACTGGAATGAACCGTCCATTCAGTTCTACCGCAGCCTCGGCGCAGGCCCTCTGGACGGCTGGTCGACCTTCCGGCTGACCGGCAGGGCGCTGGCAGAGTTCGGCAGCAGCGCGACGACGGCAGCCCGTGCCTGAGCAGCCCGCCGCCGCTGCCCCGCAAGCCGAAACGGTCCCCCACACGGTCAGGGCACGCCATGAATTCCGTGGCATGCGTACCGCGGAGCACTGTTTCACTGTGCCGCTGGACCACTTCGCCTCCACCGAAAGCCGCCCGGCAGCTCCGGAGACCATCACCGTTTTTGCGCGCGAGTATGTTTCGACAGCGCACACCGAGGCGGAGGCCGAAAAGCTTCCCTGGCTGTTGTTCCTTCAAGGCGGCCCGGGCGGGCGGGGCAACAGGCTCGCTTCCCTCAACGGCTGGAGCAAGGCCGCAGCCCGGGATTTCCGCATCCTGATGCTGGACCAGCGCGGAACCGGACTGTCATCGCCCATCGACCGGAACACCCTGCCGCAGCGCGGGACAGCTGAGGCGCAGGCTGCGTATCTGGAGCACTTCCGTGCGGATTCGATCGTTGCCGACGCCGAGCTCATCCGCACTGCACTCGGCTCCGGCCCGTGGAGCATCTACGGTCAGAGCTACGGCGGGTTCTGCGCCCTCAGCTATCTGTCCTTCGCCCCGGAGGGTCTGCGCGAAGCCCTGATCACCGGCGGTCTCGCGCCGCTCGCCGGTCCCGCAGACGACGTCTACCGGGCCACCTTCCAGCGCGTCGCGGCCCGGAACGCCGAATACTTCAGCTGGTATCCCGAAGACCGCCTGACAGTGGAGCGCATCGCGGCCCATCTTCGGCAGACCGCGGAGTTCCTGCCCGACGGCGGCCGCCTGACCGTGGAACGGTTCCAGATGGTGGGGTCATTCCTGGGCGGCAATACCCGGGTGGACGGGCTGCATTACCTTTTGGAGGATGCGTTCATCGAGACGGCCCGTGGCGCCCGGCTCTCCGATGGCTTCCTCGAGCAGGTGCAGGGAATAGTGTCGCGCCTGGCCAACCCCCTCTATGCCCTGATGCACGAGTCGATCTACGGACAAGGGCAGGCAAGCGGTTGGTCAGCGTGGCGGATTCTGGAGGAGCACCCCGAATTCCGCCCCGATGCCGAGCCTCTGCTGCTGACCGGCGAGATGGTCTACCCCTGGTACTTCGAGCAGGACGCGGCGCTGCGGCCGCTGCAGCAGGTGGCCGAACTGGTGGCCGCCAAAGAAGACTGGAAGCCCTTGTATGACCAGCCTCAGCTGGCCGCGAACAGGGTGCCGGCAGCCGCTGCGGTCTACCGGGACGACATCTATGTCGACCGCACCCTGTCCTTGGAGACGGCGGCTGCGGTCCGGGGGCTCCAGGTCTGGGAAACCGGCGAGTTCCACCATGACGGCATCTCCGACGACGGCGAGGCCATCTTCGGCCGGCTGCTGGGGATGGTGCGCTCAGCCCGCGACTGACTTGCGCCGCCGCGCCATGCGGGTCAGGAACGCGGCAACAAGGACCGCAATCCCCACCACGCCGCCAAGCATGTTCAGCCCCAGGTAGCCCGCCCAGCTGAGGACCAGTCCGGAAGTAGCCCCGCCCACGGCACCGGCAACGCCCATGAACATGTCCGAGACGCCCTGGACCACAACACGGGATTCCTGGCCCACGCTCTCGGCCAGGAGCGTGGAGCCGGATATCGTGGCTGCCGACCAGCCCATTCCGAGCAGGACCAGCCCCACGGCAACGGCCACGGTGGAAGTCTGGCCCAGCCCTGCGACGAAGACAGCAGTGATGAGCGTGACGAAGCCGATCATGATGGTTTCCATCCTGCCCACCTTGTCGGTCAGCCAGCCCATGACGGGGGACAGCGCAAACATGCCCGCAATATGCAGGGAGATGGTAAACCCGATGATCACCAGCACGTCCCCTGACGCCGCGTGACCGGCATGGGATGCAACCGGCCCTGCCACGAGCTCCTGCAGGTGCAGCGGTGTCATGGACATCACGCCCACCATGATCGCGTGGGCTCCGACGATGGCTGCCAACGCCAGCACCGCGGCTCCGGACCCGCGGATGGCCCGCACGCCGCGGAACAGTGAACCGCGCGGCCTCGTCGGGGCTGGCCCGGCCGGGGTCTGCGTGACGGGGGTTGCTTCGGGCTGGACACCGTTGTGCCGGGCGGCGAGTTCCCTTGCCAGCAGGAGGGGGTCAGGCCTGAGACCGACAAAAAGGAGGGCCGTAGCCAGCACGAGCCCGGCCGCGGAGATCACGAACGGGCCCGCAATGGGCGGCAGACCCAAGGCAAGGCCCACTGCCGCCCCCGGCTGGATCAGGTTCGGTCCGGCCACAGCCCCGACCGTCACCGCCCACACCACGGCGGACAAGGACCTGCCGCGGTGTTCCGGATCGGCGAGGTCCACGGCGGCAAAACGGGCCTGCAGGCTGGCGGCGGTGCCTACGCCGATCCCTGCCGCCCCCAGGACCAGAAGGACGAACTGGCCCGTCACCACTGACAGCATGATCAGGACTGCCCCCAGGAGGGCGGCCGCGAGCCCCAGGACCTGACCGATGCGGCGTCCCCGGCGGTCTGCCAGCGAGGCAAGGGGTAAGGCTGCCAACGCGGCGCCCAGAGTCATCACCGTGGCCACTGCACCAGCCCAGGCCGCGGAACCGGACAGCTCAACGGCCAGTATGGAACCGATGGATACGGTGGCCCCGGTGCCGAGTCCGGCAAAAACCTGCGCAACGCTCAACAGCACCACGGTGCGGCGCTGCACCTGGCGCACTCCACTTTCCGACATCAGGGTGCGGACCATGATCCGAGCATAGTCCTCGGCAGGCCGGTCCCACAGAGGCGGTTCTCATGCCTGCAGGGCGGGCTTCAACGGCAGTCCCGGCCGCAGGTGCGGCCGGGACTGCCGGTCAGGCGGTGAGCTGCGTACGCCTATTCGGCGTCGGTGAGGCTCTTCTTGGAGTCTTCCTCGAGGCGGGGATCCAGATGGGCTGACTGGGCCTTGGAGCTGATCAGGCTGGCGATCACGGCGACGATGATGGTGCCGACGATGACGGCCAGGGAGACGAACGTGGGGATCTCCGGCGCCCATTCAATGTGCTTGCCGCCGTTGATGAACGGCAGTTCGTTCACATGCATGGCGTGCAGCACAAGCTTGACGCCGATGAACGCCAGGATGAACGACAGGGCGTGCTTGAGGTAGATCAGGCGGTTCATCAGGCCACCGAGCAGGAAGTACAGCTGGCGCAGACCCATCAGGGCGAACAGGTTGGCGGTGAAGACAATGAACGGGCTCTGGGTAAGGCCGAAGATGGCGGGAATCGAATCAACGGCGAAGAGGAGGTCGGTCAAACCGATGGTGATGAACACGATCAGCATGGGGGTGAAGACCTTCTTGCCGTCCACCGTGGTGCGGAGCTTGCCTTCATCGAACTTCTCCGACATGGGGATGACCTTGCGGATCCGGGCGATGAGCGGGTTTTCCTTGTCCTCTTCGTCCTCGCCTTCGTCCTGGGCCTGCTTCCAGGCGGTCCAGAGGAGGAAAGCGCCGAAGATGTAGAAGACCCAGCTGAACTGCTCGATGACGATGGCGCCAAGCAGGATGAAGATTCCGCGCAGGATCAGCGCGATGATGATGCCCACCATCAGGACTTCCTGCTGGTATTTCCGGGGCACGGAGAAGCGGGCCATGATGATGATGAAGACAAAGAGGTTGTCGATGCTGAGGCTGTATTCGGTAACCCAGCCGGCGACGAACTGGCCGCCGAACTCCGCGTTCGTGAAAGCGAACATGGCGCCGGCGAACACCAGGGCAAGCGACACGTAAAACGCGACCCAGAGGCCGGCTTCCTTCATGGAAGGTTCGTGGGGACGCTTGACCACAAGCAACAGGTCAATCAGGAGGATCAGGCCGAGGACGACTAGCGAGCCGACCTCGAACCACACAGGCAAATCGAGCACAGGGTAGCCTTTCGCAGGGTACAGAGAAGCGGTGTAAGTCTCTCCGGCCAACCTGTGCACTTGGTGCTGATGTGGTGGCCCGCTACGCCCGGTCAGGCAGCTGTGCCTGGCGTGTTGACGATCGTAGCGCTTGGGATACTCCCCTACGTGACGTTAACTCTACAGCAGCTAGGCGTGACCGGCCGCCTGCATTTGGCGGAGCTCCTTCTTAAGCTCGCTGACTTCGTCGCGGATCCGGGCGGCAACTTCGAACTGGAGCTCCGCTGCAGCACCGTGCATCTGCTCGGTGAGTTGTTCGATCAGCCCCACGAGGTCCTCGGCCGGTGCTGCCGCCAGGCCATCAGCCCGCACCTTGGCTGCGCCCTTCGCCGCGGACTTCCCGCGCTTGGCACCCTTGGCCAGGCGGTTGTTGTTCAGCAGCTCCTGGGTGTCAGCGTCTTCCTTGGCCAGTTGGTCGGTGATGTCCGCGATCTTCTTCCGGAGGGGCTGCGGGTCCACGCCGTGCTCTGTGTTGTAGGCCACCTGGATGGCGCGGCGCCGGTTTGTCTCGTCGATGGCGTGTGCCATGGAGTCGGTGATGCGGTCCGCGTACATGTGCACCTGCCCCGAGACGTTACGGGCTGCGCGGCCGATGGTCTGGATCAGCGACGTGGAGGATCGAAGGAAACCTTCCTTGTCCGCGTCCAGGATGCTCACCAGCGAGACCTCGGGAAGATCCAGGCCTTCCCGGAGCAGGTTAATGCCCACCAGGACATCAAACTTGCCCATCCGGAGTTCGCGCAGCAGCTCAACGCGGCGCAGGGTGTCCACATCCGAGTGCAGGTACTCCACCCTGATGCCATGGCCCAGCAGGTAGTCGGTGAGGTCCTCCGCCATCCGCTTGGTCAGCGTGGTGACCAGGATGCGCTCATTCTTCGCTGTACGGGTCTTGATCTCGCCCAGCAGGTCATCGATCTGGCCCTTGGTGGGCTTGACCACCACTTCGGGGTCGATCAGCCCGGTGGGACGGATAATCTGCTGGACGAAGCCGTCAGCTTTGCCCAGTTCGTATTTGCCGGGAGTGGCGGAAAGGTAGACGGTCTGGCCGACGCGCTGGAGGAATTCGTCCCATTTGAGCGGCCGGTTGTCCATGGCGGAGGGGAGGCGGAAGCCGAAGTCCACCAGGTTCCGCTTGCGGGACATGTCGCCTTCGTACATGGCGCCGATCTGTGGAACCGTGACGTGGGATTCGTCGATGACCAGCAGGAAGTCGTCCGGGAAGTAGTCGATGAGGCAGTGCGGGGCGGTTCCCGCGGCACGGCCGTCGATGTGCGAGGAGTAGTTTTCGATGCCGTTGCAGAAGCCCATCTGCTGCATCATCTCCAGGTCATAGGTGGTCCGCATCCGCAGGCGCTGGGCTTCCACAAGCTTGTTCTGGCTTTCCAGTACCTGCAGCCGGTCAGCGAGTTCGTCCTCGATCCGCTTGATGGCCCTGGCCATCCGTTCGGGGCCGGCGACGTAGTGCGAGGCCGGGAAGACGTACATTTCCTCTTCGTCCCGGATCACCTCGCCGGTCAGCGGATGCAGCGTGTGGATATTCTCGATTTCGTCGCCGAAGAACTCGATCCGGATGGCCAGTTCCTCGTACATCGGGATGATTTCCACGGTGTCGCCGCGGACCCGGAAGGTGCCGCGGTGGAAGTCCATGTCGTTCCGGGCGTACTGCATGGAGACGAACTTCCGGAGGAGATCGTCCCGGTTCATTTCCGCCCCCTTGCGGAGCGTGACCATACCCGCGATGTATTCCTCCGGGGTACCCAGGCCGTAGATACAGGACACTGTGGCCACCACGATGACATCGCGGCGGGTCAGGAGGGCGTTGGTGGCGGAGTGGCGGAGCCGTTCCACTTCCTCGTTGATGGAGGAGTCCTTCTCGATGAAGGTGTCCGTCTGCGCCACGTACGCCTCGGGCTGGTAGTAATCGTAGTAGGAGACGAAGTACTCCACCGCGTTGTTCGGCAGCAGTTCCCGGAATTCGTTGGCCAGCTGGGCGGCGAGGGTCTTGTTCTGCACCATGACCAGGGTGGGCCGTTGGATCTGTTCGATGAGCCAGGCCGTGGTGGCGCTCTTGCCGGTACCGGTGGCACCCAGGAGGACCACGTCCTTCTCGCCGTTCCTGATGCGCTCCGTCAGTTCCGCGATGGCCGCGGGCTGGTCACCGGCGGGCTGGAACTCGCTGATGACTTCAAACGGCGCTACAACACGGTTGATCTCCTGGGCAAGGCTCATGCCTCTAATCTACAACCGGGGGCCGACACTCACAGCCGGATCAGTTACAGGCGAACAGCGCCCACCACAGCCGGCGGGCCCCATAAGATTCAATTTCCGTACGACGGCGAAGTCCACCCTGTGCGCGCGGCCCACCTTTCCATCCGGGGCTCTGCTGCAGCGAACCACGAGTCCTTGGCTGCGGCGTAACCATCGGTTCCGGGATCGCCGGCGTGCAGTTCCGCGAGCCGGTGCTTCAAGGCAAGGTACTCCCCCGCAACGCCGGCGTCCGTCCGGAGCCAGTCCCGGAAACAGAGTGCGAACCGCCACGCGGGTGAACCGGCGGTCCGGACATGGAGGTTTACGGCCAGCCCGGGATCCGCATTGGCATGGAACCGCTTGGCCCAATCGGCCGGATCGGGCCTGGAGGCCTTGGGTTGGTCTGAGTTGATGCCTGGTACCCGCGGGTATCCGGCAGCCGCCAAGGCCGGCGCCAGGGTATCCGCTGCCGCCAGGTCCGGAACAGCCAGCTGGAGATCAAGGACATCCTTGGCGGCGAGGCCGGGCACCGAGGTTGAACCAATGTGGTCAATGGCCAGGACAGTATCGCCGTAATCCTCCTGCAGCGCCATACGGAGCCGCGCCACCACCCGCTCCGCGTTCCGGGTCCACTCAGGACGGGGGGCATGCAGAACGGGACCGCCAGGACGGGGGGCCTTGGAGCTGTTCTTGATGTTCTGCGCATACGGCACCAGGCGCCCGCTCCAGAGCTTGTCCACCTGCGCAGCCAGGTCCTCGAGGGTGCCGGAGTTGTCCAGGACGACGTCGGCGGCGGCAAGCCGTTCTTCACGAGTGGCCTGTGAAGCCATGCGGGACAGCGCCTCTTCCGCCGTCATGCCCCGGCGCTCCACCATCCGGGCGATCCGGACGTCATCCGGCGCGTCCACCACGAGCACCAGATGGAAGGCGCTGGCCTGCCCGGTCTCCACCAGCAGGGGAATGTCCTGGACAACGACAGAGCCTTCATCGGCCGCGGCAATAATGCCGGCCGCCGCTTCCCGGACCATTGGGTGGACAATGCCGTTCAGTACGGCCAGCTGGGCCGCGTTGCCGAAGACCAGGGCGCCCAGTTTGGCCCGCTCCAGCGAGCCGTCGGCGGCGAGCATGTCCGTGCCGAAGGCGTCCACCACGCGGGCCAGTCCAGGCGTTCCCGGTGCAACCACCTCACGCGCCAGCGCGTCAGCGTCCACCAGGAGCGCTCCGTGCTCCGCGAGACGGGCAGCAACAACTGACTTTCCTGAGGCGATGCCGCCCGTCAATCCGATTTTCAGCACCCCACCAGCTTACTCACGCCGCCGGGCTCCCCTGTGGAGCGCAGCCGGGGGCGCTGTGGACTTAGACTTGGCCGGTGCACGACCAAGAGAGCCAGGCCACGTCCTACACCACCCTTGCCGCGGGACCGGATGTCCGGCATGAACTGGAGATCAAGAGGTCGAGGTTCATCACCGTGCTGCGGCGTTCGGACAGCGAGGAATCCGCAAGGGATCTCGTGGCCGGATTGCGGCGGGAGTTCCATGATGCCCGCCATCACTGCTCGGCATTCATCCTGGGCCCGGACCGCAGCATCCAGCGGTCACATGACGACGGCGAACCGTCCGGCACCGCGGGCATCCCCATGCTGGAAGCGCTCCTCAAACGGGAGACAGCGCCTGGCGTGGCAGACCTCAGCGACGTCAGCGCCGTCGTCGTACGATACTTCGGCGGCATCCTGCTGGGTGCCGGCGGACTGGTACGCGCCTATTCAGAGTCCGTTTCCTCCGCAGTGGAACTCGCCCCGCTTGTCCAACGGCGCCGCTGGCGCATCTGCGGGGCTTCGGTTCCGCACGCGGCAGCCGGCCGGTTGGAAAATGACCTGCGGGCCGCCGGCTTTGCCATGGCAGAAACCAGCTACGGAGCCCAGGAGACCGTCCTTAGGCTGGCAATACCTGATACCCCGGCAGACATTGCCGCCGCCAGTGAACGACTGTTGTCCCTCACCGGCGGAAAAGTCGCGCTGGCACCTGGCGGAACGGAGTGGATTGATGTCCCGCTCTGCTGAGACTGCGCCGGCCCACGTCCGCCTGGCCGACGTCGACGAAACCATGCTGGAGCGGCTCCTGGAGCTCGCCCTGAGCGACGCCGCACCGGACGACGTGACGCCGCCGCGTGGCAGCGGCACGAACTGGAACACCGAACGGGTGGACTGGTTCCGCGGCTACCACCGGGCGGCAGCCGCCGGCCTCGACGGGCCCGCACAGGAAAAGAGCTGGGCCGTGCTGTCCGACGGCAGCCCGGCGGGGTGCATCCGGCTTAAGCGCACCGGCGATGGCTCTGCAGAAACGGGCATCTGGCTGGGACGGGGTTTCCGAGGCCGTGGCGTCGGAGGAGCGGCACTGGACCTGGTCCTGGCGCAGGCACGCCTCGCCGGACTGCGGCAGGTAGTTGCCCATACGACGGCCGGGAACATCGGCGCCCCGCGCCTCCTCACCTCGGCCAGCGCCGTCCTGAACCGCGACGACGACGGCTCGGTGAGTGCCGTCGTCGTACTTTCCCCCTGACAAGACCAGGCACCCGGGCCCGGATTGCCGGGCTGACGGGCCAGCTGCATCAGCCCGGGTCTTACCGGGCCGGTGGCAAATTAGTTGCCGGTCAGCTTCTCACGCAGAGCTGCAAGAGCCTCGTCGGAAGCCAGGGTACCGGCTCCAACGTTGGTCTCGGCAGCAGGCTCGGAGGAGTAGCTGGTGGTGCCGGAATCGCTCTCACCGGACGTTGCAGCTGCAGCGTCATCGGCAGCGTGCTGGGCAACCTGCTTCTTGTGGGCTTCCCAGCGGGTCTGGGCGTCAGCGTACTGCTGCTCCCAGGCGGCGCGCTGGTTCTCGTAGCCTTCAAGCCACTCGTTGGACTCCGGGTCGAAGCCCTCCGGGTACTTGTAGTTGCCCTCTTCGTCGTACTCAGCGGCCATGCCGTAGAGAGCCGGATCGAACTCGGTGGACTCGGCGTCAACGCCCTCGTTAGCCTGCTTGAGGGAGAGGGAGATGCGGCGGCGCTCGAGGTCGATGTCGATGACCTTGACGAACAGCTCGTCACCAACGGAGACAACCTGCTCAGCCAGCTCCACGTGGCGCACGGCCAGCTCGGAGATGTGAACGAGGCCTTCGATGCCGTCTTCGACGCGAACGAACGCACCGAACGGAACGAGCTTGGTGACCTTACCCGGAACAACCTGCCCGAGGGCGTGGGTGCGGGCGAAGGTCTGCCACGGATCTTCCTGCGTAGCCTTGAGCGACAGGGAGACGCGCTCGCGGTCCAGGTCGACCTCGAGAACCTCGACAGTGACTTCCTGGCCAACTTCGACAACCTCGGACGGGTGGTCGATGTGCTTCCAGGACAGCTCGGAAACGTGAACGAGGCCGTCTACGCCGCCCAGGTCCACGAAGGCACCGAAGTTGACGATGGA
The DNA here is from genome assembly GCF_051857465.1 of Pseudarthrobacter cremeus. Classification (NCBI taxonomy): domain Bacteria; kingdom Bacillati; phylum Actinomycetota; class Actinomycetes; order Micrococcales; family Micrococcaceae; genus Pseudarthrobacter; species Pseudarthrobacter cremeus. The sequence goes on along the minus strand of NZ_JBPZHC010000001.1, from coordinate 168,151 downwards.
GGAAACGACGCCGGGACGGACCTGGCCCTTTTCCAGCTTGTTGAGGAACGTGGAGCGGACCTCGGACTGGGTCTGCTCGAGCCATGCACGGCGGGAAAGCACAACGTTGTTGCGGTTCTTGTCCAGCTCGATGATTTTGGCTTCGATCTTCTGACCGATGTACGGAGCAAGGTCGCGCACACGGCGCATCTCGACGAGGGATGCGGGCAGGAAGCCGCGCAGACCGATGTCGAGGATAAGACCACCCTTGACAACCTCGATGACGGTACCGGTGACAACACCGTCTTCTTCCTTGACCTTCTCGATGTCGCCCCAGGCGCGCTCGTACTGAGCACGCTTCTTGGAGAGGATCAGGCGGCCTTCTTTGTCTTCCTTGGTGAGCACCAGGGCTTCGACGAGATCGCCAACGGAGACAACGTCTCCGGGATCAACGTCGTGCTTGATGGACAGCTCGCGGGAGGGGATGACACCTTCGGTCTTGTAACCGATGTCGAGCAGAACTTCATCGCGGTCGACCTTGACAACGGTACCTTCGACGAGATCTCCGTCGTTGAAGTACTTGATGGTGGCGTCGACTGCTGCGAGGAAGTCCTCAGCGGTACCGATGTCGTTAATCGCGACTACGGGGGTACCGGGCTTCTCGGTGGAGGTGATGGTCATGTAGTAGGGGCTCCGTTGTGGATAGTTAGTCGGTCAGGAAAACCGCCGCGCCCGCGTTATGGAACGCAGGCGCAGGTCTCGGCTCACCGCAAGGATCCGCCGGGTCATCCTGATTTTGTGGATTATAGAAACGTGCACGTAGTGCGCGCCCACTTATTCTAGTCGCAGCGGCCAACACCGGTCAAAGTCGGGGCTGGTCAGGTGGGCAGTACTGCCCCCAGTTTTGCAAACGTTGCGCCCTGTCCCAAAAGCCGGGGCAGGGCCTGGGCAAGCCCGGCCGCGGTACCGCTGCCGGGCTTGTTGAAGTGGGCAATGACAATATCCCCGTTCCGCGCCTTGCCGACCTCGGCCGCCACGGTGGACGGTGGAAACGTGGCACCGCCGTCACCATTGATACTGAAATTCACCGGCAAGGGGCCCAGCCGGCGGGTAATGGCGGCCGCGACGTCGTCGTAATAAGCGGTTCCAGGCCGGAAGAACGCCGGAACATGGCCAATGATGTCCTGGAGGACGGCCTGGTTCCCCATCACCTCGTCATAGACCTCACCGATGTCCCTTGTTCCGGCGATCCCATAGGCAGACCTCCCGCTGACGGACAGCGGGCGGTGCAGGTACCCATGGTTTGCCAGTTCAAAAAGGGGGTCGTGGGCCAACTCAGCCGTCAGTGCCGGGTTTGCCTGGATCCACCGTTCGTTGAGGAAGAGGGTGGCCGGCACCTTGAGTTTCCGCAACGTCGTCAGCAGTTGCTGGTCGCATCCGGTGCCGCCCGGACCTCCGCAGGCATCCAGCGTCAGCGCAATGTCCCGGGCCGCGGACGTGGCCACGATGCCTGTGACCTGCAACCCCCACTCGTGGGGTTTGCGCGACCCGAACTCGGCAATAATCTGTTGCTTCGTGGGTGGCGTCGGCCGGTAGGGCTCATCCGAAGGGGTTTCCGCCGACGCCGTACGTGAGGGAGCAGGAGAAGCCGGATCCACCGGAATGAGTGCCTCCGGCGTCGGGCGCCCCTCCGGTTGAGACGCGTCGGCGGTGGCCATGCACCCTGAGAGGGCCACGGATGCCGCACCGGCCATTGCGAGCAGCAAGGTCCGGCGGCCGGGCCTTCCCGGCGCGGGGATATCCCCCATGGACAATCCTTCGATGATGCAGGGGCCCCTAGAAATGGGTCAGGCAGTGGGTGGCCCGCTCGACGGCGAACAACCCACGGGCCTGGAGCGCCGCGCCCTGCCTGTGCTCGCGGATCCGCCCTGCCGCCTCAAGGGTAACGGGGCAGACGGCGCCGAGGTAAATCGATGACAGCGCCGAGACATCCAAGGTCAGGTCCGGTTCCTCCCCCGTGTCAACACGCTCGACGGCGGCCTCACCGCCACTGACTGTCAGCGCGAAGGTTCCTGCGCTCAGCCCCAACGGATCCAGGACCGCCAACACCAGCCGGCCGTCCACCTGGTAGTGCCGCGCCTCCAGCGCCTTGACCACGTCAAGGATCCGGAGCCACAGCATGTCCCTGCTGTCCGATGAGTCGATGCAGCGGGGATCGGAAAGCGCCCACGTCAGGGGATCATCCAGTGGCGCTTCCTCCCACGTGACCCGCTCCACGAGGTCGATGGCGGCGAGGAACTGCCACAGTTCAAGATACGCATCGCTGGTGGCGGCCACGAGGTCCACCACCTGCACGGTGTGGGGCTCGGTGTCCCAGCCCAGGAACCTGTAGGACACATAGCCGTCCACCGTGTTGCCGGCGCCGTAGTGCAGGGCCACCTTGACAGCGGGGTCTTCCTTGCCGTCGCGGCCAAGTGATCCGGAAGCGAGTTGGCGGTACCATTCCTGGCGGCCGATCGATCCCGGCGTGACGCGGTGTACCCGCTCGAAAACCACCGGCGCGACATCCAGCAGCACCTTGGAGTCGGCCACCTCGACAATGCCGGTTGACTGGTGGTTGAGCACGAAGCGGGCGGTGGTATCCACTTTCACGGTGCGTTCGAAGCTGGCCACGCCGTACCCGAAGCGTCCGTAAATGGATCCTTCGGATGCGGTCAGGGCCGCCATCGGGATCCCGTCCCGCCGGGCCATATCCAGGTCCTCGGACATCATCCGGCGCAGCAGGCCGCGGCGCCGGTGGGAGGTCCGCACCGTCACAGCGGTGACGAGCTGCGTGTCCAACGTCCGGCCAAACCCGATGTTGAGGGTTTTGCGGAGCGTGCCGAAGGTAGCCACCGGGACATCCGCCGGAAGGGATCCCGGGGCCACCTCGCCGGCCTGGTAGGCGCCGGTCAGAACGCGGCGATCAGCCTTGTAAGTGTCCAGGGACTTCGCCACATGCTCCGGCGTGCGGGTGGACTCGTGGAAACCGAACGCCACTGCCCTAACCCAATTTTCCGCCTCAGCGAACCCCGGATCGCCCTTGGACACCGCGTCGAAGCGCCGGATTTCGTAGGTCCCGCTCAGTTCAGCCACAGTGCCGAGCCTAGCTAACCCATCCGGCGCCTGGCCAGCAACAACACGCCCGGAAGCGTACGCATGGAGCCAGGGGTGGTCAGAGCGGCCGCACGGGCTGGCGCAGGATTGTTCTGAGCTTCTCCGGAACCACCCTGCGGGGGTCGCTGAGGTAGATCTCGTGGTGCGGGCCGGCGAACCCGAATCCGCTGGCCGGCATGAATTCATGATGCAGGCGGTGAAGCGTGGGACCCTCGTCGTCGTAGCTGCCGATGTGCAGGATCTGCACCGCGAGGCCTTCCTCAAGGGTCTCCAGACGGAGTCTGTCCAGGCCCGGAGCGTTCTTCGCCGCAGCCTTCGCGATTCCGTCCCGGATCCCGGCCGGACCGATCCAGTCCGGCTGGGGGATCATCATGGTCCATTTCCAGCTGTCCTTCTCGCCGCGGGTGAAGGCATCAGGGTTGTCCGCTGTCCACAGACCCTCCAAAGGCCCGACGACGTAGTCCCGTCCCGCGTGCTTGCTGGCGAACTTGACTGCGTAGGACACCGAGTACAGCGCCTCCAGGGCGGCGGCGTAGGCAGGCGCCGTCCCCGGGTTGCCTTCTCCGTCCAGCATCAGGTAGTTCATGGGAGGAACCGTGACCACCTCGAAATCGCGGGCACGGGGCGCATACAGTTCTTTGAACTGTTTCCGGACGTCGTACTTGTCCATCGCGCCCCGCCCCCGTTCCTGGTGTCCTGGTCCTGGCGTCCCGTTCCTAGTGCCCGGCGTCGTACCAGCTCGGGCCCACACCGATCTGGACCTCCAGAGGGACGCTCAGGTCTGCGGCACCGGCCATCTGCTCGGTCACGAGCGTCTCCACCGCTTCCCGCTCGCCTGCGGCCACCTCGAGCACCAGTTCGTCATGGACCTGCAGGAGCATGCGCGATTTGAGGCCCTGGGCCGAGAGTTCCGAGTGCACACCGAGCATGGCGCGCTTGATGATGTCGGCCGCCGATCCCTGGATGGGCGAGTTCAGTGCTATCCGCTCGGCGTTCTCGCGCAACTGCCTGTCAGTGCTGGTCAGGTCCGGAAGGTACCGGCGGCGCCCTTCGATGGTGGCGGTGTAGCCGTCGATCCGGGCTTGGTCCACCACTCCGCGGAGGTAGTCGCGGACGGCACCGAAACGGTCGAAGTATTCCTTCATCAGGGTCCGTGCCTCGTCAACGGAGATCTCCAGCTGCTTGGAGAGGCCGAACGAGGTCAGTCCGTAGGCCAGGCCGTAGGACATTGCCTTGACCTTGGAACGCATGGCACTGGTCACCTGGTCGGTGGGGACGTGGAAGATGTTGGAGCCCACAAAACGGTGGAGGTCCTCGCCGTCCTTGTACGCCTGGATCAGCCCGGCGTCCCCGGAGAGGTGGGCCATGATGCGCATTTCGATCTGCGAGTAGTCCGCTGACAGCAGGCACTCATAGCCTTCGCTGACCACGAAGATGCCGCGGACGCGCCGTCCTTCCTCGCTGCGGATGGGGATGTTCTGCAGGTTGGGGTTGTTGGAGGAGATCCGGCCGGTGGCCGCCACGTTCTGCGCATAGGTGGTGTGGATCCGGCCGTCTTCGGTGACTGACTTCTTGAGTGATTCGAGCATCTGGCGCAGCTTGGAGGATTCGCGGTGGGCCATGAGCTGGACCAGGAATTCGTGGCCGGTTTTTTCCAGCAGGTTCTTCAGCGACGCGGCGTCGGTGGTGTAGCCGGACTTGATTTTCTTGGTCTTCGGCAGCTGGAGTTCCTCGAAGAGGACGGTCTGGAGCTGCTTGGGAGATCCGAGATTGACCTCATGGCCGATGGCGGCGAAGGCGAGCTCCTGCGCATTGTCGATGACCTTGGCGAGATCGGCGAGCTGTTCATCCATCCGGGCCATGTCGATGGCGATGCCGGCGAGCTCCATGTCAGCCAGGACTCTGCTGACAGGGAGTTCAAGGGTGGCCAGCAGCTCGGCGGCCTGGCGCTCGGCCAGTTCGGAATCGAAGTATCGGCTCAGGGCCTGCACGACGGCAGCCACCTGGACCAGCGCGCCGGCGGCGGCGGCGTCGTCGCCGTCGAACGACAGCTCAAGCTGGCCCGCCTTGGCGGTCTCGGACGGAATGCTGACGTTCAGGTGGTGCTGGGCCAGCTCTGCCAGTTCATAAGTGCGCCGGTCCGGCTGAATAAGGTATCCGGAAATTGACGTGTCATCGACCACGCCTTCCAGGCCCAGGCCACGGCTCGACAAGGCCTTCAGCGCTGCTTTGTAGCCGTGCATGACCTTCGGGATCTCCTTGTCCCGCAGCCAGTCCGCCAGAACGTTTTCGGCTGCGGCGTCCTGGGCTGCGAGGTCGATGTACACCGCTGCATCGCCGCGCACGATGGCAAGGGCGGCAGCGTCTTCGCCGATCCGGCCGGGCACCAGGTCAACGGCCACGGCCGAACGTTTCCCGCCGCCGGCTGCGAAAAAGGCAGCCAGCTCCGCGGCGTCGGCGGGCGTGAGGTAGTCAGGAACATCCACGCTCTCCCGCTCAGCGGGTTCCAGGTCCTCGCTGCCGTAGAGAGCGAAGAGGCGCGCCCTGATGGTCTTGAACTCAAGTTCGTCGAACAGCTGCTCCAGCGCGGCCTCGTCCGGCCGCGGGTCCGCCAGGTCCTCCAGCGTCAGCGGGAGATCAAGATCGGTGTGGAGCCGGTTCAGCCGCCGGTTGCGCTTGACATCCTCGACGTTTTCGCGGAGGGCGTCCCCCACCTTGCCGCCGATCTTATCCAGGTGTTCCAGGACTCCCTCGAGCCCGCCGTAGAGGTTGATCCACTTCGCGGCGGTCTTGGGGCCGACGCCCGGGACACCTGGAAGGTTGTCGGAGGTCTCCCCCACGAGAGCTGCGAGGTCCGAGTACTGCGCCGGCGTGACAAAGTATTTCTCCTGGATGGCAGCAGCATCCAGCCGGGGAATGTCGCTGACACCCTTCCGGGGGTAGAGCACAAAAACGTTGTCCGTGATGAGCTGGAAGGCATCGCGGTCGCCGGTGACCAGCAGGACCTCGAAACCGGCCTTCTCCCCCATGGCGGCGAGGGTGGCCAGGACGTCATCGGCCTCATAGCCGGGCATCTTGATGGTCTTGATGCCCCAGGCATTCATGACCTTGTCGATCAGGTCGATCTGGCCGCTCATCTCCCGTGGAGTTTCGTTGCGGCCACCCTTGTAGTCGCTGTACTCGGTCTTTCGGTGCGTGGTTTCATCCGAGACGTCGAAGGCGACGGCGATATGGGTGGGCTTCTGTTCCTTGATGAGGTTGATCAGCATCGACGTGAAGCCGTGGATCGCGTTGGTGTGTTGACCGTTGGCCGTGGAAAACTTGTCCGCCGGGAGGGCGAAGAAGGCGCGGAACGCCATGGAGTGCCCGTCCAGCACGAGCAGCCGGGGCTGGTCGGTCAAGGGAATGACGGGAGCCTCCGTTGCCGAAACCGACCGTCCTGAATGTGCGGGCACGGTGATGTCCTGCAGGGCGGCATCGGCGTGCGGGGCGTCGCTGCGGTCAAGCACAGCGGATTCGGACGGAAAAGGGGCCGGTTTGGTAGTTTCACTCACAGGTGCCAGCCTAGTTGGCATGATGGACAATTTCACGCCCGGCCCCTTTGCTGAGGAGTTGGTCACAGCCGGCATTCCGGAACACCTCCACGAGTGGCTGGGCCAGATGGGTATTGGCGCCCTGGTGGTCAAAATGGGCATCCATTTCCTGGAGATGAGCCCTGAGCGCACGGTCGCCACCATGCCGGTCCAGGGCAACACCCAGGTGGCGGGGATCCTGCATGGAGGAGCGCATGTGGTGCTGGCCGAGACTCTGGGCTCGTTCTCTGCCGGAATGCACGCGGGGGAAGGACGGCACGCGGTGGGTATCGAGGTCAATGCCACGCATCACCGGTCAATCGCTTCGGGCACCGTGACAGGAACCTGTACCGCCATTCATCTGGGCCGCACCCTGGCAACCCACGAAGTGGTGATGACCGATGAGGCCGGCCGCAAGCTGTCCACGGCACGGATCACTAACATGATCCGCGACAACCGGGAGCCGGACGCCGGCGCCTGAGCGCCGTCAGGCGGCGTTGCCGCCCGCACTGAGTCGGTAGCGCAGTTCCACTATGCCCCGTCCCATGGTGCGGGACGCTGTCAGCTCAAGTGGCGGCGTCGGACCTTCCAATGGCAGCAGCCGCTTGCCGTCTCCCAGCACCACGGGGATGACGGAGAGGATGAGTTCGTCCAGGAGGCCGGCGTCAGCGAACTGGGCGGCCAGGTTGCCGCCGCCCACCACCCAGATGTTCCTGCCGGCGGCGTTTTCCTTGAAGTCCTGGATGAATTCACGGACGTCTCCGCGCACGAAGGTAATATCCGAGCCGGCGGGAGCGGTGTGCTCATGCCGGGTGAACACGTAGCAGGGAGTGTCGGGATAGGGCCAGTTGCCGGGCTCGTGCTCCATGAGCCACGCGTAGGTTTCCCCGCCCATCACTATGCAGCCGACGTCGGCCATGAACGTGTCATAGCTTTCCTTGCCGCCTTCGAAGCCGTCGAACTGCAGCAGCCAGCCAAGATCGTCCCCGGACGTGGCAATAAAGCCGTCCAGGGATGCGGCGACAAAGTACTGGAACCTGGACATGGACCCAGCCTAGCCATGGGCGGCTACTTGGAGAAGTACGGGATGATCAAATAGAGCCCGAACAGTACGGCTAGTCCGCAGAAGCCGAAGCAGACATATGCCAGCGAACGCTTGAGCCCCGGTGATGACTGCCGGGCGTCACCGGCGATGGCGGTCAGCCGGACTCCGAGCGAGTACAGGACCACAACAGTCACGGCAGCCACCAGGGTGGCGCCGCCTACGGTCAAGAGTTCCAACCACTTCATCGCTGGGCATCCTTTTCCTGGTCGGCCCTGGCGCGGGCCCGGGCGAGTGCTTTCTTCCTGGCGAAACGGATCGCCTGGCCGGCTTCTTCGACCTCAACGGCGTTGTGGTGGCCAACGTGGGACTTCCTGGAATAGAAGAACATCAGCAGCACAGCTGCTGTACCGGCGACTGCGGCAATCGCCACGCCGACGACGCCGGTCTTGACGAGCAACGCGGTCAGTGCCCCGACGATCCCGGCCGCCGGCAGCGTAAAGAGCCAGCCGATGGCGATCCTGCCCACCATGTTCCAGCGAACGGTAGTGCCTTTGCGGCCCATGCCTGACCCGATGACCGAACCGGAAGCCACCTGCGTGGTGGAGAGGGCGAAGCCGAGGTGGGACGAAGCCAGGATGGCCGAGGCGGTGCTGGTCTCAGCCGCAAAACCCTGCGCGGGCTTGACCTCGGTGAGGCCGGATCCCATGGTGCGGATGATGCGCCAGCCGCCCGAGTAAGTGCCGACGGCAATGGCCAGGGCGCACGCTGCGATGACCCAGAGCTGCGGACCGGAACCCGGAGCCTGGGTGCCGGCGGCAATCAGGACCAGGGTAATGATGCCCATGGTCTTCTGTGCGTCGTTGGTGCCGTGGGCGAGTGCCACGAGGCTGGAGGTGAAGATCTGGCCGGTCCGGAACCCGCCTCGCTTCTGGGTCAGCTTGCTGCCGGTTTCCGGATCGTGGCGGGCCGTCAGCGCGTAGGCGAGCCTGGTGCAGATGTAGGCGGCTATCCCGGCAATAAGCGGGGCGAAAATGGCGGGGAGGATGACTTTCTGGAGCAGGGTCTCCAGATTCACCGAGCTGAACCCGATACCGGCAATCGCAGCGCCGATGAGTCCGCCAAAAAGGGCGTGGGACGAACTGGAGGGCAGGCCCTTGAGCCAGGTGATCATGTTCCAGAGGATGGCACCCATCAACCCCGCGAAGATGATCTCGGGTGTGATCTGGACGCCGTCCGACCCTTCCCTGATGATGCCGCCGGAAACCGTCTTGGCCACTTCGGTGGACAAGAAGGCGCCGACCAGGTTCAAGACAGCCGCCAGGGTGACTGCCGTCTTGGGTTTGATGGCACCGGTGGCGATGGGCGTGGCCATCGCGTTGGCCGTGTCATGGAAGCCGTTTGTAAAGTCGAAAAATAGGGCCAGTGCAATGACCAGCGCCACCATAAAGGTGATATCCAACTGTTGCCCAATCTGCAGAGTCGACGTTCGGCAGTTCCTTGCCCGGCCACACCGGTCAGCATAGTTCATCAGTTGTTCACGCGAAGAGACTGGTGATGTTTACCGGATTGGCCCGAAACCTCAACGATCGTACGCGCCAGCCGCTGCAGGTCAAAACACCGGCCCTTCCAGGAACGATTTCACTGCTGCCAGTTCGTCCGGGGAGATGCCACGCCGGGGATCCGGCGAGACCATCATGATGCGCCGGCCCAGGATCCGCGCCCATGCCTGCGCCTCCCGCTCAAAATTGAGCTGGTCATCGATCCACACCAGGGCATCGGTTCCGAACCTGCCAAGGTCCGCCTGGATGGCACGCAGTTTCCACCAGCTTTCGCCGGTACCGCCGGCCTCAGCAGCCAGGTAGGGCCAGGTCCCGGCATTGAGGCCGATGGCGGGACACAGATACTGAGGCGCCATGTCCTCCCAGCTGGTCAGCCAAACGCAGCGGATGCCGGGAAGCCGGGCCAGTTCGTTCAGCCCCTCAACAAGCTCCCTGGCATACGCCACTTCAAGCAGGCCGGCGTTGCCGAGGCGCCAGGGGGAACCCCACGGCGTCCTTCCGGTTGCCCCGAACGGGCACACCACTCCGTCCACGTCCAGATAGAGGGTGACGTTCCGCATCGCCGCTTCACCTCAGGTCAGAAGGTACTGGCGGGAGTAGCCGGCTGTTAAACAAAGGAGTGGCTGCACGCAATCAATCGTTGCATTGCGTGCAGCCACTCCTCAAGGACTGAAGCCCTTAGACGGAGGCCTTCGACGCAGCCGCGCCCGCAAGGGCCGGGCTTCCCGGCTGGTCCTTGCCGTAGATCCAGTCGTTGTACTGGAAGTCGTTGTCCTTACGGCTCTTGAACAGCAGGTTGCGCAGTGTGCGGGCCAGGCCAGAGACGTGCCATGACTCGCCCCAGACGCGGGCGGTGCGCTGGACACGGGCGGTACGCCCGGCGCGGATGCTGTTGAATTCCGCGATGGCTTCGTCCCACGCTTCCGGGTTGACGCCCTCGGCGGTGAAGACGGTTCCGTTGCTGACGTCCTGAAGGACGGCCGCGTCCTCGAGGGCCTGGCAGGCGCCCTGGGCCAGGTACTGCAGCATCGGGTGCGCGGCGTCGCCCATCAGCACCATCCGGCCGGCGACCCAGTTTTCGATCGGATCGCGATCGTACATGGGCCAGCGGATTCCGGTGGCCAGGTTCTTGAGGGCTTCCTGAACAGCCGGGACGCAGTCCTTATACGCTGCCTCGAGTTCGTCGACTCCGCCGTACTGCTCCTCGCCGCGTTCGAAGGAAGCGGACTTGAAGACAGCCACCGTGTTCAGCAGCTCGCCCTTCCGCAGCGGGTACTGCACCAGGTGGCAGTCGGGGCCGAGGTAGACAATGACGTCCTCGAGGTCAGCCTTGGGGGTGTTTTCGGTGATGGGTACCGTTCCGCGGTAAGCAACATACGCGGAAGGGACAGGTTCGTCGCTGGCCACCAGCGGGCGGAGGGTGGACTTGAGTCCGTCGGCGCCGATCACGACGTCCGCCTCGTAGTCCACGCCGGCAGCCGTGTGGGCCACACCGCGGCCGTTGATGGTCTCCACGCTTTGGACCATGACATCGTTGACGAGCGTGACGCCGGCCGCCTCACAGCCCTCGAGCAGGACCCGGTGCAGGTCGCTGCGGTGGATCACCACGTAGGGGGCGCCGTAGCGCTCCTCGAATTCCCCGCCGAGCGTTTGGCGCGTCAGTTCCTCGCCGGTGACGGCGTCGCGGAAGACCAGGTGCTTGGGCTGCACACCGATTTCCAGTGCCTTCTCCAGCAGGCCCCAGCGTTGAAGCACGCGGGAGGCGTTGGGGGCCATCTGCAGGCCCGCGCCGACCTCGCCGAATTCGGGGGCCCGCTCCACGAGGGTGACATTGGCACCGTTTTCACGCAGCGCGAGGGCTCCGGCCAGTCCGGCCATTCCTCCTCCGATAACGAGGACGTCGGTGGACGTGGCGTACTCAGACATTGCTTGCTCCTGATGTTGAGGGTGAGGGGGTGGTTGACGATTTGGACTTGAGTTTGAGGCCCACGGCGGCCAGCAGGACCGCGGCAATGGCGGCTGCACCGGCGAAGGCGAGGAAATTCGAATTGACACCCAGTCCGGCGGCCAGCAGGAGGCCACCTACCTGGGGTGCTGCGACGGCGCCGATGCGGCCCGTCCCGAGCGCCCAGCCAAGCGCGGTCCCCCGGAGGTGTCCGGGATAGTGGCTCGCGACGGCGGCGATGATGAGGCACTGCGTGCCGTGCGTTCCGACGCCGGCGAGGACCAGCATCAGGTAGACGACGGTGACGGAGGGCCCCGTGACGAGGACCACCAGTGCGCCTGCCGCGACGGCGGCTGCGGCAATTGCGGTAGGCATCGGTCCGAAACGGGTTCCGGCCCAGGCAGTGATGACCGAACCGGCCACCGCCCCGAGGTTCAATGCCAGCGCGAAGGTCAGGGCAGAGCCCAGGTTGTAGCCGGCAAGTTGCATGAGGTTTGGCAGCCAGGTACCCAATCCGTACCAGGCGAAGAGGGTGGCGATCGTGGCAAGCGCGAACAGCACGCTGACGCCGAGGTAAGGGGCCCGGAGCAAGGAGGAGAATCCGATCGGTTCAGTCCCTGCAGTGGGCTTGGCGGCTGATTTCTTGGCCACCCTGCGGGCTGCCTTGCCGGCTGCCCTGTCCGTTGCTTCGCCGGCGGGGCTTACCGGGGCCAGTGTTTCGGGGAGGTACTTCAGCCCGAGCGGCACCACGACCACCAGGGCCAGCACTGCCACGAGGAACATGGCCTCCCAGCCGAAGGCGGGGATCAGCCCGATGCCGACAAGGGCGGCGATGGATCCGCCGATCGGAACACCGGACATCATGAGGGTGGCTATGAGGGACCGCCATTTGGCGGGAACCAGTTCTGCAACCAGGGCATTTGCGGAGGGCACCAGGCCGCCAAGCCCGACGCCGGCAAGGAGCCGCAGGACGCCGAAGATGGCGGCGTTGGGGGCGAACGCACAGAGCACGGTGAAAACCGAGAAGACGATCGCGCAGCCGAGGATCGTGCGGCGGCGGCCCCACGAATCAGCCATGCGGCCGGCGAAAATCGCTCCGATCATCATGCCGACGAAGGCCATCGAACCAATGGTTCCGGCGGTGGCCTTGGTCAGGCCCCAACCGGTTTCGGAGATCAGGGAGGACTGGACCGTGCCGTAGACGATGAGGTCATACCCATCGAAGACCACCAGGAGCCAGCAGACAAGGACGGCCGCAGCCGAACCTTTGGTGAACCGTGACGCAGGCCCGTCAGCGGCAATGGGGGTGTGGACCCCCGGCGAGGACCGTTGCGGCACTGCAGCGGGAAGTGTGTGATTCATCCCACTACTGTCATGGCCCTCGAAGATGAACCACAATAGAATTCTGATGTGCAGAACAATCCCGGCTCTCAGCCTGCCTCCGGCAGATCTTCCAGGCCTACGTCGAAACCGGTCCGAAAGCCCCTGCAGAAGCGGCCGACCTATTCCATCGAGGCCGTAGATAACGCGCTGCAGCTCCTGCAGCTGCTGCGCGACGGCGGGACACTTCGCCTCAAGGACGCAGCCGAGGAGCTGGGGGTGGCCCCGTCAACCGCTCACCGCCTCCTGGCCATGCTGGTCTACCGGGGATTCGCCGTGCAGGACGAGACCCGCCGCTACGTGCCCGGGCCCGCGATGGGTGTGGGACCGGCAGGGCTGGCGTGGTCCAGGCTGCTCCGGTCGCTGGCGCAGCCGCACATGGAACTCCTCTCCGCGAGACTTAACGAAACAGTCAACCTCATGGTCCGGGTGGGTACGAAAGTGCGCTTCCTGGCCACCGTGGAAGGAAACAATGTGCTGCGCGTAGGCGACCGGCAAGGGACCGTCATGCCGGCCAACAAGACCTCAGGGGGCAAGGCAATGCTTGCCGAACTTGATGCCCACATGATTGAGCAGCTCTTCCGCAGCAATAATGCCGAAATAGGCGGGGATACTATTCCGGACGCCGATTACCAGGCTTTCCCGCGTGAACTGGAAACGATCCGGTACAACGGCTTCGCGGCGAATTTCGAGGGTACGGAGGATGGCGTGAGCGCGTTGGGGATTGCCCTGCACAACCGGCACGGGCACGTCGTGGGGGCCCTCAGCGTGGCCACTCCCGCTACCCGTTTCCGCAAGGTCTTCGACGCCGGCCTCGTCGGCGCCCTGCGGGAAACCTGCCGCCAGCTGGAGATCGATATCGCGGCAAATCCGGCCGACCCCGACTGAGCAGGGCTGGATCGCGGAGGGGAATTCTGTTGAGCAGAATATGTTGGGCGTCACACGGGGTGCGTCCGTAGAGTCGCACTACGCCAAAAATTGTTCCACTTATAGAAGGAGGCCGACGTGTCCATCAGCGCCGAGAACACGACCCATGAATCCGTGGCCGCGGGGCAGGCTCTTCCTGAGCCAACGCCTGAAGAGGCTGCACAGCTCAAAAAGCTGTACCAGGACTTTGACCGCGAGAACCTGATCCCTTTGTGGACTGAAATCGCAGACCTGATGCCGATGGTGCCGTCGCCGAAGGCGGTGCCGCATGTGTGGCGCTGGAGTGATCTGTACCCGCTCGCGGCGCGCGCAGGCGATCTGGTGCCGGTGGGCCGTGGCGGGGAACGCCGCGCCATTGCGCTGGCGAACCCCGGCCTGGGGAACACCCCGTACGCCACGCCCACCCTGTGGGCTGCGATCCAGTACCTCGGTGCCCGTGAAACGGCCCCGGAGCACCGCCACTCCCAGAACGCGTTCCGCTTCGTCGTCGAGGGCGAAGGCGTCTGGACCGTGGTGAACGGTGACCCCGTCCGGATGTCCCGCGGTGATTTCCTTCTGACCCCGGGCTGGAACTTCCACGGACACCACAATGACACCGATGAGCCAATGGCCTGGATCGACGGGCTGGACATCCCGTTCGTGCACTACGCCGACGCCGGGTTCTTCGAGTTCGGCACCGAACGCGTCACCGATGAAGCCACCCCGGACATCTCCCGCTCCGAGCGGCTCTGGGCCCACCCCGGCCTGCGTCCGCTGTCGGGCCTGGATGACACCACCAGCTCCCCCATCGCGGCCTACCGCTGGGAATACACCGACCGCGCCCTGACCGAGCAGCTGCTCCTTGAGGACGAGGGTCACCCGGCCACCGTGTCCCAGGGCCACGCAGCCGTGCGCTTCACCAACCCCACCACCGGTGGGGACGTGATGCCCACCATCCGTGCCGAGTTCCACCGTTTACGGGCCGGGGCCTCCACCGAGCCGCTCCGCGAGGTCGGTTCCAGCGTCTGGCAGGTCTTCGAAGGCCGAGGCAGTGTGGTGCTGAACGGTGAAACCCGGACCCTGGAAAAGGGCGACCTGTTTGTGGTCCCGTCCTGGGCCGAATGGTCCGTGCAGGCTGAGACCGGCTTTGACCTCTTCCGCTTCAGCGACGCCCCCATATTTGAACGGCTGAACTTTAACCGCACCTACACCGAAGGACGCAAGAACGCATGAAACTCCTGACACTCCGTCTCTCCCAGGGGGACAAAACTGTAACCAAGGCTGTCCGCCAGGACGGCGACACCCTCACCGAAATCGAAGGGTTCTCCGACGTCGGGGCCCTCCTGAAGGATTCCGCCTGGGAGTCCATCGCAGCAGCCGCGAACGGCACCACGCACCCGCTCGAGGGCGCTGACCTGGACGCCGTTGTTCCGGCGCCGGGCAAGATCATCTGCGTGGGCCACAACTACCGCAACCACATCAAGGAAATGGGCCGGGAAGTCCCCGAATACCCCACCCTGTTCGCCAAGTATGCAGAATCCCTGATCGGGCCCAACGATGACCTGGCCCTGCCCCAGGAATCCGACACCGTGGACTGGGAGTCCGAACTCGCCGTCGTCATCGGCAAGAAGGGCCGCCGGATTTCCGAAGCCGACGCCGCGGACCACATCGCCGGGTACGCCGTGCTGAACGACGTGTCCATGCGCGACTACCAGTTCCGCACCATCCAGTGGCTGCAGGGCAAGACCTGGGAAAAGTCCACCCCGTTCGGCCCGGCCCTGGTCACCAAGGACGAGTTCAGCGGCGGCCTCATGACCACCGCCGTCGACGGTGAGGTCCAGCAGTCCACCCCCACCAACGACGTGGTCTTCACCCCGGAGTTCCTGGTGTCCTACATCTCCACGATCATCACGCTGAACCCGGGCGATGTGATTGCCACCGGAACGCCCGGCGGCGTGGGCCACGCCCAGGATCCCAAGCGTTACCTCCAGGAAGGCCAGATCCTGGTCACCACCATCGAAGGCCTCGGCCAGCTGAACAACCGCGTGGTCAAGGAATCCTGATGGTCGCACGCCAGGACCAGACGACGGACCCGCAGCTGCTCGAATCGCTGCTGCAGGCCCGGCGTGGTACCGCGTTCTTCGCCCGCAAGCTCAACGAGCTCTCCGACGCGGCCCTGGACGGGCCCTCGCTGCTGCCGGGCTGGACCCGCCGCCACGTGACCGCCCATATCGGCTACAACGCGCGGGCCATCGCGCGGCTCATCGAGTGGGCGGCCACCGGCGTGGAAACACCCATGTATGCCTCCACGGAGATCAGGGACCACGAGATCAATTTCGGGGCCTCGCTGCCGCCGATTGCGTTGCGGCACCTTTTTGACCACTCCGCGGTGCACCTGAACGTCGAATGGCGCGACCTGCCGGCCGACGCCTGGCACCACAAAGTCAAAACCGCCCAGGGCCGCACCGTCCCGGCCGAGGAAACCGTCTGGATGCGCACCCGGGAAGTCTGGACCCACGCAGTTGACCTGGACAACGGAGCCTCGTTCGCCGATATCCCGGTCCCGGTCCTGTCCCGCCTGCTCCAGGACATCACGTCCGCCTGGGCAACCCGCGGAACAGACACCGGGCTGCTGGTCAGGGTCACGGGCCAGCAGCTGCAGGAATTCGGCGACGCCGGCGCGGAAGCGCCGGTGGTGATTTCGGGCCCCCTTGCCGGCGTGGCCCGCTGGGCGACCGGACGGGGCACCGGCGGCGTCACTGCCAGCCAAAACGGAGCAGCCCTGGACACCGTCCCGGCAGCCCCGAAATGGATCTGAACTGCAGCAATGGACCTGGTCTGCAGCGCCTGATCCGGACACGGCCGGCCATGGCCTGAACGGGAACAAGCCTGGAGACTGACAAGGAAGACCACCTCAGCCGAGGTGGTCTTCCTTGTTTGTATGCCGCGGTGCGTCGCAGGAAGGCAACGCCCTCTACGTGTGCAGCCGGCTCGGATCGCCGCAGGGCGGTCAGCCGAACTGTTCCTGCAGCACCGGCTTTTCAAGTCCAATTCCACGGGCCGGCCTATCGACCCGCTCTGGGTTAAAAAGATGTTGCCCGACGGCGGGTGGCCGGCCGAGGGCGCATGGTGGCGCCCTCCGACGGCGGCCAGCCAGGCTGACGTCACCATTGCCGGCCGGCGCCACCGGGTGATCAGGCGGCTGTTCCGGCCGGGTACGCTGCATTGGCACTGGGGCTGCCCGGGGATTCTACGTGGCAGGAGCCGCCTGGGCAGCGCCGTTGATGTTGACCAGCCAGGCGGTCCCGAACCGGTCGGTGCACATGCCGAAGATGTCGCCCCACGGCGCCGGCTCCAACGGTACCGTGACCGTGCCGCCGTCGCCCGAGAGCTTGTCCCAGTAGCCGCGCAGTTCTGCTTCGTCGTCACCGCTCAGCGAGATGGAGATCGAACTTCCGGTCGAAGCTTCCATGGAATTGGGTGTGTCCGCCCCCATCAGGACCAGGCCGTTGGGGGATGTCAGCATGCCGTGCATGATCTTGTCCGCTTCGGCCGGGTCTTCGCTGGCCTGGAACTCTCCGAACGTGCTCAGCGCCAGGTCGCCGCCGAATACGGACTGGTAGAAAGTCAGCGCCTCCCGGGCGTTGTCGCGGAAGCCAAGGTAGGGGTTGAGCGTCGTTGGCATGGCCTGTCTCCTTGATGTTCTGAATGGAATCGTAAAGGAACAGTCAACATCCTGCCCGAAACCGGCCGCCGTTGATAGGGGTTTGGCCGTAGGCTCAGGGAATGGCCAGATACTTTGACGTTCATCCCGAGGATCCCCAGCCGCGCGCCATCTCGCAGGCAGTGCGCATCGTGCTCGACGGCGGGCTGATCGCCTACCCCACAGACTCCTGTTACGCGCTGGGGGCGCAGATGGGAAACAAGGACGCCCTGGACCGGATCCGGAGCATCCGCAAGCTGGACAACAAACACCACTTCACGCTGGTGTGCAAGGATTTCGCCCAGCTGGGCCAGTTCGTAAACATCGGCAACGATGTCTTCCGCAGCATCAAGGCCGTCACCCCGGGAAGCTACACGTTCATCCTGCCGGCCACCAAGGAAGTTCCGCGCAGGCTGCTGCACCCGAAAAAGAAGACAGTGGGCGTTCGCATACCGGACAACCGCGTGGTCCAGGCACTGTTGGCCGAGCTGGGCGAGCCCCTGCTCTCCAGCACCCTGCTGCTCCCCGACGAGGAAGACCCGCTGACCCAGGGCTGGGAAATCAAGGAACGGCTGGACCACGAGGTTGACGCGGTCATCGATTCGGGCGACTGCGGGGCAGAGCCCACCACCGTCATCGACTTTTCTTCCGGAGTTGCCGAGGTGGTCCGGCGCGGCACCGGGGATCCCTCCCGCTTCGAATAGACCGACTCAGTCCGGCTTCCGGGCCCGGCTGGGCTGTACCCGGGATGGCTCGCCGGGCATTTTGGGATAGTCCGGCGGGAAGGGCAGCTCCCCCAGCCCGGCTTTGAGGTCGCGTTCCCACCAGGCCAAAAGCACGTCAATGGTTCCTGGGCGGGCACCCATGTCCGCCCAGGGGTCGCCGACGGTTTTCAGCCGCTCCGGGACCGTCAGGATGGTGAAGTTTTTCGGGTCCGCGCTGCCCAGTTCGTCCCAGCTGATGGGGCAGGACACAGGGGCATGGGCAAGCGCCCGCGGGCTGTAGGCGCCGGCGATGGTCCTGTCGCGGTTGGCCTGGTTGAAGTCCAGGAACACCCGCTCGCCCCGTTCCTCCTTCCACCAGGCGGTGGTGACCTTGTCCGGCATCCGCCGCTCCAGCTCGCGGGCGGCAGCGATCACGGCGTGGCGGACATCCAGGAACTCGCGGGCCGGCTCTACGGGCGCATACACATGCAGCCCGCGGTTGCCCGAGGTCTTGATGAAGCACTCCAGCCCTGCCTCGGCCAGCACTTCCTTCAAGGCCAGCGCGGCCGGGACGGCGTCGTCGAAGTCGGTGCCCGGCTGGGGGTCCAGGTCGATCCTGAGCTGGTCCGGGTTGTCGGTGTTCCCGGCCCTGGAGGGCCACGGATGGAAGACCACGGTGTTCATCTGCACGGCCCAGACGGCCGCTGCGGGTTCGTCGAGGACCAGCATGGGGTGCGAGCGCGCACTCGGAAAGGTCACTTTCACGGAGCGGACGAACTCCGGGGTTCCCTTGGGCGGGTTCTTGGAGAAGAACTGCTCGCCCTCGATGGTGTCCGAGTACCGCTGGAGGGCAACCGGCCTGTCACCGTTCGCGGCGATAAATGCCGCACCAACATCCACCATGTACCTGGCAAGGTCCAGTTTGGTCAGGCCGAGATCCGGCCACATGACTCTGCTGGGGCTGGAGATGCGCATTTCACGTTCGCCGTGGGGTCCTGGGACAGTGAGGGTTGTCTGTTCGCTCGCCATGGGGACAACCTACCCCGCCGGGGACGCCGAGTCAGCAGGCATGCCGCAGTGGCCGGCGCCGATCGGGCATCATGGACGTATGCCCGTAGCTGAAACGCCTGTCACCATCACCGTCGGCGATCTCGAGGTCTCGGGCATATACGCCCGCCCGGAGAGCCCCGTTGCCACGCTCGTTCTGGCCCACGGTGCCGGCGCCGGCATGGACCACCCGTTCATGGCCGGGTTCACCCGCGCGCTCAACGACGACGGCGTTGCCACCTTGCGCTTCAACTTCCCCTACCGCGAAGCCGGACGGAAGTTTCCGGACCGTCCACCCCTGGCGATCGCCACGTGGCGTGCGGCCATGGAGACGGCCTTGCGCCAGGAATCAGCGCACGGCGACGGCGGACCGGTGTGGGCGGCAGGCAAGTCGTTCGGCGGCCGGATGGCGTCCATGGCCGTAGCGGAGGGGATGGAAGCTGCAGGCCTGATTTATCTCGGCTACCCTCTGCACCCGCCGGGAAAGCCCGAGAAGATCCGGGATGAGCACCTGTACGGACTGGAACTGCCTATGCTGTTCCTCCAGGGGACGCGGGACACCTTCGCCACCCGGGAACTCCTCGAGGGTGTGGTCGCCCGGATCGGCCCGACCAGTGTCCTCGAGTGGATCGACGGCGGTGACCACTCCTTTGCCGTGGCGGGGAGCAAGCGCGCCGCCGCGGAGATCGGAGCTTCACTGGCTCCAGCGGTGGTGGAGTTCATCCGCAGCCACGCCTGACCGGTGCCTCTCCGGAACTGAACGCGACGCTGATGCCAATCGCGCCAGATCCGTTCTGTTGGCGGCGCCGGTCTTCCGCAGCAGGTTGGAAATATGGGAGCTGACGGTCTTCTCGCTGATGGTGAGGTGACGGGCAATTTCACCGTATGTCCTGCCAGCCATGACGTACTCCAGAATTTCGAGCTCCCGAGGCGTGAGGCCGGGCAGCTGGAGCCCCGGACCACCATCGGCTGCGGCCACAGGAGAGACCGGAATCCTTGCCTGGAGGGCCAGTGGCTCGAGCGCGTTCCGTAGCGGAGCGGCATCCAGCTCCGCGGCGAGAGCAAGCCCGCGGCGGAGCAGTTCAGCTGCCTCCGGACCTGGGTGGTGGCCGTGAAAAAGCAGCGCCTCCACAGCCCGCCTGCAGGCGTAGGCTTCCTCCCACGGCAGCAGCGCCGTCCGGAAGGCGTCCGCTGTCCTGACCCACTGGGCGGCATTGGCTGCCTCGTTCCGGACCCGCCCCAACTCTGCGGCGTAAAGCAATTCGAAGGCAGCGATCTGCCGATCGTAGAGCTCCGACTGGTTATGGGATTCGTGAAGAATTCCCGGGAAACGCTGCTCCATTTCCTTTGCGCGGACAAGCAGGTCCGCACTCGGATCGCCACGGTCTTTTGCGCGCTGCACCTGGTCTGCGAGGGCGCGGGCTGCCAGGGGCAGCAGCCACTCACACATGGTGGGCGGCGGCCCCGGGCTGGTGGCCCCGCTCATCGCAGCGTCAAGGGCTTCTTCAAGGCGCCCCGCGCCAACGTAAGCCTCGGCACGGATGGCATCAAAATCCAGATTCAGGTAGGCGGAGCTCTCCTGGTACAGTTCGCCGGCCCGGTCAAGGTGGACCGCGGCCTCATCGTTCCGGCCCTGCAGTTGTGCCAGCCGGGCGGCCGTGAGCCGGGCACTGACGTCCCCCATCGGGCCGGATCAAAGCTTAGTGCGATCCTCAGCGCAGCGCGGCACCGCAGTGGTTCACCGATGGCCAGATAGCTGGCAGCTTCGTCCGCCGCCACCTTCGAGATATAGGAGTGGGGTGCTCCCTTCGCCATCATTTCCTCCCTTCCACGGCGCAGGAGGTCCGCGTACCCTGCACTGGTCCAGGGGTCGCGGGCGTTGCCTGTCCAGTACGTGGCATGCAGGTATCCCCAGAAATCACGTGCCCGCATTGCCTCCGCAGCGCCCTCCGCTGCCAGGGACAGTGCAGCCGGGGAGCGCCCGGCCTCAAGTTCGGTGATGGCCGCGGCGGTCAGTGCGTACGACAGGGCCCGGTGGTCCCCGCACTCCCGGGCCCGCGCTAGTGCTTCCTGGGCTGCATCTTCAGCGTCCCTTTCGCCGTGCCACATACCCGCGTGCGCCAGCTCGGCCAGGGCCATTGCGTGCTGCCAGCTGTCCGGCACTGCTGAGGACAGGCGGACCGCCTCCCGGATGTCCGCCATCGGAAAGAAGGCCCGTCCGGTGGAGAGCTGCAGGTGCATGCGGCGAACCATCAGATGAGACACTTCGAGTGGTTCCGCCGCCACGTCGGTGGCCGCCAGCAAGGCCTCGATGGCGTCCAGCTCGGTAGTCAGGGCCCCGGCCTCCCTGGCGGCCGCGCGGATCCTGTCCCACAGGTCACGCGGCCGTTCCGGAACGCCTGGAAGTGCGCCCCGTAGGTGGACGGCACGGCGCAGGAGCCTCAGGACCTCGCTAAGGGCGCCCTCCGCAGCGGCCATTTCTGCGGCTGTGAGCGCCCACCGGTACGCGACGGCTGGATGGTCCGCCTCATAGTGGTGATCGGCGAGGGCTACGGCGTCAGCGGCGCCCGGCCGGGCACCGCCGTCGAACTTCCGTTCGTAAACCGCCGCAAAAGCCGCATGCCACCGTCGTCTTTCGCTTCCATCCAGGTGCTGCGCCAACGCCTCGGCGATGAGGGGGTGGTGAAACCAGTATTTTCCGTCAGGAGCCAGGTCCACCAGGCCTGCTTCCATTGCTGAGTTCAGCATCTTCAGGAAACCACCCCGGTTGACCGATCCGGCAACGGCGCGCAGTTCTCCGGCAGTGGCCGCTCTCCCGCCCAGTGCCATGATCTGTGTGAGCTGTCGGGCTCCGGGCGACAATCCGCGCCAGGACCGCAGGACGGCAGACTTCAGGTCGGGCGGGAAGCCTGCAGGCAGGTGCCGGACGCCTGCGCTCAGCCCCTCGACCAGCAGCAGGTTGAGGTAAGGATTTCCGGCCGAGCGGGTGAAGACTTCGTTGACCAGTGACTGATGCGGTGGAGCTCCCAGGAGCCCGTGGAGCTGGGCTTCCGTGTCCGGCCTGTCCAACGGCCCCAGCCGGTGCAGGGCCACCCGGGGCAACCGCCGGATGTCAGCCAGCCACTGGTGCAGGGCACCTCCAGGGCGGACTTCGTCCGTGCGCGAGGTCCCGATGATCCCCAGAGGCCTTTCGCCGGGACCAGCCACGACGTACATCAGTGCGTCGAGCGTGCTTTGGTCCGCCCAGTGCAGATCGTCAATCAACAGGATCACTGGCCTGAGCCGGCACTGCGCGGTGAGCCATTCATCAATCCGCACCACCACGTCCGGCCGGGCGTCACCGGAAAGTTGAGGTACCGGAAGGGTCAGGGCCGAACCGGCGGCCGCCACACCTCGGAACGCGGAACCCAGGGCGAGGAACGGAACGTCCACAGTGGCCAAGGGCAGGGCCCTTCCGCTGAGGATGAGGGCCTCCGGCGGAGAAGCGGCAATGGCTGCGGTGACGAGTGCTGTTTTGCCGACGCCGGCGTCCCCGGAGATGATCAGCGTCTGCGGGGTGCCGGCGCAGACGGTCTTTATGGCCTCGTTCAGTTGAGCCAGCTCAGCTTCCCGTCCGACCAGTTCAGGTCCAGCGGCATCCCACGGTTTCGCCACGAATCCAGCTTGCCACCGCCGGGTCGCCGAGGTACAGATCTGAGGGTGGCCTGGACGTTCTTAAGGGGGGACCCCGGATGTGCCGGCAGGTGCTGCGGACCGAAAGTGGAGTTGCCAGAGAAAAAATACTTCCTAAGGAACCCGCCATGTCCAGGCCATTCAATCCGTCGCACCAGTCAGGACTGGTACTGACGCTTCTCGTTCTCGCTCTCGCACCCGCGGCCAGCGCGGGCGCCGGAACTGACACCCTGATCCCCTACGAGGGTCCACGTTTCGAGGACTGCCTGCTGACCAGGCTCGAAACGCAACTGGTCCGCTGCGACAACCTCACCGGCGCAGGAGTGTCGGCGCCGTACTGGATTCCTGAGCAGTAAGCACCCGGCCGGCTACGCGGCGTCGTCGTGCCACCAGCCTTCCCAAGCGGTGGAGGTCAGCTGTCCGTTGGGGAATCCGGTCTTGCCGTTCCCGCCGGTGTGCGCATGGCTGTCATCGCTCCGGCGGGCGTCCAGCAGGAGGTTCAGGCTACTCAAAAGCAACATCGTTGCGTCCTTTCGTGTCGGGTATGGACCACGTCGTCCACGTAGTCATGAGCCTATCCGCGGCATGTTTCAATGCGTCGACGTAACGTTTCGGCCAGGTATCGGAGATCTCACCCAGCCCAACGGCGCGTGATGACGCTCCCGACCCGACATCGCGTTTGTCTTACATCCGGGCTTTGGTCCGTGAGGTCGGCTTGGCGGTCCAGGGGTCCTCCGGCCACGGGTGCCTGGGGTAGCGGCCCCGCATCTCTGCCCGCACCTGCGCATACGGCCCGGACCAGAAGGACGCCAGGTCGTCGGTCACGGCCAGCGGGCGTCCGGCGGGCGAGAGGAGGTGGAACAGTACCGGCACACGCCCCTCAACCAGCCGCGGCGTCTCGGCCCAGCCAAAGCACTCCTGCAGCTTGACCGCGACAACCGGCCGGCCGGCGGCGTTGGCGCGCGCGTCCTCTGCCGCCGCGGACGGCGCGGCTGGGTATTCGGACAGGGCAGGGTATTCAATCTTCACCCTGGACCCGCTGGGCACTTCAAGCGCTTCGGGCACCAGCTCGGCCAGCCGGGCTGCCTCCGGCCAAGGCAGCAGCCGGCGCAGCGGGTCAGTGAGATCGATGCCGTTGGTGGCTGCTCCGCCGGCAAGGGCCTCAAGCTCGGGGCCCAGCCACAGGTCGAGCCGGGCAAGCAGTGCGGGCCCGGAAACGTCAGGCCAGGGCTCCCCCAGTTCGCGGTGGAGCAGGGCAAGGCGGCGGCGCAATCCGTCCGCCGCAGTGGAGAACCCGATGGTGTCCAGGCCCTCGGCTGCCAGGGCCCGGGCAACCGCCGCACGGCCTTCGGCGGCAGAGGGCTTGACCGGTGTGGAGGAAAGGACGATTGCCCCGAGCCTTCGTTCGCGCCGGGCGGTGACCCGGCCCTGGTTGAACTTCGCCACCACGGTGTCTGTCAGGAGTTGCTGCGCTGCCGCAGCGGCGGTTTCGGCCGATACCGGCGCAGCGGAACGGATCACGGCCCCGGTGCCGGCCGCATCCCGGCCACCGGCGCGCGATACCTCGGCCACCGCCAGCCAGTCATGCCCGGACAGGGAGCTTCCTGACGGCAGGCCTGCGCGGGTGCCGGACGACAACAGATACTGTGCAGCGCCCTCCCCCGGGACGCGCCGCGCCACCCGGTCCGGGAAAGCCAGCGCCACAACGACGCCCACAGTCTCTGCCGCGGGCACGCTTCCGGTGAAGAGGGAACTGCCGACGGCGCCCGCCTCCTTGCGCGCGATCGTCTCCAGCCGGCGGACGTCCTCCGCCCAGCGGCGGGAGGCCGGCTCCTTGCCGCCGCGGAGGACGGCCAGCAGGAGGGTCAGGTCCGCGCCCGGGGCCCGTTGGTCTCCCGATACAAGGGCGACAGCTGCAGCGGCCAGGTGCTGGCCCACGGCCGCTGCCCCGTCGAGCAACGCCCGTGCCAGCCGGGGATCCGCCGGGACCCGGGCCAGCGTCCTGCCCAGGGCGGTAGCGTGCCCGTCCTCAGCCACAGCGCCGAGTTCCCTGAGGACCTCGACAGCTTCGCCCATTGCGGCAGGAGGGGGTGCGTCCGGGAGAGCCAGCCCCTTGCCGCCGGGTGACCCCCAACAGGCCAGGAGCAGAGCGGCGCCGGTAAGGTCCGCGACGGCGATCTCCGGAGTCACGTGGGCCGGAGCCGCACCGTAGGTCTTCTGGTCATAGCAGCGGACCACCTGCCCCGGCCCCTGCCGTGCTGCGCGCCCGGCCCGTTGTTCCGCCGACGCCCGCGAACAGGAAACCGTGACCAGGCCGGACATGCCGCGGCTGGCGTCCCGTCGGGGTTCGCGGGTCAGCCCGGAGTCAATCACGAGCCGAACTCCCGGCACCGTGAGGGAGGATTCGGCGAGGTCGGTGGACACGATGATACGGGCGGGCCCGCCGGGACGGCGTCCGGAGACGGCGAGGTCCTGTTCGGCGGGGCTGACCTGGCCATGGAGTTCCAGCACCTCGGTACCGGCCGGCGCCCGTCCGCGAATACGGGAGGCGACGTAGGACACCTCCCAGGCGCCGGGCACAAACACGAGGGCATCAGCCTGCGCGTCGTTCGACAGGGCGGCGGTGTGGGCCCGCGCGGCTGCATCTGCCACGTGGTCAAGGAACGCGCGTGTTACGCCACGGTCATCCAGTCGTGCGACGGCGGCCGGCACCCACTGAACCTCCAGGGGATACAGTGCCGACGGGCAGTCGACGACGGGTGCCGGGCGGCCGCCGTCGTTCCCTGTTGTTGCGTCCGTCGTCGTTGCTGCGTCCGGCGGCGCTGCTTCATCCGGCGTTGCGGCGTCCCCGATCAGGGCGGCGAAGCGTGGCGCGTCCAGCGTGGCGGACATCGCCACCAGGATGAGGTCCCCGCGGAGCTGCCGTACCTCGGCCAGCATTCCCAGCAGGAGGTCGGTTTCCAGGCCCCGCTCGTGGACCTCGTCGAGGATGACCGCACCGGTGGTTTCCAGCCCGGGGTCATCGAGCAGGCGCCGCAGCATGATTCCGGGCGTCACGAACTCCACCAGGGTGGCGGGCCCTGCCTGGCGTTCGCCGCGCACGGTGTACCCCACGCGGTCCCCCACCTCGCTGCCGTCCAGTGCGGCCAGCCGCCGGGCCGCCGCGCGGGCGGCAACCCGCCTGGGCTGGGTGACCACGACCCGGCCGTGGCCCCGGCGTGGCGAGGCCAGGTTGGCGAGCAGGGGCGGAACAAGCGTGGTTTTGCCGGTGCCAGGAGGTGCCTGCACCACCGCTGTCCCCGCAGCGCCGCCCGCGTGCAGGGCAGCTGACAGGTCCCCGAGCGATTCCGCGAAGGCGAGGCCGGTGCCGATGGCAGCCAGATCGAAGATGCCCGGGGCGCTGGCTCCTGCATGACCGGCGCCGGAGTCGGTTGGAGTTGTCACCAGTCCATTGTCGCGGCAATCACTGTCCTGCAGTGCGCGGCCGCCCTGCATGATGGGTCAGACTGGAGGTCAACCATCGTGAAAGCAGGACTTCCCGTGATAAACCTCCAGCAGGACTCCGAAGGCTTCATCCGCATGAGGCGGCACTTTCCAGCCAGCGCCGCCGTGACCATCACCTTCACCGACGGTTCGCGGGCTGAGTTCTCCGGCCGCCGCCTCAACGGCATCTACGATGACGCACTGGCGGCCTACCGGGCGCGGAACCACCTGGACGCCAAGGGATTCTCCAGGGGCCCGCAGAAAAAGGTGCAGGCCGGAATTGAGTTCGTTCCTGTCACTCCTGGCATGGCACAGGAGTAACCGCCGCGCTGGTCCCCCGGGCTCCCGGCTGCGGGCCGGGCTCAAGGAGATGGTGTGACCACCATCGCCGACCCTCCTCCGCGCCGCGTCGGCTCAGCGGCGGCCACCATCCTGCCGTCGCCAAGGAACTCGATTGCCGTGGCCGCGCCGATCTCCGCGGTGGTCGAGAACGTGTGGCCGTATGGAGTCAGCTCCGCCTCGTAGGCGGTCCGGAAGGCAGGCTCGGCAGCCACGTTGAGCGTGTTCCGTTGGGAGGCCCGGGGTGCCGCGATCGCCTCCGGGATTGCCAGGCCAAGGTCCACGCGGTTAAGGATCGTCTGCAGGACCGTGGTGATGATCATCGAGCCGCCGGGTGAACCCAGTGCCAGGAACGGCTTTTCATCCTGCAGGATGATGGTGGGCGACATTGACGAGCGGGGGCGCTTGCCTGGTTCGATACGGTTGGGGTCCTCCGGGTTGGTCGAGTCGTAGGAGAAGTCGGTCAGCTCGTTGTTGAGGATGAACCCGCGGCCCGGCACCACGATCCCTGACCCGCCGGTCTGTTCTATGGTGAGCGTGTACTCCACCACATTGCCCCACTTGTCAGCCACGGTCAGGTTGGTGGTCGAGATGTTTTCGGTGTCCCGATCGTCGGCTGCAGCAGCGGGCTGAACCGGGCATACGCCGTCGTACAAGGTCACGTCCCCGGCCGGGACCGGCTTTTTTGCCGCGCTCTCTGGATTGATCTGGCACGCCCGCTCCTTGCCGAACAGCGGGTCCGTCAGGGCTTTGGTGGGGACATCAACGAATGCGGGATCGCCAACGTACTTTCCGCGGTCGGCGAAGGCCAGTGCGCTGGCCTCCAGGTAGTGGTGCAAGGCGTCCGCATTGGTCATCCCGCGAAGGTTGAACGGCTCCAGGATGTTCAACGCCTCGCCCACCGTGGTTCCGCCGCTGCTCGAGGGGGCCATGCCGTAAACGTCATAGTCCCGGTATTCCACATGGGTGGGATCCTGGTCCAGGGTCTCGTAGTTGGCGAGATCCTTTGTCGTCAGATAGCCGGGAAGTGCCGGGATGCTGGTCTTGGGGTCCGTCACCGGAGGCACCCACGCCGGATCCTTCGGTGGGGCCTGCACTGTTTCGGCGATGTCCTTCGCGAGCGGGCCGCGGTAGAACGCGCGCACGCCCTTCTTCGAGAGAAGCCCGTAGGTGTCGGCAAGATCAGGGTTCCGGAACACGCTGCCAACGGCCGGTGCATCGCCGCCGGGAAGGTAAAGATCCCTTGTCGAGGGGAAAGCGGAGAAACGGACCTTGTTGTCGAGGGTCTGCTGCCTGAATGTTGCGTCGACAACAAAGCCGCGGGTGGCAACATCTATTGCAGGCTCAAGGGCCTCGCCGAGGTCCAGGGTGCCCCAGCGTTCCAAAGCGCGTTCCCACGTGGCCGGCGTACCGGGGGTGCCTACCGACACGCCACTGGAGACCAGTTCGTTGAATGTATACAGCTTCCCGTCCGCGGGATTGGTAAACGCGGTGGTCGGCATGCCGGCCGGCGCTGTCTCGCGGCCGTCGATTGTCCGGACTTTGCCCGATTTAGCGTCGTAGTAGACGAAATACCCGCCGCCGCCTATCCCGGCGCTGTACGGCTCGGTCACACCCAGGGTCGCAGCAGCTGCGACAGCGGCATCCACGGCGTTGCCGCCCTTTTTCAAGACACCGATCGCCGCGGCGGACGCGTCCGGGTCCACGGTGCTGACCGCCCCGCCGTACCCGGTCGCCGTCGGCTGTTTCTGGATCTCCTGGGCATCGGCAAGCGCGGGAGTGCTCACCGCACCGCCCGTGATGCTCAAGGCCAGGACAGCCGTGGCAGTAGCCAGTTGACGTCGCACACTAGGCATGATCGCTCCCAAGTCAGGGTCCAGCGCAAGGTGGTTTGCGCCACGATACTCCCCCGAGTGGGGAGTCTCAAGGCTGAAATGCCCCCTGCGGCTACCCCTTCTGGAGGACGTGCAGCCTTGGGTAAGGGGGCATCTCAGACGGGGGTGTCGGTCGTGGCAGTCGCCCTATCGGCCTGCGAGCGCCGCCGCCGGCTGGCCAGCAGGAAAGGCACGGCGAACAGTTCGATCACACCGCTGAATGCCAGGGAGAAGGCGTAACCATATATGTCCGCTGCCCGGCCCGCCAGTGGCTGCACAACAATGCCGCCGCTGGATCCCATCAGGGAATCGAAGCTGAGCACCGTTGCCCTTTGCTTCGAAGCGATCATGTCGTTCAAGTAGGCCTGCCGAATCGGAGTGCCTGTTGCGGACACAAGGGCCCAGAGAGCCAGGAGACTGAGGGCCACCCAGAAAACCCGCGTAAACCCAAGCCCCACAAGGATCAGTGCGCCCAGGCTACTGCTTATGATGAGCACACTGGTACGTTTGCGGACCATCCGGCGTACGGATGGCGCCACCCAGCCTCCCACCATTTGAGAGCCGGCCACAAACGCCGCCGCGAGGCCGGCAACTGAATACGCGTGTGGATCACCGACCAGCTCAAGCAGGTACGGCTGCAGCGCGTAGAACACATAAAACCCCACGCCGGCGCTGAAAGGCGCGGCAAGCATGATGTACCGCACAGGTGGGTTCTTCAGGCCATCATCGATGGACGCGCTCAACACAGCCCGGATGGCCTGAAGCGGACGCGAGGACCGGTCCGGTGTGAACCCGACATCGTGCATCAGCAGGAATGCCACCGCAAACATGGCAACAAGGACTCCCACCCGCACAAGGAACGGCACGCCCAGGCTGGTCGCCTGGGCAATCGCCCCACCGGCCGTGGATCCCACCAGCATGGCGAAGCCCGCAACCATCTGACCACGCCCGAATACCGCTTCCATGCCGGTGTGATATCCGGCGACAAACAACGCATCCACCAGCCAGGCCTCCACCGCCCCGGAAAAGAAGGTGAAGCCCAGACCCAGCAGGACAGAGACCACCGCCCAGGACCAGAACGGCGCCTTCCACTGCCACAACAGGTAGTAGAGGTAGGTGGTACCGGCAAGGGTCGCAGTCCCCAGCAGGTAGGAAGTCCGGCGCCCCCATCCGTCCGCGACGACCCCGGTGGGTATTTCGAACAGGACCATGCCGGCCGTGAAGAAGGCGTTGGCGGCGAACGCTTCGAGGTTGCTGAGACCGGCGTCCAAGAGAAAGAGTGTGTTGATTCCCCAGATGAAGGAGGCTGCAAACGTATTGCCCAGCATGAGGGTCAGGTAGATGCGTTGGATTTTCCGGGCTGCGGGATTCATGGGTTGCCGGGCACCGGCTCATGGCGGAGGTAGCTGCGCCTGAAGCGCCCGGTCCCGGCCGTGAGCGCCCTAAGCTCAACGGAATACTTGAGAAGTTCCTGGTCGGGAACCTCAGCACTGATTTCAGTCAGCTCCCCGCCGGAGGAGTCGGTGCCGGTGAGCCGGCCGCGGCGGGAGGACAGATCACTCATGACTGCACCCACATGCTCGTCCGAGACGGTGATGCTGACCGAAGACACAGGTTCCAGGAGCTGGATGCGCCCGGCAGCGGCCGCCTCCCGCAGGGCCAGTGCCCCCGCGGCCTGGAAGGCAGCATCAGATGAGTCAACGCTGTGGGCCTTCCCTCCCACCAGGGTCACGCGCAGGTCAACCACGGGGAAGCCTGCCGTCAGTCCTTTCTGCATCTGAGCCCGGACCCCCTTTTCCACTGACGAGATGAACGTTCCGGGGATCACCCCGCCCACTGTCTTGTCCACGAATTCGAAGCCGGCTCCCCTTGCCAGCGGTTCGACGTCGATGTCGCAGACGGCGTACTGTCCGTGTCCACCGGACTGCTTGACATGCCTGCCGTGGCCGGAGGCCGGTGCCGCGAAGGTTTCACGCAGTGGTGTCACCACCTCCAGGGTGTGCAGCTTCACGCCCTGGTCGCGCAGCCTGTCCAGCACCACCTCGGCGTGCGCCTCCCCCATGCACCAGAGGATCAGCTGGTGGGTCTCGGAATTCCGTTCCACCCGGAGCGTGGGATCGCCGGCTGCCACCTTTGCCAGGCTCCGGGCCAGCGCATCCTCGTCACTCCGGGAATCCGCCTCAATTGCCACCGGCATCAGCGGTTCAGGCATTTCCCAGGTGGCCAGCAGCAGCGGCTGGTCCTTGCCTGAGATGGTGTCCCCGGTTTCGGCGCTCCCCAGTTTCGCCACGGCGCAGATGTCCCCTGCCACGCAGAACTGCACCGGCCGCAGGTTTGCTCCCAGCGGAGAATAGAGGTGGGTCAGGCGTTCGTCGGCGTCATGGTCCTGGTGGCCGCGCTCCGCCAGTCCGTGGCCTGCCACGTGCACGGCGGTGTCCTCACTCAGGGTGCCCGAGAAGACCCGGACCAGGCAGACCCGGCCCAGGAAGGGGTCCACAGTGGTGCGGACCACCTCCGCTGCCAGCGGGCCGGCAGGATCGCATGCCAACGCCGCTGTCCGGCCCCCGGCCAGCTCGGTTGCTTCCGGGAGACCGCGCTCCAGGGGCGACGGGAACGCCCTGGTCAGGATCTCCAGCAGCTCCGCCGTGCCCAGTCCCGTCGTTGCTGACGTGGGAATGACAGGGAAGAAGGAACCGCGTTCGACGGCGGTTTCCAGGTCCGCTATCAGGACATCAATGTCGATGTCCTCGCCGCCCAGGTAACGGTCCATCAGGGTTTCGTCTTCGCTTTCGGCAATGATCCCCTCGATGAGCTGGCCACGCGCGGCTTCAGATCCGGCGTTTTCTTCCGTGCCACCCTTCGAGGTTGAAGGGGACGGCTCTGGGGAGGAATAGTCAGAGACGGTCCCGGAAAGCAGTCCGAGGAGCCCGGTGGCCTCCCCGCCGGTCCGGACCGGGACGTAGAGCGGCAGCACCGACTCGCCGAATGCCCGCTGGCAGGCGGCCAGGACGCCGTCGTAATCCGCGCGGGGGTGGTCAAGCCGGGTGATCACCACGGCCCGCGGGGTCCCCGCGTTTTCGCATTCACCCCACAGGGCAGTGGTGGTGGCATCGATGCCGTCCACTGCCGAGACAACAAACAGGGCCGCGTCCGCAGCCCGCAGCCCCGCCCGGAGTTCGCCGATAAAGTCCGGATACCCCGGCGTATCCAAGAGGTTGACCTTGGTGCCGTCGATCAGCAGCGGAACCACCGACAGCGTCACCGACCGCTGTTGATGGACCGCGGAAGGATCGGAGTCGCTGACAGTTGTCCCGTCCGCGATGGAGCCCTTGCGTGAAATCATGCCGTGGGCAGCGAGGAGGGCCTCCACGAGCATCGTTTTCCCGGCACCCGAGTGCCCGACGAGCGCCACGTTCCTTACCTGGGCCGGGGCCTGCGCCGCGATGCCCGACTGAGCATCAGCCCGGCGGACGTCGGGGCCACCCCGCCCGGGCGTCCGCGTTGCGTCCTTTGTGCCTTTGACTGACATGGGAACCTCCTGGCATCTTTGCCATGAACCGTGCCGAACCGTGTCCTTCGATTCGACACCCTGGCGGGCCGAACGGCAAGAGCACTACCGCTTACGAGGCTCCCGCACGCGAGGATAATGGCTGCCAGAGCGCCACGGTCAGGTCCGGCTTGAGGAGATCCGCATGCAAGCGCTGCCGCGCATCACGGTGGAGGTGCCCGTTCTCGGGATTGGGGCCGGCCCGTCCGACTTCGAGGCCCTCGGCAACTACGTGCACGCGCTGCGCAGGCCGCAGGGGCTTCACCTGACACTGCTCCATATCGGCATCCTTGAGGATTTTGGCCGGGACGTGGCGGACTGGACCAAGGGAATCACCGGCGGGGACGAGGCAATCCGCCAGACGGCGGCCTGGTTGCGGGCGCTGCCGGTTCTGGACGGCTTTGTGGGCACAGCGGCGCGGCTGCTTGTGCTGGGAGGCGGGGGCGTCGCCGGGCTCGAAGTGGATGTGCCCCGGCAGGTGCACGATTACCAGGTTTCTTTGGTCCAGGGCCTGCACGAACTGCTGGACTCGCTGCTCGTGGACAATGTGGACGACTTCATCCTCGGCTCGCGGGCCTTGGGCTACAGGTACCCCCATTGGGTTCCCCATGTGGCAGTGGGCCGCCCGAAATCCCGGGACGGCCAGCCGACGGAGATTGCCCCCTTGCCCGTTGTCTTTGGGCCGTCACGGATCAGGAACGGGAGGTTCCTGCCGGCAGCCACGTGAATCCGGCCGCATCCCGCGGGCGCCGCCTTTCCACGCCGCCGTCGTCACCCGCGCCGGTCCAGCGCTGCCAGCAACCTCGTGACGGATCCGCCCAGGTTCCACTCGAGGCCCAGGCGCTCCAGTTCGGCACGCGGATCACCTGCGACGGGCCGCAGCTGCGCTCCCGCTTCCTCAGGGGTGGGCAGGTCAAGGTCGCGAACAATCTTCACCACAGCGGGCGCCACCGAGAGGTAGTCCGAGGCGGCGGCGAGCTTCGAGCGTACCGATGGGGACAGGCCGCTCGCTGCGTCGGTGGCTGCCGCGAGCAGGCTCTCGAGGGTCCCATACTGCAGCAGGAGGGACGCGGCGGTCTTCTCGCCGATTCCGGGGACGCCCGGCAGCCCGTCGGAAGCGTCACCGCGCAGGGTGGCGTAGTCGGCATACTGTTCGGGCAGCACCCTGTACTTGCCGACGACCACCCCGTCAGTCACGACCTCAAGGTTGCGCATCCCCCGTGCTGTGTAGATGACACGCACCTGGCGGGCATCGTCAACCACCTGAAAAAGATCACGGTCACCGGTGACAACGTCCACCGGGACCTCGGCATGGCTGGCGTAGGTACCGACGACGTCGTCGGCCTCGTGCTCGGCGGCTCCCACCACCGCGACGCCGGCCAGGTCAAGCACGTGCCTGATCAGCGGGATCTGCACCTCGAGGGCGTCCGGGACAACCTCGATGTCGGTGGCGCCTGCGACCTCCGCCGCGACCCGGTGGGACTTGTACGTGGGCAGGAGGTCCACACGCCATTGCGGACGCCAGGCGTCGTCCCAGCATGCGATCAGCTGGGTGGCGCCGTAGTCGGTGGTGAGCCTGGCAATCATGTCCAGGAGGCCCCGGACGGCGTTCACCGGAGTGCCGTCAGGACGGACGATGGTGTCGGGCAGGCCGTAGAAGGCGCGGAAGTACAGGGATGCGGTGTCGAGCAGCATGAGTCGGGCTGGCATACCTGATCCTGACACGGATTCACCGGGCGGCGTTAGACTGGGTCGATCATGACCGGCGCCCTCTCCCGTCTTCTGGCCTGGCTCGCCGCCCTGGCGATCCTTCTCACGGCGTGCGTACCGGCGGTCCGCCTCGACGGGGCCCCCACCCAGTCACCGGTCCCGGCCTCCCCTGCCCTGCCCGCTGCGGCGGGCGTCGCGCTTGACCCCCGGCAGTCAGCGACACCAACGCAGGTTTCCAGTCGGGCTCCGGTTCCTGCCCCGGCTCCGGTTCCTGCCCCGGTGCCGCAGGCGTTCGCCCTCAACCTCTACCAGGAGGGGGACTTCGTACCGCAGTACACCTTCGACTGGTGTGTTGCCGCGAGCATCCAGATGGCACACAACCTCATCGATGACACTGCAGGCCGCACATGGGCTGACAGCGCTCAACAGGGCGAATTGTGGGAGAAGGCCCGGGCTCGGTCATCCAACTCGTTTAACGGCGCCAATCCACTCGGTTGGGCGCAGGTGCTGACCGAGGCCGGGATGGGCCCGTACGCCGTCGTCAGCATCGCCGGCTACGAGGATGCCCTGCAAACCGCGGCCCGCGCCATCGCCGACACAGGACGGCCGGTCGGTCTGGTCATGTGGAGCGGCCGCCACGCCTGGGTGATGAGCGGGTTCGAGTCGGTTGGCGATCCTCACCAGTTCGCGGAGTTCCGGGTCACCGGCATCCGCGTCCTGGATCCGCTCTACCCGCACGGCAGCGGGCAATGGGGTCCCTCGCCCGCGCCCAACAGCCTGATCAGCCCGGAGCAGCTGGCGACGCAGTTCGTGGTCCGCGAGCCGCGGCGCTGGAGCAGCGAACTGCCGGCCGGCTACCTGCTGGTCCTGCCGCTTGCAGGCGCCTGACTTGCAGACGCCTGACTTGCAGACGTCAGATCAGTCAGGGTCCTAAGGCACATCCGCACGGACCGCCAACACGCCATACTTACGGCATGAACGCTGCGGCGCGAAAACCTGACCGGATCCTCCTCGTGATCGTTGCAGCCATTGCGTGTCTGGTGGTGGTCGCATTAGCAGTTGTCTTCACCCGGGGGGAGCCACAGAAGCTGGACGAATCGACACCCGCAGGGGTGGTCCAGCGCTACAGCACAGCGGTCATCGACGGCGACACATCAACCGCCGATTCCTATCTCACGGAGTCGGCACGCTCGTCCTGCCGTGGTTATTCCGAAAGCGGACCGCTGCCCGCCCGGATTGTCCTGATCTCCACCACCGAGCGGGACAACTCAGCGCTCGTGAGGGTCTCCGTTGTTGTCAGCTCAGGCTCCGGTGGTCCCTTTGGACCCTCCGAGTACGAGATGGAGGACCGGTTCTCCCTGGTTAAGGACAATGGCAGGTGGTTGGTGGACCAGGCACCGTACCAACTCCTGTCCTGCAAAGGGCCGACGGTGAAGCCATGACCCCCCGGCTCGAGGCAACGGTTGCACCGGCCGGCGCCGCGCAACTGACTCTCCGCCGCCTGATTCTCTATGTCCTGTTGTTCGCCCTGGTGGTGATCGCAGCGATCGGACTCAGCGGCCTCCTGGAGCGCCTGTTCAGCACCGGAGCGGTGCTCGCATCTGTTGACGTGGCCGGACTCTCCCGCTCCCTTGCCTTTACGCTGATAGGCGGTCCGCTCGCCGCGCTCCTGTGGTGGTTTGTCTGGAAGCGGCTCGACGACATCGCGGAACGCGCCTCCTCGGCGTGGGGCCTTTACCTCACCGCCATTTATGCTGTCTCCCTGATCGTCTCCACGACGTCACTGCTCGGACTGGCAGCGAACTTCATTGGCCGGCAGGAACCGCAGTGGGCCGGCCTTTTATCCACGGGGCTGGTATGGGCTGCCATCTGGGTCTGGCACCGCTGGATGTGGTGGCACCCCATCAAACATCCGGTCAACCTCGACGACGTCCCTGCCGTCATCGGGTGGGTCTTCGGGCTGCTGGTCGGCGCGATAGCCGCCATCATAGCCCTGGGCGGTTTGCTCGATGTCGCCATCAGGGGCTTCAACGCTCTGACTCCGGCGGCGTCCTCGTGGTGGGAGCCGCTGCTCCGGGCTCTGGTGTGGGCTGTCGGCGGCGGAATTGTCTGGTGGTGGCACTGGTTCCAGGGCGGCGGCCGGAGCCTGCAGACGGCCCTGGTGGATATTGCTTTGGTGGGGGCCGGGATCTTCGCTGCCGGCATCACGGCGCTGGCCGGGGCCGGCGTCGCGCTCTTTGTGCTCCTGAGGATGGCGTTCGACGGGACCGGGCCTGTCAACGAACTGCTCGCTCCCCTTGGCCCAGCCATCGCCGCGTTGGCCGTCGGAACCCTGGTTTGGCGGTATCACCGCGTCAACGGGTCCGTGCGTTCCGTTGCCACCCGGCGGGCGAGCCTGCTGGTCACCTCAGGGATTGCCCTCGCCGCAGCGGCCTCCGGCGTCGGCGTGGTCATCAATGCTGCGCTTGCCATGGCCGTCTCTCCCTTGGCGGGAGGCGGTACGCGCACGCTTCTGCTCGGTGGCATCAGTTCCCTCGTAGTGGGAGGCCCGGTGTGGTGGCGGGCATGGCAGCCGGCACGGCAACCGCGCACAGCGGATGCCATTCCGCCTGGCAGGCGCATCTACCTCATCGTTTTCTTCGGCATCAGCGCGGTGGTGGCCCTCATTGCGCTGCTGGTGATTGGCTACCGGCTGTTCGAGTTCCTCCTCGGTGACGTTACCCCAGGCAGCCTCCTGGACCGCGTCCGCGCGCCGCTGGGTCTGCTCGTGGCGGCCGGCTTCGTGGCTGCCTACCACTTTGCCCTGTGGCGTCGGGAGCGGGTCCTCCTGGCATCCTCGTTGCCCAAAGCACGCAGCATCGGGCACGTGACCCTGGTGACCTCCTCTGATGCCGTACCGCTGGCCAAGGCCATCACCGACGCCACCGGCGCCAAAGTCACTGTATGGAAACGCACCGACGCCGGGCCCGGACTCCAGCCGGCGGGCGGCAGCCAGGCAGGAAGCGCTGAACTGGTCCGGGACGTGGTCTCTGCGCTGGACGGCGTCACGGCCGCGAGTGTTCTGCTGGTGATCGGCCAGGGAGCGCGGTTTGAAGTGATTCCCCTCGCTGCCGGCTCCAAACGCTGAACAATAGCGCCGGTTCCCGGCGCTGTACCCCTTCTAAACGCAGGAGATTGCCATGGGTAAAGTAGTACATTTCGAGGTCCCCGCTGACGACGAAGGACGGGCCAGGGACTTCTACTCAGGGGTGTTCGGCTGGGACTTCCAGGTCCTGCCGCCGGAGATGGAATACAGCCTTGCCATGACCACGCCGATGAACGAACAGGGTGTTCCCCTGGAACCTGGATCCATCAACGGCGGGATCTTCCGCCGCGGGGACGCCCTCAAGGCGCCTGTGCTCACCATCGACGTCGAGGACATCGACGCTGCGCTGGAGCAGATCGGGCGGCTGGGCGGCGAAACGGTGCGGGGCAGGATGGAAGTTCCGGGGTCGGGCTGGAACGCCTCCTTCCGCGACACCGAAGGAAACGTGATGGGACTGTGGCAGAACGCGAATACTTCCGCCGCAACATGACCCTTACCGTTTCCCGTATTTGCGGTGCACGGCTTGTTTGCTGACGCCCAGGCACAGGGCAATGGCCTCCCAGGACAGGCCGGCCTGCCGCGCCTGGCGGACCAGCGATGCCTCGGTCCGTTCTACTTCCTTCTGCAGCTCTGCGACGGCATACAGCGCTTCGGCGGGACCTTTTCCGTCCATCGAAGCTACAAGTGTTTGCATACGTTCCACCTCCATGCGTCAACATTAGTTGACGCAGGGAGGCTTCGTCAACACTTGTTGACGCGCCGAAGATCAGGGGGCGTCAGGCGATTCGTTGTTCGCCACCGCTTCGATCCAGTCGATCGCCTGGTCGGAGAAGTAAAAACCAGACTCGTCACTTTGGCCAACCCACCACGCATCCCCGTCAACATCCCCGCCGGCATCCGTGATCTCCGAAACGATGCGGGCCGGAACCGCGTCACCGTTATTCTGTATCAGCCACTCCTGTGTAGCAGGCTTCAGTTTCGGCCACCATTGCTCGATACTCATGGCCCCAGTCTGCCACTCGGCCCGGGCCCGGCCTATTCGCGATTCTCCCATCCGGTCAAGCACAATGGGCCCATGAAAAAGAGTGACGCCCGCCTGCCGCGGCTCGAAGATGTTGCCGGGCACGCGGGGGTCTCCCACCAAACGGTGTCCCGCGTCATCAACAACCATCCAAACGTCAGCAAAGCCACCCGGGAAAAGGTGGAAGCCGCCATCGCCGAGCTGGGGTACCGCCGGAACACGGCGGCGCGCAGCCTGGTTACCCGGCGCTCGCAGACCATCGGTGTCCTGGCCAGCGAACTGTCCCAGTATGGCCCGGCCAATACTTTGCTGGGCGTGGAACAGGCGGCACGGGACGCCGGCTATTTTGTCAGCATCGCCGCCCTCCGCTCCGTCAGCCGGGACGCCATCTTTGGTGCCCTCCAGCACTTCACCGACCAGTCGGTGGACGGCATTGCGGTCCTGGTCCCGCACTCCGAGACCCTGAAGATCCTTGAGGAATACAACGCGGGAGTCCCCGTTATTGCCGTCGGGTCACTGGGAAACGCAGCCATCAGCGGCGCCATGGTGGACCAGAAGCGCGGCGCCGAGATCGCCGTCGGACATCTGATCGACCAGGGCCACCGGCGGATCGGCCACGTGGCCGGACCCTCCGGCTGGACTGACGGGGCCCTCCGCGCCGAGGGCTGGCGCAGTGCGCTCCGTAACGCCGGCCTCCCCCACGACCTGTTGCTGGAAGGCGACTGGAGCGCGGGCAGCGGTTACGGCCTCGGCCGCCAACTGGCAGTAGAACGCAAGGCCACCGCACTGTTCGTGGGCAATGACCAGATGGCGCTCGGCATCCTGCGCGCCTTTAACGAGGCGGGAGTCCGGGTTCCCGACGACGTCTCCGTGGTGGGCTTCGACGACCAGCCGGAATCGGGGTACTTCACCCCGCCGCTCACCACAGTGCGCCAGGACTTCGAGGAACTCGGCCGGCGCTGCCTGGACATCATGCTGAAGGAGATTGAAGCCGGGGCCGGGGTTAGCTCCACGGTGGTTACCCCTGAGCTGGTGCGCCGGGCGAGCACGGCTCCGCCTGCGGCCACTTCGGGTTAGCCGGCCCGCCAGCCAGCCGGCCGGCCAGGGTTTTTCAGAATTATTCCATGCAAGTGCATCCAGATCCGATGCTGCACCGGTAGTAGGGGTGTAAGCAAAAATGCCCGCTTGGCGGGCCGATCAAGGAGAAGGACATGCGCACAAGCATTTTCACAGCAGGCGCCGGCGCAGCAGCAATTGCCGCAGCAATCGCTCTCGCCGGCCCGGCCCACGCTGCCGAGGGGGACGCCCAGCTATCGGTTCTGCACGGCGTCCCCGGGCTCACCGTGGATGTCTGGGTCAACGGTGACCGTACCCTGGACGACTTCACCCCCGGCACGCTCGCCGGGCCGCTGGCCCTGCCCGCCGGCGCCTATGAACTTGCCATCACTGCCTCGAATGCCGCGGACGCGTCGGCTCCCGTCATCGGCCCCGTCACGGTGACGTTGGCCGCAAACGGCAACTACACTGCCGTCGCAAACCTCGATGCGGGCGGCAAGCCGACAGCGAACTTCTTCACGAACGATGTTTCACAAATCGCGGCAGGCAAGGGCAAGCTGACCGTCCGGCACACCGCAGCAGCCCCCGCTGTTGATGTCCTGGCCGGCGGCGCAGCGGTCATCACCAATCTTGCCAACCCCGGCGGGCAGA
The DNA here is from genome assembly GCF_051857465.1 of Pseudarthrobacter cremeus. NCBI lineage: Bacteria > Bacillati > Actinomycetota > Actinomycetes > Micrococcales > Micrococcaceae > Pseudarthrobacter > Pseudarthrobacter cremeus. The sequence goes on along the minus strand of NZ_JBPZHC010000001.1, from coordinate 128,717 downwards.
CCCTTAGCCTGGATCCGGGAACCATCCCGGCAGCAGTGGCCGCAACGGGCACCACCGCACCCGTGATCGGCCCGGCCGATGTCACGGTCGCGGAAGGTACGCACACCGTTGTTTACGCGTGGGGCAGCCTCGCTGACAAGAACCTGCAGCTGGCCGTCCAAACCATTGGGGGCCTGCATTCCTGACCGGCATCGGTGCCGGGAGCCCGTGACGGCTCGTCGGGCGCGATGACAACCGGCAGCGATTCGTCCGGCGGTGTATCCGCAGGTACGGCCGTGGCTACGGTCGGCTTCAGCGCTTTGGCCCTGGCACTGCTCCTGGGCGGTGTGAACGTAGCCCGCGGTATTTCCGCACGGCGGGTGCAGCAGTAACGGCGGCCAAAGTAAGCAAGCCTGGCTCAGCAGGAACAGGCCTGGCCACCGGTTGAGACCGGCGGCCGGGCCACCTCCCATTACCAAAAAACACAGCACGCCCGGTCCGTGCCTGCCACGGGGAAGAGCGGTCATGAACACCAACATCACGACGGCGGCGAATGCCCGGCGCCGGCCTCCGCCCAAGCTGAAGACTGCAGCGTGGGCCGTGGCTGCGCTCCTGCTTCCAGCCTGTGCCGCCACCGGCTCCGACCTGCCGCCCGCACCCCCGATGGCAGGATCACCGACGGCGGCACCACCGACGGCGGCCGCGGCTGAAAGTGCACAGCCGGAGGGGCCTGCCTCCTCGGGTACTTCTTTGCCGGCCACAACAACCGCCGCCAGCCCGGCCAACATACCGCTGCGTCCCGCCGCGCCGTCGGCGGCCGCAGCGGCGCTTCCCGCCCCCACCTCACTGACAGTGGCCGGTACCACCATCAACATGACCGTGCTGCCTGTGGGAGTGTCCCCGGGCGGGGCAATGGAAATTCCCGAGCCGTTCGACCAGGCCGGGTGGTACCGGTTCGGCCCTGCGCCCGGAGCGGACGCCGGCACCGCGGTGATTGCAGGGCACATCGACACCACCTCTGAGCAGGCACCGTTCTCTCAACTCAAGACGCTGACCGCCGGTACCGCGATCCAGGTGGGACGCCTGGATGCCCCGCCCCTGGTATACCGGGTGGTCTCGGTGGGACTGATGGCCAAGGACAGGTTCGATGGGGACTCGCTGTTTCGAAGGTCCGGTCCGCACGAGCTGAAAGTGGTCACCTGCGGCGGCAGGTGGCTGGACGAAGCCCGGGACTACAGCGACAATGTCATTGTCACCGCGGTCCTTGAGTGAGCGGTGGTGCAGCCGTGGATCTCGTCACCGACGCCGGGAAGGAGCCCAGTTTGGCACCTCCTGACCAGGCAGCTCCCGGGTGGGAAGACGGGCTGACTTCAGCGTTTGTGGCCGGCGACGAGCGTGCCCTGGCAGCGGCTTACCGCGAGTTCGCGCCGCTGGTGCACACGTTGGCGCTGCGCTCGCTGCCTGACCGTTCGGCGGCCGACGACGTCACCCAGGAAGTCTTCATCCGGGTGTGGCGCTCCCGGAACACTTTCAACCCCCTGGTTGCCAGGCTCCCGGCCTGGATCGTGGGCATTACCCGCAACGTCATTAATGACACCCTCGCCGCACTCTCCCGGGAAACGAAAAAGGTCATCGCCGCCGCAGGCGTCCGCGGGCCAGGCGAAGCAGCGCCGGAGCCGGAAGCGGCCGAGGTCCTGGCCGACAGGCTTCTGCTGGACGGCGAGCTGGACAGGCTCGGCGAACCCCAGGGCTCCATCATGAAGCTCGCGTTTTACGACGACCTGACCCATGAGCAGATCTCACGGAAACTTGACCTTCCGCTTGGTACGGTCAAGAGCCACATCCGCCGCAGCCTGTCCCACCTGAGAAACAGATTGGAGGTAGACCATGCCGCATCTTGATCCGGAACAGTTGAGCCTCCTCGCTCTCTACGACGACTGGCAGGACGAGTCCACCATGGAGCACCTGCGCACCTGCAGTGAGTGCGCGGCGGACTACGCCGCACTGCGCCGGACCGTGCACGCGGTAAAGGCCGCCCCTGATGCCAGCAGCCTGGAGGCCCCGGGCCCGCAGGTGTGGGCGGGAATCCACCGCGAGCTGGGTTTGTCTCCGGATCTGCGCGAAGACCCCCTGGCTGCTTCCCGGGACGTTGGCGCCGCCCCGGCACGGGCTCGGCCGCTCGAGTCCGGGCCGCGTCCCGAACAGAGCCGGGCCCGGGGCGAGGGCCGGCCTACGCAGGAAACACCTCGTCCCGCAGAACCCCAGGCCCGCCGGCATCCGTTCCGGACCGGCGCCTGGTGGCAGCGCCCCGGCGCCTGGCTGGCTGCTGCAGCGGCAATACTGCTGGTCGCAGGGGGGTCAGTCTGGTCGCTGAACCGGACCCCGGATGCCGTAGCCCGCGCCGAGCTCAGCCCGCTGGCCCAGTTCTCTGCCACCGGCTCCGCCAAGGTTGTCAGGGCGGCCGACGGCTCACGGACGCTGGAAGTGAAGCTCAGCAAGGACGAGGCCCGGGGATACCAGGAAGTCTGGCTGATCGCCCCGGACCTTTCACGGCTGGTCAGCCTGGGCGTCATGAATTCGGACACGGGAACCTTTGAAGTTCCTGCGGGCCTGGAGCTCAGGGAATTCCCCATTGTGGACGTCTCCGACGAGCCCGTCGACGGTAATCCCGCGCACTCAAGCGTCAGCATTGTCAGGGGCACACTGAGTTCCTGACGGGGGCCCGGATTTTCCCTGGACACACAGGCGCATTCGGTGCGCCTGGCGTACCTGTCGTTGACATCTCTGTTGTTAGCGCTCACAATTAGCAGCAGGCCGCGAAGTGGCGGCAGCCAATTGGAGGAAGCTTGTTATGGACGTCACAGTGGACGGCAGCGAACAGTACGTCATCGGCGTGGACTACGGCACGTTGTCCGGCCGCGCCGTGGTGGTACGGGTACGGGACGGCAAGGAACTTGGCAGCGGGGTTTTCGATTATCCGCATGCGGTAGTGACCGGCTCCCTGCCGGCGGATGTAACGGACGACGGCGCCGTCCCCCTCCCCGGCGAATGGGCGCTTCAGGTTCCCAACGACTACCGGGACGTCCTGCGCAACGCCGTCCCCGCCGCCATCGCCGACGCCGGCATCGACCCGGCCGCCGTCGTCGGCATCGCCACCGATTTCACGGCCTGCACGATGGTGCCCACCACAGCGGACGGGACGCCGCTGAACGAGGTGGCCGGTTTCGCCAACCGTCCGCATGCCTACGTGAAGCTGTGGCGCCACCATGCTGCCCAGCCGCAGGCGGACCGGATCAACGGGCTGGCCGCGGAGCGCGGCGCGTCCTGGCTGCCGCGCTACGGCGGGCTTATCTCCTCCGAATGGGAATTCGCCAAGGGCCTGCAGCTGCTGGAAGAGGATCCGGAAGCCTACGCCGCCATGGACCACTGGGTGGAGGCCGCCGACTGGATTATCTGGCAGCTCTGCGGGCAGTACGTCCGCAACGCCTGCACCGCCGGCTACAAGGGCATCTACCAGGACGGCCAGTACCCGTCCGAGGAGTTCCTGGCCGCGCTGAACCCGGAGTTCAAGGATTTCGTCAGCACCAAGGTCGCGCACACCATCGGCCGGCTCGGTGACGCCGCCGGCCGCCTGACGGCAGAGGCCGCGGGCTGGACCGGCCTGCCTGCGGGCATCGCCGTCGCCGTCGGCAACGTGGACGCGCACGTTACCGCCCCTGCCGCCCGCGCCGTCGAGCCCGGGCAGCTGGTGGCCATCATGGGCACCTCCACCTGCCACGTCATGAACGGCGCCGAACTGCGCGAAGTCCCCGGCATGTGCGGGGTGGTTGACGGCGGAATCGTTGACGGGCTGTGGGGCTACGAGGCTGGCCAGTCCGGTGTGGGCGACATCTTCGGCTGGTTCACCAACAACTGCGTTCCCCCGGAATACCACCAGGCTGCCGCCGAAAAGGGCCTGGGCATCCACGAGCACCTCACCGAACTTGCCTCCGGGCAGGCGATCGGCGCGCACGGCCTGATCGCCCTGGACTGGCACTCCGGGAACCGCTCGGTGCTGGTGGACCACGAACTCTCCGGCATAGTGGTAGGCCAGACCCTCGCCACGAGGCCTGAGGATACCTACCGCGCCCTGCTCGAGGCCACCGCGTTCGGCACCCGCACCATCGTGGACGCCTTCCGCGATTCCGGCGTGCCCGTGAAGGAATTCATCGTGGCCGGCGGGCTCCTGAAGAACAAGCTCCTGATGCAGATCTACGCCGACATCACGGGGCTGCAGCTCTTCACCATCGGCTCAACCCAGGGTCCCGCGCTGGGCTCCGCCATCCACGCCGCCGTCGCGGCGGGAAAGTACGCGGACATCCGCGAGGCCGCGGCCGCCATGGGCTCCGAGCCCGGCGACGTCTACACGCCCATCGCGGAAAACGTTGCCGCTTATGAGGAACTGTTCCAGGAATACCGCACCCTGCATGACTACTTCGGCCGCGGCGCGAACGACGTGATGCACCGGCTCAAGGCCATCCAGCGCAGGACCGCCGCAGCCTCCCCCGCCGCCACTGCACCCCAATCCGCCGCACCCGCAACCGTTGGAGCCCCGGCATGAGCGCCGCACCACTGACCATGGAAACCATCGCCCGGATCCGGCAGGAAGTCTGCTCGCTGCACGCCGAGCTCACACGCTACGGACTGGTGGTGTGGACCGCCGGCAACGTCTCCGCCCGCGTCCCCGGCCGCGACCTTCTGGTCATCAAGCCCTCGGGCGTTTCCTACGATGACCTGACCCCGGAACAGATGGTGGTCACGGACCTCTACGGGGTCCCGGTGGATGGCGATGAGGACGGCGAGTGGGGCAACCCGCCGTTGTCGCCGTCGTCGGACACCGCCGCCCACGCCTACGTGTACCGGAACATGCCCGACGTCGGCGGCGTGGTGCACACGCACTCCACCTACGCCACCGCGTGGGCTGCCCGGGGCGAGTCCATCCCGTGCGTGCTGACCATGATGGGCGACGAGTTCGGCGGCTCCATTCCGGTGGGACCCTTCGCGCTGATCGGTGACGACTCGATCGGCCAAGGCATCGTGGAGACACTGAAAAACTCCAACTCCCCCGCGGTGCTGATGCAGAACCACGGCCCGTTCACCATCGGCAAGGACGCCAGGTCCGCGGTGAAGGCCGCCGTGATGTGCGAGGAAGTGGCCCGGACCGTCCATATCTCGCGCCAGCTGGGCGAGCCGGTGGCCATCGACCAGGGCCACGTCGATTCCCTCTACGCCCGCTACCAGAACGTCTACGGCCAATAACATCCGGCCAGCCATCCGGCCAGCCATCCCGCCGGCACCCCGCGCCGGCAGCCCACCCGAACTTACTTTCGCAGGAGAACCCATGAGCATCGCAGCAAACACTTCCCTTGGCGGCTACGAGGTCTGGTTCCTCACCGGCAGCCAGCACCTCTACGGCGAGGACGTCCTCAAGCAGGTGGCCGCGCAGTCCCAGGAGATCGCCAACCAGCTCAATGCCTCCTCCTCCGTGCCGGTCAGGATCGTCTGGAAACCCGTCCTGACCGACTCGGACGCCATCCGCCACACCGCACTGGAAGCCAACTCGGACGATTCCGTCATCGGCGTCACGGCCTGGATGCACACGTTCTCCCCTGCCAAGATGTGGATCCAGGGCCTGGACCTGCTGCGCAAGCCGCTGCTGCACCTGCACACCCAGGCCAACGTGGAGCTCCCCTGGGCAGACATCGACTTCGACTTCATGAACCTGAACCAGGCCGCGCACGGCGACCGCGAGTTCGGCTACATCCAGTCCCGCCTGGGCATCGCCCGCAAGACCGTGGTGGGGCACGTCTCCAACCCGGAGGTGGCCCGCCAGGTGGGCGTCTGGCAGCGCGCCGCCGCCGGCTGGGCCGCCGTCCGCACCCTCAAGCTGACCCGCTTCGGCGACAACATGCGCAACGTTGCCGTCACCGAAGGTGACAAGACCGAGGCCGAGCTCCGCTTCGGCGTCTCCGTCAACACCTGGTCCGTCAACGAGCTCGCCGACGCCGTGCACGGCGCCGCAGAGGCCGACGTCGACACCCTGGTTGCGGAGTACGAGGAACTTTACGATGTGGTTCCGGAGCTCCGCGCCGGCGCCGCACGCCACGACTCCCTCCGTTACGGTGCCCGCATCGAACTCGGGCTGCGCAGCTTCCTGGAAGCCAACGGCTCCGCCGCCTTCACCACCTCCTTCGAGGACCTGGGCGCGCTCCGCCAGCTTCCCGGCCTCGCCGTCCAGCGGCTCATGGCCGACGGTTACGGCTTCGGCGCCGAGGGCGACTGGAAAACGGCCATCCTGGTCCGGGCCGCCAAGGTGATGGGCGCAGGCCTGCCCGGTGGCGCGTCCCTGATGGAGGACTACACCTACCACCTTGCCCCGGGTGCAGAAAAGATCCTGGGCGCGCACATGCTGGAGGTCTGCCCGTCCCTGACGGCCGGAAAGCCTAGCCTGGAAATCCACCCGCTGGGCATCGGCGGCCGCGAAGATCCCGTCCGCCTGGTGTTCGACGCCGACGCCTCCCCCGGCGTGGTGGTGGCACTGTCGGACATGCGGGACCGCTTCCGGCTCGTGGCCAACGCGGTGGAGGTGGTGCCGCTGGACCAGCCGCTGCCCAACCTCCCGGTGGCCCGCGCGCTGTGGCAGCCGAAACCCGACTTCGCGACCTCGGCCGCCGCGTGGCTCACCGCCGGCGCTGCGCACCACACCGTGCTGAGCACCGCCGTCGGCATGGACGTCTTTGAGGACTTCGCCGAGATCGCGAAGACGGAGCTGCTTGCCATCGACGAAGACACCACCATCCGCCAGTTCAAGAAGGACCTGAACTGGAACGCCGCCTACTACAAACTTGCTGGCGGGCTGTGAACGAGTACACGCTCCGGGAAGGCCCGTACTCAGCCGTTGTGACGGAACGAGGAGCCGCCCTCCGGCAGTTCCGTCACGGGGGCCGGGACCTGATCGTGCCGTTCCCCGCAGGCGGCCCCATACCCGACTACCGAGGCATCCTCGCAATGCCGTGGCCCAACCGCATAGAGGACGGTAAGTACTCCTTCGACGGTGTGGAACACCAACTCACCGTCAACGAGCCCGAGCGCGGCTGCGCCCTCCATGGACTCGCTTTTGCCGAGGACTGGTCTGTCGAAGAGCATGACCGGTCATCCGTGGTCCTCGCCTGCTCGCTGGGGCCGGCAACCGGGTACCCCTTCACGTTGCGGCTTTCCGCTGAATACCACCTCGATGGTGACGGGCTGCACACAAAGGTCATGGCGACCAACACCGGGACGAAGGCTGCGCCGTACGGTGTCTGCCCCCATCCCTACCTGATCGCAGGACCGGCCCCGCTTGACGAGTGGACCCTCGATTTTTCGGCCAGCCATTACCTGGACGTGACCCCGGACAGGCTGCTGCCGGTGGGGCTTCGCCCGGTAGACAATCATGTCTTCGATTTCCGCGAACCCCGCAGGATCGGACCCACCGAAATTGACCACGCGTTCACCGGCCTCGCCTTCGACGCCGCCGGGCGCGCCAAACTCCATGTCAGGGATCCCGGCGGCACAGGCGTGGGCATGTCATGGGGCCAGCCGTGTCCCTGGCTGCAGATCCACACGGCCGACAAGCCCGCACCCCACCCCAGCAGGCTCGGACTCGCCGTTGAACCCATGACTTGCCCGCCCGACGCCTTCAACAGCGGCCAGGACCTCGTCAGGCTCGAAGCTGGCTCCACGCATCAGGCATCCTGGCGCATTTTTGCCCTATAAGGGCCGGATGTGAAGGGCCGACGCGGCCTGCTATAAGCCGGCCGGTGGCCGGTAAACGCCGGCCTGTTCGCTGATGCTGCCCAGGACCCTGTCCGTGACCTCGTCGATCCCGCCGAGGCCGTCCACCTGCGCAAGGATCCCCCGCCGGGCGTACCGGGCCACCACGGCCTCCGTCTGCTGGTGGTAGAGGTCGAGCCGGTGGCGGATGACGCTTTCGTTGTCGTCACTCCGTCCGGTTTCCCGGGCACGGCCCAGCAGGCGTGACACGAGTTCCTCGTCATCGGCCGTCAGCTGGAGGACCACGCCGAGTTCCTGGTCCGCGGCGGCGAGGATCCCGTCGAGGTAATCCACCTGTGCGATGGTGCGCGGGTAGCCGTCCAGGAGGAAGCCGTTCCTGGCGTCGTCCTGGCTGAGCCGGTTCCGCACCATCTCGTTCGTGACGCTGTCCGGCACGAAGTCTCCGTTATCCATATACTTCCTGGCCTCGACGCCAAGGGGCGTGCCGCCCTTCACATTGGCGCGGAAGATATCCCCGGTGGAAATCGCCACCACGCCGAGGCGTTCGGAGATCCGCTCCGCCTGTGTTCCTTTGCCCGAACCGGGCGGGCCAATAATCAGCATTCTCGTCATTAGTATCCCTTTGCTGGCTGAGAAGACGTCTTCGTCCTGGCGCCGATGCTACGCACCCAAAGGTTGCGGGTGCGCTGCATCGGCGCCAGACAGCAGAGTACGACGGCGGGAGGGCCCCGCCGTCGTACTCTTTCGTTTTGTGCTGTTACCGGTAGTTCCGGTGCAGTAAACGGCAGATGCTACGCGATGACATAACGCTGCATCATGTCGTTGTCCTCATGTTCGAGGATGTGGCAGTGCCACACGTATTCGCCCTTGAAAGAGGATCCAATGGCCACTGGCGCACCACCGGCGGCGCCCGCCCCGAACGGGACGCGGATCCTGGTCACCTCACCGGGCATGGCAACAACGGTGTCCTTCCAGCCCCGCTCGTGGGCCGGAGGCGGTGTCGGGCGGCCCATCAGGAACGGTGCCACCGGCACAGCGGCCCCCCGGCCAGGCGTCACTAACCCGCTGGCAGGATCAATGTAGCCGGTTTCCTCGAGGTAGTCCTCAACCCGGAAACGCTGGCGGTTAAGGACCTGGAACTGGGTGAAATGCAGGTGGATCGGGTGGGCGTCCTCCGTGGTGTTGATGAGCTCCCACTGTTCGAGGGTGTCCCCCTGCACCACGGTGACCTCCGGGCTGGAGTAACTGCGGTTGTTCAGGAGCGCCATGACCGGGACGCCGGCCGGGTTGAGGACTTCCACCATGGTCATCGGCCGGGTGGCCGCAGTGGGCAGGGCGGCAAGGCGCGTGAGCGGCTCCGCCCGGAGCCGGGCCGGCAACGGCGCGGTGTACCCGGAATGGCTTTGCACAGTGAACTGCATAATCTCCGGAAGTGGCATGCCGTCCTGCTGAACGGCGACCGGGCCGTCCGGGAAGGGCGTGCGCGCGTTGTTTGTCAGCGCCACGCGGGAGCCGGCCGGGAGTCCAGCGAAGTCAACCACTATATCCGCCCGCTCGCCGGGCCCCAGGACGAGCTTGTTGAGCCGGACGGGGGCATCGAGCAGCCCGCCGTCGGTCCCTATCTGCGCGAATTCGAGCGCATTTCCCGCCACCACAAACTTGAAATTGTAGAACCTGGCGTCCGATCCGTTGTAGACACGGAAGCGGTACTTGCCCCGCGCGACGTCCAGGTTCGGCCAGCATTTTCCGTTGACTGTGGCAACATCCCCGAAGAATTCCGGTGCCCAGGGCCGGGGAGTGCCGTCGCTGAGCGTCAGTTCCGCATTCGGCGGATAGGCAAAGGTACCGTCGGGATTGAACATCCGGTCCTGGACAACCAGCGGCACCTCATAGGGCGGCGAGGGGAGGTATGTTCCGTCACCGGTATCTATCCCACTGCCAAGGGTGTCCCGCAGAACGTAGCCGCCGGCCAGCCCTGCGTAGACGTTCAGGCGCGTGATGCCCAGAGCGTGGTCGTGATACCAGAGCCCGGCCGCATCCTGGTTGTTGTCGTAGCTGTAGGTGAACGAGCGGCCAGGGTAGAAGACCAGTTCCGGGTGGCCATCGGAGCCCGGACGGGTGTTCCCGCCGTGCAGGTGTGTGGAGGTCCGCGGGTACTCGGCGTCGTTGCTGCCGGGCGGGACAAGTCCGGGATCGATGGCAGAGGCCAGCGGGTGCCAACGCAGGTCGTTGTGCACGGTGAGGGTGAAAGGCGTTCCCCTCCGGGCAAGGATGACAGGCCCAAGGTACGTCTGCGATGCGCTGGCATCCTGGTAGGCGAAGGTGTCCGTCAGTTCCATCCGGGAGTGGAAGCTGTGGCGGGCATTGCGCATCCAGAGTTCAGCCGCGCCACCTGCCCTCATGTCCAGAACTCCGAGCTCTGACAACGTTGGCAGCGGCTCGGAGAACATTAGTGCCGCAGCCGGTCCCGGGACCGTCCTGGCCGCGGAAGCCGGCTGCGGCTGGACCAGCAGGCCCGCACCGGCAACGGCACCGGCCTGCAACAGCTGACGTCGTGTTAAGGGCATCTCACTCTCTTTTCCCGCGAAGCTGGATGACCCCCTGCTCAGGCTAGGAGCCTTCTGCCACAGCCGGCAGGGCCATTGGACCTACGGAACAGCAGATTCCGGTACCTGGCGCCGCGCAGGGCACAATGGAAGCATGACCCTCACGACCTTCGCCCTGGTCCGCCATGGACAGACAGACTGGAACGCGCAGCGCCGGTTGCAGGGTTCCACTGACATCCCGCTGAACGACGTCGGACGTGGCCAGGCGCGGGAGGCGGTGGCTGCCCTGTCCGGTTACGGGTGGGACGCAATCGTGTCCTCGCCGCTGAGCCGTGCCGCGGAGACCGCCGGCCTCATTGCCCACGGACTGGGCATGCGCGTCGCCCGGCACATCCCTGAACTGACCGAGCGGAGTTTCGGCCCCGCGGAGGGCATGCAGGCCGGCCCTGAGCTGGAGGCACTGCGCGTTCCCGGTGGGTTCCGGGATGCCGAAAGCGAGGACGAGGCCGCAAGCCGCGGACTCGCCGCGTTGGAAGGGCTCGCCGATGAGTTCCGTGGCGGCAGGGTCCTGGTGGTCGCCCATGGCACGCTCCTGCGTGTCAGCCTCAGCCGCGCGATCGGCCGCACCCTGCAGAGTGTCGACAACGCCGCACTCAACCTGGCCCACCACCATGCCGACGAAGGCTGGCAGCTCGAATACTTCAACGGCGAGCGGGTGGCCATCGCGGCGCAGGGCTGACCCTTAGGGAACGGCGCGGATCCTGACGGCAATATACTGCCGGCCCGGAAGCTCCACCCGGAAGCGTCCCTCCACCGTGCCGGGCAGGGTGTCCACGGTCATGTTCCAGGTGTCGATGATGTCCACCTGGTACTGCCGCCCCGCCGGCATCACGAAGTTCCGGTACGTGGGCTGGTTGAAGCCGAAGTAGCTCAATTCGTACTCGTACCGGACGCCGGCTGTGGGAATGTCCCAGGCGCTGGGCAGCGGATCGAGGTAGCCGCCGGGGGTCTCCTCCTGGATGCGGCGCAGGAAACCGATGCGTTCAGGGCTGCTGCCGTGGAAGCCGCCGCCCTTGGACCACCACAGGATGTCCTCGGCGTGCATGTACGTTTCGCCGTGGCCAACATAGCCGCCTCGCACGGCGCCTTCCCAGAACCGCCGGGTCATTTCCTCGCCGGTGATGTTGCCCCAGCCCTGGTCGATGTTGCCCTCGTAGGCGCACTCGTCGATGACCACCGGTTTCTGCCAGCGGTCCCGCCACTCCCCCGTGAACTCGGCGGTTTTGTGGACATCCTGGCGCTGGATGCTGCTGTGCGTGATCCACGGGCGGCTGTAGTCATAGAAGGCCTGGCAGTTGTGGATGGACAGCAGGTGTCCGCTGGGGTCGTTGGCCTGGACGATGCCGGCGAAGCGTTCCCAGTCCTCGGTGGTCTTGCGGAACAGCAGGTCGTACTCGTTGGCCAGCGACCACCAGATGTTCCGGTGTGACGCCAGCCGGGCCACCACGTACTTCAGGTAGCGGCTGTCCTGGCCCGGGGACATGGTGGAGAAGCCCCAGCGGTCGTAGGCGTGGAACAGGATCAGGTCAGCCTCGATGCCGAGTTCGTCCAGCTGGCCGATGCGCAGTTCGAGGTGGCGGTAGAAGGCCGGGTTGGGACGTTCGTAGTCGAAGCCGCCGGCCAGCGAGCCCTCGAACGGGTACAGGTCCGGTTCGTTTTCATTGAACAGGTACGACTTGGGAAAAACACACATGCGCATCTTGTTGAACGGTCCGGCCGCCAGCGTGTCCAGGGTCTGTTTCTCCAGGGCGTCACCCTGGTGCGTCCAGGCGTAGGCAGTGGTGCCGATGGGCAGGTAGGGGGTTCCGCCGTCGTACGCGAAGTGGAAGGTGTTTGCCACCCGTACCAGGCCCTTGGCACCCGGTGCGGCCCCGCCGGCCGTGAAAGTGCCGGTGATCCCGTCCAGGGAGCGGGCGTTGCTGGCGGTGGTGAAGGTCCAGTCTCCCTCTTCGGGGACCAGGAGCCTGACCTTGTAGGAGCCGTCGCCGTCGTAGAAACCGGGGACGGTGAGTGTTTTGCCCGAGGGGGCGGTGAATACGGCCTGAAGGTCGACGTCGGTGAACGGGTTGCCGTGCGAGGGCCCGGCGATGGTGGCTTCGAAGCGTTCGTGCACTGCCGCCGTCGCCGGCAGCGAAAGTGCGGCGCTGCCGCGCTCCATCGTCTCCGGCTCGTAGCCGGCGGACGGGGCGGGGACGTCGACGGCGGCCGCGGCGGCCCGCTGCGCCACGGTGTCCTCGGGTTCGAGCCCGCCGATCAGGCGCAGGATTTCGGCGACCTCCGCGGGCTTGTCCTTGAGGGCGTCCTCGGTCCCAAGGATCATGCCCACCTCGTGGAAGTACAGCGTGTGCAGGAGGGGATTGTTGGTCAGGGTGGGGACCCGCTCATTGAGGATGCGGTTGCCTTCGGCATGGCCCATCACAAAGTAGAGCGGGCTCTCGGCGGTGAAAGTTGTCATCGAAGCCTTCTCGGTTCAGGAATTTTCAGGAGTTGATGCGGAGCGGCGGTCCCCCAGGGCAGCCAGGGCGGAGGCAATGTCCTCCTTGACCGCGGGCGGCGTGAAGAGCAGGCTCTCATCCAGGGTGGTTTGCCGGTACCACACGGTGTCTTTTCGGAAAGCTGCCGCGGCGGCGGGGTCCTGGGCGTCAATGGCCTGCCAGGCAGCGGCATAGGCGTCGGGATCATCCATGATGTCCGCGAGCGGGGTGTCCAGGGATGGGGTTCCGCGGCCGGCGGCGGGCGCCGCGGCAGGAACGTCCCAGCCGTGCTGGCCGGACCCCACGTCAAACGCCGGTGCGCCGTCCGGGAGGGAGACCACAGCGGTGGTGCCCGGCGGCACGGTGGCGTCCACCAGGATCCTGTCTCCCACACGTTTCCAGGCAACGCGGGCCAGGCCGTACGGCGTTTCGTGCGAAGTGGCGGCGTATTCCAGGCTGGCCAGCGGGCGCGGCGCGATGCTGAGTTTCCGGTAGCCGGGGGCGGCCGGAGCCAGCCCGGCAACTGTGCGGTGCATCCAGTCGGCAATGGCACCGAGCGCGTAGTGGTTGAAGGAGGTCATTTCGCCGGGGTTGACGCTGCCGTCCTCCAGGATCGAATCCCAGCGTTCCCAGATGGTGGTGGCGCCCTGCGTGACCGGGTACAGCCAGGACGGGCATTCGGTCTGGGTGAGCAGCCGCTCGGCCGCATCAAGGTGGCCGGTAGCCGTCAGGGCATCGGCGATCAGGGGTGTGCCCACAAAGCCGGTGGCGATCCGGTAGCCGCCCAGCCGGGCGAGCTCGGCCAGCCGGTCCCCCAGGGCCTGGCGCTGCGACGGGTCGGTGCTGATGCCGAACATCAGGGCGAGCGAATAGGCGGTCTGGGCGTCGGAGACCATGCGGCCGGCGGGGGTGACGTACTCGGCCAGGAAGGCGAGCCGGGTCTCCTCGGCCAGCGCCGCGTACTTTCCCTGGTCGGCGCCGTGGCCCAGCACCGCGGCCGCCTGAGCCACCAGGTCCAGGGACTTGAACAGGTAGGCGCTGGCCACGATGTCGCCGTGGGTGCGGGCGGCGCCGGGCTTGTCCGGCGGTGCCGCCGGGTCAAGCCAGTCGCCCAGCTGCATCTGGCCCTGCCACAGCCCTGAACTGTCCCGGACCTTCAGGAGCGCATCTGCCCAGTCCCGCATGCTGCTGTATTGGCGGCGGAGCAGGCCGGTGTCGCCGAAGCGCTCAAACAGGACCCACGGGACCACCGTGGCGGCGTCGCCCCAGGCGGCCACCGGGGAAGTGAGCATGCCCAGGACGGACGGCACAATGATGGGCACCACGCCGTCGCGGCGGCCTTGTTCGAGGGCGAGGTCCCGCAGCCAGGAGCCAAGGAAGCCCAGCGAGTCGTAGAGGTAGCTGGCGGTGGGGCTGAAGACCTGGATGTCGCCGGTCCAGCCCAGCCGTTCATCGCGCTGCGGGCAGTCGGTCGGCAGCGCCAGGAAGTTGCCGCGCATCCCCCAGAGGGCGTTCTCGTGCAGGCGGTTCAGCAGCGGGTCAGAGCACTCGAACCAGCCCGTGCGGCGCATGTCGTTATGGATCACGACGGCGGTGATCGCCGCCGGGTCCAGCGCGCCGGGCCAGTTGTCCACCTGGGCGTAGCGGAAGCCGTGGAAGGTGAAACGGGGCTCCCACTCCTCCCCGCCGGTACCGGCGGCGTTTCCTGCGAGGGTGTAGCTGTCCGTGGCGGCGGCCTGGCGCAGCGGGCGGATGGACAGTTCGCCGTCCTCGAGGACCTCGGCATGGCGGAGCGTGACCGTGTGGCCTGCCTCCCCGGTAACCCGGATCCGCAGCCTGCCCACCAGGTTCTGGCCGAAGTCCAGCACCGTGGCTCCGGCTGGAGTGGTCAGGACTTCCTTGACGGGCACCTCCTCGATGCGGCGCACGGGCGGGGCGATGGCCGGCGTGGCCTCAGCCCAGGTGTCCTTGACCTCGACGGCGGCAGGGAGCCAATGGGCGTCGTCGAAAGCGGGTTCGGACCAGCCGGCCTCGGCCCTGCGGGCGTCGAAGGCTTCGCCGGCGTAGATGCCGCTCGAGACCAGCGGGCCGCCGGTGGAAGCCCTCCACGCCGGGCCGCTGGCCACGGTTTCCCGCGTGCCGTCGGAGTATTCCAGATGCAGCTCCGCCTTGAGCGCCGGCTGTTCGCCGTAGAACGGCTTGGCAAAGCCGTGGAAGCCGTACTTCTCGGTGAACCAGCCGCCGGCGAGCCAGATGCCGATGGCGTTGGCGCCCGGAGCAAGGAGCGCCGTGACGTCCGTGGTCTCATGGTTCAGCCGGTCCCCGTAAGCCGTCCAGCCCGGCTTCAGGATCTGGTCGTCCACCTCCGTGCCGTTGATTTCGGCCTGGTAGACGCCGTGGGCTGTGGCGAACAGGGTGGCTTTGGCCAGCCCCTCCCCTACCGTGAATTCGTGCCGCAGCTGGCCTGGCTGGCCAAGCGGTGTCTCCTCCCCGGCCCGGGCTGGCAGGCCGATGGCCTCGGCCTGCCAGGGCCCGTCGACGAAACCGCCCACCAAAGTCAGGGGCGCGCTCCAGTCCGTGGTGCCGCCGTCGTTCCCGGAAACCCGAACCTCCACTGCCACCTGCTCGCCTGCCGCGATGGCCTCGAAGGGCCACTCGACAAGCGCCGACTCCGGGCCCGCGTGCCCCGCAGACTCCACCGTCCGGCCCCGTGTCAGCCGAAGCTCAGCCCCGGTCTGCAGCCAGTCGGTGCTCTCCGCTGCAGCAACCCAGCTGAGCCGGGGACGCGGCTCGGCCACGAACGGGGTGTCGGTCCGGTACTCCGCGCTGAAGCGGCTGACTGCCGTCTGCTGGCGGATGGCTGACTGCGGTGTCAGGGACGTGGATGTCACGGAAGACCTTTCGAAGGTGGCGTTGGGTGGCTCGGGGTGGCTTTTGGTTGGAAACGGGTGGCCGCGGGTGTCAGCGGGGTTCGCGGCCCTCGCTGCGGAACCAGTCGAAGGTGACGGTACCGCTGCTGGCGAAGACGCCGGCAACCCGTCCGGTGAAGGAGGCGGCGGTCTCGGCCGAGAGGTACCGGCCGTCGAGTTCGGCCAGGGTGACCCGATCGCCGCCGATAACTGCCTGCAACGCGATGGTGTCAGAGCTCAGGCTGCCGATGGCGTTCTCAGGGTTCGATTCGCGGGTCTCGATCCGCAGTTCCACCGGGCCACCGGGCGCGGGTTGCGTCCACGTCTGCTCGATTGAGGAGATCCTGGCCCGCGCCGTGATGGTGGTGCCGTCTGTTTCAATGGAGTAGTGGTGGGCCTCGTCGTAGCGGACGGCCAGGCCGCCTGCGCCGTTCTCTCCTGTGCTGCTGCCGCCTGCATCCACACGCGCCGCGATGGTCTCCACCTGGTATTGCTGGCGGCGGCCAAGGAACGCCGGCCGCGGGTCATCGAGGCCGGTGCCGTCGCTGGTGAGGGTGAGGTGCCCCGGGACCTTCTCAGTGGAGGCAAACGCGCCCGGGAAGCGCCGGACGGCGATCCAGCCGCCGTCGAGCTCCGCCTGTGAGAAGTCATCCTCAAAGGCCCCGCCCTCCCGGGGGTTCAGGATGACGGGTTCCGCGACGGGCCAGCCATCCTCCCAGGTCACCGGAGTGATGAAGGTTTCCCGGCCCAGGGCCGAGAACGCACGGGTCATGCCCTTGGGGCGCATGCCCAGGAGCACCATGGCCCAGCCGCCGTCCGGGGTCTCCACCAGGTCGCCGTGGCCGGTGTTCTGGATGGGACGGTCAGTGCTGCGGGCGCTCAGGATGGGGTTCGCGGGGTTGCTCTCGAACGGTCCGGCCGGGGAGGTTCCGCGGGCGATGCTGACGCTGTGGCCGCGCTCGGTCCCGCCCTCGGCAATCATGAGGTACCAGTAGTCGCCGCGCTTGTAGAGGTGCGGCGCTTCCGGGAACATCAGGCCGGTGCCCGACCAGATGCTGCGCGGTTCCTCCAGGGCCTTGCCGGCCTCGAGGTCCACGCGGACCTGCAGGATGCCGGCGTGCTCTTGGATGTTGCCGGTGACGGTGTCCAGGCCGGAGTAGGTCATGTAGGCGGTGCCGTCCTCGTCCCAGGCGAGGTCCTGGTCGATGCCGATGGCGCCCTCGATCGAGAGCCCATCACTCCACGGGCCTGCAGGGTCCTTGGCCGTGAACACCAGGGTTCCGCGTGCCATGGCGTCCGTGACCGCCACGTAGAACAGGCCATCGTGGAAGCGGATGGTGGGTGCCCAGGCGCCGCCGAGGGTGGGAACGTCCCGCGAGTCCAGCTGCCCTTCCCGGTCCACCACGTGGCCGATCCGGGTCCAGGAGACCAGGTCGGTGCTGTGGTAGACGGGGATCCCCGGCAGGTATTCGAACGTTGAGGTGGCGAGGTAGTAGTCGCTTCCCACCTTGACGATGCTGGGGTCCGGGTTGAAGCCGGGGATCAGCGGGTTGGGCAGGTTGCCGGTGTTGTGCTGGCTCATGCGGCGCCTTCCTGGTCTGCTGCGGACAGCGTCAGCGTGGTTTCGAGCGGCAGGTCGGTGACGGAGGTACCGATACGAAGCGTGTAGTCACCGGGTTCGTAGGTCCAGCCGTTGTCCCAGTAGGCCAACAACCGGGTGGGGACGTCCAGGACGGCGGTGACCGTTCCGCCGGGTTCGGCCCACACGGGCGTCGATGCGACGAGCCAGCGGACGGGGCGGTCTACGGCGGAGCCACGCTTTTCGGCGTAGACCTGGACCACGTTCTTGCCGGCGCGGGTGCCGGTGTTGGTGAGGGTCACGGTCAGGGGGACGGCGGTGCCGGGGGCTGCGGTCGCGGGGGCGTCCACGGTGTCCAGCGTCCAGTCGGTGTAACCGAGGCCGTAGCCGAATTCGTAGGCCGGTGCGGTGCCGGCCTGGAGCCAGGCCCGGTAGCCGATGTGGATGCCTTCGTCGTAGGTCAGGGTCCCGTCCGCGTCGGGGGTGACGTTGATGACAGGGACGTCCTCCTGGGTGGCGGGCCACGTGGTGGGCAGCCTGCCGCCGGGTTCGGTGGCGCCGGTCAGGATGTCGGTGAGGGCATGGCCGAACTCCTGCCCGCCGAAGTAACCGATCAGGGTGGCCGCGACCTCGTTGCGCCACGGCAGCAGGACCGGGGAACCGGAGTTCACGATCACGATGGTGCGGGGGTTGGCTGCGGCGACGGCGTGGACCAGGCGGTCCTGCAGGCCGGGCAGGTCCAGGGAGGTCCGGTCGTAGCCTTCGGATTCGACGCGGGAGTTGGTGCCCACCACGACGACGGCGACCTCGGCCGCGCGGGCAGCCTCGACGGCGTCGCGGATCAGTTTGTCGGGGTCGGCGTCGTCGGATTCCACGCCGATGGTGACGGCCAGGGCGTTGGACAGTGCACCGGTTCGGTCACCGGTGTCCAGTTCGATCCGGACTTCCAAAGGGACACCTGCGGTGGCCTGGACCGCGACGGAAGCTGACGGCGGTGCCAGGAACGCGGCGCCCAGGTCGGTTCCGGTGGCCTCGATGGTGGCTTCGCGGGCCAGGACGCCGTCAACAAAGATCCGGCCGTGGCCCACCGTGGAGAAGCCCAGCAGGACAGGGCCGGTCTCTTCAGGGGTGTAGATGGTGTGGAACTGGACCATGGAGGACGCTGAGATGGGGGCGTCCCCGCCGAACCAGACCAGTGCGGTGGAGCGGCGGTCCTCGGCGAAGAGTTCTTTTCCGTTGGAGTCCAGGAATCTGACCCGCACACCGGGGGTCCCGGTAACCGGGTTGGTGATCTGTTCAAGGGGCAACTCGGCGATGCCTTCCTGCACCACCGCGCCCACGCTGTAGGTCACGTTGTCCGCGCCGAAAGCAGCGCGGATTCCGTCAAGGGGGGTGACGATCTTTTCCGGCACCACGGTGGCGGAACCACCGCCCTGGGTCCGGGCGTAACGGGCGTTGTGGCCGATCACGGCGATGCTCGAGACGGCTCCTGCCGTCAGCGGCAGCACGCCGTCGTTCTTCACCAGCACAGTGCCCGCCGCCGACGCTTCACGGGCGAACGCGATGGGGTCTTCCCGGTCGGCAGGCTCGGCCTGTACAGCGTCGAAGCCCTCCAGCGCACCGACGCGGGCGGCGAGCTGCAGAATACGGAGCACTTTGCGGTCAATGGCGGCCTCGGCGACCTGGCCGGACTTCACGGCCACCACCAGCGACTCACCCCACGGGCCGTCCGGGCCCGGCATGGCAAGGTCCTGGGACGAGTTTGCGGAGTTGATGCTGCGGACGGCGGTCCAGTCGCTGATGACGACGCCGTCGAAGCCCCATTCGCTGTTCAGCGGCGTTTCGAGCAGGTCGTTTTCGGTGGCGGTGGCGCCGTTGATGGAGTTGTAGGCGCTCATCACGAGCCAGGCTTTGGATTCGACGATGGCCTTCTCGAAGGCGAGGAGGTAGAGCTCGCGCAGGGGCCGGTCGCCCACCTTCACGTCCACGGTGAAGCGGTCCGTTTCGGAGTCGTTGGCGATGTAGTGCTTGGGGGTGGCGCCCACGCCGTTGCGCTGCACGCCGGAGACGTAGGCGGCGGCGAGCCCGGCGGTGAGGACCGGGTCCTCGCTGAACGCTTCGAAGTGCCGGCCGCCGAGAGGCGAGCGGTGCAGGTTGATGGTGGGGCCGAGGACGACGTCGACGCCCTTGCGGCGGGCCTCGACGGCGGAGGCGGCGCCGAGCCGGTCAGCAATGGCCGGGTCCCATGAAGAGCTGATGGCTGCGGCGGACGGGAAGTTCATGGAGGGCTGGCGTTCGTCCCAGACCTCGCCGCGGACACCGGTGGGGCCGTCCGAGAAGAGCATGCGGCGCAGGCCGATCTTCTCCAGCGGCCAGGTGGTCCAGAAATCGCGGCCGGTCAGGAGCCGGACTTTCTCTTCCAGCGTCAGTTCAGCCAGGAGTGTCTGCAGCCGTGCGTCGGTGGCGCGCTCGTCAGTGGAGCGTATTTCTGTGGTGAGGGTTTCCATGATGTCTCTCTGGGCTGGTCCTGCGGAGGAAGTTTCGATGCTCATGCTGTGCCCGTCACGCGACGCCGGCCTGGAGGTCCTGCTGGTTCTGGAGTTCCAGGAGACGTAGCCTGTCGGCGCGGTGCTTGGCCTGCCGGTCGGGGTCCGGGATGGGCGCGGCCATGAAAAGCCGCTGGGTGTAAGGGTGTTCGGGTGCTCCGGTGACCTGTTCGCCGTCGCCCCATTCGACGATTTCGCCGTGGTACATCACGGCCACACGGTGGCTGAGGTGCCGGACCACGGCGAGGTCGTGGGAGACGAAGAGGTAGGCGACGCCGGTGCGTTCCTGGATCTCGATGAAGAGTTCCATCACGCGGGCCTGGGTGGAGAGGTCCAGGGCTGAGACCGGCTCGTCGCAGACAATCAGCTTCGGGTCCAGGGCCAGGGCACGTGCGATGGCGACGCGCTGGCGCTGACCGCCGGAGAATTCGCGCGGCAGCCGGTGCGCGGCGCCTTGGGGCAGCCGGACCTGGTCCAGGAGGTCGGCCACCCTCTTGTTGGCCGCCTCGCGTTCGACTTTGCGGACGGTGAGCGGTTCGGTGAGGATCTGCTCAATGGTCATGGAAGGGTTCAACGACGTGTAGGGGTCCTGGAAGACCACCTGGATCTCGTGGCTGAGTTCCTTGCGCTGGGCGCGGCTGGCTTTGGAGATTTCCTGGCCACGGTACCTGATGCTGCCGCCGGTCACCGGTGCCAGGCCCAGGACGGCGCGGCCCAGGGTGGTCTTGCCGGAGCCGGATTCACCCACGAGACCCACCGTCTCGCCCGGGCGGATGTCCAGGGAGACGCCCTTGAGGGCCTTGAACGGTTCGCGGCGGAAGCCCTTGAGCGGGTATTCGACGACGACATCCTTGACGTCGAGCAGCGTCTCGGTCATGACGTCACTCCTTTCAGTTCTTGGGGCTCAGCAGCGTTCCCGGCGGTGTACTGCCCCCGCGGGGCGGTGTCTTCGAGGATCGCGTCCAGCAGCTGGCGGGTGTAGGGGTGCCGGGCGTTGTTGAAGATGGCCCGGACGGGGCCGGTTTCCACCACGCGGCCGGTCTGCATGACGGAGACGCGGTCGCAGAGGTCGGCCACCACACCGAAGTTGTGGGTCACCAGGATGACACCCATGTTCAGTTCGCCCTGCAGCTCGCGGAGCAGGTTGAGGACTTCGGCCTGCACCGTGACATCCAGCGCCGTGGTGGGTTCGTCGGCGATCAGCAGGTCAGGTTCGCAGGACACTGCGCCAGCAATGAGGACGCGCTGGGCCATGCCGCCGGAGATCTGGTGCGGGTAGGCATTGAAGGTGCGCTCCGGGTTGGGAATGCCCACCTTGGCCAGCAGCGCCAGGGCCCGTTTGCGGGCCTCGGCCCTGGAAATGCCCAGGCAGACCTGCATCGGTTCCATCAGCTGGCTGCCGATGGTGAACGCGCCGTCGAGGTTGGACATAGGCTCCTGCGGAATGTAGGCGATGCGTTTTCCGCGGACCTTGGTCATTTCCTTTTCGGAGAGGTTGGCCAGGTCCTTGCCTTCGAAGACGATGGACCCGCCGGTGATACGGCCGCCCTGGGGCAGGAGCCGGAGGATGGAGAACGCGGTCTGGGTCTTCCCGGACCCGGACTCCCCCACCAGGCCGTGGACTTCACCGCGGCGGACAGTCAGGTTCACGTGGTTGACCACGTGGGTGGTGGAACCGTCCTGCTGGTCGTAGCCGACACCGAGGTCGGTGACTTCCAGCAGCAGCTCGCCGGCATTTTCATTCGGTTCTTCGGGATGGACGACGGCGGCGGCACCGCGCTTCTCCGCGGCACCTTCGGCGTCGGCGGCTGCCGCGGCTTTGCGGCTCTTCTTCACCGGGCCGCGGCTGCGTTCGAGTTCATCGCGCATGGCGTTTGCGAGCAGGGTCAGGGCGATGCAGACCAGGCCAATGATGAGGGCAGGCCACAGGACCAGGGTCGGTGACTTGTAGAGGTTGCTGAATCCGTCGTTGAGCATGCTGCCCCAGGTGGGGATGTTCAGATCGCCCAGGCCCAGGAACTCCAGGCCGGCCTGGATGGCGATCGCGATCCCCAGGACCATGGCGGACTGGATGATGACAGGGGCGCGGACCACCGTGAGGATGTGCCGGCCGATGATGCGGACGTCGCTGAGTCCGGAGACCCGCGCGGCGTCCACATACAGTTCATTGCGGACCGCGGTCACGGAGGCATAGACCAGCCGGAAGAACGCGGGCGAGAGCAGGATGCCGAAAATCATCATGGACAGCCACATGGACGGGCCCACCACGGCACGGGCTGCGAGGAGCACCACCATGCCCGGAAGTGCCATCATCAGCCCGGTCAGCCAGGAGGATACGGAGTCGAACCAGCCGCCGTAATAACCGGCGATCAGCCCGGCGGTGACGCCCAGGACCAGTGCGACGGCCAGTGCCACCAGTGCCCCGGCGAGGCTGAACTGGCCGGCGAAGAGCAGCCGGCTGAACACGTCCCGGCCGGCGCTGTCGGCGCCCAGAAGGTGCTGGGAGCCTGCCTTGGCGAGCACGTCCTTGAGGTTGGCGGCGCTGGGGTCATGGGTGGCCAGCAGCGGGGCGAGGATCGAGGCCAGCGCCACGAGGAACAGGACCAGCAGGGATGCCGCACCGGTGGGGTGGGTCAGGAGCCTGCGGAAGAGGGAAACCTTGGCTGCCGTGACGGGCAGTGCGGGGGGTGTAGTGGTCATGACAACCGAACTTTCGGATTGAGCCAGCCCTGGGCAAGGTCGATGATGAGGTTGACGGCGACGACGATGGCGGCCGTTGCGACAACCACTCCCATCACCACCGGGATGTCACCCTGGCCGGTGGCGGCCACGGTGATCTGCCCGAGCCCGGGCAGGGCGAAGATCTGCTCGACAATGACGGCGCCGCCGAGCAGGCCGATGAACTGCACAGCCAGGACAGCCAGTGCCGGTCCGCCGGCGTTCCTCAGCACGTGCTTGTACACCACCCGGTTGAAGGACAGTCCCCGGGCCCGCAGGGTCCGGACGTAGTCCTGGCGGAGCGCGTCAATCAGCGAGCCGCGCACCTGCTGGACCACCGCTGCGATGCAGCCGATGGACAGGGCGATGACCGGCAAGGTGACGGTCGCGGCCCAGCCGCCGAACGACGTCGTAATCGGGACATACCCGGTGGCCTTGAACCATTTGAGGTTCAGCGCGAACAGGGATACCAGGCCCAGGGCGATCAGGAAGCCCGGGATGGCGAAGCCAAGGACGCCCACGAACTGGACCACACGGTCAACCCAGCCGCGGCGGACCGCAGCCCACACGGCTACCACGATCGAGATCACCGCAGCGATGATGGTGGCGCCCAGGACCAGGGACAGAGTGACGGAAAGCCGGCTGCTGACGCCGGCGCTGACCAGCTGGCCGTTGAACCACGACCGGCCAAGATCACCGGTCAGGGCATGGGTCAGCCAGTCCCAGTACTGGACCACGAGCGGGCGGTCCAGGCCAAGCTGATGGGCCTTCAGGGCAACCTGGGCATCACTGGCGGTGGGCCCCACGATGCGGCGGGCGATGTCGCCGCCGCCTGCATACAGCATCAGGTAGGCGACCGTGGTGATGACGAACAGCAAGAGGACACCGGACAACAGGCGCCGCAGCACGAATCGGTACATTCGAAAATCCTTTGGGAGGGTTCCTGAGGCTGCCTGGCCGGACCGCTGGCGCGGCCCGGCCAGGCAGCTGTCCGCTAGGAGGCGGGGGTGAAGGACCAGAGGAACGGGTAGGCGTTACCCGTCTGGACCTCGACGTTGGTCTTGGCGTCGGTCACGAAGCTGGACTGCGGGCGGTACCACGGGGCAAACCAGGCCTGCTCCACGATGTACTTGTTCAGTTCCTTCGCCGCGGTCTTCTGCTCGGCCTCAGTACCAAGGTGGATCTTGTTGATCAGTTCATCGACCTTGGGGTCCTCGTACTTATACGGGTTCCACGGAGCCTTGGGGGCGATCTTCATGTTGATCAGCTGCCAGTCAGACTGCTGTTCCAGGATCATGTAGCTCACGCCGAACTTGGGAGCCAGCAGATCGGCAATGAAGTTGTTGCCGACGTCGGTGAACTGCGCTGTGATGCCCACATCCTTGAGCTGCTGGGTGATCAGCGCAGGGATGGTGGGGCCCAGGAGTGTGGCGGAGGGCAGGACCAGGGTCAGCCCGCTGGCGTAGCCGGCCTCGGCCAGGAGGGCCTTCGCCTTGGCGGGATCGTAGGTGTACCGGGAGTCCAGGGACTTGTCATAGGCGTCCGACGACGGCGGGAACACCTGGGTGGTCAGCTCACCGTAGCCCTGGCCGATGGATTCGAGCATCGCCTTGCTGTCGAAGGCATAGTTCAGTGCCTGGCGGACGCGGACGTCCTTCAGGGCCGGGTTGGTGGTGCCGGCGCGGTCAAAGATCAGCAGGCCGGACCAGTTCAGCTGGAGCGGGTTGACCTTGTACCCGGCGGCTTCAATTTCCGTCAGGGTGTTGTTGTCAATCGTGTTCGCGGCATTCAGCGTGCCGGACTTGATCGCATTGAGCAGCGAGGTGGGGTCGCCGTAGACGTTCAGGACCAGGTTGTCGTAGTGACGGAGGTCCTTTGCCCAGTAGTCGGGGTTGCTCTTGTACGTGTATGAGGTGCCGGTCACCGTCGCGGCGGTGTCCAGGACGTACGGTCCGGAGCCGACGGGGTTGGTGGCGATGTCCGGGTTAGCGAACGACTTCGGGCTCTGCATGAAGGACGCGTCCTTGGACAGGTAGCCCAGGAACGCCGGATCCGGCGCTGACAGGGTGAGTTCCAGTGTGGTGGCATCAACTGCCTTGGCGCTCT
Organism: Pseudarthrobacter cremeus; assembly: GCF_051857465.1. Taxonomy (NCBI): domain Bacteria; kingdom Bacillati; phylum Actinomycetota; class Actinomycetes; order Micrococcales; family Micrococcaceae; genus Pseudarthrobacter; species Pseudarthrobacter cremeus. Next base: position 103,988 of record NZ_JBPZHC010000001.1, on the reverse strand, counting down.
GCAGGGCGGCCAGGAACTGCGCGTCCGGGGAGGTGCCGGCTTTGAACCGCTCGAGGTTTGCTTTGGCGGCATCGGCGTTGAAGGCGGTGCCGTCAGTGAACTTCACATCGTCCCGCAGCTTCAGGGTCAGGACGGTCTTCGCGTCGTTGTACTTCCACTCCGTGGCGAGCATCGGGACCAACGTGCCATCAGGCTGCATCCGGATCAGGGTGTCATACACGGCCTGGTAGAAAGGCGACAGGTTGGCGAATTCGGACTGATCGGCTGCAAAGGTTTTCGGCGCCAGAAGTGCGCCAAGGGTGAGGGTTTCGGAGGTCTGTCCTCCGGAGGAGTCTCCGCCGGCAGAGCAGCCGGTGAGGCCCAGGGCAACGGCGGCAACAACTGCGGCCATTCGCTTGGATCGGAACATCTTTGGTCCCTTTCGCGGTCAGTGGCGTCCACCATGGACTGCCATTGGGAAAGACCGTAACATGAAAACCTAGCGGGTGCTAGGTTTTTGTTTGCGGATCTTGAAACGTTCTCAAATGTGACGCTGCGCACAGCGGTTGACCAATCGGCGTCGGCCGCGTGGGATCTACCTTGTTAGGGTGATGAAATGACAGACACGGCGGCCGGCACAGTAGCTGAAGCCCCTCGAAGGGGTCGGACGCGGGGTGCCTACGCGAAGACCGAGGCGCGCCGCAAGGAGATCCTGAGCGCCGCCTTTGAGGTGTTTTCAACGTCCGGCTACCGGGCCGGATCCTTGAAGGACATAGCCGACAAGGTGGGCTTCACCCAGGCCGGGCTGCTCCACCACTTCCCCAGCAAGGAGGCCCTGCTGGAGTCGCTGCTGACCCTTCGCGACGAGGAGTCCGTGGAGCGCCTCGGCGCCTTGGAGGCCAAGGGATCGGAACTGCTGCACGCCTTGGTGGAGCTCACGCGGTACAACACCACCATCCCGGGGCTGGTGTCGCTCTACTGTGTCCTCTCGGCAGAGGCAACCGACCCCGAACACCCGGCCCACGGGTATTTCCTGCGCCGTTATGACTGGGTCCGGGGCATCATTACCGAAGCATTCACGGAAGTGGGCAGGGAGGGACGGCTGCGTCCCGGCGTGGTCCCCGCCGCAGCCACACGCCAGTTGATCGCACTGATGGATGGCCTGCAGGTTCAATGGCTTCTGGACACCGACTCTGTGGACATGCCCGCCGAAGTGGGTGCGTTCCTCGAGGCTGTCACGACCGAGAAGTTCTAGGCTCTTACACGGGCGCTCGCTGTTGGATTAGCTACGGCCGTGCTGGTTTGGGGCGGAACTTTTCCCGAAGTTTTTCCCGGGAATGGAGGGAAGCATCCTAGGCGGTTTAAATGTCGGTGCCTCGCAGGATGATGGGGGTATGGAAAGCACGACGGCGGATGAGGTGTTGGAGCGCATCATGGCGTCCGCCGTTGCCCCCGTCGTAGCCGCTGGCCGTGCCGTTGCCCCGGCCCCACGTTTTGGGAGTCTCGAGGGCGGCGACGAGTTTCAGGACGAGGCGCTTTTCCCGTCGGATCCTTTGCGCCGGCGGAAGGATCAGTGCCTGGACCGGCTGGCGGAGATTGCACGGGGCGAGGCGCGGACCGCGGCGGAGAAGGTCTGCGTTATCGCGGAATTAGTCGAGGTGTCCTCGGCGTTGGCCGCACCGGCGCAGTCGCCGCAGGAGGCCACCGCGCAGGAGATGGCGTTGGTCGCGGAGGTCGCGTGTGCCTTGACGGTCGGCGAACGGACCGCCTCCACCCTGCTGTCCGAGTCCCAGGCGCTGACCACTGGTTTGCCGTTGACCCTGTCCGCGCTGACGGCCGGGTCGTTGTCGTGGCAGCATGCCCGGGTGATGGTGGATGAGACCACGAACCTGGAACCCGGCGCCGCGAAGGCTCTGGAGGCGCACTTTCTGGACCCCACGGTGGAGAACCCCCACCGGGGCTGCCCTGCCGGGGAACTGGTCGTCTCCAGGTTCCGGTATAAGGCCCGGATCTGGCGGGAACGGCACCACCCGGTCAGCATCGAAAAACGCCACGCCAGATCCGTGGCGGACCGGCGGCTGGAATACCGGCCGGACCGGGACGGGATGGCCTGGCTTTCGGCGTACCTGCCCGCTGACCAGGCGGCAGGGATCTGGAACCGGACCACCGCCGCCGCCCGGGCGCTGCAGGGCCCGGACGAGGACCGGACCATGACCCAGATGCGGGCCGACATCGCCGCCAACCTGCTCCTCGGCGGCGACGCTGACAACCTCACCGAAGGTGTCCCTCCCTCGCCGCGGGCGCAGGTCCTGCTCACCGCGCCCATCATGGCGTTGCTTGGTGCCACCGATGAGCCGGCGATGCTGGACGGGTACGGTCCGATCCCGGTCACCATGGCACGCAGGCTCATCGCGGACGGCGCCACGTCCTTCCACCGGGTCCTGATAGATCCCCGGGACGGTGCACCGCTGGAGATCGGCCGGACCAGCTACCCGGTCACCAAAGCCCAACGCCAATGGCTGCGGCTGCGGGACGGGAAGTGCCCGTTCCCCGGCTGCCACAACCAGTCCCTGGACAACGAAGCGGACCACCTCCTCGCCTGGGCAAAGGGCGGCACCACCGGCATCAGCAACCTGGCCCAGCCCTGCCCCAAACACCACAAACTGCGGCATACCGGCGGCTGGGAACCCGGCCCGGCCACCAAAGACCATCCGCCGGGCTGGATCTCACCAACCGGCAGACATTACGCCAGTGAATACCCCGACTGGGAACCACCACAACTGCCGGAAGAATGGTCACGACTCTCAACAGATCAAATACCACCAGGTCACCTGCCGGATGCAGCCTTGCCTGCAGACGCAGACTGGCCAATTGCACCGCTCGAAGAGCCATGGCTGGAGTGGGACGTTTGGCAGTTGTCCTAGTTATGGCTGTCCTGGTTATGGCACACCGCTGCGCCTCCATTCATCGCGCTGTTAGCGTGGGCCTACCCGGTCAGCCCAGCGGTAAGTGTTGGAAATAAGCATTGGGTTGCTTGTTGCTACAGTGCCGTCAGGCCGCCGTCCACAGTGAAGATCCCGCCGGTGGCGTAAGCAGAGTCGTCGCTGGCCAGGAACACCATGATTCCCTCCACATCGGCAGCCGTTCCGGGACGCCCCAGCATGGTGGAGTCCACCAGGCCGGCGCGGCTCACAGGGTCGTTCGCGATCGTCTGGACCAAGGGGGTCTCGGTGTAGCCCGGCACCACAATGTTGACGCGGATTCCGGCATGCGCGTAGTCGGCCGCGACGACGCGGGCCAGGCCATGCACCCCGGCCTTGGAGCTCGTGTACGCCGTGAACGTCTGGCCACAGGCCACTACGGCGGTAGGGCTGCCGGTGCAAATGATCGAGCCTCCGCCGTCTTCCATGGCCCGGACAGCATGCTTGAGGGTGAGGAAGGCACCGCGTTGGTTGATGCTGACGGTCTTCTCCCACACCGCCAGGTCGAGGTCGCCAACCTTTGCGTCCTGGCCGAATAGTTGCACACCGGCGTTGGCCACCACCACATCGAGCTTCCCGGCATCGGCCACTGCGCCGTATGCGGCAGCCACGCTCTCTTCGTCCGAGATGTCCATCCGGAGGGCGTGGGCTCCGGCGGCACCAGTAGCGGCAGCGGCTTTTTCGGCAGCCTCTACGTTGATGTCAGCAAAGTAGACAGTGGCCCCTTCGGCGACGAACCGTTGCGCAACGGCGAGGCCGATCCCCGAACCCGCCCCTGTGACCAGGGCAGTTTTTCCTTCAAGACGCAGACCCATGGGGTCTCCTTTCACTGGGATGACGCCACCGTGCGATGCCGGCAGCAAGAATGTGTGGGTACTGCAGAATGTGTGGCTACCAACCCAGTAGGTGGATCAGCGGGATGCCGGAAAACGTACGACGCCGGCGGACCAGGCTCCGAGCGTCAGCCGCCCGTGCGAGGGGTGCTCGCCGTCGGCAGCTACAAAGTCAACCAGGGAACCCGAACCTGGCCCGAAGGCGGTGGGGTGGCCTCCGGCCGCGCTGGCACCTTCCGGCAGCCGCAGGTCAACCTCAGCGGAAGCCCCCGACAGGTTGGCCGCGAAAACGATGAGACCGGCCGATGATTCCACGGGATACAGCGTTACAGGGGAATTTCGCCCTGGCCAGGCAGCATCCGGGTCGACTGACAAGACGGCGTTGCCCCGCAGGGCAGCGAGTTCCTTCAGGAGTTCGCCGGCAGGATTCAACACTCCCTTCGAATCGGAGATCCCCCTAGGGCCCGACGCCTCGAAGTAAGTGACCGATGCCACCCCGTCAACCGTCAGCGAACTTATGCTTGCCAGCAGCCACGCCGCAGTGAACGGCCACGCCTGGAGTTCGTCCGCTTCCAGTTCCGCGTCCCCGTCCGACGTCGCCACGGCGTTGAACCTGGGCAGCAGGGTCACCGGGCCCACGTGCACCGGCCGTCCACCGCCCAGCCGCAACGCATTTTCGGCTACAACGCGCTGCATCGGCACGTTGTCAACGACGTGTGCGATCTCGGTGCTGTGCATCTGTGGCGTGATGCTGAAGGTCAGGGCGTCAGAGTCCGACGGCGTGCGGCCGCTGTTACGGTTCAGTTCCGTAAAGTGGGACCGGGCACCGGCCAGGAGCTGTCCCGGGAACCCTACGGCCCGCACGGCTGCCTTGAATTCGAGCCAGGTGTCCGGCTCGGTCACATTGCTGACGGGGTTGAATACCGCCAGCCGCTTGGCCTGGGGCAAGTACGGACCCAGATCCGCAACAGTGCTTAGCGGGTCATTAGTGGTTACACGAATGTCCAGACCGGATCCATGGACGGCGGCCGCGGCCCCGGCTGCCCGCAGTTGGGCGGCCCAGGCGGACCGGGAAGCCTCGCCTTGCGCTTCGACCAGTTCGACCAGCAGTGCGTCCAGCCCCGGGATTCCAGGCAAGGCTTCCGGGTGCTGGCCTGCTCCGACGGCAAGGGCGGGAACGTGTCCGGTTCTACCGCCCAGGCTCGCACGGCGCTTCGATGTGCCGGATTCGCCAATGGCAAGCATTGCAGCGGCCGCTTCCACCGCCTCCTGCGGTTCCAGCGTGGCGGCCTCGAGGAACACGGACTGCCGGACGGTGTCCCCGGCCGCCACGTCGACTGGAAACGGCCGCTCGAGCGGCGTGCTGTAGGTCTTGAAGGACGCGTCCGTCCAGTTCCGCTGATCCTCGGTCTCGAAGACGTCTCCTGTGAACTCCATCCGGAAGGCGGTGCCGGCGTCGGCCCATTCCAAAGCCGCAATGTCCATGAAGGGCTGGTGCGGGCTGATCTCGCGGGGGAACTGCGATGCCGTGATGCTTCCGTCGGAGTGCTCCACAGTGACCTCCCGCCCCGCGTCTGCCGGCAGGTGGAGCACCACCAGGCCGATCCGGTTGCTGCGGAAGGCGTGGGCGGCGGTGCCTTCGAAGGCAATCTCAACCGCTGCCGGAGTAAAGCGGGCCGTGAGCACGCCGTCGTAGTCCACGCCGTAACCGGCATACGTGACGGTCCAGCGCGCGTGCAGCCCGTCGTTGCCCTGGGTAATTTCACACTGGGAGACGGACGGCTGGGGCGTCTGCCAGTCCTGGTCCCGGACCACGGCTTTTATGGCCCGCAGCACGGGCCTGCCGGCATAGCTCAGGTGGGCCAGTTCGTCGCCCACCAGTTGGGCTGACCAGGGTCCCGCGGAAAGTGCCCGGACTGGGGGTGCCAAACGCGCCTGCAGGAAAGAGGAATGTTCCGGCTGGTCGGTGGGGGGCTGGAAAGACACGTGGACTGCTCTCTGCCTTGCCCGGGGCTGCTGTGGCCCGGGTGCCCGGCGTGGCTGGTGGGAACTAGTGGCTGGTGGGAAGTAGGGGCGGCAGTGTGGAGGGTGGCGCGGGTAAAGGGCGGTGTGAGCCCGTACCCGATTATTGAATCATGGGTTTCCACAAGTCAACCGGTTGACCAATAAGCGGACATGCCGGTCGAGGCGCCTGACCGCCAGGGCCAGCAGCTCTACTGTGAGGCGTCGAACCCTGCGAGCAGCCGGCGTGAGGCGGTCTCCATGTGGGAGTGCATGGTCCGGGTGACGGCCTCCGGGTCGCGCGCCTCCAGGGCGGCAAAGATCTCCCGGTGTTCCTTGAGGGCCGCGGCGGCATGCCCCTCGTCGGTCAGGGCGCGGTCCACCCAGATCCGCAGCAGTGACCGGATGCTTTGCAGCAGCTCCCGCAGGACCTGGTTTCCCGAGCTTTCCGCGATTTCACGGTGAAACAAAGCATCCGCCTCCACGAAGGCGGCGAGGTCATCAAGGGACTCTGCCATGGTAGTGAGGTTGCCCTTCATCCGCTCCAGGGCCTCGTCGGTGATCCGGTCGGCAGCAAGCTGCGCCGCCTGGACCTCCAGGCCGCTTCGCAGCTCCACCAGCTCCCGGGTGCGCGGCGCGCCAAGCATCAAACCCCAGCTGAGCGTGCGGGGCAGGAGCTCAGAGATGCCGTCGCGGAGGTAGGTACCGGATCCGGGACGGACTATCACGATGCCCAGGATCTCCAGTGCTGCCAGCGCCTCACGCACGGCGGACCGTCCCACGCCCAGCGACGCAGCGAGCTGGCGCTCGGCCGGCAGCCTTGTACCGACGGCGATGTCCCCGCTGGTGAAGTAGGCCAGCAGGCGCTCGGCGACCTCCGACACAACCGATCCCTGGCCCACTGAACCCAGGGCTGCGCTGATCTTGGCCGTCGACGCGGCGGAGTTTGTTGACACAGCCCAAGCGTAGCAACCGGCTCCTTTCCCGCCCTGCAAGACGCAATGTGAATAAGTCACACGTCAACCGGTTGACCAATTTGAGTTTGACTCGTATGGTGGAACTCACATGCTTCAGCCGCCGGTTGGTCCACGGACCCTCATTCCGGCACCCACAGACCCCCAGCTCCAGTGACTGAAGCGCGGGGAAGATCAATTTCTAGGAGTCAACGTGGACACCACACAATCGGTGGTCGAAAAATCTGCCATCAGGAAAGTGGCGATCCGGCTTGTGCCGTTCGTCGCCCTGATGTTCTTCATCAACTACCTGGACCGCACGGCTATCTCCTTTGCCGGTCCGAACGGCATGAACACAGACCTTGCCCTGTCCGCCGCCCAGTTCGGCTTTGCGTCAGGCGTCTTCTTCATCGGGTACATCCTGCTTGAGGTCCCCAGCAACCTGGCCCTGCACAAGTTCGGTGCCCGCCGCTGGCTCGCCCGCATCATGGTCAGCTGGGGCATCGTGTCCCTGCTGTTCACCTGGGTGGGCAACGTGGAGCAGCTCTACGTCCTGCGCTTCATTCTTGGCGTGGCCGAAGCAGGATTCTTCCCCGGTGCCATCCTCTTCCTGAGCCTCTGGGTCCCGTCCCGGCACCGCAGCAAGATCCTCGCCCTCTTCTACCTGGCCCAGCCGCTGACCACCGTGATCGGTGCCCCGCTGGCCGGCCTCCTCATCCAGCAGCACGGCCTCTTCGGCCTCGCCGGCTGGCGCGTCATGTTCTTCGGCGTCGCAATCCCCGCCATCATTATCGGCGTCATCGCCTGGTTCTACCTCGCCGACTCCCCCGCCAAGGCCAAGTGGCTGACGCAGGAAGAGAGGACCTGGCTGACCGGCGCACTGGAGAAGGAAAAGAAGGAAACCGCTGCCAGCAACAAGCACGTCAGCGTCCGCACCGTCTTCGGTAACGGCCGCGTCTGGATGCTCTCGGCGATCTATTTCGGGTTCATCTACGGCCTATACGCCCTCGGATTCTTCCTGCCCACCATCATCGCGGGCTTTGAAGGCATCTACGGCACGAAGTTCGACGTGTTCCAGAAGGGCCTGATCACGGCCATCCCGTACCTGCCGGCAGCGTTTGCCCTGTACTTCTGGTCCAAGGACGCCACCAAGCGCGGCGTGAAAACCTGGCACATCGCCCTCCCGGCGCTCACCGGCGCCCTCAGCATCCCGCTGGCACTGTTCGCCGGTTCGCCGGCAGCAACCATCGCCGTCATCACCATCACGGCCATGTCGATCTTCGCGGCGCTGCCCAACTTCTGGACGGTGCCCACGCAGTTCCTCACCGGTGCAGCCGCAGCAGCAGGCATCGCCCTGATCAACACGGTCGGCAACCTGGCCGGCTTCAGCGCGGGCTACGTCACCGGCTGGCTCAAGGATTGGACCGGCAGCTACACCGTTCCGATGTTCGTCGTCGGCGGCTTCATGCTGATGTCCGCCATCCTCATGGTGGTCCTGAGCCGCTCCGGCAAGGTCACCGACGGTGTGCCCGCTGAAGCGCTGGACCCGGCCGGCGCCGGGCACCACGCCGAGCCGTAACAGACCCGGAGGCGTCCCCCTCACCCGGGGACGCCTCCGCACCACCTCCCCGATGACGACTTTCCTTAGTTAGGCCCAGGAGCTTTCCCATGACCCGCCTGTTCAATGAGCCCGCAGCTTTTGCTGACGAGATGATCGAAGGCTTTGTCGCCTCCCACGGACGCTGGATCAAGCGTGTTTCCGGCGGCGTGGTCCGCAACACCAGGAGCACACCGGACTCGGTGGCACTGGTCATCGGGGGTGGTTCCGGCCACTACCCGGCCTTCGCCGGTCTCGTAGGCCAGGGCCTGGCCCATGGCGCCGCGATGGGCAACCTGTTCGCGTCGCCGTCGGCCCAGCAGATTTACAACGTGGCCAAGGCGGCAAACAACGGCGGAGGCGTGCTGCTGGGCTACGGCAACTACGCCGGTGACGTCCTGCACTTCACCCAGGCCCAGGACCGTCTCCGGGCGGAAGGCATCGACTGCCGCAGCATCGCCGTCACCGACGACGTCTCCTCCGCCCCGCTCGCCGAACGCGCCAAGCGCCGCGGGATCGCCGGGGACCTGACCGTCTTCAAGGTCGCTGCCGCCGCCGCCGAAGCCGGCTGCTCCCTGGACGCAGTCGTGGAAATCGCCGAACGCGCCAACGACCGCACCCGCTCTTTCGGTGTCGCGTTCAGTGGCTGTACCCTGCCGGGCGCGGACCACCCGCTGTTCTCCGTCCCCGAGGGCCGGATGGCCGTGGGGATGGGCATCCACGGCGAACCCGGCATTGATGAGACGGACATCCCGACGGCGGATGAGCTCGCGGAGCTGCTGGTGGCCAAGCTTCTCACCGAGGTTCCCGACGGCCTCACAGCGGCCGGCGCCCGGGTGGTTCCCATCCTCAACGGGCTGGGCAGCGTCAAATACGAAGAACTCTTTGTTCTCTACCGACGCGTCGCCCAGCTCCTGGCCGAGGCGGGACTCGAGGCGGTGGATCCGCAGGTGGGCGAACTTGTGACCAGCTTCGACATGGCCGGCACTTCCCTGACCCTGTTCTGGCTCGACGCGGAACTCGAGACCCTGTGGAACGCCCCGGCTGACGCTCCGGCTTTCCGCCGCGGCGCCGTCACGGCCGAGGCCCTCGAAGCAGGTGTTGCCGACCTCACCGAAGCCGTAGTTTCCATCCCCGAAGCAACGGCGGAGTCCCGCGCCGGTGCCGTCCGCATCCTCGCCGCGCTCGTTGCGGCCAAAGCTGTAGTGGATGCCAACGCCGAGGAACTGGGCCGGATCGATGCGATCGCCGGCGACGGCGACCATGGCATCGGCATGGAACGCGGTGTCCGCGCCGCCGTCGACGCCGCAACGGACGCCGTCGCCCGCGGTGCAGGTGCCGCAACCACCCTGTACTTTGCCGCTGATGCGTGGGCGGATAAGGCCGGCGGCACCTCCGGCGCCCTGTGGGGCATGGCCCTGCGGGCCGTAGGTGACGCCGTGGATAACGCCAACGCGCCCGACGCCGGTGCTGTTGCCGCCGGGGTGGCCGGGGCCGCGGCCGCGATCATGGACTTCGGGAAGGCCAAACCGGGCGACAAGACCCTGGTGGACGTCCTGGTCCCGTTCCGCGATGCCCTGGCCACCGACGTCGGGGCCGGGAAATCCCTGACCGAGGCATGGGGTGCCGCCGCCCTGACCGCCGAGCAGGCCGCCGAAAACACCGCCCAGCTGATGCCCCTCATGGGCCGCGCCCGCGTGCATGCCCAGAAGAGCCTCGGCACCCCGGACGCGGGCGCGGTATCCATGGCACTGATCATCCGGGCCATCCACAACACGCTCATCGAGCGGACAACCATCAAGGAGAAAGCATGAGCGCCAAACTGCGCCTGGTCGTCGGTTGCGACGACGCCGGATTCGACTACAAGGAAGCCCTCAAGGCTGACCTGGAGGCCTCCGACCTGGTCGAATCCGTGACCGATGTCGGGGTGGACGCCACCAGCCACACCCCGTACCCGTCCATTGCCATCGCCGCCGCTGAACTCATCGCCGCCGGCAAAGCCGACCGCGCCCTGCTGGTCTGCGGCACCGGCCTGGGGGTGGCCATCGCCGCGAACAAGGTCCCCGGCATCCGCGCCGTCACCGCTCACGACAGCTACTCGGTGGAACGCTCCATCCTGTCCAACAACGTCCAGGTCCTGACCTTCGGCCAGCGCGTCGTCGGCCTCGAACTGGCCCGCCGCCTCGCCAAGGAATGGCTCACCTACACCTTTGACGAAACCTCAGCCTCGGCCGAGAAAGTCACCCTGATTAAGGACTATGAGGGTGTCACGTCCTGCTAACAACCCGGGCTCCAACCGCGCGACGGGAACCACCACTGGAGCCGCGGCCCCGAAGGCGATCATCGGTGTCAGCCTGAAGATGTACTTCGGCTACCAGCGCTCGGTGGATTACTGCCGCGACGTCGCCGCCATTGCCCTTGCGCACCCGGCGGTCCAGAGCGGCGACATCGAACTGTTCGTCCTGCCCACCCTCCCGGTACTTCCCGAAGCCGCCCGCATCCTGGGCGCCGCAGGAGCATCGGCCGGAGCGCAGGACATCTTCTGGGAAGACGAAGGCGCGTTCACCGGTGAGGTGGGCGGCAGGACCGTGGCCGAGCTTGGCGGCCGCTACGCCGAGGTTGGGCATGCCGAGCGCCGCCGGACCTTCGGCGAGGATGACAGGATCATCGGGCTGAAGACTGCCGCGGCCTACCGCAACGGCCTCACCCCGGTCCTGTGCGTCGGCGAGCTGCAGCAGGGCTCAGTTGAAGAGGCCATCGCCCGGTGCACCGCGGAGATCGACGCCGCCCTGAACCGCGCACAGTCCCTTGCCCCGGCGGGCCGGACCATCGTGGCGTATGAGCCGCAGTGGGCCATCGGCGCACCGGAACCGGCAACCCCGGAATACATCAGCTCCGTCATCACCGGACTCGACGCGCACCTGCGCACCCTGCCCGGCCAGGCCGACAGCCGGGTGATCTACGGCGGCAGCGCCGGACCCGGCCTGATCACCAAACTGGATTCCGCCGTCGCCGGCCTGTTCCTCGGCCGCTTCGCGCACGATCCGAAGGCGCTGAAGACCATCCTGGACGAAGCCGCAGCGCGGATCGGCCTGCTCGCGGGAGCGGGAGCGGGGGCCGGAGCATGAGCGCCACCAACGGCTCACGGATCGGCCTGAGCAGCTACGCGTTCTTCTGGCAGCTTTCGGACAAGGTCTCCCAACCCCTCAGCATCCACCAGGCCCTGGAGCGGACCGCGGAACTGGGCGTGGACCTGTTCCAGATCTGCGATTACGCCCCGCTCGAAGCCATGACGGACTACGAACTGGAAGCCGTCCGGGCCACCGCGGACCGGCTGGGCATCTCCCTGGAGCTCGGCACCAAGGGCATCCGTCCCTTTCACCTGCGCAAGTTCGTGCACGTCGCGGGCATCCTGGGCTCACCCCTGCTGCGGACCATGTTCAACGTCCCGGGCCACACCCCGACGGCGGAGGAAGCCGTGGCGATCTTCAAGGACGTGCTGCCGGAGTTCGAGGCAGCCGGGGTGAAGATCGCAGTGGAAACCTACGAGCAGGTGCCCACCTCGCGGATCCTTGACGTGATCCGGGGAGTGGACAGCCCGTACCTAGGTATTTGCAGCGACCCCGCCAACACCGTCGCGGCGCTGGAGATGCCCCGCGGGGTGATTGACGCCGTCGCGCCTTACGTCCTGAACATGCACGTCAAGGACTTCGCCTTCAGCCGCAAGGACGGGTGGGTCGGATTCACGTATTCCGGCGCACCGCTGGGCGAAGGCCTCCTCGACTACGACTACATGGTCAGCAAATTCCAGCCCCACCAAAGAAACATCAACCAGATCGTCGAACACTGGCTGCCGTGGCAGGACTCCGAGGCGGAAACCATCCGCCTCGAAAACCAGTGGACCCAACAAAGCATCGAATTCCTAAGGAGCAAGTGAAATGTCAGCAGAAAATTTGACCGTCGCCGTTATCGGAGCCGGTGGCAAAATGGGAATGCGCGTTTCCCGCAACCTGCAAAAGAGCGCCCACACCGTGTTCTACAGCGAGAACTCCCCCGCCGGCCAGGAGCGCATCCAGGCCGAGGGCCGCGGGATCACCTCCACTGAAGACGCCGTCAAGGGTGCCGACGTGGTCATCCTCGCCGTCCCCGACACCGTCCTGGGCGTTGTCTCCGAAGGCGTTGTCCCCCAGATGAAGGCCGGTGCGATCCTGCTCACCCTGGACCCCGCCGCCGCCTACGCCGGGCTGCTGGCCAAGCGCGACGACGTCGTCCAGGCAGTTGCCCACCCGTGCCACCCGTCCGTGTTCCTGGAGCGCACCACCAAAGAAGAATGGGCCGACACCTTCGGCGGCGAAGGCGCCCCGCAGAACGTGGTGGCCGCGATCGACGAGGACGCCCCGGAAGAGACCAAGGCAGCAGCCGAGGCCACCATCCGCATCATCTACGCGCCCGTCATCGACGTCCACTGGGTCACCGTCAAGCAGCTCGCCATCCTCGAACCCACCCTCGTGGAAACCGTTGCCTGCATGATCGGCACCCTGCTCAACGAAGCCCTGCACGAGACTGTCCACACCGCCGGCGTCCCGGAGGAAGCGGCCAAGGCCATGCTGTTCGGCCACGTCCAGATCGCCCTCACCAACGCCCTCCGCGGCTCCAACCCGTTCTCCGAAGCCTGCGAAATCGCCATCCAGTACGGCAAGGACACCATCATCAAGGACGACTGGAAGAAGATCTTCGACGACTCCGAACTCGACAGCGTCATCGCCAAGATGCTCAAGCTCGACGCCGTCAAGCGCTGAATCCCCGGTATGGCCCGGTGCGCGGCAAGGGCCGCGCCCCGGGCTATCGGGGCTTGTAGTCTGACTTCCAACCCGGTCCTACCGCTATGAGGAACTACCAATGAAGCTATCTCCTGAGAGTCCCCTCAGCGATGTCCTCGCAAACCGGGCCGCACGGGCAATGATCCAGAACTACCTGCCCGGCATCGTCAACTCCCCCATGCTGCATCAGCTGAAGGGTCTTCCGGTGCGGCAGGTCATCGGCATGAATGCCGAACTCAGCAGCCGGGCAGGTGAGCTGGAGAAGCTCTGGGAGCGGATGGCCGCGGTACCGGAAGAAACTCCGGGGCAGGCTCAGCCCAGCGGCGCGGCAGAGCCGGCGGCAGACTATGAACCCGGGTCCGTGGCCCGCGGGTCCGCATCGTTCCACCACGCCGGACAGGCCGCCTGCTGGGACGTGTTCGAGGTGGTCATCGACGGCCCGGGACACGGCAACCCCTTCACGGAGGTGGAGCTCACTGCCGTCTTTGCCCACCCGGATTCCGGTGAGCAGCGGGTTGGCGGGTTTTATGACGGTGAGGGAACCTACAAAGTCCGGTTCATGCCCGGCAAACCCGGGACCTGGAGCTTCCGGACCAGCTCAAACGCCCGTTCCCTGGACGGGCTTGAAGGCAGCTTTAAATGCTCCGCGCCCGCACCGGGCAACCACGGCCCGGTCAGGGTGGCTGACCAGTTCCATTTCGCCCACGCTGACGGTCTCCGCTACAGCCCTATCGGGACCACCGCCTACGCCTGGACGCACCAGCCGGCCGAGGTCCAGGAACGCACACTCCAGACGCTGGCGGGGTCCCCTTTCAACAAGATCAGAATGTGTGTATTCCCCAAGTCATACCTGTTCAACACCAACGAACCTGACCTGTTTCCCTATGAACGAGCTGCGGACGGCTGGGATTTCACCCGGTTCAACCCCGGGTTCTTCCGGCACCTCGAAGGCCAAATCCAACAACTGGCCGGGCTGGGCATCGAAGCGGACCTCATCCTGTTCCACGCCTATGACCGCTGGGGTTTCTCGGACATGGGCGCCCACGCCGACGATCTCTTCGTCCGGTATGTGGTCCGCCGGCTGGCCGCCTACCGCAACGTGTGGTGGTCCCTCGCCAATGAATACGACCTGCTCCGCACCAAGACCACGGAGGACTGGGAGCGGATGGCCGAGGTCGTCACCACCAACGATCCGGCCGGGCACCTGCTCTCCATCCACAACTGCTTCGGCTTTTATGACTACACGAAATCCTGGATAACCCACGCCAGCACCCAGCGGATCGACGTCTACCGCACCGCCGAGAACACTGACCAGTGGCGCGAAGACTGGGGCAAACCCGTGGTGATCGATGAGTGCGCCTACGAGGGCGACATCGACCAGGGCTGGGGCAACATCACCGGCGAAGAAATGGTGCGCCGGTTCTGGGAAGGGGCGGTCCGCGGCGGCTACGTGGGCCACGGTGAGACGTACCTGAATGAATCCGAGGAGCTGTGGTGGTCCAAGGGCGGAAACCTGGTGGGCAGCAGTCCGGCACGGATCGGGTTCTTGGCCGAAATCCTCGCGCAGGCCCCTGACGGCGTGCTGGACCCGCTGCCGGGTGACTGGGACGCTCCCCGCGGCGGAGTTCCAGGCGTCCTCGAACTGATCTACTTCGGGTTCAACCGCCCCAGCTACCGGACCATCATGCTGCCACCCGACACGGCCTGCACGGTTGACGTCATCGACACCTGGAACATGACCATCGAGACACTGGACGGGCAGCGCAGCGGAATCTTCCGCGTTGCACTTCCGGCCCGGCAGTTCATGGCCATCCGGCTGAACATGCTTTAGTCACCCGCGGCGACAAGGCTGACCGTGCGGAACCCGCAGTTCCCACTGGATGACTCCGGGGTGTTCGAGGTGCGCGCGGCCACCCGGTACCTGTTGCAATAGGAATCGTGGCAAAGGTAAGAGCCGCCCCGCATGACCCTGCCGGCTCCAATGGTGGGACCCTGCGGGTTCTCCACCGGCGAGTTGCGGTAGTACTTGGGGAGGAACCAGTCACTGCACCACTCCCAGACATTCCCGGCCGTCTCATAGAGGCCGTAACCGTTGGGCGCGAACGACTTCACGGCAGCCGTCCCGAGGAAGCCGTCTGCCAGGGTGTTTGTGCCTGGGAACGTGCCCTGCCAGATGTTGGCCCGATGCTCGCCGCCGGGCGTCAGCTCGTCGCCCCAAGCGTAGCGTTTCCCGGACAGGCCACCCCGGGCGGCAGACTCCCATTCCGCCTCGGTTGGCAGCCTGCGGCCGGCCCACGAACAATATGCCAGTGCATCGTTGTGGGAGACCTGGACCACAGGGTGGTCCGCCACGTCGGTCCAGTGGGAGTCCAGGCCTCCTGGATGCGCCCAGTCCGCTCCCCGCACGTTCAGCCACCAGGGAGCCCGCTCGGCGGCGCCCAGCACGTCCGACCTCGGGGCCTGCAACAGGAGGTGGAACACGGCCGACGTTCCATACTGCTCCGCCTCTGTCCGGTATCCGGTTGCGGCTGCAAAGGCTGCGAACATTCTGTTCGTCACCGATGTTCTGTCGATGCGGAACGGCGGCAACCGGACCTCATGTACCGGAGCTTCGCCGTCGGACGGATATCCCTCGCCGAACGCATCGCCCATCTGGAACGCGCCCCCGCTCAGGCGTACGTCGTCGTGCAGGGTTTCGGCTTCCGGGGAAGTGACGACGGCGGCAGTCACCTGGGGCTGTTCTGCTACCGTGACTGCCCGCGACGGCGTGCAGCAGCTGTGCTGCTGGGGCTGATCAGACTGATCCACAAGGTCTCCCGGGCGTAGGACTGTGCCGCCGACTCTATCAAGAAACCATTCCACTTGTGCCATTGACCTGAGGATTCCTCTTGTGGCATGGTCGAGGAGTTCGCAGCGGCACCGGCCACTGCTCCCCGCCGTCAAAGGAGTCTGGGCGATGAAGCTGGAGCACATCCTGCTTGGCGTACTGCTGGAACACCCGAGCACAGGCTATGACCTGAAGAAGTTCCTGGACAACCATGGGCGGTTCATGCGGTCCAATACCCAGATGAGCCAGGTGTACCGGTCATTGGGCCTGATGGAGTCCGAGGGGCTGGTGACGCACACTGTGGACCGCCGCCCCGGGGCGCAGGACGCCAAGACGTACCGCGTCACCGAGAATGGTGCGGCCTCGTTCCTTGGCTGGCTGACCGGCCCTTACACACCACCCACCCGCTTCCAGGATCCCGAACTCAACGTGCGCCTCAGCTTTGCGGGATTCATGGCACGCGAGGAGCTCGCCGAATTGCTCGACGTCGAAATCCAGACCCGGGTCAAGGAAATTGAGCGCTACCGGAATCGCGACCGACGGGAGGACTGGGATCCGGCCCTCCCCTTTGACCAGGACTTGGCCGAATCGGTCAGAGAGTGGCTCCACCAGCAGGGGTCTGCAGCCATGGACACGCATGTGGCTGCCCTGACCGGACTCCGCGCAGAACTCGAGAACGCCCCGCTTTCCACGAAAGGACGCTGATGAAGGCCATAGTAATGATGTTCGACAGCCTTAACCGGCACATGCTCCCGCCCTACGCCGACACCTTCGTGGATGCCCCAAATTTCGCCCGCCTGGCCGAAAAGTCCGTAACGTTCGACAACTTTTACGCCGGTTCGATGCCCTGCATGCCTGCCAGACGGGAGATGCATACGGGCCGCTACAACTTTCTGCACCGCAGTTGGGGTCCGCTGGAACCGTTCGATGACTCCATGCCCGAGATGCTGGGCCAGGCCGGCATACACACCCACCTGGTCTCAGACCACCCGCATTACTGGGAGGACGGCGGCGCGACCTACCACACGCGCTACACAACGTGGGAGTTCTTCCGCGGCCAGGAAGGAGACCCCTGGAAGGGCGTTGTCACTCCTGCGGGCAGCGTGGGAAACGTGATGACCCGGATGCGACGCCAGGATGGGATCAACCGCGGGTACATGCCCACCGAGGCGGAGCACCCCCAGACCAGGACGGTGGACGCCGGCATCGAATTCATCGAGACGAACCGGGACGCGGACCGGTGGATGCTCCAGCTCGAGCTTTTCGATCCGCACGAGCCCTTTTTCACCCATGACGGTTACAAGGCGAAGTATCCGCACCAGTATGCGGGGCCGGAGTTCGACTGGCCGAGCTACCAGAAGGTCGCTGAACCCCAGGAGCAGGTGGACCACGCCCGCTATGAGTACGCGGCGCTGGTGTCCATGTGTGACAAGTCCCTGGGACGGGTGCTGGATGCCATGGACCGGCACGACCTGTGGAAAGACACCATGCTGGTGGTCAATACAGACCATGGCTTCCTGCTGGGCGAGCACGGATGGTGGGCCAAGTCAGTCATGCCCTGGTTCAACGAACTGGTACATTTGCCGATGTTCGTGTGGGACCCCCGTACGGAAGGCAGGAACAGCCGGTGCGGTGCCTTGGCCCAGACCATCGATATCGCCCCCAGCCTGCTGGGGTTCTTTGGGCTCGAACCGACGCCGGACATGCAGGGCAGGGACTTCGCCCCCGTACTGCAGGACGGAAACGGAGAACACAGCGTCCACTCCGGCGCACTGTTTGGCATCCATGGCGGCCACGTCAACGTCACGGACGGGCGGTACGTCTACATGCGCGCCTCCCCCGAATCTTCCAATGAGCCGCTGGAGGACTTCACCCTGATGCCCACCCACATGCGCTCCCGCTTTTCCGTTAGCGAACTCGCTGACTGGCAGCCCGCGGAACCCTTCTCCTTCACCAAGGGTCTGAGGTCCATGGCAGTCCAGGCAAAGTCCCTCATGAACCCCTGGACCCACGGAACGCTGCTGTTCGACCTCGAATCGGACCCGGGCCAGAACATGCCGCTGTGCGACGACGGGGTGGAACTGCGGATGCTTCGTTTGCTTGCCGTTTTGCTGCATGAATCCGATGCCCCCGCCAGCCAGTTCATGCGGCTGGGCATTCCCCGTGACTCCATTCCGGACACGGAGCATTTGCTTGTCCGCAAACAGTCGGCCCGCGCGGCAGAAGCACTGGAGCCGCTCGCGCCGTTGTCGGACTTCCCGGCGGGCGGCACGGGCCTGGATATCCCTATCCTGAAGCTCCGGCAGGATCCCCGTTGCGAGGCCATCCTCATCAAACACCTGCCGCAGCTGGTCTCCACCGAGCTGATCAACATCCGTGCCCAGCTCACCCTGCACCAGATGGCCAGGGTGACTCCAATCGCCGGTTCTGTTCTCGCGCTCCTGGCGGAGGACCTTACGGCGCTCCTGCCGCCGAACTGATTGGTACGGTCACTTCCGGTTCAGGGCGGCCTCCCGACGGCGGCGCATGGCCGCCCGGTCCTGATCGGATACGGGGACCTGGGCATGCCACGAAACCTGGGTAGCGCCATTCGCTGGCTGAAGCCGGCCTGCGAGGTCGTCCGCCAGGTGTCCGCGCCCCGTGTTCCGAAGGTGTTCCATGTACACGGCTGGCTGGTTATACAGGGTCGGGCCAGCCTGGAGCGAACCCTGCATGGGGTCCGGTAAGGCGCCGGGAGTTCCAGCATAGAAGCCGAGCCACTCGAGAAGGTTGGACCGCATCTTAACCGCGAGTTCCGGGTGGTCGGTGATGAGGTTGTGGGTCAGGTAAGGATCTTCGGAAACGTTGAACAGCGACTCCCACTCCGCGCGGAAGCATCCTGGATGGTAGGTGCGGATGTAGAGGTGGTCTTTTGTCCGGACCGCCCGCTGATACGTGTGGGCCCCATGGCCCCACACCAGATAGGGCCGGCTTTCGATGGACCGGCCTCGCACTGCATCCGCATAAGAGGTGCCCTGCCACTTTTCCGGCCGCTCAACGCCCAGCAGGTCCAGGATGGTCGGCGCGTAGTCGATGTTGTAGAGCAAAGCCTCACACCGGGTGGCGGCCACGCCATCACGGTCCGTGATGCCGGGCCAGTGAACGATCATCGGGAGCCGGTGCACCGGCTCCGAGGCCAGGCCATGCTCGGCGTACAGTCCCATTTCGCCGAAGGATTCGCCGTGATCGGACGAGACCACAATGGCCACTTCGTCCGCCAGTCCCATGGCCTCAAGGGACCGCCGCAACCGTCCGAATTCAGAGTCCCAAAAGTGGATCGCGCCGTCATATCCGTTGATGAGGTGTTCAAAATCAGCCCTGGTCCGGATCTCATCGGGCATGTTGTGCGGAACGCCGGACTTCCGTGGGCCGCCGGAATAGTGAAGGTCAAGGGCGCTGCGGGCACCGTACACCTCGGCGTGCCCGTCAATTGCCGCCTGATCCGGCCATGCAGGTGCGGGTCCTGCGGCGGCGGCTTTGGCGGTCCAGGATTCATCCTGCAGGTAGTCCGTATGCGGGTCCCAGTATGTGACGTGCAGATACCAGTTCTCCTCGTTGCGGTGGCGTTCAATCCAGTCCAGCGCGGCGTCAGTGATCATGTCCGCCGGCTCATCACCGATATCCGGTGTCACCTGGACGTTTTCCCGGAAGTTGCCCATGAAGTAGTAAGCGCGGTGCCGTTCGGCGAAGGATGAGACAGCTGCGCACGTGTACCCGGCCGCGTTGAGGGCCTGCCCCAGCAGGGGGCGGCCGGGCTGCGGGCCGTGGCCGGCATCCAGGCGGAAACGGGCATCGTCCCCGAAATGGCCGATCACTCCGTTGGTGATTCCGTGCTGCCCGCTGGTCAGGGCGGTACGCGAGGGAAGGCAAGGGGAATCCGAGCAGTAGTACCGGTCAAACGTCACGCTGCTGCGGGCCATTTCGTCAAGGTTCGGCGTAATGGACCGCTCGTAGCCGTAGGGACCTGTGTGGTCCGGCCTGAGCGAATCGACGTCCACGTAGATGATCTTCATTGACCGCTTCCTGTTGCTTTTGGCTCGATCTAACACCAGTGACGTCGAAACCACAACTTGTTTGGTGTTTAAAGACAGCACAAACCCCGTGATTTAGAGGCTTTAGGCAAGTCCGAAAGAAATCATTGCGCTGAAAACTTAATAGCGTTTAGTATGTGACACAGCGCACAAGCCCTCTCAGCGCGTACCTAACCACAACGGAGTTTTAGGAACAGACATGATGAGCACCAAAAGGCGAGTTCTCTCAACGGTGGTGACCGCCGTCGTCGCATCCCTGGCGTTTACCGCCTGCAGTGGCAGCACACCTCAGGCTTCAACCACCACGCAGCAGGGGCCGGCGACGGCGCCCCTGCTGCGAGTCGGTTCACTTCAGGAACCGGTCAGCTACGACCCCGCTCAGTCCAATGAAGGGCACCTTGCCCCCGTATACCAGGCCGTGTACGACACTCTTATCAAGCGGGACCCCGACGGCGGCCTCAGCCCCATGCTGGCCACATCCTGGGAAGCCAGCGACGGCAACAAGACCTACACCCTGAAGCTGCGCTCCGACGTTAAATTCACCGACGGTACGGCCTTTGACTCCGCTTCAGTGAAGGCCAACCTGGAACACTTCACGAAGGCCAACGGCCCCCTGGCCGGCACCGCGCGGAGCGTACAGACGGTGGAAACCCCTGACGCCGCCACTGCCGTGATCCGTCTCTCGGAACCCGATCCGGGGCTGCCCTACTCCCTCGCCAACGCGGCCGGCTACATGGCCAGCCCGAAGGCTTTGGGCACTGACTCCATCAAAACCATGCCTGTTGGATCCGGCCCGTACACCCTTGATGCCGCCAATACCGTGGCTGGCTCCAAAATCACATACGTCCGCAATGCCAGCTACTGGGGTGACAAGCTCCCCTACGACAAGGTCGAGTTCCAGGTCCTGACTGATGAAACGGCTCGCCTTAACGCTCTCAAGTCCGGCCAGATCGACGCGGCTGTCCTCAACCGCGCTGCCACCGCTGCCGAGGCTGAGGGAGCGGGACTGCTGCACAAGCCCTTCGAGGTGAACTGGGAAGGCATTTTCTTCTTCGACCGTGACGGCACCAAGCTTCCCCAGCTTAAGGATGTGCGGGTCCGGGAGGCCCTGACGCTGGCCATCGACCGCGAGGCGCTCTTGCAGGCCGTGCACCTTGGCAAGGGAACGCTGACCAGCCAGACCTTCCGGCCCGGCACCGCAGGCTACGACGAGGCCCTGGACGGCAAGTACACGTACGATCCCGACCGGGCCCGCCAGCTCCTGAAAGAGGCAGGGGCGGAAAACCTCACCTTCACCTTCCCGATCACCACGGTGTTTGATCCTGCAATCTACGATTCCATTCTCCAGAACTGGAAGGACATCGGGGTGACCGTGAACCGCTTCCAGTGGGGACCCGGCCAGGCGATTCCGTCGATGCAGCGCGGCGAATACCCCATTTCCTACATGGCCCTGAGCCAACGTGACGACTGGCGCCACATTCTCTTCCAGATCGCACCCACCGCCCCGTGGAACCCCTTCAAGGCCCAGACCCCGGAGCTTAACGCCCTGATCACGAAGGCCCAGAGCGGAACCGAAACTGAGCAGAAGGACGCTGACAAGGCGATCAACAACTACATCGTCGACAACTACTGGTTCAGCCCGCTCTACCGTCTGGAAAACCACTTCTACTTCAGCGACAAGGTCGAAGTAGAGCCGCAGACGGAGCAGGCCGTGCCGTCCATCTATAACTACAAGCCGACCGGTAAGTAGCAGTCTTCGCGGTGCCGGGGCCAGGGTCCCGGCACCGCGTGACTACCGGACATAGGAGTCCCAAGTGACTAATTTTCTGCTGCGGCGTTTACTTTCGGCCGTAGTCCTGCTCGTGGCCGTGTCCTTCCTGGCCTACGTGCTGCTCTATCCCAGCGCAGGCGACATCGCCCGGAACATCCTCGGCGAGAATGCCACCGAGGCCCAGGTCGCACTGAAAAACAAGGAGCTTGGCCTGGATCAGCCGCTGATGGTCCAGTATTTCGCCTGGTTCGCCAAGGCAGTTTCAGGAAACCTCGGGGTTTCCTATTTCAGCAGCCAGTCAGTATGGAACACTCTGCTGATCCGTCTCCCGGTAACCCTGAGCCTGGTCATCGTCGTGACCCTCTTGACCGGCATCCTTGCCTTCGCGGCGGGCATCTACGCCGCGGTGCGAAGGGGTTGGGTGGACCGTACCCTTCAGATCGTTGCCACTCTGGGGGACGCGCTTCCCTCCTTCGTCGTGGCGCTCTTCCTGGTGACGTACTTCGCCATCCAGTTGAAGATGTTCCCGGCGACCGGATTCATCCCCTTGACGGAATCACCTGCCGGCTGGGCCAGGACCATCACTTTGCCTGTCATCGCGCTGACCATCCACGGAGTCTCGGGCGTAGCCCAGCAGGTGCGCTCCGCCACTATCGGAGTCCTCCGCAATGACTACATCCGGACCGTCCGGAGCCGCGGACTGTCCGAGCGGCGGATCATCCTGACGTCCGTGCTGCGCAACGCGTCCACGAACGGCCTGACCAGCCTCGCCGTTCAGGTAGTGGGTATCCTCGGCGGCGCCGTAGTCATCGAGTTTGTGTTCGCCCTCCCCGGGCTGGGTTCACTGGCCGTCGAGGCAACAAGCCGGACGGACCTGCCCCTCATCGTTGGCGTGATCCTGGCCGTTGTACTCATAGTCGTCATCGTCAACCTTGTCGTCGACCTCCTCGTCGCCTGGCTCAACCCGAAAGTCCGACTGTCATGACACTTGCGACCGAAGTACCCACCGACGTCGAACCGGTAGTACCCCGCTCCGGCATGGTCCGGCGTTTCCTCCGCAATCCACTGGGGCTGATCTCCACCCTGGTCCTCCTCGCCGTCGTCGTGATAGCCATCGCGGCGCCCTTCCTGGGAATGCCGGACCCCAATGGCGTCAACCTGCGAGAGGCCCTGCGCCCGCCTGGTCCGGCGCACCTGCTGGGCACCGACAGTTCGGGCCGTGACATTTTCAGCCGGCTTATGTGGGGCAGCCAGGTCAGCCTGATCGGCGCAGGTATTGCCCTTGCGGTTGCCCTGGTTACCGGTGTGGTCGCCGGGCTGGTGGCGGGCTACTACGGCGGGTGGTTCGACAGCGCCGCGTCCTGGGTAAACAACCTCAATATGGCGCTGCCGGGCATCGTCGTCCTTCTTGCCGTCCGCGCCGTCGTGGGACCGTCCGTCTACGTGGCCATGGCTGTGTTCGGCGTCCTCCTGACCCCGGCCTTTTTCCGGGTGGTCCGTGGAGCAGTGCAGGCGGTGCGGAACGAACTCTATGTTGACGCTGCCCGCGTCTCCGGCCTCAGCGACGCACGGATTATTTCCCGTCACATCCTGACAGTTGTCCGCGCACCGGTCATTATCCAGGCTGCCCGGGTGGCAAGCATCGCCATTGCCATCCAGGCCGGACTCGAATTCCTCGGCGTGACGGACGCCACCGTCCCCTCCTGGGGCAACATGCTCAACGAGGGATTCCGCAAAATAGCCCTCAACCCCTCTCTCATCCTCTGGCCCAGCCTTGCGATCGGTGTGGTCTGCATGGCCCTTATCCTCTTCGGCAACGCCCTCCGTGACGCCTTGGAAGAAAGCGGCCCAAGCACCACCCGGGCGGTCCGTCTTACTGCGAAGGCTGCCGCAGCGCCCGCCGTCGGAACAGCAACCGCTGCCGCGCCGGCATCCGTCCACCCGGAAAATGCGCTCCTGTCCGTTCAGAACCTGAAGGTCGCCTACGGCGCCGGCGGTGGCCAGAAGGAAGTGGTCCATGGCGTGACCCTGCACGTGGAGCCCGGCGAAGTCCTGGGCCTGGTTGGCGAATCCGGCTCGGGCAAGACCCAGACCGCATTCTCCATTCTGGGCCTCCTGCCCGAGGGCGGACGCATCGCTGCCGGGTCCATCATGTTCGACGGCAAAGAACTCACTGCATTGGGCAACAAGGACCGGACAGCGTTGCGCGGAACCGACATCGCCTACATCCCGCAGGAGCCGATGAGCAACCTGGACCCGTCATTCCGGATCGGGCAGCAGCTTACCGTCCCCATGCGGACAAAACTCGGGTTGTCCAAGCAGGAGGCCACCAGCCGTGCCCTGGCACTGCTGGCCAAGGTAGGGATTGCCGATCCGGAGAAGACCTTCAAGTCCTACCCCCACGAAGTCTCCGGCGGCATGGCCCAGCGCGTCCTGATCGCCGGAGCCGTCTCCTGCAACCCGCGCCTGCTCATCGCCGACGAACCCACCACCGCCCTGGACGTCACCGTACAGGCGGAGGTGCTTGACCTGCTCCGGGACCTGCAGCGTGAAACAGGCATGGCAGTGGTCATGGTGACGCACAACTTCGGGGTGGTGGCGGACATCTGCGACCGCGTGGCCGTGATGCAGTCCGGGCGCCTCGTCGAAGTGGACACGGTGGAGAAGATCCTTACCTCACCGTCCCAGGCCTACACCCGGAAACTGCTCGACTCCATGCTTGAAGACGGCCCGGTCCGTCCCTATCCGTTCGATGACGACGAACTTCCGTCTCCTCTGAAAGCCAAGGAGTAAACCATGACGAACCCCAACCGGCTCCTCGAAGTCGAGAACCTCGCCGTGGAATACCCCGGCCACGGCCGGAAGCGGGCTTTCCGCGCGTTGGAAGACATTTCCTTCTCCATCCGCCAGGGGGAAACCCTGGGACTCGTGGGTGAATCCGGCTCCGGCAAGACCACCATCGGCAGGGCCATCCTCGGGCTGGCCAAACCCTCGGCCGGCCGGATCCACTTTGACGGCAAGGACATCACCCACGCCGGCCGCCGTGACCGGCGGGCCCTCAGCCGTGATATCCAGGTGGTTTTCCAGGACCCCTACACCTCCCTTAACCCCTCCATGACGGTGGAAGACATTCTTTCCGAACCACTCACCATCCAGGGTTCGAGCAGGACTGACGCCGTAGCCCGGGTCCGCGGGCTTTTGGAGCGGGTCCATCTTCCGGCCAACTCGGGCGGCCGGCTCCCCCGCGAGTTTTCGGGCGGACAGCGGCAACGCATTGCCATCGCCCGCGCCATCGCCGTCAAACCCCGCCTCATCGTCTGCGATGAACCGGTCTCCGCACTGGACCTCACCACCCAGGCGACGGTCCTGGACCTCCTGGTCGAAATCCAGGAGGCCACCAAAGTCGCCTACCTCTTCGTCTCCCACGACCTCAGCGTGATCCGCCACATCAGCCACAACGTCATCGTGCTGTACAAGGGACACATCGTCGAACAGGGCCGCGCCGCCCAGGTCACCTCCGAGCCAGTCCACCCCTATACCCAAAGGCTTTTCATGTCCGCTCCCGTGCCCAATCCCGCCCAGCAGCGAGAACGGCGTGAAGCACGCCGCCAGCTGGCCACAGCAACCACCGAGCAGGCAGCATGAGCGTCGAACTCGCGCCCGAATTCCAGCGCACACCGGACGGAACCGTTTTCCGCGACCTTAACGGCAACGGCATCATGGACCCCTACGAGAACCCGGCACTTCCTGTTTCGGAGCGGGTTGAGGACCTCCTGGGGAGGCTCTCCCTCGAGGAAAAGGCCGGCCTCATGTTCCACACCATGATCAGCGCGGCCGAGAGCGGAAAGCTCGGCGACGAGACACCGCGCGCCGGCCGGGCAGGCCTTCAGCAGGTCGTGGCGGACAAGTTCGTAAACCACCTCAACTTCCACTTCGTCCCGGAGCCGAAACTCGCCGCCCGGTGGGTTAACGAACTCCAGCGGCTGGCCATGAGCTCGAGCCCGCACGGGATCCCCGTTACCCTGTCCACCGATCCGCGGCACTCCTTCATCGAGAACTGGGGCGCTTCATTCACTGCGGACTACTTCTCCGCCTGGCCCGAACCGCTGGGCCTCGCAGCCGTCCGCGACGAACAACTGGTCCGTGAGTTTGCAGCGATCGCAAGGGCGGAATACACCGCGATCGGCATCCGCGCAGCGCTGCACCCCACCATTGACCTGGCCACCGAGCCGCGCTGGGCACGCCAGTACAGCACGTTCGGCCAGGACAATGACCTTGTGGCCCGCCTGGCCCTTGCCTACCTCGACGGGTTCAAGGACCAGCCGCTGGGAGCTGACAGCGTCGCCTGCATGGCCAAGCACTTCCCCGGTGGCGGACCTCAGCAGGACGGTGAAGATCCGCACTTCCCTTACGGCCGCGAGCAGGTCTACCCGGGCGACATGTTCGAACATCACCTGGAGCCCTTTAAGCGGGTCATCGCCGCCGGGGTCACGGCCATCATGCCGTACTACGGCATGCCTGTCGGCCTGGAACTGGACGGCGAGCCGGTGGAAGAGGTCGGGTTCGGCTTCAACCGCCAGATCATCACGGGGCTCCTGCGCGAAAAACTGGGGTACGACGGCGTCGTATGCACTGACTGGAGCCTCGTCACCGAATCCCGCCTGCACGGCCGCCAGCTGCCGCCGCGCGCCTGGGGCGTGGAACACCTCACGGAAAAGGAGCGGGTGTTGAAGGTCATCGAAGCGGGCTGCGACCAGTTCGGCGGCGAGGAGTGCCCCGAGCTGGTGGTCGAGCTCGTCCGGGAGGGACAGCTGACTGAAGAGCGGATCGACGTTTCTGTCCGCCGGCTGCTCAAGGTGAAATTCGAACTGGGCCTGTTCGACAACCCCTATGTCGATGAGGACGCGGCGGAGGAACGGACGGGGCTCCCTGAATATGTGGCGGCGGGCCAGCTCGCCCAGGCACGCTCTGTAACGGTTCTCAAGAACATCTCCGGAAGCGGTGCAGCGGTGCTGCCCCTGGCCGCAGGTGTCCGCGTGTATTCGGACGAGGTAAGCCCGGAGGCTCTGGCCGACGCCGGCCTCCTCCAGGTCACCGAGCCCGCAGAAGCTGACGTGGCAATTGTCCGGATCGCGGCGCCGTTTGAGTTCCGCGACCACTACATGCTGGAGTCCAGCTTCCACGCCGGCAGCCTCGAATTCGATGCCGAAACTGTCGAAAAGGTCCGGCAGCTCGCCGCCCTGGTTCCCGTTGTCCTGGTTCCGCATCTGGACCGCCCGGCGGTGCTGACGCCGCTTGAGCCGCACTGTGCTGCCATTGCGGCCGTCTACGGCGCCTCCGATACGGCAGTCCTCCAGGCCCTCACCGGAACCGTGCCTCCCGAGGGGCGCCTGCCGTTCCAGCTCCCCCGGTCCGAAGCAGCTGTGGTAGCGTCCCGTCCGGACGTCCCAGGTGACACAAAGGACGCGCTCTACGAGTGCGGGCATGGATTGGAGCTCTAAATGGTGGCAGGAGCGGAAGTACCGGCCCGGCGGCGGGGAACCTATGCCAAGGGCAGGGCTGCACGGGAGCTCATTCTCCAAACCGCCTTGGAGGTGATCGGGCGGAAGGGGTACACGGCCACGTCACTTCGGGACATCGCCGATGAGGCGGGCATGACCCAGGCCGGCCTCCTCCACCACTTCGACACCAAGGAGAACCTGCTGGCGGAGGTGCTCCGAAAACGTGATGAAGTGGACCGGCAGCACTTCAGCCCGGCCGACGTCAACGAGCTGCCGCTCATTATCCAGTTGGCCCACCACAACATGGAGGTCCCGGGCCTGGTCCAGTTGTACGTGAGCCTCCAGGCCGCGGCCGTCAGCCCCGAGCACCCCTGCCACGACTACTTCCGCGACCGCGACGTCGTGGTCCATGGACGGATCACCCGGGACATAGAGCGGCGCCAAAAGGCGGGCACTTTTGATCCGGACGCCGACCCGCGGCTCGTTGCCCGGTGGCTGTTGGCGCTCTCCGATGGACTGCAGGCCGAATGGCTCATCAACCCGGAGCTCGATCTGGCAGGTGCTCTGGATGCTTTCTGGAACAGCTACGCCCGCACCGGACCGGCTGCACCGCCTGTTGCCGAAGCCTGAGGCTTCCATATTTTGGAGTGAACCGTGGACCGCGCAGTCAGCAATTTGCCGTCGAAACCGCCGAACATCGTGTGGATCTCGACGCACGATATCAACCCCGATCTTGGCTGCTACCAGGGCGTTTGGCCGGGCGCCGAGTACGCGGTGACGCCGAACCTGGACCGGCTTGCCGCCGAGGGTGCCCGTTATGACAACGCGTTCGCCTCCGCGCCGGTGTGCGCCCCGGCCCGCTCAGCGATCATGACCGGTTGTTTTCCCACGGCGATCGGAACGATGCACATGCGGACCAAGGCGGTGCCGCCGCCGTACATCCGGCTTCTGCCCGAATACTTCAGGCAGGCAGGCTACTACTGCACCAACAACTGGTTCACGGATTTCCAGGTGGCCACCCCGCCCACCGTATTTGATGAGTGCAGCAGCACCGCGCACTGGCGCAACCGACCTGACCGCGAGACTCCTTTCTTCGCCGCGTTCCACGGCATGACCACCCACGAGTCGCGCATCTACCATGCCGACGACGCCTTCGCGGAAGCCACCCGGAACGTCCCGCCGGAAGCCAGGCACCATCCGGATGATGCACCCCTTCCGCCGTATTATCCGGACACTCCCGTCTTCCGACGGGCATGGGCGCGGTACAGCGATCTCATCACCGAGATGGACCACTGGGTTGGCGGACTCCTGGATCAGCTGGAGGAGGACGGGCTGAGCGAATCCACCATGGTGGTGTTCTGGAGCGACCACGGCCGCGGCATGCCGCGGGCCAAGCGCTGGCCGAATGAGGCGGGGCTCCGCGAACCGCTGATCGTCCGCTGGCCCGGGGTGATCCGGCCCGGGACAGTCCGGACGGAGCTCGTCCACACCATGGATCTGGCCCCCACCATGCTGACAGCCAGCGGACTGCCTGTCCCGGAACACATGCACGGCAACGCGCTTTTCGACGGCGACGGGCAGTTCGGCGAAGAACCCAACCGGTTCGTCTTCGCCGGACGGGACCGCATGGACGAATCCGAGGACACTTCCCGGACCGTTCGGGACTCCCGGTACCGCTACATCCGGCATTACCACCCGGACCGTTCCGGAATGGAGCACCTGCGGTACACAGACCCGCTCCCTACGTGGATCGAGTTCCGGGACCTGGCGTGCCGTGAGGCAGGCCAGCTGGAGCTCGGACTGGAACCGGACCTGCTCACCGATCTGCAGCGCTCGGTTGTGGCTGCCCGGCGGCCGGCGGAAGAACTGTACGACGTCGCGGCCGATCCACACGAGACGGTTAACCTGGCCGGCCGCCCGGAGCACGAGTCCGATCTACAGCGGCTGCGCCTGGCGCTCCGGGACTGGCAGGAAGAATACGGTGACCTGGGACTGCAACCCGAAGCTGACCTGATCGAACAGTGGAGGCCAGGCGGCAGGGGTCGCCTGACGGAAGAACCCGAGGTTTCATTGAACGCAGAGGGATGGCTGGTGGCCCGCTGCACCACCGACGGCGCATCCATCGGCTGGACCCTCGATCCCCCCAGCAGCGACGTGCCAAGGCGAAGCCCGTTGGACGAAATGACGGGCGCTCCGGAGAACGACGGACGCCGCTGGAACCTGTATACCGGGCCGTTTCACGCGCCGGAAGGAACCGAGGTCTGGGTCCGTGCCTGGCGGCTGGGATTCGAACCGAGCCCCGAGGCCGGCACCATCTTCACTCGACCATGAAGACGTCGAGCCGCACTTCGTCGGGGAGCCGGATCCCCGAGGCAATGAAGATGCGCGTGCCCAGCCAGGACCACTGCCCGCCGGCGGAGAACCGGGGCGTGGAGCGGAAATAGATCCGTTCCGGATCCACATGAACACCTGCAACCAGCGCGGCTATGTCCTCGGGTGACCCGGTGCGGATGCCGACGTTGCTCACGTAGATCCGGTCACCCTGGTCCGTCGCCAGGACGTACTTGGCTTCCAGCTCAGTGGTGCTGGGCGTCCGTAGGAGCTGGAAATCAGCTCCGGCCGGAAGCACTGTGCCCGTCAGCTCCGGGCCGGAAAATTCTCCCCAGACTATAGGAATGACCCGGCGGACACCCTCCGAGGTCTCCCCCACCTCGATGGCCGGACCCACCCGCACCCTGATCGAGGTGAGAAAAGTGCAGGAAGGCGGAGCCGGATGGGTCATCGTGTCCTCAGGTCCGGGTGGGCTTCTCCCACCAGTTGGTGAAGGCCTTCTACGGCGTCGGCCAGGGAAAGCTCCGGCGATTCGGCAACGAAGGGCATCAGGAGCCGGTTTTCCTTATCCAGGTGCACGGCGAAAAGCTCCTCAATGGCCCCACCCGCCACTGCAGCTTTCACCCCCTCCGAGTGACGGAGACGTTCAACAAGCCCCACGATCACCTGATGCTCGGCCAGCATGCCGGCAACCAGAAGGCGGCCTTGTTCAGTCTTCCCGGGGCCCGTGTAGAGCGGGCCCTCTTCTGCGAGGGCATGGGGAACAAGCTCGCGTTCGCACCACGTGACCAGCGCGGTCCGGGAAGAGTCTTCGTCGCCGGAGCGGTCCTCCACAGCCTGGACCAGCGAGGCCACGAGTTGCCGGAGCTCGGCCAACATGCGGGCATGATGATGCTCCACCGCTTCGAGGGCACTTTTCTCGGCTCCCGGGTCCTTCTTCCGTATCTGATGCATGGCTTCTCTCCTGTCTCTTGATCCTCAGTGGATTGTTTCTGAATGACTGCCGCCGGTCAGGCCTCAACGTCCCGGCGGCGGAATCCCATCACCGCCAGGACCAGCAGAACCAGGGCAGTTCCGACGGAAACGGCAAGGCTCACGCCATCGACTCCGTGACGCAAGGGATCATGGCCGATGTACTGGTAAAAGGGGGAAAACTTCTGGATGCCTTCAAGCCAGTCAACCAGGGGCGCGAGGCCATTGACCACGTAGGCGACAACGGCCAACACGGCAGGTAACCCGCGGCTGGTCCCGGTCCGTCCCGTGGAGGCGGATAAGGCCAGCGCCAGGGCGCCGAACACTACGCCGAGCAGCGCAAGGTGCAACATGGTGGCGGCCACCATGCCCACATCAAGCTCAAGGTCAGCGAATCTCCCCTCGAAGACCAGTGCCAGGCCGGTGACAGCCGCCAGCAGGAAGGTTCCGGCAGCCATCGCCACAAATTTGTCCAGGACCACCCTTGTCCTGCTGACCGGGTTCGAAAGCAACAGGTCCAGTGTGTGCTTGTCCTCCTCCCCGCCGATAGCCCCGGCGCCTGTGCCAACCGCATACAGCAGGACGGCGATGGGTCCCATGAAGGAGAGCAGCTCCACCTGGACGTAGCCGGTGGGAGTGGACATGTCCGCACCCGAGGAGGCGAACAGCGAGCGGAATGCCTCAGGCAGCTGGTCAAGGAAATCGCCCATGGAAGGCTGATCCCGAACAGTGGGCCAGAACGCGACGTACATGGCGACAAGCAACGCCAGGGACACGCACCACCCGATCAGGCTTCGTGTCTGGTCGCGCAGTGTCTTGGACAGGACACTAGTGAGCATCGGCGTCGTTCTTCCTGTCGTAGTCGGAGCCGTAGTAGCCCAGGAAAGTCTCTTCCAGCGGAGCTTCCGCGCACTCGAAGTCCACCACCTGATGCCTGCTGACGGTTTTCAGCAGCGCATCCAGTGACGACTGAGGGGCGCTGCACGAGAGGGACCGGGCGGTCACGGCCAGGTCCCGGAGTCCGGTGAGGCCCGCATAATCGGCGGCGGAGATGTCCTCGGCGAAAGTGGCGCGCACCCGGTGCAGCGACCTGGCGGCAAGCTCCTGCAGCCGCTCCACCGCCACCAGGCGGCCCCCACGTACCACCCCGATCCTGTCCGCTACACGTTCCACCTCGCCCAGTACGTGGGATGAGAGCAGGACGGCTCCGCCTCCGGCAGTGTGTTCCCGCAGGAGGGAATGGAACGTCTGCTGCACGAGGGGATCCATGCCTGCCGTGGGTTCGTCGAGTACCAGGAGAGGGGGGCCTGACATCATTGCCAGAACCACAGCAAGCTTCTGCCTGTTTCCCCGCGACAGCGTCCTGGCCGGATGGTCAAGGTCCAGGTCGAGCCGATCGGCCAGTTCTTCGGCCCGGTGTTTTTCCTTGCTCTTCCCGTCCTTGCGTCGGCGGAGTGAGGAACAGAAAGTCACATGCTGGTGCCCGGTAAGGCGGTCATAGAGTGCTGGCTCGCCGGGGACATAGCCCACCACCCTGTGAACCTCAACCGGCCGGTGCCAACAGTCCAGGCCCAGGACTTCAGACTTGCCGGAGGTGGGCCGCAGCATTCCCATCAGGAGGCGGATCGTTGTGGTCTTGCCGGCCCCGTTGGGCCCGAGGTAGCCGAAGACCTCCCCCGGGACGATGGTGAGGCTGACGCCGTCGAGCGCGGTGGTTTTCCCGAAGCGTTTCCTCAGGTCGGTAAGCCGCACCATGGCGTCCGCGCACATAAGTTCAGTATCGTGTCCGGCGGGGGCAGCGTGCAGAGGCTTTCGACCCGCTGCGCTGGGACCGGCAGCATCGGCCACCCACATGCTGCCGCCGAGACGGCCGGTGCCGGATGAAGGCTTTCAACCAATGGAATAACGGCTCACTTTCGGCCGACGGATAAGCCATGCTCTTCCCAGGACCCGATCCGGGCGAAGCACAGGAAAGAAGGAAGCAATGACCCTCAGCGTTGAGGAAATGAACGGGCAACTCCCCGTGGCCAACACCCTGCCGGGCGAGGCCGTCCCCTACTACATGGCTTCAGGGGAGGGCGCCCGCTACGAGGTCAACGGCCAGCTGGTAACCGTCATTGCCCGGGCAGCCGACACCGGCGGGATCTTCAGTGCCGCCTACATATCCGGCGGCATGGGCGCAGAGTCACCGTTCGTCACCCACAAAATCGAGCACAAGACCCTTTATGTCTTCGACGGCATCCTCCACGTCTGGCTGCCGGGCGAGAGCCGCATCCTCACGCCAGGGGATTCGGTGGTCATTCCGCCGGGAACGCCCCACGCCTACCGGATGGCCAGCCATTACACACGTTTCCTGAACTGGATGACCCCGGGCGGCGCTGAGG
The DNA here is from genome assembly GCF_051857465.1 of Pseudarthrobacter cremeus. Lineage (NCBI taxonomy): Bacteria > Bacillati > Actinomycetota > Actinomycetes > Micrococcales > Micrococcaceae > Pseudarthrobacter > Pseudarthrobacter cremeus. Next base: position 70,968 of record NZ_JBPZHC010000001.1, on the reverse strand, counting down.
CTTACTACGAACGCGTGGGCACCCCCATTGACTCCCATGTCCCGCCCGTCCGCGCTGGCCACAAAGCCAGTTTCCAGCAGCAGGCGGAAGTCGGCGCCGAGTTCGGGATCACGTTCCCGGATGTCGAGCGCGTCCAGCCAACCCTGCAGCAGAACGCCGGACTGCCCGCGACGCAGAGCCCGTACTTCCTCAGCGCCGGTGAAGGCGAACGCCTGGCCAGCTACCAGACCATGTTTACGTACCTCTCAAGGCCGGCGAACACGGGATCGAACTATTTCGCGGTGCACACCAAGGGCGCCAAATCGCCGTACATCCCGCTGCACTTCCACTCCGAGCACACCGAAAACTTCCTCTGCACCGAGGGCCGGATGTGGCTGTACGCGAACGGCCGGGAGATGCTACTGACCAAGGGCGACTTTGTCCACGCCCCGGCCGGCACCATCCACTCGTTCGCCCTGGACTCGCACAACACCCAGATGGTGGGCTTCCTGACGCCGTCGGTCTTCAACGGGTTCTTTGAGTACTTCAACAAGCCCACCGAGGACTACATGTACACCGAAGGCGGCACGCCGTTCATGGACATGGAAGGCTTCGGCCGGGCACAGGCGGAGATGGACCTCACCGTCGTCGGCCCTCCCCCGCAGCGGCGGACAGCGCTGGAAATCTCCTAGCGTTCCCCAGGAAACAGATTGGCCCGGACTTCCGAAAAGGAAGTCCGGGCCTTTCGCTGTGAGTCCCAACGCGGGGTCACTCCCTGCCCGATAAAGTCGATTTATTGGGCCGGGAGTGACCCCGCGTTGCTTTAAGGGGATTGGAATTGCTGGACCAGGGCGCGGCCGTAGTCGTTGCCGTTGGGCGTCCGGACCACGGTGTGCATGTGGAACGGCGCCGGGGTGTCGTTGTCGAGGAAGACGCCGGTGTGGTGGTCGAGTTCCAGGATGACCACGGGACTCTGGATGCGGAAGTAGAAGGGTTCCTCACCCTGCCAGCCGCCGATCCACGAGAACCAGGTCTCGGCGTGGTGCTCCTGGATTTCGCGCCGGCGCGCTGCGCGTGGACCGGCGGGCAGGTAGGCGACGGAGTCCTCCACCACCTTGTCCAGGAACGCCACTGCATCTGCAGGCATCGAACTGACGCGGATGCCTTCGTAGGGAATGACGCGGTTGTCCTGGAAGCAGCCGGCGAGGTGCCGCTCGTCCCCTGGATGCATCCGCCCCTCGGGCATGGCCGGGTCCTGCATGTCTTCGAGCACCACAGCCTCCCGGCGCAATGAGTCCGGCAGCGCCGCCATCAGCCCCCGCGCCCACTGGATGCGCTCCTTGAACACCTTCACACCCTGGTGGGGTCCGGCGTCGATCATATCCGGCTCGGCGCCCAAAAACACCGGTGTGAGGACCAGTTGGGTTCCGGCCACGAGGCAATTGAGGGCAACATGGTGGCCAAAGAGCTGCCAGCCCCAGGGCTCAGTTTCGGAGGGTTCGCCGTAGAGGGCGAAGTTGTAGCTGTACTCGTTCATGAGCAGCGGCAAGTCCACCAGGTCACCCAGGAAGCCGTTGATCCGCATCAGGTTCCGGGCCAGCGCGTAACCGTCTGGGCTCAGGCTCGCTTCCACCACGGCCAGTGCGGTGTCGCGGAGAGAGGGATCCAGTTCGTCCAGGCGCAGCCCGGTATCGTGCTGCATGAATTCCGGATTGGCCCAGCTTTGCCACTCTTGTGCGGTCACCGCGTAGCTCAGCCGGCTGACTTGCTCCGGCGAAGCCAGAGCCAGCAGCTTTTCGGCCGCGGTGACCATTTCCGATGTCGGGGCCTCCTCGCCGGGGCGGGCTTCAGAAAGCGGGAACAGGCCTTCGCGGACGACGCCGTCGCTGGTCACCCCGGTGAAAGGCCGGGGATAGAGCTTTTTCCAGCCTTCGATCATGGGTCCGGCGAAGGGGTCGTCCTTGGCAGCCTCGGCGTAGGAGCGCACGTCCAGTCCGCGGACCGACGCTACGCGCGGATGGTCCGGCGGGTAGAGGTAATCACGAAATGACGGCGTTGACATGGACGTTCTCCTGTATCTCGAATGCTTCGGTACCGGTCCGGACAGCGGGGACGAGGCCGGCTGCAACGAGCAGGGCACGGGCCGCTGCATCGGCGGCGCTCCCCCGCCACGCCACGTGCTGGTCCGGGCGGACCAGCACGGCTTCGGCGGCCCACCACTCGGACATCGGGGTGCCATGACGGTCAGGCCCCACCACCGCGACCGTCAGTGGAATCTGCCGGTCATCCGCCGCTGCCCGAACCTGGGCATACGGGTCGACGGCGGCAGCCGCCTGGGCGCCGGCGTCCACCAGCAGTGTGAAGCCGTCGCCCAGAACGTCGTAGACGGACGTCGAATCGTCCAGCCACGCGTGCGGCAGCACGGCACCCGGGCTGGCGGAGGGCGTGTAGCGGATGGGGTCCTCGGCCGGAACGGGCGAACCGTCCGGGACCACCACCGGCGACGCCGCGTAGCTGTAGCCAAGGACCAGCCCGAGGGAATCGAACTCGCTCCGTTTCACCGCAAGCGCCTCGTAGGCGCGCTCGCGGGCGGCAACCCCGTCTGCACCTTCCAGCTCCAGGGCCGGATCGGCGAAGTGATAGGCCAGCGCCTTGCCGTTGGTGGCGGCGTCGTTGATGGTCCGCTCGGCCACGGGGCGGCGTTCGGCTTCGTAGCTGTCAAGCAGCTCCGGGCCGGCCCACCCGTCAATGGCTGCTGCGATTTTCCAGGCGAGGTTGGCGGCGTCACCGATGCAGGTGTTGAAGCCGTGGCCGCCCCACGGAGGATTCTGGTGGGCCGCGTCGCCCACCAGGAACACGCCGTCGTGCCCGTAGGAGGGGGCGAGCAGCATCCGCGCTGTCCACGGGTCGGTGGCAATGACGTCAACCTCGACGTCGGCCCCCACCAAGGTGCGGACAAGGGCCACCGGATCGTGGTCCGGGGCGCCGCCGTCGCCCAGGGCATCAACGTCCTGCGTACCAGCGCTTTGGGCATCGACGCCCTGGATGATGGCCCACCACGTCTGGTCCAGGTCCATACAGCCGACCATGCCCGCAGCACCCGGTCCGAGGACCCAGTACTGGACGGCCGGGTCCAGGCTGATGGTGCCGGCGAGATCGCGCGACCGGAAGAGAATGCTGATGTTGGACAGTGCCGCGGAGCCGCCCTCAAGCCGCAGCCCCAGGCCGCGCCGGACGGTGGACGAGATGCCGTCAGCCCCTGCCAGGAACGTGCAGTCCACGGTGCGGCGGGCACCCGCGGCATCGGCCACGGTTACGTGATGGCCGGCGCCAGGAGCGGCCCCGGGACCAGCAGCGACGTAGCCCTCCACGCGCAGACCCGTCAGCATCGTGGCGTGCCCAGACGCCGCGACGGCGTCGCGAAGCACGGCCTCCAGCACGGGCTGCGGCACCTGCTGCCCGCATTCGGGCTGTGGTTCATACCTGCCGGTTTCGAGCTGGAAGGCGTTCTCGAAACGGCGCACTTCATGGCCGGTCAGGGACGTGCAGAAAATGATGTCCTGCGCGAACCCCACCGGCAGCGGGGCCGCGTCACGCAGCGCTGTTGCCAGGCCCAGGCGGCGCAGGTGCGTCATCGTGCGGGCATTGGTGGTCTTGGCACGGGGCCGGTCCGGATCGATGGCGGTGCGGGGCTCGATGACGATGCTGCGGATCCCGCGGTGGGCGAGGTCCAGGGCCAGGAACAGTCCGCTGGGCCCGCCCCCGGAGATGAGGACCGGGATCTCCGCCGGCAGGTCCGTCAAACGGGCATCATGGAGGGCAGTCATCAGGCCCTCGCCCGGAGGGAAGGTTCACCGATGGGGGTCACCAGCGTGCCCAGCCGCTCAATCTCGACCTCAACTGTGTCCCCTGCCTGCAGAAGCCACTGCGGGGTGCGGGCATAGCCCACGCCCTCGGGAGTGCCGGTGGCGATGACGTCGCCCGGGTGGAGCGTGAAGGTTTCGCTGATGAGGGAAATGATGGCCGGCACGGAGAAGATCATGTCCCGGGTGTTGCCGTTCTGGACCTCGGTGCCGTTGACGCGTGTCCGCACCTGGAGGCCATCGCGGAGATCGCCTGCCTCGTCGCGGCTGACCAGGGGGCCGAGCGGCCCGGTGAAGTCGCCGTTCTTGCCCAGCGTCCACTGGGATGTCAGCTTCTGGGCCCGCCGGGCCGTCAGGTCGTTGAAGGTGGAGTAGCCGAAGACGGCGTCGGCCGCGGTGGCTTCGTCTGCGGACTCCACGCGCCTGCCGATGTAGGCGGCAACTTCGCCTTCCCAGTCCAGGCCGGCTTCGCCGCCCGGAACGGGGACCGGAACCCGGCCGACGGAGAGCGACGCCGTCCAGCGGCCGAACAGGGTGGGATAGGGCGGAAGGTCCTGGTCCTTGTAGCTGCCCTCGGCCGCATGTGCCTTGTAGTTGAGGCCAACGCAGATCACGCGGGCGGACGCCGGTACCAGCGGCACTTCGGTGACGTCCGCCCGCTCCCGGCCTCCGGCAGTGTCCGCCCTGATGGACAGGGCTTTCTCCTGCCAGCCGTCGGCGTCGGACCAGAAATCCGTCACGGACGCCAGCGGGAAGACCCGCGTGCCGTCCAGGGCCGCGGCCCAGGTGTCGCCGTCGTGGTTAATGCCTATGTACTGCATGGGGGCCTTTCAGGTTCGCCCGCGGGCGGTTGTGGGTAGGAGGGCACGGCAAGGGGAGCCCGGAACGTGGTGCGAAGCGGGCTGTGCCGTGACGGGGTGGTGCGGAAAAATCTAGGGGATGCCGGACTGCCGCCGGAAGAACGAGACCGTGGCAGCGAATGCCTTTTCGGCTGCGGCTGCGCTCCCGTCCGGGAGGGTCCACATGTGGTCCGCGTCCTCGATCAGGAGGAGTTCGACGTCGGCGCCTGAGTCCTTCAGCTTGGCCGCAAGGGTCTCTGACTGGGCCGCCGGGACGAAGCGGTCGGCCGTGCCGTGAACCAGGAGGAAGGGGGGTGCGCCGGGAAGGACGTAGTTGCTGGGGCTGGCTGCGGCGGCCTTCCCGGGTTCCTCAGCCAGGACCGCACCGATCAGAAGCTCCTCGCGGGAGCCGGGATCGCTGGGCCTCGAGACGGCGGTGGGCAGCGCCTGCTCCGCCATGGAGGCCAGGTCGGTGGGCGGGTACCAGGCGGCGACTCCGGCGACGCTGCTGTGGTGCTTGCCGGTGAGACCCACCAGGCTGGCCAGGTGTCCGCCCGCGGAGTCGCCCCACGCGTAGATCCGCGCCGGATCGACCCGGTACTCGGCAGCATGGATCCGCAGCCATTCCACAGCGGCAAGCGCGTCGTTCAGCTGGGCGGGGAAATGCGCTTCCGAACTCAGCCGGTAGTCCGCGGAAACAACCACAAAGCCAGCCTCCGCCAGGGCTTCAAAAGGGTTCAGTCCAAAGCCGTCACACACCGGCCCCAGGGAGGACCGCTCCCCCATCCGCCAGCCACCGCCATGAAAATGGACGACGGCGGGCCGCAGCGTCTTCTGTGCTGCCGGCAGGTACAGGTCCAGCAGGAGCGGGCGGCCGGAGCGGTCCCCCACCCGGGCGAACTCCACGCCCTTCAGCACGTGACCTTCCGTCATCGTTGACTCCCTTGGTTCCTCATTGCGCTGCCGGATCCTCGATGTCCCGGTTTGTTCCTCAAGACTGGCGGATCCGCGGCCGGACCTGAACAGCCTATTCCAATCATTGAAATGGCTTCGCCGCTGCCAGCTCCGCCGCCAGGAAGGACAGGCCACACCGGACCACGGCCATGGCCGCGGAATGATTGAGGTAGCCGTGGGTGGCTCCGCTCTCAAACCGGTATTCCACGGGGATGCCGGCCTGACGCAGGCTGTCCGCGTAGAGCTCTGCGGAGGGGCGCAGATCGTCGTACTCCGCGGCCAGGATGGCAGCGGGCGGCAGCCCTGACGGGTCGGCGTTGCCGGGCACCGCGTAGGAGGACGCCATGGCCACCGGACCTCCGATGTAGTTTTCCAGCATGGCGCGGCAGTCATCGGCCGTGAAACGCAGGAGCCGGGGAAGATCCGAGAGAACCCCGGACGGGTCCTCCAGAGGAGGCAGTACTGCGTGCAGGAGCGGGTAGGCCAGTAGCATCTTCGCCGGCAGCGGTTTGCCGACGTCGTTGAGGTACATGACCGCTCCGACCGCCAGGTTCGCGCCGGCGCTCGCCCCGCCGATGCACAGCTTCGCCGGCAGGACACCAAAATCCCGGGCGTTCGCTGCCGCCCAGAGCCAGACAGCGAGGACATCTTCATGCGGCACCGGAAAGTGCACCCCGTCCCGCGCCAGCCGGTAGTCCACGGAAAATACGACGCCGCCGGTCCGCTCAGCCAGTTCGCGTGCCAGCTGGTCGGCCTCGCGCATGTCCAGGTCGCCGCCGGCAAAGCCGCCGCCGTGCAGCCACACTAAACCGGGAACGCCGCCGTCGATCGCCCCCGGCTGCACCGGGGTGCCGGAGCCGTAAACCCTTACCGGCACGGGTCCGTTGGGTCCGGAGGCGTTCGCCGTGAGGACGGGCACGTCAGGCCGCGAATACGGCAGCCCGCCACCGCTGAAAGCTTCAAGCCGTGCCGGCCCGGACGGATCAGCCACCAGTTCTGCGAACGACCCCGCTCCCGCCACATGCTCCATGACCGCGGCCAGCTCCGGATCCAGGCTCATGGCTGCAGCACCGGCTCAGGGTCCCCGCGGACAGCGCCCACGTGGCCGTCAGCACCGGGGGCGCCGCCGTCCTCAGCTGGACGGAAGGCACAGGCGAAGGAATGCGTTCCGGATCCAACCGACACAGCACCGGAACCGTCCGGCAGAAAGATCGACGCCGTGCAGCCGGCCGGCACAGCCACGTCCAGGGTGAAGTCCTGGCCGTTCAGCTCCCAGCGCACGGAGGCCGCACCGTACGGGGTCTCGTGCCGGGCTTCGGCCCAGTCCAGTCCGCCGCCTGGCCGCGGCCTGACCAGCAGTTTCCGGTATCCCGGTTCAGCCGGTGCCAGGCCGGCGAGGCTGCGGTGCATCCAGTCGGCAACGGCTCCCAGGGCGTAGTGGTTGAAGGACGTCATTTCGCCCTCGTTGATGCTGCCGTCCGGAAGCATGGAGTCCCAGCGTTCCCAGATGGTGGTGGCCCCCATGGTCACCGGGTAGAGCCAGGACGGGCATTCTGTCTGGAGCAGCAGGCGGTAGGCCGCGGTCACATAGCCGTGGTCGGTGAGCGCGTCGCACACCAGGGGGGTTCCCACGAAGCCGGTGGCGATCCGGTAGCCGTCGGCCTCGACAGCCGCGGCCAGCCCGGCCGCAGCCAATGCTTCCTCCCCGCGCTCCAGCAGGCCGAAAGTCAGAGCCACGGCGTAGGCCGTCTGGGTGGGCGGGTTGAGCCGGCCGCCGTCGCCAATGTAGCGCTCGCGGAACACCGCGGAGGCCCGCTGCGAGAGCTCGCGCAGGCCGGCGGAATCCTCGCCCAGCAGCTCCGCGGACTCGGCGGCAATGCGGGCCGAGTAGGCAAGGTACGCCTGCGCGACCAGCTGCCACGGCGTCAGCGCATCACCCGGCTTGTCCGGCGGCGCCGCCGGGTCGAGCCAGTCACCGAACTGGAAGCCATGTTCAAAGCGGAGCTCCGGCCCGGCCGCACCTGCGGCCGCCTCCAGCCAAGCGGTCATTCCCGGCAACTGGCGGCGCAGGAACTCCAGGTCACCGCTGCGCTGGTACATCACCCACGGCACCAGGACGGCGGCGTCGCCCCACGCGGCCATGACCGGGCGGACGGGGAACGGCGGCTTGTCGAACGTCACTTCCGGGACCACCAGCGGCGGCGGACCGTCGGTACCCTGTTCCGCGGCCATGTCCTTGAGCCATGACGTGGTGAACCCCGGAATCCGGTACAGGAAGGAGGCTGTGGCCGCGAAAATCTGAAAGTCCCCGGTCCAGCCGAGGCGTTCGTTGCGCTGCGGGCAGTCGGTGGGCACGTCCACAAAGTTCCCGCGCATGCCCCAGACCACGTTGGAGTGCAGCTGGTTCAGCATGGGATCCGAGCATTCGAACGTGCCGGTGCGGACCAGGTCTGAGTGAATCACGACGGCGGTGAAGGCTTCCGGGTCAACGTCGCCGGGCCAGCCGCTCACCTCGACATAACGGAAACCGTGGATGGTGAACTCGGGCTCCCAGGTCTCGCCATCCGCGGCGCCGTTGAGGACGTAGACGTCCGTCTGCTTGGCTTCGCGGAGCGGCCGGACGCCCAGTTCCCCGTGTTCGAGGACCTCGGCGTGCCGAAGCGTGACCTCCGTGCCGGCGGGTCCCTTGACCGTGATCCGGACCCTGCCCACCAGGTTCTGGCCGAAGTCCAGGATGGTCTTGCCGGACGGCGAGGCCAGCACCGCAGCGACGGCCCGTTCCTCTGTGGCGCGGACGGGTGGACCGTCGGGGGCCACCAGGACGGCGGCGTCGAAAGCCTCGGTTTCAACAGGATGCAACCCGGCAGAACCGTCCGTGCCGGCACCGGCCCAGCCGCCGTCCTCAAGCCGTGCATCGTAGGTCTCGCCGACATAGAGGTCTGCGGCCACAATCGGGCTGCGGCCGGCCAACCAGTCGCTGTCCGTTCCGAGGACGGTGACATTGCCGCCGCCGTCGGTCATTTCAAGCTGTGCGAGCACGGCGGTGCGGTCGTGGTACGTATTGCGCTTGCCCTGAAAGCCCAGATAGCCGCGCCACCAGCCGTCAGCGACTTCCAGGCCGATGACGTTTGTGCCTGGCTGCAGGTAATCGGTGACGTCGTAGGTCTGGTATCGCAGGCGGTGGTGGTAGCTGGTCCAGCCCGGGGCCAGGATGTCTCGGCCCACACGCCGGCCGTTGATCGAGGCGACATAAACGCCATGGGCGCTGGCGTAGAGGCGGGCCGAGGCCACGGGGCCGCTTACCTCGAACGTCCGGCTCAGGCGTGCCGCCGGTTCGATCGATTCGCTGGCCTCGTCCCAGGCCGGCCGGATCATGGCAGCCTGCCAGTCCTCGGGGTTCAGGAGTCCGGCCTCGACGTAGGCGACAGGGCTCCAGGCGGAGGGCCCGTCGTCGTCCGTTCCCCAGACCCGCACGCGGGCGGCGACGCGCTGCCGGCTGGTCAGTGGCGGCGCCGGCCACTCCTGCAGGAACTGCTCGGCGGAGGCTGTCCGGCCGTAGCTGACCAGAGTGCCTTCGTCAGCGCCGAGTTCGAGCTCGTAGGCAGTCTGGACCCACCCGGAAGTGTCTGTGCTGACCTGCCAGGACAACCGCGGCCGGTCCTCGCCGATGCCGAAGGGCTCCTCGTGGTGTTCAAAGCGGACGGCTGAGGGTGTGGTGGTCATCGGGTGGCTCCAGAAGTTGCGGTGGGGGCGGCGGTGGTCAGCGACAGGCCATGACCGTAGCGGAAGACAGGGTTTTCGGTGTCGAACGGAACATCTTCCCGGGATGCCTCGACGGCGGCCATGGAGCGGGGCAGATCGAACGGCAGTTTGCCTTCCGGCATTGCCTGGCCCGTGAGGACATCCATGAGGGCATCTGCGTCAGAGCCGAAGTTGGCCAGCAGCGCGGCGGCATGCTCCGCCAGTTCGGGGATGACAGCCGGCCGTTCCAGGTTGATGTCGATGATGGTGGGGACGGTGCGGCAGATGGCGGTGAGCCGTTCCACTTCCTGCGGGGCGAACGCAAGATTGCCGCAGTGGAAGAAGGACTCCAAAAATCCTGTTCCGCGGATTTCGAAGGGGGTTTGGAGCCGAAGAATCGCGAGGTCCGCCTGTTCGGCCGTAGCCACCACGCAGAACGCCGGGCCGAGGTCCTCAGCTGAGATCCCTTCCGCGTACACATTGATTGGCTCCGCAGTGCTCAGCGGCAGGATCGGAACGCCGTCGAACTCCTGGTTCGTCAGCAGCGTGTAGGAGCGGCGCTGCATTGCCCTGCCTGCGGCCTTGAACTCGGGTGTGCCCACCGCGGAGTCTGCCGCAGCGGCGTCCACAAACGGGTTCTCGAAGAGGCCCAGGAGGAACTTTTCGGCCAGGATCTTGCGGACGGAGGTATCCAGGCGTTCTTCGCTGAGCCGTCCTGCCCGGACAGCTGCGACCATGACCTCCACGCAGTGCTCGCCGCCGAACTGGTCCACGCCGGCATCGAGTGCCTTGAGCATCCTCTGCTCGGGGGTGAGGTGCTCCACGCCCCAGGCCCGGGCGGGGAAGACGCGGCCAAGGATTTCACCATCCGTAAGTATCCCCCAGTCGGTGCAGACCACGCCCTGGAAGCCGAGCTCCGTTCGGAGCAGGTCGGTGAGGATGCCCTTGTTGAAGGCGAAGCCGACTTCCTCGTGCGCGGTGCCCACAGGCATACCGTAGTAGGGCATCATCTGGCGGCTGCCCGCGGCGATGGCGGCACGGAAGGGCAGCAGGTGGTAGTCAAAGTTGCCGCCCGGGTAGACCTGTTCCCGGCCGTAGCTGAAGTGCGGGTCCTCGCCGTTGAGCTGGGGTCCGCCACCCGGGAAGTGCTTGGTCATGGTGGAGACCGAAGCCGGCCCGAACGCTTCCGTTTGGAAGCCGCGGACGTATGCGCCCACCAGTGTGGCCGCCATCTCGGCGGACTCGCCAAAGGTCATGCCGCCGCGGGACCAGCGCGGTTCGGTGAAGACATCCACCTGCGGGTGCAGCGCGGAGCGGATTCCGACGGCGAGGTACTCCTGCCGGGCGATGTCCGCGAACTCCTCGACGGCGCCAGGATCGCCGACAGCTGCGAAACCCAGGGCTTCGGGCCATTGCGAAAACGGGCCGGCAAACGCCGCTGCGCCGGGATTGTCCGTGTAGGCGTGGCGTGGATCGGTGGACAGCGTTACGGGAATGCCGGGCCCGGTGGCCAACGCGATCTCCTGGAGGCTGTTGTGCCATTCCGCCAGGTCCCGGGCGTTGAGGGCTGCGCCGAGAATGTTGAAGTGGTTGAGGCGGCGCTTTCCAATCAGCTCGTGGGCAGGACCGGTGCCGGCAGCGTAGGGCAGGATGTCATGGAACATCAGGCCTGCCTTGTCTTCCAGGGACAACCGGGACAGCAGGTCCGCCACACGCCGGGCTACCGGCAGGGCCGCGTCCTGGAACGGGAAACGAGGGGTGTTGGGAGTCAACGTCGGCTCAATTCGTCAAGAAGGAGAAGATTCGGGGCTTACCCCAGCGTGCCGGGGATGGCGAAGGGGCAGCTAGCGGACTTTCATTGGCTGGAAGTGTGTGTCCGCGGCGAGAGTTCGCGGGTGAAATAGTCGACGGCGGTGCGGAGGATCCCGTCCAGCTGGTCCTCTGCGAAGAAGAAGCAGTGGTCTCCACCTTCGACTGTGATGAGGTCGTTTCGCACGCCGGCGTTTGTGAGTGCGTCGGACAGGAGTTCGCTCTGTGACAACGGGACCAGACCATCGCTGTCCCCGTGGATCAGCAGGTACGGCGGTGCCCCGGCCGTGATGTAGCCCAGCGGGCTGGCGGCGGCGAGCAAGGCCGGATCGGCGATGCCGCCCACCAGCATGGGTCCCGGTTCGGTGGACATGCCCGGCGGAACGGCGGCCATCAGGGGGCCGGACATCAGCCCGGGCGGCGTGTTCATGGGCGGCATGTCCGGCAGCGAGGACACTCCGTAAAAGTCGACAACGGCACTGACGGCGCTGGACTGCCCCTGTACACCGAGGCCGCCCTCGAGGTCAGCGCGGTCGCCGGTGAGTCCGAGCAAGGCTGCCAGATGCCCGCCGGCCGATTCGCCCCAGGCGCCGATCCGTCCCGGGTCGATGCCCAGGGCGCCTGCGTGGCCGCGAAGGTAGCGGACGGCGGCTTTGATGTCGTGCAGCTGGGCAGGGAAGGGCGCTTCCAGGGCATGCCGGTAGTCCACGGTGGCGCAGGCTATGCCGGCCTCGTTCAGGAGCCGGAACACGGAGTCCGGGGCGAAGGTGGGTGGAAGTTCGCGGCGGTCACCCAGCTGGAATGCCCCGCCGTGGATCCACACCACCAAGGGAACCGGCCCGTTTGCCTCCCGCGGAAGCCAGATGTCCATGGCCAGCCGGCGGAAGCCGACGGCGATCGCGTAGCTGACTTCGCGGTGCACCAGGGAGTGCCCGGACACTTCCTCGGGATCGCCCAGCGGTCCGAAAGCGGGAAACGGCGGCGGCGCCGGCCTCCTTCGTGGGCTCTCCGTGGTGGCAGTGGTCTCCGGCGTCATAGTGCACTCCTTGCGAGGTCAGTAAATGTCAGTGCGCCCGTTGCCGGGGCGGGGGCGGGGGCGATGAAGGTGTGGGTGCCGGGCCCGACGGCGGTGGCCCGCTCGCCGGGCAACCTGACTTCCGCGGTGGTGCCGGACGGTACGGTGGCGGTGAGCGTCAGCACGCCGTCGTCGGTTATCCAGTCCACCTCGAGGAGGCCCTGCGGACCCCGGTGAGAGGTGCTGGCGGACGTCAGACCGGCACCGGGGCGGGGTTCGATGATGACGTCCCCCCAGCCTGCACTGCCGGCGGCCTGGCGCAGTCCGGCGGTGTACCGGTGCAGGAAGGAGACAACGGCGCCCTTGCTGTAATGGTTGAGCGATTGGCGCGCAGATCCATCGGCGGCAATGCCGTCCCAGGCTTCCCACATGGTGGTGGCACCGCGGTCCACCATCACCAGCCAGGACGGTTCGGAGTCCTGCATCAGCAGTTCGTAGGCGAGGTCCACATAACCGTTGTCAGCCAGAACAGGCAGAAGGTACGGCGTGGAGAGGAAGCCGGTGCCGAGGTGGGTACCCGCGTCCCTGATCAGCTCGACCAGTTGGCGGGTGACCGCGGCCTTTGCGGTGTCCGGCAGGAGGTCGAAGGCCAGGGCGCGGACGAAGTTGGCCTGTGTGCCGCATTCGACCGTTCCGTCTGCCATCAGGTATTCCTGCTCCCACGCATGGCGGACGTTCTCCGAGAGCTCCGCCAGCTCAAGAGCTGCTGCATCCTTGCCCAGGATGTCGGCAATCTTGGCGAGGATGGCGGCGGAGTGCCGGTAATACGCGGTGGCCACGATCCCGTTATCTGCTGATTTTGAAGCGAAGAGGTCCGGCGCAGGTCCGCCCGGCTCCATCCATTCCCCGAAGTGGAAGCCGGTGTCCCAGAGGTATTGCTCATGCGGGGCAGGCGTTGCGCGCGCGGCAGCCCTGGCCGGGTGCCGGTTCCCCTCCGCAGTGCCCCGGACGAACCCGAGCCACCGGTTCATCGCTTCCCAGTTCTCTTCCAGGATGCCGGGGTCCCCGGTGGCAAGGTGGATCTCCCAGGGCACCATCACGATGGCATCGCCCCAGCCGGAAGATCCGTTGGTGAAAGCCATGAAGTCTGCACTGATGATGTCGGGCCCGGGTGAGGGTGAGATGTTCGCGATCACCCCGTTCTCCCATTGGTCGGCCCGGACATCGTTGAGCCACTTCCGGGTGAAGCCTGCCACGTCGAACAGGTAGGCGGCCGTGGGCACGAACAGCTGCCAGTCGCCGGTCCAGCCGGCTTTTTCGCGTTGCGGGCAGTCTGTGGGGACCTCGCAGGCGTTGTCCCGGAAGCTCCACTCCACGATGTCGTGCAGTGTGTTCAGCCGGGTGTCGCTGCAGCTGAAGGTGCCCATTTGTTCCAGGTCGGTCTGGACCATGCAGCCCACGATGTCCGCCGGAAGCAGGTCCTCGGCAAGTCCCTGGACGGAGACGTACTGGAAGCCATGGAGGGTGTGGCGGGGCTCGAAAACTTCACCGGCGGCGCCGGACGCAATGACCTCATCCACCTGCCCGGCGGCAAGGAAATGCCCGGGGTTTTTGAAGTCGACGGGGCGCAGATGGTCCTGGCTGACGTCGCCGCCGGAGCCCAGGGCCTCGCCGTAAACCAGGGTGACCTTGTGGCCGGGGGCGCCGAGCCTGGACAGCCGGACCCAGCCGTTGATGTTCTGGCCCAGGTCCACCACCTGGTTGCCGTTGGGCAGGCGCCTGATGCTGACGGGGTCCAGCTCCTCCACGATCCGGGTGGGCGGAGCCACCGGGCCACTGAGGGTATCGAAGCTGCCTTCCCGCGGAACGGCGTGGCCGGAGACGCCTGCGTCACGCAGCAGGCGGAAGTCCACGTGCTGGCCGGCCATCAGATCCGCGGCGGCAATCTCCGTTGGAGAAACCAGCCACGATTCGTCGGTGCCGATTACCGTCCGGGCTCCCCCGGACTCAAGTTCCACCTGAACCAGGAGCGCAGTCTGCATCCCGTACATGTCGACGTCGCGGGTGAACCCGAAGGTGCCGCGGTACCAGCCGTCCGTCAGGACAGCCCTGACAGTGTTGGTGCCGGCACGAAGGAAGGGGGTGACATCGAACGCCTGTACCTGCAGAGTGCTGTGGTAGCTCGTGGAGCCGGGGGTCAGCTCCTGGTCCCCCACGCGCCGGCCGTTGACGAACAGCTCATAGATACCGTGCGCGGTGGCATAGGCCCGCGCGGACTCAGGAACGGCGTCGAGGGTGAAGTCCCGGTGCAGGGCGTAGGCCGGGCGCTCCTCCGGCGCGGGGATGACCGGCTCGTCCGGCCCGATCCACTTGGCGGACCAGTCTTCGGGGCGGAGAAGTCCGATCTCCACGGCCAACGGCTCGGACCAGGCGGACGCAATCCCGGTGCCGTCCGGCGAACGGTCCCACGTCCTGACCTTCCACTCGAACCGGTCCCGGGACCCCAGGTCCGGCCCGGTGTAAGGGACGTAGCTGTGGCCAGCTGACTCCACCCGGCCGGTGTCCCAGCCGTTGCTGGCGGTCAGCTGGTAGGCAGTCTGCCGGACAGTGCCCAGCGGCGGCGTCCAGCATAAGCGCGGTGCGGTGTTGGTGATGCCGAAGGCGTGGCTGAGGTTGTCGGTCCGGAGGCGGGTGGGCTGGTGCAAGGGGGTTCCGTTCAGGCGTAGTGGCAGGCGACGTCGGACTGGCCCACCGTGCGCAGCGCCGGGCGTTCGGCGGCGCAAAGCCCGGTGGCCAGGGGGCAGCGCTGCCGGAACGGGCAGCCGCCGGGCGTCGCGGAAACAGAGGAAGCCGTCCGCACGCCCATGGATTCCCGGAGGTTCCTCCGCTCGGCCTGTTCGGCAGGGCGGGGCACCGGCGAGGCAGCCACGAGCGCCTGCGAGAACGGGTGCTTGGGTGATTCGGTCACGGCCGCGACAGGTCCGCTTTCCATGACCTGTCCGCGGTAAAGGACCACCACACGCTGGGCCAGGAACTGGACCACGGAGATGTCGTGCGCGATGAACAGGTAGCTTAGGCCGCGTTCGTCCCGCAGGTCGGCCAGGAGGTTGAGCACCTGGGCCTGGGTGGAGAGGTCCAGGGCGCTGACAGCTTCGTCGCAGACCACAAGTTTGGGTTCGCAGATCAATGCCCTGGCCACGGCGATACGCTGGCGCTGGCCGCCGGAGAACTGGCTGGGGTAGCGGTCCACGGCGTCGCGCGGCAGGCCCACGCGTTCCAGCATGGCCTCGGCCTTGGACCGGGCTTCGCCGCCTGAGACGCCGCGGAGGCGCAGCGGCTCTGCCAATGAGGCGCCGATGGTCTGGCGCGGGTTGAGCGATGAGTTGGGGTCCTGGAAGACGGCCCGCAGTTCCCCGCCGAGGGCGCGGCGCTCGGCTGCGCCTGCGTGCGTGATGTCCTTGCCCTGGTAACTGATGGTCCCGCCGGCCGTCTTCTGCAGGCCCAGGATGGCTTTGCCGATGGTGGACTTTCCGGAGCCGGACTCCCCCACCAGGCCCACGGTCTCGCCGGGCCGGATGGTGAAGCTGACCCCGTCGACGGCGGCCGGAGCGGCTGCGGCCTTGCGGCCGCGGCCATAGCGGACCACCAGGTCCCTTACCTCGAGCATGGGTCCGTCCAGGACGGCGTCGGGTGCTTCCTGCCGGGAATGGGTCGCGATGCTCATGCCATGTCCTTTTCAACAATGTTCAACGGTTCAACCCGGTGCAGAGGTGTGGGGGTGATGTCCAGCAGGCGCTGGGTGGGGACCTCGGTAGCCACCCATTCCAGGCCTTCGATGGCCAGTTCGTCGGCCTTGACGCAGCGGACCAGTCCTTCATCCGAACCGGAGGGCAGCAGCGGTACAGGGGCGGCGCAGGCTGAGCCGGCGAACTGGCAGCGGGCCATGAAACGGCAGCCGGAGGGCCAGTCCTTGGGCTGTGGAACCTGGCCGCTGATGGTGGCCAGCCGTTCGGGCATGTCTGCTGCGTTATTGGCGTGCGGATCTGCGGCCAGAAGTGCCAGCGTGTAGGGGTGCCGGGGGTTGTCCAGGATGGTGGTGGTCTTGCCGTTCTCCACCACCTGGCCCGCGTACATGACGGCCACGTGGTCACAGATGTCGGCCACCACGCCGAGGTCGTGGGTCACCATGACCACGGACATCCCGGTGTCCTTCACCAGGGACCGCAGCAGCGACAGGATTTCGGCCTGGACAGTCACGTCAAGGGCGGTGGTGGGCTCATCGGCCACCAGCAGGCGTGGGCTGCCGGAGAGTGCCAGGGCGATGGCGACGCGCTGGGCCATGCCGCCGGAGATCTGGTGCGGGTAGGTCTTGAGGATGCGGGCGGCATCCACAATGCCCACCTTTTCCAGCAGGCTGAGGGCTTCCTTCCGGGCCTCGGCCTTGCCCAGTTTGCGGAGCCGCCGGATGGCGGAAGTGAGCTGGTAGCCCACGGTGAACATGGGGTCCAGCGCCCGCATGGGTTCCTGGGAGATCAGGGCGATTTCACGGCCGCGGATGGCTTCCATCCCGCTGTCGGAGGCGGCGGCGAGGTTCTTGCCGTTCCAGAGGATCTGACCACCGGTAGCAACCACCCCGGAGGGCAGGAGACCCAGCAGCGACAGTGCGGTCATGGTCTTGCCGCAGCCGGACTCTCCCACGAGGCCCAGCACGGTTCCCTGCTCGACGTCGAAGGAGACATCCGTGACCAGGCGGGGGCCGCCGTCGACCCCTACCGACAGGCCGCGGACGCTGAGCTGGCCCTGCGCAGGTGAGACGTCCGCGACATCAACAACGGGGGCAGCCCCGACGGCGGCGACAGCTTTGGCTCGCTGACGGCGGGCTGCAGCGGACGGAAGGTGTGAGGCGGTGGCGTTGGGCGCCTTGCCCAGGGCATTGCCGATGGCGTTGGCGGCGAGGACTGTAAGGGCCAGCACGGCGCCGGTGGGGACCATCATCCAGGGCGCGTCGTAGACGTGCTGGGACGCACCCTGGATCATGCCACCCCAGCTGGGCTGCGGGATGGGCGGCCCGAAGCCGATGAAGGCCAGGCCGGCCTGGATGAGCATGCCGACGGCGAAGATCAGGGCGGACTGGACAACTATGGTGTTGGTCAGTCCGGGCAGGACGTGGCGCAGGCTGATGCCCAAGGTACTGACGCCGTCCACCTTTGCTGCGTCCACGTAGAGCTGGGACTGCAGGGACTTGGCCTGGCCCAGGATCACGCGGTAAATGCCGGCCGAGATGAGGATGCCAAGGATCGCCATGATCACCGGGATGTTGGTTCCCACGGCGCCGATGACGGCCAGGATGATCACGGTGCCGGGCACCGACATCATGATTTCGGTGATGCGGCTGATGACGCCTTCAACCCTGTCGCCCAGGGCGGCCGCGGCCATCGCAAGGATGGTTCCAAGTCCCACGGAGACGAGCACCGTGATGAAGGACGTGCCCAGGGTGCCGGCCGCTGCGGCAAAGATGCGGCTGAGCAGGTCCCGTCCCAACTCGTCCGTGCCCAGCCAGTGGGCAGCAGTGGGGCCGGAGAGCACGGCGGTGAAATCCTGGTCCTCCGTCTTGAACGGAAGCCACCAGGGCGCGGTCAGCGAGGCGGCAACCAATGCCGCCAGCCACACCACACCGGCCACGCCGCCTGGAGAGGCGAAGAGGCGGTGGGCCGAAAGCTTGGTGATGGCAGCCTTGGGGCCGGACTTGGGCACGGCGGCCGCTGCGGCAGTGCTGTCAGCCGGCGCGGGGGCAACATTGGGAATCATGAGGCACGCAACTTCGGGTCGAGGAACTTGGTGGCCAGTTCGAGTACCAGGTTCACGGCCACCACCACCACAGTGGCTATGACCACGACGCCCTGAACGGAAGGGGCGTCATGGGTGCTGACGGAACTCTGGACTGCCTGGCCAAGGCCGGGCATGGCGAACAGTTGCTCCGCAATGACCGAGCCGCCGAACAGGCCGATGAACTGGAGCGCGATGCCGGCCACGATGGGCAGGCTGGCGTAGCGCAGGGCATGCACGTAGAGGATCTTCCACGTGGGGGTGGCCGTGGCACGCAGGGTGCGGATGTGTTCCTGCTGCAGCGCTTCGAGCATGGAAGCCCTGGTCTGGCGGGCGATGAATGCTGCACCGCCAACAGCGATGGTGATCACCGGCAAGGCCAGGGATAGAGCCCAGTCCTGCGGGGACACCTCGAAGGGAACGTACCCTGTGGCCGGGAAGACGGAGGACTGGACTGCGAAGAGGTAGACGAAAATAATGCCGATCCAGAAGGCGGGAAGCGCCACGGCGAGGCCGCAGGTGCCGCCTATGATCCGGTCCGCTGCGCCGCCCCGTACCGCTGCTGTGACGCCGAGGGCGATGCCCAGCACGGCGCTCAGGACGGTACCGCCGGCCGCCAGCGAAGCGGTCACAGGCAACCTGCTCGCCAGGTCATCGGAGACTGAACGGCCATCGATCAGGGAGATCCCCAGGTCGCCGTGTACAGCGTCCCCGAGCCAGCGGACAAACTGCGTCAGGAGCGGATCATTCCAGCCGAGACGGGCATTGACCTCGTCGATCGCTTCCTGGGAAGCGCCGGCTCCGAGCGATACCGCGCCGGGGCTGCCGGGCATTGCGTGCACCAGCAGAAATGCCAGCACCGCGACCACCAGCACGGTGGCCAACGCCATCAGCAGGCGTTTGGTGATGAATAGTGCCATGTTGACCTCCATCGGTCAGAACGTTCCGGGCGGCCTGGCCCGCGTTGGGGCGGCCGCCCGGAACGGTTCGGGTATTAGCTGGCCGGCGCGTAGGAAGAGAGCAGCGGGTATGCGTTGGTACCGGCGAACTCCACCTGCTTGATCTTCTTGGTGTTGTAGCCCTGGTTAGTGAGGGCTTCATAGAGCGGGATCATCCAGCCGGACTCGACCAGACGGGTGTTGAGCTTGGTGAGGGCGGTCTTCCTGGCGGCATCGTCCTTCGCGGCTGCGGCTTCGCCCGTGGCTGCGCTCAACTGCTCGTCGGTGGCCTTCTGGACGTTGGTGAAGCCGCTGAGGATGGCGCCGTACATGACGCCTACCGGGTTGTCCCAGTTCAGCGGGGCGTAGCCGAGCGGGGTGGTGGCTACGGCGGCGAACGCTTCATCGGTGGAAGCGGCCATCTTGACGTTCATGGTGATTCCGACCGCGGCAAGGTCCTTCTGGACCGCTTGCAGGTCAGTCTGGGTCTGGGCGCCCGCGATGATGGTGAATTCGAAGCCGTTGGCGTAGCCGGCCTCAGCCAACAGGCTCTTGGCCTTCTCCGGGTCGTAGGCGAACTTCGTTTCCAGATCCTGAGTGAAGCCTGCGGAATCCTTGGGCAGGGCGTTCCAGGCCGGGATGTCACCCTTGTGCAGCGCGTCCACGAGAGCCTTGCGGTTGATGGCGTGCTGGATGGCCTGGCGGACCTTTTCCTGGGCGAACGCCGGGGCGGTCTTGCCGATCTTGTCGAAGGAGATCATGGTGTTGACGGTGCCGCCGATCTGGGACACGCCTACTCCCTTGGACTTGGCGAAGTCCACAGTGTTTGACGTCAGCATGGCAACGTCCGCCTGGCCTGAAACCAAAGCATTGGCACGGGCCTGGGGGTCAAGGACAACGCTGAAGATGACCTTGCTGAACGGGTACTTTGAGGCGTCCGGGTTCTTGTCGTTCTTCACCATCACGTACTTGTTGCCCTTCACCGTGGAAGGGTCAATGATGTAGGGCCCGGAGCCGGCTGGAGTCGCAGCCAAGCTGGCCGTATCGGTGACGCCCGCCTTGCCGACGATCATGCCGGTGGTGGAGGCCAGGTTCTTCTCGAACCCCGGCTGTGCCTTGGCGAAGGTCAGGGATACTTTGGTGGGGCTGACAACGTCCACGGAGGTGATCTCCTGGGCGCCGCCCTTGGCTACTGCGGAGTAAGCGCTCAAGGCCGGATCGGACCGGCGGTCCAGGTTTGCCTTCACCAGTTCGGCGTCCAGCTTTGAACCGTCTGTGAAGGTCACGCCTTCCTTGAGGGTGAGCGTCAGGACCGTGTTATCAGCGTTGTATTCAAAAGCACTGGCCAGGCCCGGAGCTGCGGAGCCGTCAGCCTTGAGCACCATCAGGCTGTCATAGAGGCCTTCGAAGAACTGCCGCTGGGCAGCCGACACGCGCAAGGGGTCGTAGCCGAACGACGCCGAGTCGCTGTCGATGGCGAGGGTCAGGGTGCTGGTGTCAGCTTTGGCGGCCGTCTGGCTGGTTCCGCCGCCGCAGGCGGTCAGGGAGCCAAGGACGAGGGCCCCGGCCAGAACGGCCGCGCTCCGTCGTGCGGGGGAGGTCAGGAGTTTCATGTGCGCCTTCGCATTCGTGATGGGAATCGTGAGTAGGTCCGGGACCGGCGGCCCGTCCGGTCGGCTGTGACCGTTACGGGCCGATCCGTCGGTGCCCTCTCGTCAGATGGCCCCGGTAACCGGCTTCTTCAACAATCGCCGGAACGGGTACCGGCTCCCCACGCGAATTTCATTGGTTGAAACAGTATTGTGGTGGGGATCACCTGACACGAATGGCAAAGGAGTACCGGCGTGACGGTTGAAGTTAAAGGGGACGCGGCAAAACCGCAGCGCGGCAAGCGCCCCAAGCAGGGCGAACCGGTGATTGACCGGGCGCTGAGCCTCCTCGCAGTGTTCAGCGACCGCCGTCGTGCGTTGACTCTTTCTGAAATGGCACGGCTGGCTGAAATGCCTGCACCCACAGCGCTGCGGCTGATCGCCAGGCTGGTGGAGTGGGGTGCGCTGGAACGCCTTGACGACGGCCGGTACGTGGTGGGAGTCCGGCTCTGGGAAGTCGCCTCACTCTCCCCCCGCGGCCACGGCGTGCGCGAGATTGCCCTCCCCTACCTGGAGGACCTCTTTGCCGTGACCCGCCACCACGTCCTGCTGGCCGTCCGGGACAAGAACGAGGCCGTCATCATCGAGCGCCTGTCATCAAAGCAGGCCACAGAGGTGGCCTACCGTGTTGGTGGGCGTGCGCCGTTGAGATCGACGGCGGTGGGCCTGGTTCTGCTCGCGGGGGCGGACGCAGGGTTCCAGGAGGCGGTCATCAGGCAGCCTCCGGACATGGAATCGGGCGTGGACGCCATGCCTGAAGGACAGTTGCGGCGGACGCTCTCCGACGTCAGGCGAACCGGCGTCGCGATGATCCGCAGGTCTGCGCCGTCCCGGACTGTTTCTGTTGCTTCGCCGATATTTGATGCGCAGGGCGCGGTCGTGGCCGCGCTGTCCATCGTGGTGCCCGATGGCGCCACTCCCCCTAACGTGCTGGCACCCGCGGTCCAGGCCACGGCCAGGGCGGTATCGCGAAACCTCGGCTACAACAGCGGACCGAGCGACAGCGTGAGCATGCGGGCGTAGTGCCCCGCCGGCCGTTTGCCTTGTCACTCTCCGGCGATGTGGTGAGAGGCTTCCGGCCCGGGGGCTTTCAACCCGCTGCCGTGCGTGTCCGCCCAGTTCGCCAACAGTTGCAGCCCGTCGTGGGACGCGGACCCGGGTTCGGCGGAGAACACCAGCATTTGCAGGGTGCGGTCTGTGGCGAGGTCCAGTCCGAGGTAGTTCAGGTCGAGGTCGCCCACGATGGGGTGGTGGATGCTTTTGATGCCGGTGCGGTGTTCGCGGACATCGTGGGCTCCCCACAGCTTCCGGAAGAGGTCACTGCGGGTTGAAAGTTCGCCGATGAGGTCGCTGAGCCGGCGGTCGAAGGGGGAACGGCCCGCTTCGACCCGGAGGAGGGCAACGACCTGTCGGGTGTTGGATTCCCAGTCCTGGTAAAACGTCTGAGCCCTGGGATCAAGGAACACGAAGCGAGCGGCGTTTACCGGCTGCCCGCCGTCGTCGAACATCTCTAAGAAGAGAGCCCTGCCGGGACGGTTGGTGGCCACGGCGTCCAACCGGCCGTTCTGCACGAACACCGGGACAGTCGACATGGCGTCGATGGTCTGCTGCAGGGTCGGAATGATGTGCGTTTTGCGTACCGGGCGTCTGCGTTGTGGATGGGCGCCGGCGTTGGCTGAGCGGATGAGTTCGTAGAGGTGGGAGTGCTCGGCCTCATCCAACTGCAGGGCACGGCTGACCCCATCGATCACGCCCTCGGACGCTCCTTTGGCGTTGCCCCGTTCGAGCCGTTTGTAGTACTCGGAGCTCATGCCGGCCAGGAGGGCGACTTCTTCCCGCCGCAGGCCGGGAACCCGGCGCCGTCCACCGAAGTCGGGCAGCCCCACGTCCTGCAGCGTCAGCTTCGCCCGGCGGGAGCTGAGGAACTGGCTGAGGTCGTCCTGGTTGTCCATGGAATCGACGGTACCCCGGATCGGGAACTCCAGAGGGGTCCTGCCGGGGAACCTCTCAGCAGGGTCTCGCTGGGCACCGCGCTGCCCTGTTGACTTGAACCATCAGCCGCCCGGACGGGCCGGCATGGACTCGTGAAAGGCATCATCATGACGAACGTCTGGTTCATCACCGGAGCAGCACGCGGCATGGGCGTCGACCTGGCCAAGGCCGCCCTCGACGCCGGCCACCGTGTCGTCGCCACCGCCCGCGACGCAGCCAACGTCACCGCCGCCCTGGGCGGACACGAGAACCTTCTCGCCCTCTCGCTGGACATCACCGACGCCGCCGCCTCGGCTGCAGCGGCCAAAGCCGCCGTCGGACGTTTCGGAAGCATCGACGTCCTCGTCAACAACGCCGGCAACTTTTATGCCGGCTACTTCGAGGAGATCAGCGACGCCCAGTGCCGGGCGCAGATGGAGACGAACTTCTTCGGCCCGCTGAACGTCACCCGCGCGGTACTGCCCGTCATGCGCAGGCAGCGCAGGGGACACGTCATCACCATCACCTCGGCTGCCGGCATCATCGGCCAGGAGTTCTGCGCGGCCTACGCCGCATCAAAGTTTGCGCTCGAAGGCTGGATGGAGTCCCTCCAGTTCGACGTTGCGCCCTACGGCATCCACACCACGACCGTCGAACCGGGGTTCTTCCGCACCGAACTCCTTGTCGAGGGCGCGTCCTCCCGCTGGCCCGAGCTGGCGATCGATGACTACACCGAGCGCACCGCCCGGACCATTGCCGCGTGGAAGAGCATGAACGGCCGGCAGGGCGGCGACCCCGCCAAGCTTGGCGCGGCCCTGGTCACCATCGCAGCCCTGGAAACGCCTCCCCTGCGTTTCGTCGCCGGAGCGGACGTCGTCGCCGGCGTCGAGCACAAGGCCCGGCTGCTCCTGGACCAGGTCGATGCCCACCGCGCCCTCTCCTCGTCCCTGGCCCTCGAGAACGGCTAGGTGGATATCCCACGGGCAGGGGCCGGCTGACGGTCAGCCCACCGCGCTCAGGCGCTCCCGCGCCTGCCGGGCCACTCCGCCGAGCCAGTAGGCGCTCGGCTTGGGGGTGCGGATCTGGGTTGCGCGGTCGACGGCGATGATTCCGAATGTGGGACCGTAACCGAAGATCCATTCGTAGTTATCGAAGGCGGTCCAGGCGATGTAGCCGCGCACGTCAATGCCGTCGGCGAGGCAGGATTCCACCCCGGCCAGCGCCGTCTTGAAGTACTCAAGCCGCTGGGTGTCGTCGTTCGTGGACAGGCCGTTTTCGGTGACCATAACGGGGATTCCGGCGATCCGGTGGGCCTCCCTGACTGTGACCTCAAGCGCCTGCGGGTAGATCTCCTCGCCGAGCTGGTTGGTGACGGCACCGGCGGGGGCCGGCGCAACGCCGTCGGGCCCGAAAACCGTCCGCCCGTACGTCTGGATCCCGACGAAATCGTCGCCGCGGGAGACCTCGAGGAAGCGCTCGTTGACCTCGCGCCGGACCTGGTCCGCCAGCTCGTGGCCGCCCTCGGTGGACTGGATGTCCGAGTTGGCAAGGGTCCAGCCCACCATCAGCTCGGGCCGGCGGGCTTTAATCGCGTCCCGTCCGGCACGGTGGGCTGCGAGTTTGATGTCGAACGCAGCGTCGGAACCAGTGAACTGGAAGGGCGCCACCTTGGCCGCGTCGATGCCCAGGGCTTCCGCGGCGGCCGACCACAGCGGAACCTTGCCGCGGTGTTCCGCCGGTTCGCCGCCGATGCCAAGCGCTTTGAGCAGCCAGGCCAGGTTGGGTTCATTGAGGGTGCACGCGACGCCGATCAGGTCACCCAGGTGTTCGGTGGCGCGGTCACAGTACCGGGCGAACCGTTCCGGCGTGGCCGGGTCCTCCCAGCCGCCGGCAGCAAGGAGCCACAGCGGCGAGGTGAAGTGGTGAAAGGTCACCACCGGTGTCAGCCCGTACTCATGGCAGGTTTCAAGCATCCGGCGGTAGTGGTTGAGCTCCGCGACGGAGAAGTGGCCCTCCTCGGGTTCGATGCGGGCCCATTCCAGGGAAAACCGGTAGGTGCTGAAACCCAGCGAGGCGATCAGCGCGATGTCCTCGCGGTAGCGGTGGTAGTGGTCTATGGCGTCACCGGACGGCTCCGCAAAAATGGTGCCCGGGAGGTGCTCAAGGAACCACGTGTCGTTGTTGGTGTTGTTGCCCTCCACCTGGTGGGCGGCAGTGGCAACGCCCCACAGGAAGTTGGAAGGAAAGTGCTGGAGCTCGGTCATGGAAATCCTTTCAGGGTTGCGTTGGGCCGGGCCTGCCTTTCGTGGGAGGCGCCTGCCCTTGGGTTGGTTTCAACCATACTCAAACATTTTCCAGGTTGGAACACTTTCAACAGACAATCTTAACCAAGGTGGAAAAGGAACTTGATACGCTTGGCTCGACGAACGCCAGGAGGGCACGATGACAGAAGTGGCACGGCAGCCGGCCCGCAGCGGAAGGCGCGCCCCCTACGTCAACGGTGAGCGCAAGCGCGCGGAACTGGTGGATGCCGCCTTCGAAGTCTTTGCCGAGAAGGGCTTCCAGCGTCTGTCCGTACGCCAGATCGCTGAAGAGATCGGCACGAGCCACACCTCCCTCCTGCACCACTTCGGCGGCAAGGATGCCTTGCTGGAGGCCGTGCTTGTCCGCCGCGAGGAACGTGAAGGTCCCTGGCGCCGCACCCTGCTCCAGGAGAAGGGCCTGCTGGAGACCGTGCCCGAGGTCATGCGCCGCAACGCGGGCATCCGCGGCGTGATCCAGCTGGACGCCACGCTGCGGGCCGAAGCCGTCAACCCGGACCATCCGGCCCATGCGTTCATCCTGCGGCGCGACCAGGAGATCATCGCTTCGCTGCGGTCCGAGTTCGAGCGTGAAATCGGCGCCGGCCGGGTGGCCGCGCAACTGGATCCTGGTGTCCTGGCCCGCCAGACGGCGTCACTCATCGAGGGCGTGCAGCTTGCCTGGCTTTATGACGGTTCCGTGGATATGGCCGGTTCCCTCAGGGATTTCCTGCAATTGGTCAGCGTCGGGCCCCAGGGCTAGGACGCCCAGTCATCGTCGTCGTAGGGGCGGCCACGGAAATGGGCCCGGAGGTACTCCCCCACGACGGCGGCACCGAGTTCCCCGGCTTCCGGAGCCACCACCCGGCCATCCACCCCGCGTGCCATCCGCTGGACGAACCGTGCCAGGCCGGGGTCGTCGCCCAGCCGGAAGAACGTGGACTGCGTTCCGGCCCGGCCAAGGCGGTCGAGCTCGGCAATGGTCACCCGGATGGTCTCCGGATCCGGCGGGTAGGAGAACCACGACTCGCCCTCCGGCAACAGGTGCGCCGTCGGTTCGCCATCGGTCACCACCAGCAGGACGTGCTGCATTGACGGGTGCTGCCGGAAGAAGCGGTTGGCCAGCAGCAGGCCATGGTGCAGGTTGGTTCCCTGCTCCCGCCGCGACGCCAGCGCCGTGAGCTCGCCGATGTCCATGGAGCGCGCGTAACGGCCGAACGCAATCAGCTGGAGCCGGTCCCCGCGGAAACGGGTGGAGACGAGGTGGTGGAGGGCCAGAGCCGTGCGTTTCATCGGTACCCAGCGTCCCTCGGCAGCCATGGAAAACGAGACATCCACCAGAAGGACCACGGCGGCCTGGGTACGTGCCTCTGTCTCGGCAACCTCAATGTCACCGGCACCGAGCCGCAGCCCCCGGCCCGGATCACCGCCGTCGGCCACCGTGCGGCGGATCGCGTTGGTCATGGTCCGCGTCACGTCCCAGGGCTCCGCATCCCCGAACTCCCACTGGCGGCTGGCGCCGATCTGCTCGCCGGCCGCCCCTGCCACCCGGGTGTCCCGGCGCCCCTGCCGGCCGGAGAGTTGCCGGGCGGTGTCGCGCAACAGAGCACTGCCGAGCCGCCGCATGGCCTGCGGGGATAGCCGGAGGTCACCGTCCGCCCCGCGCCGGAGGTAGCCGCCGTCCTGCATGGCCCGCTCGATCTCCGCGAGGGTCCGGGCAGTCACCGCGGCATTCTGCCCGAGTTGCCGGGCGAGGGCGTCCAGGTCCAGATCGTCCAGGCTCGAGCCGTTGTAGGACTGCGACAGCTGTTCGGACAGTTCGTCGAGTTCGGCGATGTCCTGCAGCATGCCTGTGCCGTCGCCGAGGCCGAGGCCTTCCTGCCCCTCGAAACGTTCGGAGCCGGTCCAGTCCTCCCCCGGGCGCAGGGCGCGCAGGCTGGAGTCAAGCTGATCGAGCTGGGCCATCAGCTCCGGCGAGCCGAACGCCTGGGCGGAGAGGCGCATCAGCTCTTCCCGCTGCTCCGGCGTCATGGATTGCAGGAGCCGCTGCGCAGCGGCTGCACGCTGGGCGAGGGCGTCGATGAGTTCCTCGACCGTCTGTGGGTTTTCCGGGAAGAAGTGTCCGTGCCGGGCCATGAACTCCTGGAAGTCGGCGGCCGTGTCCTCACCGCGGCGGTGTTTTTCGAGCAGCCCGTTGAGGTCCCGCAGCATCCCGTTCACGGCGGCGCGGTCTTCCTCGGTGGCGTTCTGGAGTGCCTGCTTCATGCCGGCGAAGCGCTGGTCCAGGACCTCACGGCCCAGCAGGTCCTTGATCTTGTCGTAGGCTTCACGCGCGGTGCTGGACTGCCAGTCGTAGGCGGCGAGTTCGTTGACTGCCGCCGCCGTGGACTGCGGCAGGCTCTGCAGCTGCATCTCCCGGAAGGCGCGGTCGGTGTTGTCCATCATCGCGTCACGGGCCAGTTGTTTGCGTTCCTCCAGCACCGCGGTGTCGAGCAGCTTCCTGACCTCGGTGAGGGTGCCGTCCAGGTTGTGGCGGCCCAGCAGTTCGCCCCGGCGCTGCTGGACGCGGCGGGCAAGGTCATCAAGCCCTTCCCGGTTCCGGCCGCCACGGCGCAGGAACTCCTGCAGGGCGTGCCGGGGGGAATAGCCGGCCATGACGTCCTCGGCGATCGCGTCCAGCGCTTCGGCCAGGTCAACCGGCGGAGCGAGCGGATCCGGACCGCCCGCGTAACGGCCATAACGGGCCCGGTGGTGAACGCCCATGC
The DNA here is from genome assembly GCF_051857465.1 of Pseudarthrobacter cremeus. Classification (NCBI taxonomy): domain Bacteria; kingdom Bacillati; phylum Actinomycetota; class Actinomycetes; order Micrococcales; family Micrococcaceae; genus Pseudarthrobacter; species Pseudarthrobacter cremeus. The sequence continues at coordinate 43,319 of NZ_JBPZHC010000001.1, read as the reverse complement.
TCCCTGTCCCGTCCTTGTCGCTGTTGCTAGCCGTAAATCGATTCCTCGTCGTCGGATTCCTTCGAAATCCGCCGGGCGAGGTAGAGGCCTTCCAGGGCAAGTTCGATGGCGGCGGCGCGTTGTCCGTCGTTCTTCGCACCGAGGCGCCCGCTGATCTCGTCATAGAGGTTCGACCCGTTCAGGGACGGGAGGTTCTCAAGGAACTCGCGCGCGGTGACATGCTCTCCGGTGGTGACGGTCCTGTGGCCATCGAGCGCTGCCACCAGCGGGCCAAGGTCCAGGCCGTGGTAATGAGCCCGCACGGCTTCGGCAGTGGCGGTGCGCAGCAGGTGGTCCAGGACAGCCTGTTCCCGCCCTTCTTCCCCGGATTCGAATTCAATCTTGCCCGTCAGGACGTCCACCGCTGACTCCAGGTCCACGATCCTTGCCACTGCCTCATCCTCCCCGCGCACGCTGGCCCGGCGCAGGGCGGCCGCGGCGACGGTTTCGGCGCCCGCGATGGCGAACCGTGCGGAGACCCCCGAGGTCTGGTTGATGGCCGGGGACAGACGGAGCGCCCGCGTGTAGCGGGCCAGGATCTCCAGGATGACCGGCGGAACGTCGGCAACCAGTTGCCCCTCCTGCTGGATGACGGCGACTTCGTCCTCCAGCTCAATCGGGTAGTGGGTACGGATCTCGGCGCCGAACCGGTCCTTCAATGGCGTGATGATCCGGCCGCGGTTGGTGTAGTCCTCAGGGTTGGCGGACGCGACGACGAGCACGTCGAGCGGGAGCCGGAGGACGTACCCGCGGATCTGGATGTCGCGCTCCTCCATGACGTTCAGCATGGAAACCTGGATCCGCTCGGCAAGGTCCGGCAGTTCGTTGATGGCGATGATCCCGCGGTTGGAGCGCGGGACCAGGCCGTAGTGGATGGTTTCCGGGTCCCCGAGCCGGCGCCCCTCGGCCACCCGCATCGGGTCAACGTCACCAATGAGGTCCGCGACCGACGTGTCCGGGGTGGCGAGCTTCTCCACGTACCGTTCCGAGCGGTGCCGCCATGCTACGCGCAGCCGGTCCCCTTCGGTGAGGGCCCGGGCACGGGAATGTTCGGTAATCGGCTCATAGGGGTGTTCGTTCAGTTCCGAGTCCTCGATCACCGGCGACCACTCGTCCAGCAGTCCCACCAGGGTGCGCAGGAGCCGCGTCTTGCCCTGCCCCCGTTCGCCGAGCAGGACGACGTCGTGGCCGGCGATCAGGGCTCGCTCCAGCTGGGGAATGACGGTCTTGCTGAACCCGTACATCCCGGGCCAGGGATCGCGGCCCGCCGCGAGGGCGGCCAGCAGGTTGTCGCGGATTTCGTGCCGCAGGTCCTTGTGGACGTGGCCGGCGGCACGCAGTTCGCCAATGGTGAAGATATCGGGGCGCTCACTCACCCCTCTACGGTAGACCCCCAACGAGCGCGGAATCGAGCAAACCGTCACGAATTCCTGCTCTTTGAGCCGAACTAATGGAGCCCCCCGGGGAGGTGGTGAGCGATACGCTTGACCCCGATGACTGCAGAATCGCCGTCGGCACCAGCGACACCACCAGCGGCCCCTCCAGCGGGACGGGACCAGACGCTGCTGTTGCTGGTGCGCCACGGTGAAACGCCCACAACGGGCATGCTGCTGCCGGGGCGGGCGCCGGGACTGCACCTCTCCGACCGCGGCCGGGCGCAGGCCGAACGGATCGCGGAACGCCTGGCGGGGCTTCCTGTCGACGGCATCTACTCCTCACCACTGGAGCGTACGTGCGAGACAGCAGAGCCGACGGCGGCACGGACCGGCCTGGAAGTGACCCCGGACGCCGGCCTGATTGAGTGCGACTTCGGTGAGTGGACCGGCGCGGCGCTCGCTGACCTGGTGGCCCTGCCGGAATGGCACACCGTGCAGCACAGCCCGGCCTCATTCAGTTTCCCTGCCGGTGAGAGCTTCGTGGCGATGCAGGAACGCATGGTCCGCGCCCTCGAAGGACTGTGTGCCGCCCACGCCGGGGGCGTGGTGGTGTGCTTCTCCCATGCCGACCCGATCAAGGCCGCCGTGGCCCACGCCCTCGGCACCCAGTTGGACCGGTTCCAGCGGATTACCATCAGTCCTGGCTCGGTCTCGGTCATCTCCTGCGTTGACGGCCAGGCACCTGCCGTGATGATGGTGAATTCGACGTCGGACGCCCTGAGTGGCCTGAGGGCGTCATAAGAAGGGCTGAACGGTGTCTTCGCGGGGGCTGACACTGCTCAGCGGGGGCCGCATCGAAGTCCTCGGACGCATCCTCCGCAGCAGCAATGAGACGTTCCTCGTCCGGATCTCCTGCGGGGCAGACAGTGCGCGCGCCGTCTACAAGCCCGAGGCCGGGGAACGTCCGCTGTCCGACTTCGAGCCCGGGCTGTACCGCCGCGAAGTCGCAGCCTACTTCACGCTGTATGCCGAAGCGCCGCACACCCATTGCATCCTGTCGCAGATCGCCCTCTTCGATTACGTCGCGAGCAACACCGACCGCAAAAGCGGGCATGTGCTGCGCGGCGACGACGGACGGGTGTGGGGCATCGACCACGGGCTGTGCTTCTCGGCAGCCTTCAAACTCCGCACCGTGATCTGGGACTTCGCCGGGCTGCCCATCCCCGATGCGCTGATGGAGGACATCACGCCGCTCGCGGAGGCGATACCCCCGGACGTCGCCGGGCTCCTCGATGACACCGGGGTCACCGCCCTGCAGCGCCGGGTAAAGCGCGTCCTGCGCGAAGGCGTTCTGCCGGTGGACCGGACGGGCATGCGTTACCCCTGGCCGCTCGTATAGATACGCCAAGGGAGACCTTCACCGCGCTTCCGTCCGCAACGCTCATAAACGGCAACAGCGGCTGTCCCTGAAGCCCTACACATCCGGCGTTCGCGTGGCTAGACTCGGAAACCGAGAGTCCGTGACGGAACCGGACACCGGAAGAGGCAGGGAGGTGGTTTTGATGACTGCCATAGCCGCGCGCCCGGACTGCACAGCACACATCAAACACATCACCCCCGTCTCCAGCAACGGCCCGGCTTAGCCGCCGACAGCGCCCGCCGGCAGGACCACCTGCCGCGTGTCTGCGCGGAATCCTGCGCCTGGGGACCACCCCTAAGGACTCACTTTGAACAATTCGTCAGGCTTCAGCCTGGACAGCTTTACCGCACCCACCTCCGGAAACGACGGTCCTGCAAGGTACGGGTACTCCCCCGCCGTCTCCGCACATTTCGACGCCGACCACGCCGAACACCAGACCAGCCAGGCAGCGTCCCAACATAGGGAACGCGGGCGGGTGGTCCGGGTGGACCGCAGCCTGGTCCTCGTGGCCGTGGGCAATGAACTGCTCCACCTGCCCTATCCGCTCGATGCCGCCGTGCCGGTAACCGGCGACTGGGTCTGGATCGGGCCAAACCGCGCGGGACCCCGCCAGATCACGGGGATCCTCCCGCGAAGGTCCGAACTCAGCCGGAAACGGGCCTTTGAGGACTCTTCCGAGGCACAGGTTTTGGCCGCGAACATAGATGTGGTGGGCGTGGTGGTGCCCGTGGACCGCCCCCTTACGCACAACCGCCTGGAACGTACGCTGGTGGCAGCCTGGGACTCCGGCGCGGTCCCGCTGGTGATCATCACCAAAGCCGACCTGGCTGACATAGCGGACGACGTCGTCGGGAAGGTCATTCTGCAGGCGGCGGGTGTGGAGGTGGTCACCACCTCGGCCGAGAACGGCGATGGAATTGACGCGCTGTTGGGCCATCTGCCGCCGCACGGCACCCTGGTCCTCCTCGGGCCGTCGGGCGCCGGAAAGTCCACCCTCATCAATGCGCTGGTGGGCCGCGAGGTGCAGCACACCGGAGAAGTCCGTTCGGGTGACTTCAAAGGCAAGCACACCACCACCTCCCGCGAACTGGTGCCCCTGCCCAACGGGGCCGTCCTGATGGACACCCCCGGCGTCCGGGGATTCGGGCTGTTCGACGCCGACGAGGGCCTGACGGAAATGTTCAGCGATGTGGAGCAACTGGCAGCCCTCTGCCGGTTCACCGATTGCACCCATCAGGGCGAGCCGGGCTGCGCCGTGCAGGCTGCCCTGGCGGACGGGACGCTGGAGGAACGCCGGTGGCTCAGTTTCGGGAAACTGCAGCGCGAAGTGGCCGCACTTGCCCGGCGCACCGATGCTGCCGCCCGCCGGGCTTACCAACGCGAGTGGCACCAGAAGGTGACGGTAGCAGGGAAATCGCAGCGATCCGCTGAGCGTGAGTACTCAGAACGGCAGGAGGAACAGCGGTCTAAACGGAAGCGGCGCTAAGGAGAACCACTCGGCTGAGGGCTCAGGGCCACAGGTCCTTGTCATACCCATAGAGCCGGGGCCTGGGCCTGGGCTCATCCTTTGGCTCGGGCAGCTTCGGGGGCTCGCTGTATTCCACGGCAGTGCCCGGTCCGTCGTGCTCTTTTTCACTTTGCGATGAAGGCGGGTGTTCGTTTTTCTCAGCCACGTTGTTGCACTCCGAACGCTGGTGGTTTGATCCGGCTGCATGAATCATTAGGCCCACCCTAAACGGCCCCCGGCACCCCTGCGTGTCACGTTGGGTCAAGATTGGGGCAATGTTGGCGCTGTTTCGGTGGGTCAGCGGCCCCGAATGCACCAAAAAGGGGCACCGGCCTGGATCCAGGCAGGTGCCCCTTGCGGGTTCAGTGCTCCGGGTTGCTCCGGTTACGGGATGACCGGGGGGACGAACTCGAACGTCATCCCCAGCAGCCAAACCAGCAGCAGCACCACGGGCAGGTGGAAGACGAACTGCAGGAACGTGAACCCGACGAGGTCCCTGGCCCGCAGCCTCAGCACCGCGAGGAGCGGGAGCATAAAGAACGGGTTGACCAGGTTCGGCAGGGCCTCGGCGATGTTGTAGATCTGTACCGTCCAGCCAAGGTTCATCTGCACATCGGTGGCGGACTGCATCACGTAGGGCGCCTCAACGAGCCACTTGCCGCCGCCGGACGGGACCAGCAGGCCAAGCACCGCGGTGTACAGCGCAATGACGACGGCGAACGCGCCGCTTCCGCCGATGTCCGAGAAGAACCCGGCAAGGTGGGCGGAGATGGTCATCCCGCCACTGCCCGTGGCCTTGGTCAGGATCGCGGCCATCGCGGCGTACAACGGGAACTGGACCAGGATGCCGGCGGTCGCCGGAACAGCTTTGGTGACGGCCTGCAGGAAGTTCCGCGGTGTTCCATGCAGGACCAGGCCCAGGATCAGGAAGACCAGCAGGTAGCCGTTGAGGCTGCTGACAACAGTCAGGAACGGCTTGGTGAAGAACTGCGAAACCAGCCAGCCCAGCGTCAGGATGCCCGCGAGGATCGGCAGGATCATGCTGTATTCGAGCCATTCGCCTGGCCGGGAGCGCGGGGCAGGTTCGCTGGGTTCGTCGTCGAGGTCGACGCCGAGGTCCTCGGCAGTGCGGATCGCGCCGCCCTGGGGCGCGGAGAAATGTGCGATCACAGTGGTCAGGGCCATCAGGATGACCAGGGTGACAAGCGACTGCCACGTGAAGATGGTGGTGCCGAAATCGAGGATTCCGGTGATCTTCAGCAGGGCCGGGGGCAGCGAGGCGGCGGTGGCCTGCAGTTGGGCGGCGGAGGAGGACAGCCCCAGTGCCCAGACGGCGCCGAGGCCCATGAACGCGGCCGCGCCGAGTGCACGGTAATCCACGGACAGGTCCTTGCGGCGGGCGATGGCCCTGGCCAGCAGTCCGCCGAAAATCAGGCTCAACCCCCAGTTCAGGAACGACACGGACATCGACATCACGGCCACGAAGCTGACCGCCGTGCGGGCGGTGGCAGGGATGAGCGCCAGCCGGTTGATCAGCTTTGCCACCGGCGGCGAAGTGGCCACGACGTAGCCGGTCAACACCACCATGGCCATCTGCAGTGTGAACGCCGTCAGATCCCAGAATCCGTTGCCGAAGGAGTCGGCGATCGACTGCGGTGATGCGCCGATGGCCAGGGCCGCAACGGCGATGATGACGACGCCGGCGAGGGCGAAAATGTAAGCGTCCGGAAACCACTTCTCCGTCCACGCCGCCATCCGTTGGGCTATGCGGGCGAGACCACGTTCTTCGGTTCCGCTATTGGTCAGGACTGTGTTTGCCACAGAGGATTACCTCTCCATCGAGTGCGAATTAGTACCGCAAGGAGCCTAGCCGCGATCAGCCAAAGTCCGGGCTCAATGCACCCGGACAACTCCGCGCCGCAGCGCGCCGGATGCACCACGGACAACTTTTGCCGTGTAATGGAACTTCGCCCTGAACCGACGAAGAGGACAAGCCGTGGATCAGCTCCAACCAGCACGAAACTGGGCCGGTAACTACAGCTACGGCGCTCCGCGCCTGGTCCGGCCGGCCAGCATGGAGGAATTGCAGCAGCTCGTTGCCGGCTCCGAACACGTCCGGGCCCTCGGTTCCCGCCATTCCTTCAACGACATCGCAGACAGTCCGGGCACGTTGGCCGTCCTTGACCTCATGGACCCCGGGACCAGCGTGGACCCGGACACCATGACCGTGACCGTCAGCGGGGGGACACGCTACGGCACCCTCGCCGCGGAGCTGGAACGCCAGGGCTACGCCCTGCACAACCTGGCCTCACTGCCGCACATCTCGATAGCCGGTGCGGTAGCCACCGCCACCCACGGCTCCGGCGACGCAAACCCCAACCTGGCCGCCGCCGTCGCCGGCCTTGAAATGGTCACCGCCAACGGTGACGTCCTCGTTTCCCGCCGCGGCGACCCCGGCTTTGAGGGCATGGTGGTGGCATTGGGCGCCCTCGGGATCGTCAGCCGCCTGACCCTGGACATCGAACCCAGCTACGACGTCAGTCAAAACGTCTTCGAAAACCTCGCCTGGGACGAGGTGCTGGACAGTTTTGACGAGGTCACCTCGGCTGCCTACAGCGTGAGCCTGTTTACGGACTGGAGCGGGGAGACCATCGGCCAGGCATGGCTGAAGCGAAGGATGGATTCAGCCGACAGCGCCGCTGCGGACCTCAGGAGGTTCGGCGGCACGCCCGCCGTCGAGGCAAGGCATCCGCTGCCTGGCGTGCCGGGCAGCAACTGCACCCAGCAAATGGGTGTGCCCGGTCCATGGTCGGACAGGCTGGCCCATTTCCGCATGGACTTCAACCCCAGCAAGGGCGATGAACTGCAGAGCGAGTACCTCATTCCCCGCGAGCACGCGGTGGACGCGCTGATCACCATGCGCCGCCTCTCCAGCCTGGTCACACCCCTGCTGCTCGTGGCGGAAGTCCGCACCATGGCAGCTGACAACCTGTGGCTGAGTCCCAACTACGGCCGGGATGGCATCGGGCTGCACTTCACCTGGCGCCAGGACCAGGGAGCAGTGGAGGCGGTCCTCCCCCTGCTGGAAAAGGAACTGGCACCGTTTACGGCCAGGCCCCATTGGGGGAAGCTGTTCAGTGCCGGCGCCGCCGACATCAGACCCCTGTACCCCCGATTCGGCGACTTCACTGCCCTCGCTGACCGGCTGGATCCCACCGGTAAGTTCCGCAACAGCTTCCTTGACCGGACTGTTTTCGGTACCTGACCGGCCGGCACATCCTCAGCCCTTCCGTTCCGCCCGGTAGGCGCTGGGGCTGACCCCATGCAGCCGGCGGAACTGGCGGGAGAAATAGAATTGGTCGGGGAGCCCGATCTCCCGCCCCACCTCGGCGATCGAGAGATCCGTCGTGTCCAGCAGGAGCCTGGCCCTGGCCATCTTCAGGGCAGTGTGATGGGCGAGCACTCCCCTGCCGGTTGCCTCCCGGAACAGCTTGCTCAATTGCGACGAAGAGACGCCCACCACCTTGGCCAGATCGGGCAGCCGGACGGCGCCGTCGGCCCGGTCTTCAAGAAACTTCATGGCCTGCTGCAGGGGCGTTCCCTTCCCGGGAAGGCGGCGGTCCACTGCCAGGGAGGTCAGCAGCTTCCACGCCATTCCGGCCGTGGCCACCAACCGGGCCGGTGACTGGTCCTGTTCCAGGGCGGTGATGATCTCGTCCAGCATGGCCGTCAGCCGGTCCACCGCCACGAGCGGGATGAGTGGACGATCAGGACGCACCCCGGCTTCCTGAACGAGTTCGGCAGCGTCGGAGCCGAGGACGTGGCACCACCAGATTGTCCATGGGTCATCGGGTGAGGCGCCGTAGGCATGGGCCTCCCCCGTTCCCCCGGGGAGTACGACGGCGGTGGATTTGCCGACGTCGAACCGGGCACCTCCTGCTTCAATCCAGCCTGTTCCCGCGACGCAGAGAATGATGATCGTCTCGCCGGCGCCTTCGGGACGGCGCCGCCCGTGGGCCTTCGCCACGGGAAAGACCCCGGCGTCGGTGACCACCAGGCGGCGCGTGACCGGGCGTGCCAGGGCGGCCCTGACCAGGGGACGCGGCACCACCACCAGGCGCTGGTTCGGGAACCCTGTTGCCAGCTCCACGCGGCCCTCCCTCCATGACGGAATGTCCATATTACGCCACGGACGGACCGCCTATCCGGCGCCTTTTTCAGTCCAGCGGGTCCACCGGATCAGTTCTACTGCGTCCAGGGACGCGAGGTCGCCCGCTACGCTGTCTCTCCTTTTCTGGGCCGCCGCCGGGAGCCCCACCTCGGCCGCTTTGGATAGCGGCAGGATCTGGAGCAGGACCTCCGCGCCGGCGCTGATCCCGGCGTCGTGCGTCTCAATCACCCACGGTGAGCCGTCCCAGAACATGTCAGCAACCAGGGCGCCGTCAACCGTCAGCCGGGCAACATCGCCGGACCAGGCTATTTCCAGCTCCGTATGTCCGTCTCCGGACCCGGATGCCGCAGCCAGGTCCAGGCGGTAAACCGCCGCCAACCCGTCCATCACGTCATCGGTGGGTGCGGCCGCCCGGCCCGCCAACGACCCGAAGGACGCGGGAACTGGCTCAGCTGCCCGGATCAGCTCTGCAGCCACTGGGATCCGCGGCAGGCCGGGATCCACAGCTGCCGCCGCCACCTTTTCGAACCGCCGGGAGCCGGTGGAGTAGCGCCGGACATCCGGTGACGCAACTGACCTGCCGGCCAGGCCGCCGTCGGCTCCCAGCCACACCGGGTCCCCGGAAAGGACCAGGCCGCGTCCATGCGGCGTTTCCAGGACCCATGACTGAACAGCGAGCTGAGGGGGCAGGAGAAGGATTGTCAGTGAACCACCTCGCGACGTCGCGGCCAGAGTGACCGGCTCCCGGACATCCACGGCGTACGTGTTTCCGCCCAGAGCGGTGACAGCCCCGTCAACGGAAGTTCCTTCGGGCACGCACAGCTGCGCTTCGATCCCTTCTTCGGTTGTGAGGACCAGGGTCTGCGATGATTCCGGACCCAGAACGGTCAGTGGCGAAGCGGTGGCCCAGCGCAGGCACACACCGGCCACCTCCAGATTGACGGGCCAGCGGGCGATGGTTCCGGCGGGAATGGCCAGCGGCGTGTGCGGGAAGCTGACCGCCTCCTCTGCCAGTGCGAGCCTGAACTGCGCGGCGGGATAGTCCGGCAACGGGATGTGCGGCTGGTGCCAGGTGATGAACACGAAGCCGGACCGGCCATCGCTGCGCAGGGACCAGCGAAGGGTTTCGGAATCGTCCACTCCGGCGGGGAGCAGGTCTGGAAGTGTTGACGGCATGGGGGCCAGGCGGTCACCGAAGGCGGCGAGGAAGGCGTGTTGCTTGCGCAGCTGGGCGAAGCCGGACGTAAGCCTCCCGGCGGCGCCGATGGGGGCATGGAAGTCGTAGTCGAAAACAGGGAGATCGTTCGGGTAGCCCGTCGCCTGGGATTCCTGAAGTCCGCCAGGAGGGTTCGTCCCGCCGGCGAACATGTAGTAGCCCTGCCAGCCTGAGCCGCTGCCGATCTTGTTGTGGGCCACGGCGGCAACATCCTTGCCCTCCGGCCAGGGCCGGCGCTGGTAGGCCGTGGCCATGCCGCCGGTCAGCTCGCAGGTGGCCGGCGGGTAAAGGGCGGAAGGGGAACGGGGCGGTAGTGCGTCGATCCCGGACAGCTGTTCCCGCAGGTCGGCGCCGATGCCGGGGTCATCCCACTGGTGGCTGAAGAAGTAATGCTGCCGGAAGGTCGGGTCCCACGGGGCCGCCGCGTCCACCCAGAAACCATCGCCGTAGCCGCCGAAGACGGGCAGGACCTCATCCTCGGGGATATCTGCCCCGCCCCAGGCTGTTGCCGTCCACAGCGGCGCGCTGAGTCCCGCTGCCCGGGCCATCTTCTTGAGCTCAGTGATGTGCCCGGGCTGGTCGTAGAGTTCGTTCTCCAGCTGGATGCCCACCACGTTGCTGTCCGGACCCGTGAGGCCCTGCAATTCGGACCCAATACGGTGGAACCACCGCTCCACCAGGGCAAGGTAGGCGGGGTCGTTGGTCCGGTGTCCGACGGCGGCAGCCTGCACCCAGTCCGGGAAGCCGCCGTTGCGGACCTCGCCGTGGGCCCAGGGCCCGATGCGCAGGGCGACGTCCAGGCCGATGGAGGCGCAGAGCCGGACAAAGGCGGCTACGTCCAGGTTGCCATCGAAGCGGGCCCCGCCCTCGGTCCGTTCATGGTGGATCCAGAAGACATAGCAGGCCACCACGGTGATGCCGCCGGCCTTCATCAACCGCAGCCGTTCCTCCCAGCGCGCCCGGGGCAGCCTGCTGAAATGGATTTCGCCCGACACGGGTACCGCGGGCACGCCGGCGCACTCGATGTAGTGGCTGGTCAGCCGCCACCTGCCGTGCGGATCCACCGCGTTGCTCATGGGCGGGGAGTGCAGGGCCGACTCGTGTGGCCGGTGGGTCGCGGAGAGCAGTTCGAGGGTGGTTGGTTCCGGGCGCATGGGCAAGTCTCTCAGTTGGCGGGGGCGGCGAGGATGAAGTGGTTGAGGCGGCGTTGCCACGCTTCGTTGGCCCACAGGGGGTGATGCGGAGCGGCATTGGAACAGAGGACCATCCCCCAGATGCCGTGGTCCAGCGCTGTCCGGATGCCGCGCTCGGCCAGGTCCCGTCCGATGGGGCCCTCCTCGAAGGTTCCCTGGAGCGGGGTGTAGCCGATCCAGCCTTCCCCCACGACAGCCGGTATCTTCTTCGAGCGGGCCCAAGCAGCGATGGCGATCACGCGGGAGTCGATCTCCCGCCGCATGACTTCCCGGTAGGGGCCGTATTCGTTGCAGAGCCACGTGTCCCAGGCGTCCGGGTCAATCCAGTCGTAGCCGAAGAACATCTGGGCGGTGACCACGGTTGCCCGGTATTTCCAGTCTGCGAGACGCCCGTATTCAGCTACTGACGGTGCGGCGGGCCGCAGCAGTGCAGCGAGTGCCGGGTTGGGGAAGTCCGAGGTTCCCTCGGAACGGATGTCGATCTGCTGCTGCAGTGCGTCCAGGACGCCGTAGCTGTAGACGTGGAACTGCGCTGCCCCCGGACCGTCGGGAACAGTGTGCATGGCCAGGTGCGGCGGTTTGCCGTAGCTGGCGGTGACCAGCAGGTCAGGGTGATGCTCCCGCAGGCGGTGCAGTTGTTCGCTGCCTCCCTCCGCCAGCGCGGGCAGGATGGAGAAATCCACCTCGTTGTGCAGCTCAACCATGGCGATGCGGTTCCGGTGGCCCGCAGCCGTGAGTGCCGCGAGGAGTCGGTTCCAGGAGTCCGCGAGGACCCGGTACCTGCGGTCCAGCGGGACAGCATCGATGGCTTCCAACCAACGCGGGGAACCGGCGAACACCGTGGACTGCTGGTACTCCCAGCTGGCAAGGATGATGACCAGCCCGTGCCGTGCGGCGGCCTCGAATAGTTCAAGAAGCCTCGCCTTCAGGTTCAACCGGTAACCGCCGGGCGCGTCGTACCAGCGCGTCCCCCGGCCGTAGATGCCGCCGTCGGGGGCTTTTCCGAGCCCTTCAATGTCCAGGTCCACCGCCAGGTCGTCGAGGCCTAGGTTGCCGAAGAGGAGCAGCGGCGCAGCGCAGATCCGGATGGTGTTGTAGCCCAGGTCAGCGGCCTTCGCGCAGGCCGCGTCCAGATCGGCGTACGGCCCGCCGTCCTCGGCCCGGGTGTACCAGGAGAAGTCCCACAGGGTGATGGTCAGCCGGGAGGGAAGGTGCGATGGCGGCGCACCGGTCAGGGAGGCCGAGTCCGCTTGGGTTGTCCCTGATCCGAGATACCTCGGTGATTCGGTCACAGGGTTGCCTCTTCCTTCCGGTGTTCAGCTTGCTGGCGGGCACGTCGTTGTTCCGAGCGGCCTTTGATGGCCAGTTCGCGGAGGGACCTCGCGGTTTCCGTCCGTGCCGCGGCGGTATCAGTGTCAAAGAGCAGTAGTTCAGGCTTGGACGTTGCAAAATAGTCCGGCGCTGCGGGTGAAGATTCCAGCTCAGCGGCGCGGGTTTCCAGGTTTTGCCATTTGGCTTCGGCGTCTGCATGCCGTCCGAGCCGGACGTGGGCGATGCCCCGCCAGTAGTCGGACGGCCCGGCAGGTGCGGCCTGGACTGCCAGGGGATTTACTTCCTGGCAGGCCTGGTCCCAGGCCCCGCTTGCTGCCGCGCCGTCCCCGGCAAGTTCGAGGGCGTCCCCCAGCGCGACCAGCCGTTCGGCCATGCTGTTTGCCGGGTGCCGCCCTTCGCCCAGGTTCGCGGGCGCTTCCATGCCTTTGCGCAGCAAGGTGATGGCCGCCGTCGGGTCCTGCCCCATCAGGGTTCGGGCGCACTGGACTGCCGCCCGGTCATAGGCGGCTAGGACCATCCCCTCGCCGCCTTCGAAGGGCTGGAAGCTGCGCGTGGCCATGATGTCCAGCGCCTCGCCGGCCCGCCCGGCGTCGGTCAGCAGGTTGGCATAGAGGAGGGTCAGGTCGTCGCGGCCCAGGACGGAGCGGCTGTGGCGCTCAATCCCGGCGATCCGGTCCAGGACCGGCAGCCCCCGCACGGCGGCCAGAACGGCACGCTCGAACACCAGCCGGGCGTCGTCCGGGCTTAGTTCGAGGGCACGTGCGAAGTACGAGTCGGCGGTGGCCGTGTCACCGCCGGTGTTGACCATGGCGAGGGCGGCGTTCCGCCACACCACGGGGTCCTCGGAACCGTGTGCCATTGATTTTTCCAGATGACCCAACGCATCCTCCTTACGGCCGGCATCAAGCAGCCAGCACCCGAGCAGCCCGTGCGCCACTTTGTCGCGCGGGTCAGCTTCGAGGGCACGGCGGAGAGCGTCGTAATCGTCAAGCCCATAAGGAAAGGCATAGGTGGTGTCACTGCGCCGAGCCGCGGACCGTTCCGCAGAGGCAGCCTCCGGCTCGAGCAGCTCCTCCAGCCAGCTGGCCCGGAGATAGTGGCGGAGGGGCCCGGGGTTTCCGAACACTGGGGCTGACGGGGCGGGTTGCTCCGTGAGGTCCAGTGCAAGCTGCCACTGGCCTGCCCGGGCAAGCCAGCAGCCTACGGCGAGGGCTGTCTTGGGATCCCTTGCCTGCAGCGAACCGTCCAGCGCCAAGGCCACGGGATCGAGCGGGTCCGCGAGCAGGATGTTCTGCAGGAGCCGCAAGCTTTCCTCCTTGTGTCCGAGCGTGGCCAGGGCCACGACCTGCAGATGCCTCGCCTCGGGACTCGCCGCGTCCAGCGCGGCTGCGGCTTCGGCATGCCGGAGTGCCTCTGCGGGCCGGCCTGACCTCAGGGCCAGCCGTGCCAGTGCAAGTTGTGCCGGTTGCGCCCACGCACGGTCCCAGGCTGCCTTCCCGAACCGTTCTGCGGCCTCCTCCATCTGCCCGGTCCGCTCCAGCACCAGGCCCAGCCGGTAGCTGGCCTCCCCGGTGGGCGGATTCACGTTGCGGCGGGTCAGCCGTGCCAGGGCCTTCTCCAGCAGCTCACGCGCTTGGCTGTAATGGCCGGTGGTATACCTGGCCGAGGCCAGCGCAGTGGCGGCGCGTGAGTCCTGCGGGTCACGGCGGAGCATCTCTTCGAAGTAGGGAAGCGGTGATCTGGTGGGGTGCCGGTTCTGCGCCAGGTGGGTTCCCGTGACGTAGAGCTCGTCCTGGCTGCCAGTTGCCTCCGGAAGGGCCGGCTCCGTGGCCACCCAGGGTTCTTCCGCCTTGCTGCTTTCCACAGGTTCGCGCGGGGTCCACGAAATCAGTTCCTCGGTGCCAAGAAGCACCTGCAGGGTGAGGTCAGGTGCCTCCGCGGGGGCTCCGAGGTCCACGACCTCGTTGAAGGGGTGGGCCGGCGAGATCCGGACTGTCCACGACCCGACCGTGGTGCCCTTGAGCTTGAGCAGGACGGTTGCCCCTTCGTGGTCGGCCGTGCTGGCTACGCCCACCACTGCCGTCCGTCCTTCCCCATCCAGCTGCACGGCCACGGCGGCGTCCGGGTTCGCCTGGTGGGCCGGGCCCATGGCCCGGATCGGGTACCAGAACTCGCTGAAGGTGCGAGTCTCGCCCGGCGCCAGGTAGCTGAAATCGGGCTGGTTGTCGGTGAAGACGCCGGACATCAGCTCCACATAGGGCCCGTCGTCGTCCGTCAGGTGCTCGTCCCAGGCGTGGCCCACGGGTCCGTTGCCCCACGTCCACTGCTTTTTGCCCGGGGAGATTGACCGGTCCGCCCAGTGGACAAACCCGGCCTGTGCCTCATGGTCGTAGCCGCCGAAGAAGCTGTCCTTCGTGTCGGTGATCATGTAGGAAGTGGGGACGGGAATGTTGGCGTAGAAATCGAGCCGGTCACCATCCGGGTTTCCGTGCCCGGCCAGCGCCGGATAGTCCACACCGTAGTAGGGCCGGTCAGCCTGCGGGAAAGCGGTAATGGCCCGCCTGGCATGATCCGCCACGTAGTGCACATCAGTGGGGAAGAAGGACTGGTACCCCTCGTGGGCGCGGGCCGCCACGTTGGCCCACCACAGGAAGGTCTGCGGTACGTCCGTGCAGTTGTAGAGCCTCGCCTCGACCTCCACCAGCGAACTGCCGGGCCGGAGCCGGACGCCGTGGGTGCCCCGCATCCGCTGCAACGGATCCAGGTCGCTGTGCCACACGGTGACCAGGCCGTCATCATCGCGCTCCACCGACGTTTCCACCGGCAGGAAAGTCGCCGGACGGTGGTGCTGCGGCCAGTTGAATTCGACACCACCGGAAATCCAGGGCCCGGCCAGCCCCACCAGGCCCGGCTTGATGACGTTGTTGCGGTAGAAGAAGTCGTAGCCCGCCGTTTTATCAAACCCGATGTGGATTCGGCCGCCGATTTCAGGGAGCAGCATCAGCCGGACATATTCGTTCTCCAGGTGGATGGCCTGCCAGAGGCGCGGCTCCTTGGTGGAGGCAATGCTGTCAATAAACGGCATCGGATACACCTTGCCGCTGGAACCCTGGTAGACACGCCGGTCCAGGAACAGCGGATACCGGTCCGGCTCCCCCGGCGCATAGGTATCGATGGAGACTGGCTCGCTCCAGCAGGCAACGCCGCCCCCGGCCAGGATGGCCTGCTGATCCGGCGGCGCGTCGGGAAGGATGATTTGGCTCTGGGGCTCATCGGCGTTGATCACGCATGCAAGTCTAGGAACCAGGAGGCCCCGGTCCCATGGCAGAAAAGCGCGAGTATATGGACGATTGTGTAATGCCGGGCCTCGCCGGCAGCGCGAAGCTATCCGCGGACTGCCTCATAGGTGGCCATCAACACCCCGGAAGCGGTGGCGGAGCTGTCCACCAGCCGAAGGGACGCGGGGGTATCGCCGGCAAACAGCCGGCGGCCGGTGCCCAGCACCAGCGGATGGATCATCAGCAAGTACTCGTCGATCAGGCCGGCGGCCATCAAGGAGCCGATCAGGACACCGCTGCCCATGACCACCAAAGTCGTGTCCGAGCCCCGTTTGAGGTCCTTCACGGCTTCCGGAACATCGCCGCCCAGGAGGGTGGAGTTTGGCCACTGCAGTTGCGCCTCAGGGTTGCGGGAAGCCACGTACTTGGCCGTGCTGTTCAGCGCTTCCTTGAAAGGTCCGCCTTGGGCATTCCACGACGCCAGGAGCTGCTCATACGTGCGCCTGCCGAACAGAAACGCGTGTTCGGCGCCCATGAGTCCGCCCATCTTCGCCCCGATGGACTCATCGCTGCGCGGGACGGCCCAGCCGCCGTGCGCGAAGCCGTCCCGGGTGTCCTCGTCCGCACGCCCGGGCGCCTGTATGACCCCGTCCAGTGTCACGTGGTTCATCACGATTACCTTGCCCATTTCCGGTCCTTTCGGGGTCCAGGGCCCATGGCAGCAAGCCTTGCGGCGGGACCAGCCGGCGTCAAGGACCTTTGTCCCTTACGGGCACGGAGCACGGCTGGGAATGTTGGCAGGGAACCGCTCCATGGCACCAACTCAGAACTGCACCACCATGACAGAACATTCCACGCCGCTGGACCCGGCAGGACCGGGAGATCCTGTGCCCGGTCCACAGGTGATCGCCTGGCTGCTCGAGGGGGACCCGGCCCTGCGGTGGCAGGTTCTTCAGGACCTGACGGCCGCGTCCACGGCCGAGGTATCGGCTGAACGGCAGCGCGTGGCGGAGGAGGGATGGGTCTCCCAACTCCTGGCAGCCCAGGATGCGGCCGGTACCTGGGCTCAGGGTCTGTACCTGCCCAAATGGACGTCGACCACCTACACCCTCCTGCTTCTCCGCTGGCTCGGGCTTCCGGCAGCACACCCCCAGGCCCTGCGCGCCTGCGGCTGCCTGTGGGACGGCGCCACGTACACCGACGGCGGGCTCAATCTGGCCTATCGGTCCCCGGAAACGTGTGTGACGGGGATGCTCGTCCTGCTCGGCTCCCACCTCCGGTACAGGGACTCCCGCATTGACGAGGCGGTTTCGTGGCTGCTCCGTGACCAACTACCCGACGGCGGCTGGAACTGCCGCGCCATCAGGACAGGCTCCTGCCACGGCTCGTTCCACACCACCATCACAGTGCTTGAAGCCCTCCTCGCCTATGGCCTTGCTGGTGGTGGTATCGATGTCCGGGAGGCCGCCGAAAGGGGGAAGACGTTCTTCCTCCTCCACCGCTTATACCGCTCCCACACCACCGGCCGGATCGCCCGTCAGGACTTCGTCCGCTTCCCTTTCCCGCCACAGTGGCATTTCGATATCCTCCGCGGACTCGAATACTTCAGGGCCAGCGGGGCTGCCCAGGATCCACAACTCGCCGACGCTGTGGCCCGGGTCCGTTCAGCCCGTGGTCCGGACGGAACCTGGAAGCGCTATCCCCCGTATCCCGGAAAGCAGTGGTTCCCGCTCGAACCGCCCGGTCGGAGCCGCATCGCCACGCTGCGCTGTCTCCGGGTTCTGTCCTGGTGGGACCAGAAAAGCAGTGCAGGTTAGCCATCGGGGCATACGTGCAACACTTGTTTCATGGATCTTGAGGTGTCGCCAATGCTCACGATTCCCGCCACGGAACTCCACTGGAGGTTCTCACGCTCGTCCGGCCCGGGCGGCCAGCACGTCAACACCACAGACACCCGCGTCGAACTCTCGTGGAACATCGCCCGCTCGGCGGTGCTCTCGGACCAGCAACGGACGCTGCTGCAAACCCGTCTGGGACAGCGCCTCATCACCGGAATGCTTACCGTGACCGCTTCCGAACACCGGTCCCAGCTCCGCAACCGCGAGATCGCCCTGGGTAAACTCGCCGAACTCGTTATCGAGGGCCTTGCTCCGGCCCCGCCACGGCGCCGTCCGACAAAACCCACCCGCGGCTCGGACCGGCGGCGCCTGGCCGCAAAGCAACAGCGATCGGCCACCAAACAGCAAAGGCAGCGGCCGCCGGCCGAATAGCACCGCGCCGGCCCGAAGGGTGGACCCCGGACACCAGAATCGGGGGTCTTAAGGCCATAGGTGAGCGTGCATCGCGTCGGTAGGCTCAAACCTGTCAGCAGCTCACAGATTTCTTGGGAACGGCCATGAGCGAAGCACTGGTCCACATTGACGGCTTCCGGATGGAGTTCGGGGACACCACAGTCATCCGGGATTTATCCTTCGACGTCCACAAGGGTGAGACGTTCGGGTTCCTCGGCAGCAATGGATCCGGCAAGACCACCACCATCAGGGCGTTGCTCGGGATTTACGAGCCCACGGCCGGGATCCTGCATATCGACGGTAAACCCTTCCGTCCCGAAGCCGGCGAGCGCCTCGGCTACCTTCCCGAGGAGCGCGGCCTGTACAAGAAGGAAAAGGTCATCGACGTCATGACCTACTTCGGCCGCCTCAAGGGCATGGACCGGAACACCGCCAAGCGCTGGTCCCTCGCCTATCTGGAGCGCGTGGCCCTGGCAAACAAGGCGGGCCTGCTCCTGGATAAGCTCTCCGGCGGGGAGCAGCAGAAAGTCCAGCTCGGCGTCACCATCATGAACGAACCCGAACTCCTGATCCTGGACGAGCCGACCAAAGGCTTTGACCCGGTCAACCGCCGCCTGCTGATGGACATCATCGACGGCCAGAAGACCAAGGGCGCCACGGTGGTCATGGTCACCCACCAGATGGAGGAAGTCGAACGCCTCTGCGACCGGGTCATCCTGCTCAAGAACGGGACCTCAGAGGCTTACGGAACCATCGACGAGGTCCAGGACCAGTACGGCGGCCGCATCATCCGGCTCAAGCACACCGGTCCCATCCCTGCCTCACCGCACTACACCGCAACGCTCAATGAAACCAACTACTCCGAACTGTCCATCACCGATGACACTGACGAGGCAGACATCCTCAGGGAACTCGTCGCCGCAGGTGTGGCCGTCCGGAGCTTCACCACCACCAAGATCTCCCTCGAGGAAATCTTCATCCGGGTCTACGGCGATCAGAACAGGGCCGACGCAGCCGCCTACCAGCTGGCAGGGCCGTAAAATGGCACAGCATAACCTCAGGACCGTCGTCAGCTTCGAGTTCATCCGCACCGTCACCAAGAAACGCTTTTGGGCGGCCACCCTGGCCGTGCCGCTCATGCTTGCGGTCGTCTTCGGCCTGCTCTACCTCTCCAGGTCTGCAACCGACACCGCCGCGGACGCCCAGAAAAGCGCCGAGTTCACCATCTCGTATACGGATGCGTCCGGACTCATCACGCCGGAACAGGCGAAGGTTTTCAGGGCCACCAGGGCGCCGTCCCCGGAGGAGGGCATCCGCCCTGTCCAGGCCGGAACCATCGACGCATTCTTCGACTTCCCCGCCGACCCGGCAACCGAAAAAGTGAAGGTCTATGGTGCGGACCGGGGCCTGTTCGAGAACAACAAGTACTCCGCCGTGGCCCAGGCGATGCTGACCCAGGCAGTCAGCGCCCGCATCGGCTCCCCCGGGCTGTCAGCGCTGGCCCGTTCGGACGCAACCATCGATACGAAGACCTACCGTGGCGGAGTGGAGACCGCAGGGTTCATGTCCGCCGTGCCGCCGTTGTCATACGTGGTTATTTTCTACGGCCTGGTCATCCTGTTGTCGGGGCAGATGCTGAACTCCACCCTGGAGGAGAAGGAGAACCGGGTCACCGAGATGATCCTGACGACGCTCAAACCGACCACGCTGATCAGCGGCAAGGTCCTGGCGCTCTTCGCCGTCGGACTGGTGCAGATCGTGGTGTTCGCATCCCCTCTCCTCATCGCCTACCTGTTCTTCCGGGACCAGATCAACATCCCCGACGTCGATCTTTCAGCCCTGGTCTTTGAACCGCTCCCCATGATCGCCGGTTTCCTCATCCTCGTTGGCGGCTTCGCGTTGTTCACCACCACGCTGGTGGCCATCGGAGCAGTGATGCCGACCGCCAAGGAAGCGGGAAACTTCATGGCCGTCGTCATCATCATGATCTTCGTGCCGTTCTACGCCGTTACCCTGATCTTCTCCAACCCCCAGGCACTGATCGTGCAGGTGTTCACCTACTTCCCGTTCACCGCCCCGGTCACCGCGCTGCTTCGTAACGGGCTCGGCTCGCTCACCGTGGGCGAGGGAGCCGTCGTCATCGCCATCGTTTACATCGGGGCTGTGCTGATGTTCTACCTTGCCGTCCGGCTCTTCCAGTACGGGTCCATCTCCTACACCTCGAAAGTGAACATCAGGACGGCCCTCAGCAGCGGCCGCCGCGTCAAGGCTGCCGGAGGGCAGGCCGGCTGAGGCCGCCACACCGCCCCGCCTCCTTGGCAGTTTTTGAGACCTCGGGCACAATGTGCTTCATGGGGCGTTGGAGCGAGGAGCGGGTGGTCAGCGCTGCGCCCGACGCCTCCTCCCTGGCGGCCGCCCGCAAGCTCGCACGGCAGGGCCCGTGGTCCGATACCGGCAGCAATGACGTCCTGGTCTGGGGCAAGTGCCAGGGCAGCGGAAAGACCCCTTACCAGGTGAGCGTGGACACGGCCGTCCCCGCCTACAGGTGTTCCTGCCCCAGCAGGAAGTTTCCCTGCAAGCACGCCCTCGCGCTGCTCCTGCTGTGGTCCCGGGGGGAAGCGGCCGACGGCGGTGCGGAGACCGCCGGATTCGCCCGGGAATGGGCGGCGCAGCGGGCGGAACGGGCCACGGTGCGGGAGCGGCGCCGGAGTGACCAGCCGGCTGATCCGGCGGCCCAGGCCAAGCGGCTCGCGGACCGGATGGCGTTGATGGACGCCGGGATCGACGACTTTTCCCGGTGGCTGACGGACCTGGTGCGGACCGGCCTGGCCGCCGCCCGCGCGCAGCCGTATGCCTGGTGGGACGGCGTCGCTGCCCGGCTGGTTGACGCACAGCTTCCCGGCCTGGCCGAGCAGGTGCGTGCCATGGGCTCGGAGGTGCACGCCAGGACGGATTGGGCCAACCACCTGCTGCTGCGGGCCGGCCGGTGGTGGGCGGTGACCAGGGCCTGGCGCAGGCGGGACACCCTGACCCCGGCCGAGCTGGCCGACCTCAGGGTGGCCGTCGGTTGGGCAGTCCCGACGGCGGAGATCCAGGGCACCGAGGCACTGCCAGGTCCGTGGCTGGTGTTGGGCGCCCACCGCAGCGACGACGGACGGCTCCAGCAGCAGCGGACCTGGCTGCGGGCACCCGACGGAACGGTCGTCGTCGTCCTCGACTTTGCCGCCCAGAGTGAGTCACTGGCGACGCCGCAGCTCGCAGGCGTGCTGCTGGACACCACCGTCGCGCGGTACCCCGGTTCCGCACCTCAGCGTGCCTTGTTCACCAGTCCGGCGGCATCCCTCGGCATGGCAACGGACCTGGGCGAAGGCGTCGGCATCCAGGAAGCACTCGAAGCCGAATCGGCTGCTGTTGCGCTCTCCCCCTGGCGGGAGCGCCACCCGGTCCTGCTCGGCGGCGTGCGCGTCTCCCCCGGCGGGCAGGGCTGGCTTCGCGATGGATCCGGCGCTGCCCTCCCCCTGGTGGACGCACCCCTGGACTCGCTGCTGGCCCTCACCGGTGGCCATCCCGTTGACCTGTTCGGCGAGCTGGAAGAAGGACGGGTGCGGCCGCTCTCCGCGGTCATCGGCGGGGCGGTGGTGACGCCATGACGTGGCTGAGCGAGCTCAGAACCGCCGCGCTCGTCGGAACCGCGCGGCATCCGGCACCGGCGCCGCCCGTGGAACTGGGAGTCCTCCCGCCGGACGGACTCTCCAGCGAGGAATCGCTGCTGGAACAGGCGGCCCTTGCCGACGCCGCCACCCGGGCCGCCCGCCGCGCCACCACCCTGGACCCTGCCGATATTCCGGAGCCGGCCCCACCGGACGACGCTCCGCTGGCCTCCGGGGACGCTGCACGCCTGCTGGACCTCCTGCTCACCCAGCCGTCTGTTGGACTGGACCTGCGCAACCAGCTGGTGGCCGACTGGCTCCGGTTCGCGGAGGCGGCCGGACAGCGGGTTCCGCACCGGCTGCTCCCGAAGCTGCTTGAGCTGGCAGACAGCAGGTCCGCCGTGGCGGAGCACCTGCATCCTGCCATCGGTGTCCGGGGCCGCTGGCTCGAGGACCTGAAGTCCGGTGTCCCCGCCCCGGACAGCCCGGCATCCGCTGACTGGACCGCACTGAAGAGCGCTGACGCCACCGCGGAGCTTGAACGGTTCCGCCGCGAACATCCGGCAGCCGCCCGCGAACAACTTGCCTCGCACTGGGACACCCTCGCCGCCCGGGAGCGCGCCGCGCATTTGGCCACGTTCGCCACAAACCTCGGTGACGAGGATGAGGAGCTGCTGGAGCGTGCGCTGGATGAGAAGGCCAAGAGCGTGCGGGACGTCGCCGCGGGCCTGCTCGACAGCCTGCCGGCCAGCGCCCGTGCAGGCCGGATGGCTGAGCGGCTGCGTCCACTGCTCCACCTCAAGGGTGTGCTGCGCAAACAATTCGAGATCGGCCTCCCGCCCGAACCGGACGGGGCTGCGCTGCGCGACGGGATCCCGGCTGACCGGCGCACAGGTGAACCGGACCGGCTGGCCCGGCTGGACGCCGTCGTCCGCGGTGCACCGCTCGAGGTCTGGACCACTGCCTCGGGCCGGAGCCCGGCGGCAACCCTTGCCCTGCTCAAGGGCGAAACCAGGGTCCTCGAGACGATCCTTTCCACTGCTGCCCTGCGGGCCGACCTTGACTGGGTGCGCGCGCTGCTCGACATCCGCACGGACCTGCGGCTGCTGAACTGCCTCCCCCGGAATGAGCGCGAAGACATCCTGATCCGGCACATCAAAGCCGGAACGGACCACCCGTTCAGCCTGGTCGAACCGCTACGTGCCCTGCCGAAGCCCTGGGGTCTTCACCTGGCGGGCACAGTGCTGGATCAACTCTTCGCCAAGAACGGCAGCAGTCTGGCGGGCATGCTTGCCGACGTCCTTCCTGCCGCGCTGCCGCCCGAGGCTGCCGAACAGGCACGGCGCATGCTCGAACAGTCCGACGCCGACGCCGGGCGCCGCCGTGTCCTGCGCGATGCCGTGCAATACCACTCATTCCGACAATCCCTGACGGAGGCTTTCCCATGACCGATACCCAGCCCGGCACAGATGTTCTGCGGGCCCACGCCGAGAACGCCTACGCCGACGAGCTCAGCGCCCTGGCCGCCGCGGATGACAGGCCACGCCCGCCCAGCTGGCGGCTGTCCCCGTGGGCGGTGACCACCTACATCCTCGGCGGCACCCTGCCGAACGGGGTCCAGATCACGCCCAAATACCTGGGCTCCGAGCGGCTGGTGGAAATCGCCGTGGCATCGCTCGCCACAGACCGCGCCCTGCTGTTGCTGGGTGTGCCGGGCACGGCGAAAACCTGGCTCGGAGAGCACCTCGCCGCGGCCGTGTCCGGTACCTCCACCCTGGTGGTGCAGGGCACAGCCGGCACCCCGGAGGAGGCGCTGCGGTACGGCTGGAACTATGCCCGCCTGCTCGCCGACGGCCCGTCCCGGGCGGCCATGGTGCCGGGCCCGGTGATGCGCGCCATGGAGACCGGAAGCCTGGTCCGGGTGGAAGAGCTCACCAGGATCCCGTCCGATGTGCAGGACTCGCTCATCACCATCCTCAGTGAGAAGTCCCTGCCCATTCCGGAACTCAATGAGGAAGTGCAGGCGCGCAAGGGCTTCAATATCATTGCCACGGCCAACAACCGGGACAAGGGCGTCAACGATCTCTCCTCCGCACTGCGCCGCCGCTTCAACACCGTGGTGCTGCCGCTTCCGGACAGCATCGAACAGGAAGTCGAAATCGTCACCACCCGGGTACGCAGCCTCGGAACTGCCCTGGAACTTCCGGCAGACCTCGCCGCGCTCTCCGAGATCCGCCGGGTGGTCACGGTCATGCGCGAACTGCGGTCGGGCGTGACCCAGGACCAGCGAACCACCATCAAATCGCCCTCGGCGACCCTGTCCACTGCGGAGGCGATCTCGGTGATGACCAACGGCCTTTCCCTGGCCGCCCACTTCGGCGACGGCACGGTCCGGGCCCACGATGTGGCGGCCAGCCTGGTGGGAGCGGTGGTCAAGGATCCTGTGCAGGACCGGGTGGTCTGGCAGGAATACCTGGAGACCGTGGTCCGGAACCGGCCGGAGTGGAAGGACCTCTACCGGGCCTGCCGCGACCTCGAATCCCCGAACTGAGACCATGACCGACGTCCACGTCCTGGGGATCCGGCACCACGGCCCGGGTTCGGCACGCTCCGTTGCCGAAGCCCTGGCACTCCTCCGCCCGGACCTGGTGCTGGTGGAGGGCCCGCCGGAACTTGACCAGGTGATCCCGCTGCTGTCCGATCCGGAGATGGTTCCGCCCGTCGCCGGGCTGATCTACGCGGCGGACGAACCCCGGCTGGCTTCCTTCTACCCGATGGCAGGCTTTTCACCGGAGTGGGTGGCGATCCGCTGGGCGCTGTCCACGGGCGCCCAGGTGCGGGCGATCGATCTGCCCGCAGCGCACACCCTGGGACTTCAGCTGGCCGCCTCGACTGCAGGGCCGCCGCCGTCCGGTCCGTCGTCGTCCGGTCCGTCGACAGCGGACGCGGAAGGGGAAGAATCCGACGCCGACGGCGGCACCCCCGCCGAGGGAATGGAACCTCCCGCCCTGCCGCCGCAGCCCTACCGGCCCGACGCGATCGGGAAACTGGCCGGCGCCGCAGGGTACAGCGACGCGGAGCGGTGGTGGGAGGACGCCGTGGAGCACCGGAACACGGACCCGGTGGAGCGTTTCGCGGCGCTGACCGAGGCCATTGCGGAGATCCGGGCAGTTGATGACAGGCCGGACCACCATCCTGATGTCCTGGAGAACAACCGCAGGGAAGCCTGGATGCGGCGCCTGATCCGGGCGGCCATGCGTGAGGGCCATGAACGGATCGCCGTGGTGTGCGGTGCCTATCACGCCCCCGCGCTGGTGCCTTCCACGTTTCCGTCGGTGGCCGCCGACAACAAAGTACTTGCAGGCCTGCCGAAGGCCAAGGTGGCCGTCACCTGGGTCCCGTGGACCTCCGGCAGGCTCAGCCTGCGCAGCGGATACGGCGCCGGTGTCACGGCACCCGGCTGGTACCAGCATCTTTTCGCCCACTGGATGGCCCAGGATGCGGACACGGATGTGGCCACCACCTGGCTGGTCCGGGTGGCCCACGCCCTCCGCCGCGAAGACCTCGACGCCTCAACGGCGTCCATCGTGGAGGCAAGCCGGATGGCAGCAGCCCTGGCGGCCGTAAGGGGGCGGCCCAGCCCTGGATTGCCGGAACTGGACGACGCCGCGCAGGCGGTCCTGTGCGACGGCTCACCCCTTCCGCTGGCCCTGGTGCACCGCGAACTCACGGTCGGACATGAGCTGGGGAACGTGCCCGAATCCGCGCCGACCTTGCCCCTGGCCGCCGACCTCGCCGCCACCCAGCGCAGGCTCCGCTGGAAACCCAGTGCCATGGAAGAGGTCCTTACCCTGGACCTGCGCAAGCCGAACCAGCTGGCCCGTTCGGTCCTGCTGCACCGGCTGGTGCTGCTCGGAGTGGGGTGGGGGGCGCAGACCGAAACCGGCCGGACCACGGGCACTTTCAAAGAGGTGTGGACGCTCCAGTGGCAGCCGGAGCTGGCCCTCGACCTAGTGGAGGCCAGCCGCTACGGCACCACGGTTGCCTCGGCGGCCGCTGCCTACGTCACCGAAAAGGCACAGGATGCGGACAGCCTGACGGAGCTCAGCGGGCTGCTGGCGGGCTGCCTTCTGGCGGACCTTCCTGACGGCATCGGCGCCGTCGTCTCGGTCCTCGCCGAGCGCACCGCGCTGCAGCAGGATGTGGCGCCGCTGCTGGAAACCATCGCGCCGCTCGCCCGGACCTGCCGGTACGGCAACGTGCGCGGCGTCGATGTCACGGGGGTTCGGAAGATCCTGGACACCACGGTGGTGCGGGCCTGCGTGGGACTGCCCACGGCCTGCGCCGGACTGGACGATGAAGCCGCCGGGGCCATGCGGCGCGCGGTCGACTCCGCCCAGCAGGGGATGTCCCTGCTGCCTGACCTGCCGCTGGATGACTGGCACCGGGCGCTCGCCGCCGTCGCGGGGTCGGACCGGATCCATGGCTCGGTGGCGGGGCGGGCCACCCGGCTGCTGCTGGACGCCGGCCTGGTTGACGGGGACGACGTCGCGGCCAGCCTCAGCCGCCGGCTCTCGATCGCCACGCCGGCGCGGGAAGCCGCTGCCTGGCTGGACGGACTTCTCTCCGGCGACGCCACGCTGCTGGTCTATGATCGGCGGCTCCTGGAGATCGTCGACGAGTGGGTCGCAGGCGTGGCCAGCGAGATCTTTGACGACGTCCTGCCTCTGCTGCGCAGGACCTTCTCGGCGTTCAGCCGGCCGGAGCGGCGGGAGATCGGCGAGCAGGTCAGCCGCATCGGCGATGCCTCCCCAGTAGCCGGCGAGTCCACCCTGGATCTGGCGGCCGCGCGCCCTGCCATCCGGACCATGGCCCGGTACCTCGGATGGGAGGCGGTCGCGTGAGTGCTACGTACCCTGATAGCGGCAACGGCCGCAGCCGGCTGGGCCGCTGGCGGCTGGTGCTCGGCGGGAATGAGGCCGACGGCATCACGGCGGACGGGAACAGCGTGGAGCTCTCCGCCGCGGATGCCCGCCGTGACCAGGCGCTGGAGGACCTGTACGGGGAGGACAAGAACGGCCGCGGCGGCCTGGGCGCCTCCAGCCCGCGGGTGGCCCGCTGGCTCGGCGACATCCGCAGCTACTTTCCGTCCACGGTGGTGCAGGTGATGCAGGCCGACGCCATGGACCGTCTCGGACTGCGGCAATTGCTGCTCGAGCCGGAGATGCTGCGCACGGTACAGCCCGACGTCGGCCTTGTCAGTACGCTGATAGGCCTCGGCCGGGTGATCCCCGAGCAGTCACGCGAGACGGCCAGGGCCGTCATCCGGCAGGTGACCAATGAGCTCGAAGAGCGACTGCGGGCGCGGACAATCCAGGCCGTGTCCGGAGCGCTAAACCGGGCCGCGCGGACACGAAGGCCGCGGCACCGGGACATCGACTGGAACAGGACCATCGCGGCCAACCTCAAGCACTACCAGCCCGAGTACCGGACCATCGTGCCCGAGCGCTTGGTGGGCCACGCCCGGCGCAGCACCGAGATCCAGCGGGAAATCATCCTGTGCATCGACCAGTCCGGCTCGATGGCCGAGTCCGTGGTGTACTCCAGCGTCTTCGGGGCGGTCCTCAGCTCGCTGCGGTCGGTGCGCACCCGTCTGGTGGTCTTCGACACTGCGGTGGTTGACCTGACGGACGAGCTGGACGATCCCGTGGACGTGCTGTTCGGCGTCCAGCTGGGCGGCGGCACGGACATCAACCGCGCCCTGGCGTACTGCCAGGACCAGATCACCCAGCCCACCGAGACCATTCTGGTGCTGATCAGCGACCTCTATGAGGGCGGGATTGCCGAGGAGATGCTGCGGCGGGCGGCCTCGATCGTGGGAGCCGGGACCACCATGATCGCGCTCCTCGCCCTCAGCGACAGCGGCCATCCATCGTTCGATGCGGACCATGCTGCGGCGCTGGCCGGAATCGGCGTCCCGGCGTTCGCCTGCACGCCGGACCTGTTCCCGGACCTTATGGCCGCCGCCATCGAGCGCCGCGACGTGGGTGAATGGGCGGCGTCCCAGGACATTCCGACGACCCACGAAGGGTAGCCACGGCTGCCCGCGAGGGACCGGACCAAACTCAGCCGCCCTTCACACGTCTGACCGCACTGCCCGGTTGCGGATCCGCTTGCAGTCAGAGAGAGCCGTCACCCGCTCAGCCGGGAACCTCCACTGGGACAGCCGCGCAAAGCAGCTAACGTAGCCAGCATGGCTATGCACAGCGATGAGTTGCACATTGACGAGCAAGTCGCTCGTCGGCTGATCGTCGACCAGTTTCCGGAATGGCGCCTTGAGTGTGTCCGTCGCATCACAACAGACGGCACAGTGAACGCTATCTTTCGAATCGGCGCCGACCTCTCGGCACGATTCCCGCTGCGCTCCGCCGATCCAACCGAAATGAGGGCGGAGCTCTCCCGGGAAGCCGCGGCAATGCGCGAGTTGGCCGCATATTGCCCGGTCGCGACACCGGCGCCTGTTGCCGTGGGCGATCCGGGTGACGGCTATCCCTTGCCGTGGACTGTTCAGACCTGGATACAGGGGGCTGTTGCAACACCCCAGGGCTTAGCGCACTCCGAAATGTTTGCCCATGACCTCGTGAACCTCGTACGCTCGCTTCGCGCTGTCGGCACGAAGGGACGCCACTTCGCCGGCTCTGGACGTGGTGGAGACCTTCACGACTCCGAGGGGTGGATGGAAGTCTGTTTCCGAGAAAGTGATGGACTACTGCCGGTCGATCGGCTCCGCGCACTCTGGGCGGAATTCCGGAGCTTGCCTAAGGTTGCCCCCGAGGTGATGACGCACGGTGATCTAATTCCCGGCAATCTCCTCGTCGAGGACGACCGATTGGTTGGCGTGCTGGATGGCGGGGGTTTCGCTCCGGCTGACCCATCACTCGATCTTGTCGCCGCATGGCACATGCTCGATGACGAAAGGAGGTCAGTCCTCCGCAGTGAGCTGGCTTGCGGTGACGTTGAGTGGTGGCGTGGAGCCGCGTGGGCATTCCAGCAGGCGATGGGCCTGGTGTGGTACTACCGGGAGACGAACCCAGGGATGAGCACGATCGGGAAGACCACCTTGGCGCGTATCCTCAGTGACCCAGTACTTTCGGCGTTTATCTCCGCTAGCCCAGGTGCCCGTTAGCCGATCCTCTACCGGACGCCGGAAAGAGGCGCTTTCACGAGATTGCGTCGACAAAGTATGAGCAGACAACCGCCATTACCTCGGCGGGGAGCTCGCGCCCGCCATCAAACAGATGTGTGCAGACTCCAGGGCCGAAGCCCGCGAGCACGGCAGCCCCTGGATTTCCGAAACTGCGGCGTCGGGCGTGCGCTCATGGAGGAGGTGGCCGGACGGTGACCGGGAATCTCGCACTGGAACAGCTGCGCCCCGAAGTGCGTGCGAGGGTGGGGCTCGAGGGCTTCTACCAGTCGTGCGGGTGGCGCGAAATCGGACGATGGCCAGAAGCCCTCCGGTTACCCGGAGGCGATAGAGACGAAGTGCTTATCGCGCTGACCTTGAAACGCAGCGCTGAACCTATTGGCGTCCGCTGAGGGGTCCTTTACCGAAAACCTTGCCGGTGGGCCTAACGTCCGGTGGGTCACGTGCGTCGCCGATTGGACCGCGGTGGGAACTTCTCCAGAACTCCGACGAGCCATCCAGAGTGTCGTCGCCGGCTCCGTGAGCACCCGTCTGGGCCATCCAAGGGTTACCAACTATGTACAACACATCGATCAAATAGTGATAGCTCGCCCATATCAGGTCTCTGGAGCCTACGCAGCGATTCTTCTAGCAATTCTTTTGTTATCGGTACTGTTCCGTACGTCGGATTAGCATTGCGGAGTTCAAGGCGTCGCCAAAGTTCAGCGAACGGAACGTCGAAATAGTGTACCTCGGTAATGGCGTTGAGCCTCTTCGCGACTCGGCGGAGTGCATCACGTTCTTCTCGTTTCCAGGTTCCGTCTTCTAAAATGACACTCTGCCCATGTTCGAGCAGTTCTTTCCACAGTTCATTTAGTCGTACCTGTAGTTTGTCGCGCATCTCATCAAAGAAGTCGATGCCTAGATCTGCCATCCATTCATCGGTACTAAACCGGATGGCACCCGTCTCTCTTTCTCGCTCGCGCGCAAAAGTTGTCTTGCCGGAACCGGGTAAACCACAAAAGAGCATAAGCACCGGTCGTTGAATCATATTTTTCTGAAATCCATATATATATATATCCAAATCGGACCGACTACTCCCTGGACTGTGAAGAGCTACTTTAGCACCACGAAGTATGGCCGTACGCGCAGATGATCCGGGCTGGGTAACCCGGCGCTCTCGCGCCGCCCGCAAGCCGGTCCGTAGCCGGGTCAGTTCGGCAGATAGGTGATTTTCTTTGAGGAGAGCGGCATCCGGGCCCTCGATGATTCCCATAAGACCCGCCCGCAAAACTGTCCGGTGAAGGTGCCCTAAACGCTACACATCAAATCGTCTCAAAACGCTTGGGTTTCGAGGCGCGGGCATTTCGAAACACCAAGTCTGTTGTAGTTCGCACAGGACCCAGTGGGACGCGGATGAGCTGGACTATGAGTTGCGGCTATTCCTCGGTGTCACCCTTTCGACATTCGGAGTTGTGGTTGTCGCAGTCATTGGCTTTGCTCATGATTTTGCTGCTGACCGGATTGCCGATCGTCGAGCGAGTTTGTACGCGTGAGTACGACTCTCAAAGGGAGTTGGTGCTGGTAAGGCCAGCCCCATCCCGGTCGGGAATCGAGTACTACAGTGGATGCATGGCTGCCAGCCGCAATCCGCTCGATGACCTGCGCGAAACCATCGGCCGTCTGGCCGATCAGATCAAGCTGCCCGGTTCGGAGCGCGTCGACGACCTGGTGGGCGATCTCGTCGCTGCGAGGCCCGGGCCGGCCCGGCCGCTGTCCGAGGTGCAGGCCGAGCTCGACGCGTTGGTCGGACTGGAGACAGTGAAGGAACAGGTGCGGGCGCTCGTCGCACTGCTCCAGGTCCAGGCCCGCCGTAAGGCGCACGGCCTGCCGGAGGTGGCCACGTCACAGCATCTGGTGTTCCTCGGAAACCCGGGCACGGGCAAGACCACCGTGGCGAGGCTCCTGGCCGAGATGTACCGGGCGGTCGGTCTGCTGCAGAAAGGCCACCTGGTGGAGGTGGACCGTTCGGGCCTGGTGGGGCAGTACGTGGGCACGACTGCCATCAAGACGGACCGGGTGATCCGGCGTGCGCTGGACGGCGTCCTGTTCATCGACGAGGCCTACGCGCTGGCCCCGGAGGACGGCCGGATGGACTTCGGCCCCGAGGCGATCGAGGTCCTGCTCAAGCGGATGGAGGACCACCGCCACCGCCTGGTGGTGATCGTGGCCGGGTACCCGCGGCTGATGGAGTCCTTCTTGCTCTCGAACCCCGGACTGCGCTCCCGGTTCGCCCGCGAAATCACGTTCCCCGACTACTCCGTAGACGCACTCCAGACGATCTTCCACCGGATGCTGGCCCAGCACGAGTACAGGCTGGAGCCGGATGCGGACCAGATGCTGCGTCGCATCTTCACCGGGCTTCACGCGGGCGAGGACTCCGGCAACGCACGGTTCGCGCGCACACTGTTCGAGCAGGCGCTCAACCGTCAGGCGCTGCGGCTGTCGCTCGACGGGGAACAAAGTCTCGACGCGCTCGATCGTGAGGCTGTCATGACGCTCACCGCGGACGACATCATCAAGGCCGCGCTGGCCTTGGGCGAGGAGCCGGAACCGGAACCGTCGCCGGAACCCGAGCGGCCACGCTGGTGGCGCTGGCTCGTCTGAACAGCGTCACCGCGGCGTCGCTCTGCCCCTCAGTCAACACATCCTGAACAGGGTCACCTGCTGGCGGTTCACAGCATGAGTATCACGTGTCAACCCACCCTGTGCGATGATCAAAAGGTGACAGCGGAAACGAAACCGACCAAGCGCCCCACCAGCTTTGATGTTGCCAAGAGGGCTGGTGTATCCCGCGCAACCGTCAGCCATGTCCTGAACGGCCAGGGTTCCCGCTTCCCCGAGGAGACCCGTGCCAAAGTCCTGAAAGCCGCCGAGGAACTGAACTATCAGCCCTCCCCCGCCGGCCGTGCGCTGGTGACCGGCCGGAGTGACATTCTGGTGATCCTCGTCCCCAACACCACGTTCGGCAGCAACCTCCAGGATCTCGTTGACAACGTCACACGCCATGCATCCGCGCACGGCCTGAGCGTGGTGGTCCGCTTCGCCGGCAGCAACCCCGGCGAAACACTCGCCGCCATCCTGCACTTCCGGCCCGTTGCCGTAGTGGACATGGGAATCCTCGGGGCGGACGAGCGTGAGGTCCTCCAGAATTCCGGGGCAGCGGTCATTCCCCGGATCCATGCGGCTGAGGACCCCGCCCACGACATCAACCATGTCATCGGCCGGACCATGGCCAAGGCGCTGCTGCGGAACGGTCCGAGGCAACTGGCCTATGCTGCCCTGCTGGATGAGCGGCTCGACCCTTTTGGGCCGGGGCGCTACGAGGGCATGAAGGCAGCGGCCCGCGCTGAAGGCCTGCCGGAACCCGAACGCCTTGAGGTTCCCCTTGAGCTCGGACGGGCCACCGCAGCCCTCGCTGCCGTCAAAACCAAGGACGCCCCGCTTGCTGTGGGCTGCTACAACGACGACGTCGCGCTCGCCGTGGTGGCCGCCGGCAGGGCGCTTGGGCTGAGGATCCCTGATGACCTCTCAGTGGTGGGTGTCGATGCCACGGCCATCGGGCAGCTTGTCTCACCCCGGCTCACCACCATCCGCATCCACAATGCACCGCTCATGGAGCGAATCGCCGCGGAACTTGCCGCCCTCAGCCGCGCCGAGGCCTCCGCACCGCAGCCCGCCTCCCTGCCCGAAGTCGCCGTTGTGCCTGGAGAAACGGCCTAGCCCTCCGGCCGGAACCCAACGGTTCATTGACACGTGTCACCTCACCGTGATCTCCTTGTTGTGACACGTGATACTAGATCCAGGGAGAACCTCAATGACGCGCACTTCTTTCAATGCCGGATGGGCGGTACGGCCGAAGGTCAGCCTCTTCGCCGAGTTTGACGGACCGGTTAGTCCACCGCAGCCAGTCACTCTGCCGCACGACGCACTGATAGGCCTCCCGCGGTCCGCCGATTCCGCCCAGGGTTCACACGCCGGCTACTCCCCCGATGGCACCTTCGAATACTCCAAGACGTTCGAGGTGCCCGAAGATTACCGGGGCAAGCGCGTCTCCCTCGAGTTCCAGGGCGTCTACCGGGATGCCATGGTCTTCGTCAACGGGGACTTCGCCGGCCAACGCCCGTTCGGCTACTCCACCTTCACCATCCGGCTGGATCCGTTCCTGAAGTACGGCCAGGAGAACACCATCCGCGTTGATGCGCGTGTCCACCAGGATTCCCGCTGGTACTCGGGCGCCGGCATCTACCGCGACACGTTCCTGACCGTCACCGAGACCGTACACCTCGCGCCCAGCGGCGTCCGGATCTCGACGCCGGACATCACCGCCGGCCGTGCCGTCGTGGACGTCGCCACCACGGTGGAGAACGAGGGCCTGTCCACCGCCACGGTGACGGTAGGAACGGAACTGTACGACGGCGACGGCGCGGTTGTCGCCGTCGGCTCCGCCCCCGTGACGCTCAAGGCGGGCAGCACCGCCGTCGTCCGCCAGCGCCTGTACGTCACCGAACCCCTGCTGTGGGGACTGGAGCGCCCGCACCTTTATTCGGCCCGGACCGAGCTCCGCGACGAACTGGAGGTGCTGCAGGCGGACAGCACCACCTTCGGCATCCGGTCCCTCCAGCTGGACCCCTTCAACGGCCTTCAGATCAACGGCGAGACCGTCAAGCTCCGCGGCGCCTGCATCCACCACGACAACGGCATCCTCGGCGCAGCCACCATTGCCCGCGCGGACGAGCGCCGCGTGCAGCTGCTGAAGGAAGCCGGTTTCAACTCCATCCGCAGCGCACACAACCCGGTCAGCCAAGCCATGCTGGACGCCTGCGACAAGCACGGCATGCTGGTCATGGACGAAACCTTCGATGTGTGGACCGAAGGAAAATCCGCGTTCGACTACTCCCTGTCCTTCCCCGAATGGTGGGAACGCGATGTTGAGGCCATGGTGGCCAAGGACTTCAACCACCCGTCCGTGGTGCTCTACTCCATCGGCAACGAGATCCCGGAAACCGGCAGCGGCCTCGGCTCCGGGTGGGGGCGCCAGATCGCGGAGAAGATCCGGTCCATGGACTCCACCCGCTACACCACCAACGGGATCAACGGTTTCGTCTCCGTGATCGCGGATGCTGCGGCCATGATGAAAGAGGCCGGCGCCGGCAACGACAGCCAGGGCGTCAACGCCATGATGAAAGAGGCCGGCGCCGGCAACGACAGCCAGGGCGTCAACGCCATGATGAGCGGGGCCGGCGAAGCGATGGGCCGGATCAGCGCCTCCCCGCTTGTCTCGGAACGGACTGCCGAATCCCACGCAGCGGTGGACGTTGCCGGCATCAACTACGGTGACGGCCGCTATGTGATGGACAGGGAACTCTTTCCCAACAGGATCATCGTCGGCACCGAAACGTTCCCCGACCGGATCGACGTCCTCTGGAAGCTTGTGGAAGAAAACCCGCACGTGATCGGCGATTACACCTGGACAGGCTGGGACTACCTCGGCGAAGCAGGCATCGGCCGCGTGCAGTACACAGATGGGACCGACGGCAAACCCGCTCTTGGGGCGCCGTACCCGTGGCTGCTCGCCTGGTGCGGTGACATCGACATCACCGGTTACCGCCGGCCCGCCTCCTACTACCGCGAGACGGTTTTCGGGCTGCGGCACGAGCCGTACATCGCTGTCCAGCGCCCGCAGAATTACGCCCGTGAACACGGGATGGGGCCGTGGACCTGGACGGACTGCATCTCCAGCTGGAGCTGGGACGTCGCCGAGGGTTCCCCGGTCAGGGTTGAGGTCTACAGTGACGCGGATGAGGTGGAACTGCTCCTCAACGGCTCCGCCGTGGGCAGGGCTCCGGCCGGAGCCGCGCACCGGTTCCGCGCACACTTCGAGCTGACCTATGAGCCCGGTGAGCTGGTGGCTGTGGGCTACATCAACGGGGTGGAGCAGGCCCGCACCACGCTCCGCACGGCAACGGGAGCTATCCACCTCACCGCCGGCGCAGACCGCACGGAACTGGTGGCCGACCACTCAGACCTCAGCTACCTGGCCATCGAGTTCCGCGATGCAAGCGGCACCCTGGCCTCGAATGTCGAACACAGCGTCACCGTGACGGTCCAAGGGGCTGGCGTGCTCCAGGGCCTGGGCAGCGCCCGGCCCGACACCGAGGAGCTGTACACGTCGAAGAGCCACACGTCCTTCGACGGGCGCGTGCTCGCCGTCGTCCGGCCCACCGCGCAAGGTGAGATCACCGTCCATGTCAGCGCCGACGGCTTCGAACCCGTCACCGTCAGCCTGACTGCCACAGCCCCCAAAACCTCCGAAAAGCGGGCCGGGGTCACCGTCCCCGCCTGATAACCGGTACCCCCGTAAAAGGAACAGCGGGCGACGGCGGGAATCTCCCGCCGTCGCCCGCTGTCTTCAGCGCAGTGACAGTCAGAACGCTTTGAGGATGTCTTCGACTCGGGTTTTGGCGTCGCCGAAGAGCATTTGGGAGTTGTCGCGGTAGAACAGGGGGTTCTGGACTCCTGCGTAGCCGGCGGCCATGGAGCGTTTGAACACGATGACGTTCTCGGCTTCCCAGACGCGCAGGACGGGCATCCCGGCGATGGGGCTTCCCGGATCTTCAGCGGCGGAGGGGTTGACGGTGTCGTTCGCGCCGATGACCAGGACCACGGAGGTGTCACCGAGGTCGTCGTTGATTTCGTCCATTTCCAGCACGATGTCGTACGGGACTTTGGCTTCGGCGAGGAGGACGTTCATGTGTCCGGGCAGGCGCCCGGCGACCGGGTGGATGCCGAACCTGACGTTCACGCCCTTTTCCCGGAGCTGGTGGGCGAGTTCGGCCACGGGGTACTGTGCCTGGGCAACGGCCATGCCGTAGCCGGGGGTGATGACCACACTTGAGGCGTTGGTCAGCATTTCGGCGGTGGCCTGGGCGGTGATTTCGCGGTGCTCGCCGTGTTCGGCGTCCGCCGCTGCGGGGGCGGCGATGCCGAAGCCGCCGGCGATCACGGAGATGAAGGACCGGTTCATGGCTTTGCACATGATGTAGGACAGGTACGCACCGGAGGAACCCACGAGGGCGCCGGTGATGATGAGCAGGTCGTTGTTCAGCAGGAACCCGGCGGCGGCCGCGGCCCAGCCGGAATAGCTGTTGAGCATGGACACGACCACGGGCATGTCGCCGCCGCCGATGGAGGCCACCAGGTGCCAGCCCAGCCCGAGGGCCAGGACGGTGACGACGATGAGCAGCCAGAGCTGGGAATCGTTGACGTACCAGACGGTCAGGGCGATGAACGCGGCCAGCGCCCCGAGGTTGATCGCGTTCTTGCCCGGCAGCATCAGGGGTGAGGACTTCATCCGGGCGGAGAGTTTCAGGAACGCCACGATCGAACCGGTGAAGGTCACCGCACCGATGAACACGCCGATGAACACCTCGGCGTGGTGGACGGCCATCAGCTCCGCTGACAGGGCCGGGGCTTCAAGGTGCCCGTTCCAGCCCACCAACACGGCGGCGAGGCCCACGAAGCTGTGCAGCAGCGCGATCAGTTCGGGCATGCCGGTCATTTCCACCACCCGGGCGCGCCAGAGCCCGATGGCCCCACCCACGATCACCGCGGCCAAGAGCAGCACCAGGCCGGTGAGGCCGTGGCCGGTGCCCCAGGCGCCCTGCACGGTCAGCCAGACCGTGGCGGCGAGGGCGATGACCATCCCGGTGATGCCGTAGACGACGCCGGCGCGGGCGTTTTCGTGTTTGCTCAGCCCGGCGAGACTGAGGATGAACAGCAGGGCCGCGACAATGTACGCGGCTCCGGCGATGGTGTCGGCGGTCAACGGACCGGAGACGGTGTCAGACACGGTAAGGCTCCTCGAGACGATTCGGGCTGCTGCTTCGGGTACGGCGCTCATTTACGGGCCCCGTCTCCACGGGAGAACATCGCGAGCATCCGCCGGGTCACAGCGAACCCGCCGAAGATGTTGATGCTGGCCAGCAGCACCGCGACGGCGGCAAGGACCTGCATCACCACGTTCTCCGAGGTGACCTGCAGCAGCGCGCCGACCACGATGATCCCGGAGATCGCGTTCGTGACGGACATCAGCGGGGTGTGGAGGGCGTGGTGGACCTTCCCGATCACGTAGAAACCCACCACAACCGAGAGCATCAGCACCGTGAAATGCTGCGGCAACGGCGCCGGCGCCACCGCGTTGACCAGGAACAGCGCAGCGATGCCCGCGGCGAACAGCCCGGCCTTGGCGGAGGTGCTGAGTCCCTGCTTCCTCTTTGGCACGGTGCTTTCGGCGGCCGCGGCCTGTGTTTTGGCCGCGGGGGCGGCTGAGACCTGGACCGGGGGCGGCGGCCACGTCTTCTCCCCGTCCCGGACCACGGTCACCGAACGCTGCACCACATCATCAAAATCGATCCGCAGCACCCCGTCCTTGTCCTTGGTCAGGAGCTTGAGGAGGTTCAGCATGTTCGTCCCATACAGCTGGGAGGCCTGGGCCGGGAGCCGTGCCGGCAGATCCGTGTAACCCAGGATGACCACACCGTTCTCCGTCACGATCCGTTCCCCGGCAACCGAGCCTTCCACGTTCCCGCCCTGGCCCGCGGCCATGTCCACGATCACGCTGCCGGACTTCATCCCGGCGACGTCCTCGGCCGTGAGCAGCTTCGGGGCCGGACGGCCCGGGATCAAAGCGGTGGTGATGATGATGTCCACATCGGCCGCCTGCTCCGTGTAGATCTCCGCAGCCCGGGCGTTGTACGCCTCGGACGTGGCCTTCGCGTACCCGTCGGAAGACTTCATCTCCTCCTCCACCTCAACCTTGAGGTAGGTCCCCCCGATCGACTTCACCTGGTCGGCAACCTCAGGACGCGGATCCGTCGCCCGCACGATCGCGCCGAGACTGGACGCAGCACCGATCGCCGCCAACCCGGCAACACCGGCACCGGCCACCAGGACCTTCGCCGGCGGGACCTTGCCCGCCGCCGTCACCTGACCGGTGAAAAACCGGCCGAACTCGTGCGCGGCCTCAATAACCGCACGGTACCCGGCAATATTCGCCATCGAACTCAGCACATCCATCGACTGCGCCCGCGAAATACGCGGCACCGCATCCAGCGCCAACGCTGTGATCGGACGCGCCGCCAGGGCCTCCACCAGCTCCGGACGCAGGCCCGGGCTCAACGACCCGATCAGCGTCGCACCCTCAGCCAGCCGGTCGATCTCCTCCCCGGTGGGCGGATTGACCCGCAGCACCACCTCAGACCCCCACGCCTCATCGGCGCCCACAATCAGGGCGCCCGCCTCAACATAGGCCTCATCACGGAACGACGCGGACTCCCCCGCACCCTTCTCCACCACAACCTCGTAGCCCAACCCCAACAACTGCTTCACCGTGGTAGGCGTCGCCGCCACCCGTGTCTCGCGACCCAACTCGGCCACAATGCCAATACGCGTCACGTTCACTCTCCTTTATCCATACAAAAAGCCCGGCGCGCGTAAACCGCCGCCAGGCAAACCCACATTGGTTCGTTTCTTCAAGGACATTGCAGGGACCCGTCAGCCAAAAGCCGACGGGTCCCTAAAACTCTTTTTCAGTATGCCCTAATGCCGTTATGTGACGTTCTCCATGACGACGGCGAGGCCCCGGCCGACGCCGATGCAGATCGCGGCGACGCCCCAGCGCTGGCCGGACGCCTGCAGGGACCGGGCGAGGGTGCCCAGGATCCGGGTCCCGGACGCGCCCAGCGGGTGGCCCATCGCGATCGCGCCGCCGTGCCGGTTCACGATTCCCGGGTCGATGCCCCAGGCGTTGATGCACGCCAGGGACTGCGCGGCGAACGCCTCGTTAAGTTCGACGACGCCCACCTGGTCCCAGCCGATGCCCGCCTTCGCCAGGGCCTTGTTCGCCGCCTCCACCGGGGCGTAGCCGAAGAACTGCGGGTCATTGGCGTGCGCGCCACGGCCCGCGATCCGGGCCAGCGGCTCCAGGCCCAGGATCCCGGCCGCGTTCTCGGACCCGATCCACGCCGCGGAGGCGCCGCCCACGGTCCGCTCGTGAACTCGCGGACGCGGCCACAGCATGGGTGCGCGGGCTCGGCAAGACACCGATCGTGGTCCACGATGCCCCCGGCTTCGCGAGCTCGCGGCTTGGTGTGGCCATCGCCCTGGAGGCCATGCGGATGCTGGAGGAAGGCGTGGCCAGCGCCCGGGACATCGATGCTGCCATGGAACTGGGCTACCGGCACGCGTCCGGCCCCCTTCGCACCACGGACATCGTGGGGCTGGACGTCCGCCTCGGCATCGCCGAATACCTGCACGAAACCCTCGGCGACCGCTTCGCCCCGCCGCAGATCCTCCGCGACATGGTGGCCCGCGGCGAGCTCGGACGCAAGTCCGGCAAGGGCTTCTACGACTACTCCTGAACTCCACGGACCCGGCTCAACGGCCGAAAATACTCTGGATCCGCTGACAACGACGTCGGCTGGTCCAGTATTCGTTAAGGCGGGACTAGCCTTGTCATGTCGACGGTTTTTCACGAAGGCCCGGATGGTCCCCCATGGCTGGTACTCCACACGCTCCCGG
Source organism: Pseudarthrobacter cremeus (assembly GCF_051857465.1). NCBI lineage: Bacteria > Bacillati > Actinomycetota > Actinomycetes > Micrococcales > Micrococcaceae > Pseudarthrobacter > Pseudarthrobacter cremeus. Next base: position 4,022 of record NZ_JBPZHC010000001.1, on the reverse strand, counting down.
TCGATCAGGCGTGCCGTTGCGGGACAGGCTCACCGGCGTCCTGGTACCCGTTGGCCCGCTGCAGCTGTCCGCAGAGGAAGTGCGCCAGCTGTGGTCCTTCATCCATGGGGACATCATGCACGGGAGCATCCGCCGTTTGCTGCGGTCCTCGCTCGGGTTGTGCCCCCGGCACACCTGGGCGTATGCGGTGGTCGAGATCGAGCTGTGGCAGGCCGGTGCCGGCACCCGCGGCGGCCATCAGCCCTTCGACGTGAGCATCCTGTATGAGGATTTGCTGGGCCACATCGCGGAGGGCCTGGACCGCGGGACTTCCCTGCTTCATCGCCATCCGGACCAGGTGCTTGTTCCTGTCGGGCCGTGCCGGGTCTGCCTGGACACCTCGTCGGGAGAGCTGTCCGGCCTGAGGATGGGCTACGCCAACTCCAACACCGAAGCCCTGACCGCCGAAGCCAATGCCCTGATCCACACCACAACGTGGTGTTTTGAAACGGTGGGGATCTGGCGTGACCGGGTCTGTCCGGAGTGTGACCCCGCCGTCCCGCACGGTACCGGCGACCCGGCGCTGTTGTGCCGTTACCACCTGGCCCGCCGCCACCCGGTTCATCAGCGGCTCCGGACCGAGGTTGCTGCGCGGCTGGGCGATGTGCGGAGCCGGCTGCGGCACCTCACGATTTCGATGACCGATCAGGGGGCGCCGGCCGGGGTTGCAGAAAACACGTCCTGGGTTGAAGCGCTGGGGTTCTTCGCGGGCTGGGGACTTCCGCTGTATCTGGCCACTGACCCGCAGGAGGCCTGGGCCGCGCCGGCCAGCCAGCATACTGACGGGGGCGACTGACCCGGCTGTCGGTTGGGCCGTCCCGAACCAGGAACAGCGACGGCGGCTGCCACACCCCCAAGGTGCGGCAGCCGCCGTCGTCCGCGTCTTTTCGTTACTCCGCCGGAGCGAGTACCTTCAGTTCGAAGCCCTCGTAGCCCGCTTCGCGGACTTCGGCGAGCTTGTTCCGGTAGTTGCCGAGGCCGCCGAGGTAGAACATGACCGTCTTCTTCTTGCCCGGGATGTTGGCGCCGAAGATCCAGGAGTCAGCCTTCGGGAAGAGCGTCATGTCGGCGATCTCCTGGCAAGTCCGGGTCCAGGCTTCTTCCGCCTCTGCCGTCGGCTCCAGCGAGGCCACGTTGCCGGCCTCTGCATCCTTGATCAGCCCGGAAATCCACTCGACCTGGGCCTCGATGCTCGGCGGCAGGTTGGTGAAGGGGCCGTTGGGGCCCAGGATCATGAACATGTTCGGGAAGCCGGCGGTGGTGACACCGAGGTAGCTGGTGGGTCCGTCCTGCCAGTGTTCCTGGATGGTCTGGCCGGCACGGCCGCGGAGGTCGATCCGGGTGTAGTTGCCGTCCACGGCGTCGAAGCCGGTGGCGAAGATCAGGACGTCGATTTCGTGCTCCAGGCCGTCGGACGTCCGGATGCCCTGCGGCGTGATTTCGACGATGGGCGTCTCTTTGATGGACACGGGCTCCACGTTGTCCCGGTTGAAGGTTGCGTAGTAGCCGATGTCGCACAGGGGGCGCTTGGCGTAGAGGTCAGTGGGAGTGAGCTTGCGTGCCGTCTCCGGGTCCTTCACGATCTCGGCGATCTTGCCGCGGACGAAGGCTGCAGCAGCTTCGTTGACTCCCGGTCCATGGCGATGTCGCCGAAGGTGTTGAACATAAGGCGGAACCCGCCGCCTTCTTCCCAGGCCTTCTGGAACACGGCCCGGCGTTCCTCTTCGGACACGCTCATGGCCGGAACGGTGCTTTCCTCGAACCCGAAGGCGACGCCGGAACCGCGGACCTGTTCCCAGATTTTGGCGTAGTCCTTCTTGACCGCGGCCACGTACTCCGGCGTTACCGTCGTGTTGCCCACCGGCATGCTGTACTGCGGGCGCATTTCCGCTGTTTTTCTGCATGTGCCGGCCGGGTGGTGCCGGGCTATAGTGTTGCTGTGAACGCGCGCATCGATCACCTGGTGATCGCCGCGGATTCGCTGGAACAGGGCGCGGCCTGGTGCGATGCCACGTTCGGAGTCCAGCCCTCCAGTGGCGGCAGACACGCGTTCATGGGCACCTATAACCGCGTGATGAACATCAGCACGGCGCGCTTCCCACAGTGCTATTTGGAGATCATCGCCATTGATCCTGAAGCAAAGGCGCCGGGCCGGCCCCGATGGTTCGGGCTGGACCAGCCGGCATTGCGCGAGGCCGTGCGTGAGCTGCCCCGGCTGGTGCATGCAGTCGCGCGGACGGACACGATCGAAGTGCTGCGGCAGATGCTGGCCAACTGCGCCCTGGACCCAGGTGTACCGCTGGCAGCAGAACGCGAGACAGAGCACGGCCTGTTGAAGTGGCGCATCACAGTACGCGACGACGGCCGTACCGGGTGCGCTGGCGCGTTGCCGACGCTCATCGAGTGGTCGGGAGCGCATCCATGTGTGCACCTGCCGCAGACGCCATTGGCGCTGCAGGGCCTGGTGCTGCGTGGGGTGCCCCAGGAGGCGGTCGAGGTGTTGAAGCTGCCCGAAGTGACGGCGGCCCCTGCCGGGCCTGCCCGCCCCGCGCCGCTGAGCGCCACGCTGAACTCGCCGCGCGGCACAGTAATAATCGATGCCTGGCGCACCGAAGACTGAGCCGTGACCGGCCAAAACCGGCGGCATCGGCATCTGTCGAAGTTATCGGATCCACGTTGACGGGGTTTAGGGCAGACTGGTGGCGTGAGCGGAATCCGGTGGGTGCTGCACGTCGATCTCGACCAGTTCATCGCGGCGGTCGAAGTGCTCCGGCGGCCGGAGCTTGCCGGCAAGCCGATTATTGTCGGCGGCCGTGGCGACCCCACCGAACGGGCTGTGGTGTCCACCGCCTCCTACGAAGCGAGGGCGTTCGGCGTAGGTTCCGGAATGCCCTTACGCATCGCGGCCCGGAAAGTACCGGACGCTGTGATCCTTCCCGTCGATCACGAGGCCTACCTCGAGGCCTCAGAGACTGTCATGGCTACCCTGCGCGCGCAGCCCGGAGCCACCGTCCAGGTGCTGGGCTGGGATGAAGCATTTGTCGGCACCGAGACAGAAAATCCGGAAGCCTACGCCCGGCAGCTGCAGGCAGCCGTCCTGGAGCGGACGCGGCTGCACTGCAGCGTGGGCATCGGCGACACCTTGGTCCGGGCCAAGGTCGCCACAGGTTTCGGAAAGCCGGCCGGCGTCTTCCGCCTCACGGCCGGGAACTGGCTCGAGGTCATGGGCAGCCGGCCCACCAAGGACCTGTGGGGCGTCGGAAGCAAAGTGTCGGGCCGGCTGGCCAAGATCGGTATCAACACGGTGGCCGAGCTCGCCGCCTCGGACCCGCAGGACCTCGTTCCGGAGTTCGGCCCCCGGATGGGTCCCTGGTATGCGGAGCTCGGACGCGGGGACGGCGCCAGCGTGGTGGACGACACCCCGTGGGTTGCCCGCGGGCACAGCCGGGAAACCACCTTCCAGCGCGACCTGACCGAGCCCGCCCAGGTGGACGACGCCGTGAGGGAGCTGACGGCCCGTGTCCTTGAGGATGTCGTCGCGGAAGGACGGCCGGTGATCGGGCTGACCCTCAAGGTCCGGTACGCGCCTTTCCTCACCAAAACCCACGCAAAGAAGATTCCTGAGACATTCGACCGGAACGAAATCCTCACGCGGGCCCTGGACCTCGCAGGCGGAATCGAGGCGGGCCGGCCCATCCGGCTCCTCGGCCTCCGCGCCGAAATGGCCATGCCCGACGATGCCCGCAAGGGACATACGCCGACGCGCGGTGGTTGGTGACGCCGTCGTCGTTCCAACTTCACCGACGCCGAGAAGGCCCAGAATAGAGCAACGCGGGGTCACTCTGCGCCCGATAAACCGTGGCAGAATCATACGGTCGTTGCAACATCTGATTTCTGGAGGTTGCCATGCCGAGTGGTTTTCGGGCGCCCGATGCGCTGAAGGATGAGTTCTTTTCGCTTCTGCGGCAGGGGGTGTCGGTGAA